>JAJZXY010000003.1 GCA_021806165.1 Thermoplasmata archaeon
AGCCTCCTGCAGCTTGCATTGAGGTATGCCTTCACCAGGAGGCACGGCACAATGTCCCTCCTGGCTATTTCCGGCCTGCCGCTCCTCCTTTCCCAGTCATGCACCCGCACCCCTGAACTGTCCACAAGACCTCTCAGCACAGTGCATGCAGGCACAATCTCCCTGCACTGCCATTCGTTGTATCTGCTCCAGTCCCTCCTCCTTTCATTGCACCTGCTTCAGCAACGTCTCCGTACACTGTTTGCACTATCTCTTCTCAAGCATTCCATCCCCTGTTTTGAGCCGCGTGCTCGTGCTAAGCAGTGATGGGATGTCCACGATAAAATCAATTCACGAACACACTGGAATTACACTTTTTGTGCAGGGCCGCATTTTTGTAATTATACGTATGGCGGAATGATTTATCTGTCAGACGACTATGAAGACACCATAGCAACCACAGCGGAAAGAATAAGCGATTCAGAGGTTGAAATTCTTGACAGTATGATAAAAAGCAGGGGTCTTGAGACCAGGTCAGAGTTAATCAGGATGGCCTGGGGCCTACAAGTCACTGAACGAAGAAGTTTCAAAGGGGAAAGTAATGTTGGCCGTGCCATACGAGGAAATATAGGATGAGCGCGTTCAGATACTTGTCTGACGAATGCCATCTTTCTCCCCAATTTTTTCAGTAATACGTATACTGGCGAAGCGTATTCGATTGTTTCCAGTTACCAGCAGTGCGCAGATATGAATCTCACTTCGACATCTCGGCTATTCTCCTCCACCCTGGAAATTTGCGCTCTATATGCGCGTCAAGTGTGTACGGATCTGATCCATGAACCGCATTGAGTGCCAGAAAGAGGAGGAAGATTATCGCCATTATAACTTGTCCTGCGTCGGTGTAGCCTGCACTTATAGGTCCGCCAAAAGCCTTCAGCGTGGACCACTCCATGAGGGAATATATCATACCCCCAATGTAGGCAGTTTTCCTTGCGATGCCCAATATTAGTGAAACCGCCAAAAGCAATTCGACGGCAACGATGAGACCGTAATACAGCAATGGAACAGCGGTAACCTGAGCAATCCAGAAACTGTACCAGCCGGACAGGTAGGCAGGCTGACCTGCAGATGCCCCTTCCAATGTGGAGCGTAGGGAGATCGGAGTGTTGAAGGCAATTGCAAGATATGTCTCAACAGCAAATACAATCCCCAATATTATACCAGCACTCCTGCTCAGACCCATCTGATGTTTGGCGAAAAACTGCGCAACGCGGGCACGAGACATCCGGATCTCTGCAACAAGTCCCCACCTGCCGTATCTCTTCTCTATCAGTGAGTCCAGGGTCCATATGTCAGGGCCAAAGGTTGCATTCATCGC
This sequence comes from Thermoplasmata archaeon, assembly GCA_021806165.1. Taxonomy (GTDB): domain Archaea; phylum Thermoplasmatota; class Thermoplasmata; order Sysuiplasmatales; family Sysuiplasmataceae; genus JAJZXY01. Next base: position 1,358 of record JAJZXY010000003.1, read on the forward strand.
TATGAGTACGACAAAACTGAGCGCGTAGATATTCGCGGCTCCGGTGACGAGGGAACCGGGGCCGTACGGTCCTCCAAACCCTTCCGGGACTGCCCATATGAGGATGGCGAGCAATATGCCTCCGGCATATGCTATCTTTCTGGCAAAACCTGCGATCAATGCGACTCCCAGTGACAATTCAAGAATCCCGGTGCCCCAGGTGAAAAGCATCGGATTGGCACCGATCAATTGATACCAGAAACTGAACCACCCTGCGAGGAAGGCAGGTTGACCGACTCCTGCACCTTGTATTGCCGATGGCATGTATATATAGAGGTTATTCCAAAACTTGAAAAAGCCGTCATACAGCCAGAGGCATCCGAAGACGATCGCTGAAAATCGCGCTAACTTCAACGATTTGGCTGAAGGCTCAAATGTGCTGCCCAGAACGGATGTATTAGTATTCGCGCCTGATTCAACTGTTTCACCCATTTTTCCACAGGTATGCATTTAAGAAACTTCGATATATTAATTCGAACCCACAGATATAAGGTGTGCGGCTTATCTATTATTTACCTGTTGCAGCTTCTGCTTTTCACATTTTCTGAAAACAGTCCTGGTAAACCGATTTTTGCTATCGTCTTCCTTGTGTCGGGCATCAGGTTGAGATACCACACCTTGCTTTCCCTGCCGATTGATATTTCAACCCTCTCCACTCTCGACAGCTTCCTCAGCAGTTCATCCATCGAGTCACATGCGTTCCCTTCCTCAGGCAGCGACATCTTCCAGTGCAGTGCCGATGCAATCCTGTATGACAGCACGAGAAGGAAGATGTGCGTCCTGTGCTGCACCCGATTATATTTTCACACATGTGTCATGGAGTCTTTGAGCGGGGGTATAGGGGGCGAGTGAGCGTAGCGAACGAGCCTTTGCGCCTTGCGTACCTGTCGAAAAGCCGCCCGTTGTAGGCGAAAATACGCCTTGCCTGGGCCGGAGTCAGCAATTCTGATTTAGAAGAAACCGGACTGGCTGCCATGCCTTGCCCATAGCCCCTGAGAATGGATATCTGTTCCGGCTGAAGCGAACATGGGCAGCAGTTCCAGGCCGCATTCAAGTGTTGCGCGTGAATCTCAGCTTAAGGAGGAACTTCAGGTTGTTCCAGCCGTCCTTCCATGTCCTCAGCTTCTTCTCCCCCTGCCTGAGGCTGAACTCAATCGGGATTTCCTTGAACCGCACGACCTTCGCTGCCTTGATCTTGATTTCCTCGGAGAACGGGAAGCCGTTGCTCCTGACATTGAGCCTTTCAAACACATCCTTCTTCAGTATCCACATTCCGCTCTGTGAATCGTGCAGCCTGACACCGAATAGGAGGCGCGTGGCGGCGTTGAGAATCCAGTTTCCAAACCTGTGTGTCCTGCTCATAGCACCCTGGCGCAGCTGGCCGAACCTGTTGGCCGTTAGAAACTCCAGCTGCTCATCCTGGAAGATGCGTAGGAGCTGCGGTATTGCCTCAGGGGGATAGGAGGCGTCCGCGTCAAGCGTGATGATTGTATCTCCACGCGCGCTGGTGAAACCTGTCTTGTAGGCCCGTCCGTACCCGCGTTCCGGCTCCCTGACGACCCTGCACCCCTTTTCCACCGCAATCTCTGCAGTCCTGTCCCTCGAATTGGTGTCCACAATGAGGATTTCATAATCACCCTTGACCGGGCCAAGCGCGGCCCTGAGCCTGTCGATGACCAGACCTATCGACTTCTCCTCATTGATTGTAGGTATTACTACAGTGATCAAGGCACTTCAAAGGGATTGAATGGCAAGCTCCTAATAATCGTTGTCGGTCTCATTTCTGGCATACGCCATGCTGCCCCGGACGCAGGCGAAGGGCGGAATGGATGTGGGGGGCTCAGATGGAAACGATGACTCCTTCGCGGTCGGATTTCTCGGCCGCATTCACAATCCTGACCACAAGCTCGCCGTCCGAGCCGAGCGCTATGCTGCTCTCCCCTCCCTCCACGAGGGTTGCAAACCCGTCTATTTCCACCTCATACATGTTGCCCCCGCTGTAGTCGCGAACCTTCCTGCCGTCCCTGTAGAGGGAGGCGTCGACTGAAGTGGAGAAAAGTCCCCTTGCCTCCGCTGTGCCATTAGAGCCGTAGACCGTCATGCTGTTGGAGGAGCCGCTGTTGCACCTGGAGGATACCGCGATGCCGGCCACTCCGCCGTACCTCATGGTGATATGTTCGAAAAGCTCAATCCTCCTGCCCTCAGGGAGTCTGATGCCGCTCACTGAGACCGGCTGCTTTCCCAGGACGAAGTTGAGCGAATCTATCACATGGACTCCGGTGCCCATTACAGAACCGCCGCCTGCCTTGGCATCCTCCTGCCACCAGATGCTGTCCTGGTCGTACTGCCTGTTCAGTGTATTGTATGCCCACATCCCTGTTATGGATGTGATGTCGCCAAGTTCCCCAGACCGTATCAGCTCCCTCATGTCAGCGACAGCAGGGTGGAATCTGAGATGGAAGCCAACTGCGAGTTTCAACCGCCTTTCGGCTGCGAGCCTTACAAGGGTGGCGGCCTCGCCGCTGTCAAGTGTCATCTGTTTTTCAAGCAGCACGTGCTTGCCTGCCTCAAGAGCCCTCTTTGCATGTTCGTAGTGAAGGAAATTGGGGGAGGATATGTAGGCAGCATCGAAATCCGACGCCAGGAAACTGTCCAGGTCCGTATGGGCCCTGGCGGAATACTTCCTCCCCGCCTCCCTCGCCTTTTCCGGATTTCTGCTCAGGACATCGCTTATCACATGCCCGGCGCCCACTATGGCCGGCATCGCCCTGTTCCGCGCATGGTTGCCCAGACTTATTATGCCGAATTTCATCATTATCGCGGAACACTACCGCATCATCTTTTATCTACCCTTCCCGCAGAGCGGCAGCGCCGGCAGGGCGGCGGGCCGGGGATGGCGAGGTGCTACGACAGCTCCGTCCGTTACGTATGCACGGCACACCTATGAAAGGCGTACAATGATTTGCAAATGTACGTCGGGAAGGGAGTGCATGTTATGCAGCAGACTGGTTACACTGACTGGTTCCAGAGGGTCACGAGGACGGCATACTACAGGGACAGGATGAAGAATTCCGAGAGGAGAGGCGAGGGGGCGGCCATTGTTGCCACCGCACTGGCAGTTTCATTCTTTCTGGCCCACCAGCTGTGGGGCACAGGATTCTTCATATCAGCATTCGGACCTTTCGAGATTGCGCTCTTCTATGCCGCCATCTCATTCGGATTTGTAGCCGCGGCCGCAAGGGCCTTGCAGGGGAGGAGAAACCGGGCAAGACCCCTGGAGGTTTCGGGCATACTGCTGGCTGTTCTGTTCAGCGCCTGGTTCTTCGCCGTCTTTCCTTTCGACTTCTCGGATTTCGGGGATGTTGTTCCGCTGTCCCTCGGATTCCTGATCTCATGGATTCCGGCGGGCGGGGTGAAGGTGCTGCTGGTGGCGGGTGCAGTCGGAGCAACTGCCGGCGCTGTCTATACCTCCATCCCTTTCTTCAGCGTCAGTTCGATGATCCGCAGGGAGGAGTCGGAGGAGCTCAGCCTGATGGATACGCCTTTCCATGAGTGACCGGTGAACGCGCTCACGCGATTCCACAACGATATATAGGCAGGCAGCCCTTTACGCTGGAGAACGGAACGGGCAGATGCAGGGGAGCAGCAAGGAAGGAGTATCGGAAACGGTCGCGGGTCCGGGGGAGAGGGAATCCTCCGTAATCAGGGTTATAGGGGAAGAGGGTCTGCACGGTTTCACATTTGAAGGGCTGAAGAGAAAGCTCGGGGCGCATTCCGAAACACTTTCCAGGATTCTTGCCAGGCTCGAGGATCAGGGGGTCCTGCAGAAAACTGGTAACGGTTACATAGTCACAGAGATGGGCAGGGATATTGCCGTATCAAGGCACCTGGGTGCACAGAGGGCAGGGGTTGTCCTGCTCAGGACGCTCCTCCCGCCATACCAGGAAGGCAGGGTGAGGGCTTGGCTCATGGGCAGATGGTTCGGCCCGCTGAGGTGGCTCGGGTATTCCGCAGGTGCGGAAGGCACGACCATGAAATGGATTACAGAAAGCGGCCGTGCGCAGGTTGATGCAACCTTTTCCGGTGACGAGCTGCTGATTGAGGGAAGGGCGGAGGGGGAGGAGCTCTCTGAAGCCATAGCGGCGTCGCACCAGCTTGTCGGCCACATATCAAGGCTCTATGAAAGGGAGAGGCACATGCCGCCCTATTCCGAGGTGGGCCAGCCAGCCCCGTTTGAGAACTGATGTGATTGGTTACACCGATTCTCCGTCAACAAGTACAGTGGTCCCCATCCTGTATGCAGTGAGCAGATGAGTGTTTCGGCATCGTTGATACTTCAGTCGATTTCTGACGGGATAGAGAGTGTGACGACAGAATGCAGTCGCTCCGTGGTGGCGGTGGGCAGCATGGGAAGGGCTGGCACCGGGATTGCATGGGATGAAAATCATGTCGTAACGGCAAATCATCTGGTGGCAGGATCCGGCAGGGTGGAGATTATTGCAGGGGGCAGGGAGATGGCGGGAAGTGTCGTCGGCAGGAAGGCGGGAAGGGATATTGCACTTGTGAAGGTTGAAGGCAGCCTGACACCCATCGGAATTTCTGCCGACTCTCCCCCCAGGGTGGGCCAGTTTGTACTTGCGCTTGCCAACCCGTACGGAGGCGGCGTGGGGGTTACATCCGGCATAATAGCAGGCACAGGTCAGCGGGTTGGAGGCTGGTGGAATTTCTCAGTTGACGATGCTATAGTGACAGACGCCAGGGTGAATCCTGGCTACTCCGGCGGCCCCCTTGTAAGCGCATCGGGCAAGCTGGTCGGCATGAATGTTGCACGCATCGCCTCCAGGGGGATTGCAATACCGTCAGGGATGATCGGGAAGGCAGTGGACAGGATTGAGTCTGGCAGGCGGGAGGAGCGTCCCTATCTGGGTCTGCTGCTGAACAGGGTGGAGATTGAATTCGACGGCAGGGAAAGGAGCGGATTTGTCATACTCTCGGTGGAGAAGGGCGGACCTGCGGATGCGGCGGGCCTGAAGGTCGGAGACATAATACTGTCTGCTGGCGAAAGAAGCGCGGGAGAAGTGCGCATGCCTGGAAGTCTTCTTCCCGACGGCTCGACAGGGAAGAAGCTGAGCCTTGGTCTCCTGAGGGGAGGCAGCTACACCGTGGTCGAAACTGTGCCCGGCGGCAGGGAGGTGGTTGATTGACTCCCGCCTTCGCAGTGGGCGAACCATTGAACATGCCGGGCGACCCATCGACGCCCGGCCCGGAGCCACTCGCACCAAAACCAATGCTCCCGGGGCACGGGCCCGACAGGAGATTTCCTGTGCCAGGGATGAGAGCCGGCTGAAGCCGGAAAGACGAACCACACCCCGGACACTGACCGCAGCCCGCTAGGGGACAAGGAATATATGCTGCCTTGCTGACTGTTCCGCATGAGCCGCCTGCGGCGGCAGGGCAGGTAACGTGGATGAGGCTGACGTCCGCACAAATGGCAGCAGGGGCATAGGGGGAAGCGCGATTCCTTCAGGGAAGCTCTCAGCCATTCTGCGCGTTTTCGGCCCCGCCTGGCTGGTGATGATTGCCGATGTCGATGTTGCATCCATAATCACAGGACTGCAGTCAGGCTCGTCCTGGGGATACAGGATGGTGTTCATAATGCTGGTCCTGACCATCCCGCTCTTCCTGATACAGGACGCTGCCGGCCGCCTGGGAGCGGCCGGAGGCATCGGCCTCGGAAGGGCCATACTGTCGCAGTACGGGAGGGGAACTGCAGTCATGGCGTCGCTGCCTATGGCAGTTTCCGACTTCCTTGAATATGTGGCGGAATTCGCGGGAATAGCCATCGGGCTGACGCTTCTCGGCCTCCCGGTCATCCCCGGACTGGCAGTTGTCTACATCATTCATGCAGCAGTGGTGGTGGGAAGGCAGTACAGGGAAGCGGAAGCACTTCTGATACCCGTGAGCTTTGTTCTGCTCGGTGCAATAGCAGCCTCTGCATTCCTCTTCCCTGTGGATGTGAACAGGCTCGTCCTGAATGGGCTGACACCGCTGCAGCCCTACGGCAACGGCAGCTTTGCCTACCTCATGGCCGCAAGCATAGGAGCCGTGATAATGCCATGGATGCTCTATTTCCAGTCGGGCGCAACATCAAGGAAGGGTGTGGGCGGAGGCAGCATGTCGGCAGTCGGTTGGGAGACGCTTGCAGGTGCGCTGGTGTCCGAGGTGCTGATGAGCATAATCGTGATAGACGGGACGAGGATATCGTCCTCCGGCGGATTCATTTCAGTTGGCGGCATTTCCAGCGCCATATCCGGCCTGGGTTCTGCCGCACCCCTTCTCATGGGCATTGGTTTCGTCGCTGCGGGCTTCCTCGCTCTTGTTGTAGTCTCCCTCGGTTCCGCCTGGGGGGTACTGGAGGGGCTCGACCTGAAGTCGCAGTCCTCGTTTGCGGCAGTCTACCTTGCCGAGAGCATACCCGCACTCCTCACAGTTCTGCTGATAACTGATTACATAATGCTCATGCTCGACCTGATGGTCATCTACACAATGGTGGTCATACCGTCCCTCTACTTCCTTGGAAGGAGCGTATCCAACCGCAGGATAATGGAGGAGGGTGCCTACACCCGGGGCAGGATGGCATTCTACTGGGGTGCGTCAGTGCTGGTGGTCGCTGGCGGCATGCTTGGCGTCTACGCACTGCTTCAGTCCATCCTCTGACGTGCGCACCGGCAAAGCTTAACTAAATCACACCCATTCTTTCGTGCGTATGAAGGAAGAGGGGAAGGGGAAGGTGGCGGAGGGAAGCCTTCTGTGGACTCCAGGGCAGGAGATGATGCGCGAATCCAACATGAGGAAGTTCATGGACTGGGTCGACCGCACGAGGGGACTGGCCTTTGACGATTACAGCACACTGTGGAAATGGTCTGTGGAGAACATTGACGGGTTCTGGAAGGCGGTGATGGAATACTTCGATGTCCTCCTCACCGGAAACGCGGTGAGGGCGCTGGAGTCCATGGATATGCCGCCGAAGGGCTGGTTCAGCGGGGTGAGACTGAACTATGCCGAAAACCTCTTCAGGGACAGGGAGGGGGGAACTGCGCTCCTCGTCAGGGGAGAGGAGGGACCTGTCACCGAAATCACATGGCACCGGCTGAGGAAGATGACTGCATCGATGGCACAATGCCTCAGGTCGGCCGGTGTCGGCAGGGGGGACAGGGTTGCAGGCTTTCTGCCCAACTCTGCGGAGGCTGTGGTGGCCTTTCTGGCGGCGGCGAGCATCGGTGCGGTATGGTCTGGCTGCTCTCCTGATCTGGGGAGCAGGAGCGTCATAGACCGTCTTGAGCAGATAGCACCGAAGGTGCTCGTGGCCGTTGATGGCTACTATTACGGAGGGAAATGGTTCGACAGGACAGGCACCGTAAGGGATGTCATGGCAGCGGTGAAGCCGATAGGGCAGCTGATAATGGTGAAGCGCTCTGCGGGGGAAAGCGGAGTGGAGGGCGCGCTGGACTGGGACGAGTGCATGGGGCACGAAGCGGATCTCTCCTTCGAGCGCGTTCCATTCGACCACCCCCTCTGGATTCTCTACTCCTCCGGGACCACCGGACTGCCGAAGGCTATAGTCCAGAGCCACGGTGGGATACTTCTGGAGCATCTCAAACTGCTCTCCCTGCATGCCGACCTGAAGGAGGGAGACAGGTTCTTCTGGTACACGACAACGAGCTGGATGATGTGGAATGTCCTTGTCAGCGCGATGCTCGTGGGCGCCTCCAGCATACTCTATGACGGCAGCGCCTCCTATCCCGGACTGGATGCGCTGTGGAAGCTTGCCGAGGACACCTCCATGACGCTCTTCGGGACGAGCGCATCATTCATCAGTGCGTGCATGAAAGCCGGTCTGGAGCCGGGAAGCAAATACAACCTTTCAGCCCTGAAGTCCGTCTCATACACAGGCAGCCCCCTGTCACCCGAGGGATTCGCATGGGTGTACGGCAGCGTTGGGAAGGACGAGTGGGTGACAGGCATCAGCGGGGGAACTGATTTGTGCACTGCGTTCCTCTGCGGCTGCCCCCTTCTGCCTGTAAGGGCCGGAGAGCTGCAGTGCAGGGCGCTGGGTGCGGATGTCGCCTCCTTCTCAGAGGATGGTAGGGAGGTGGTGGGGGAGATGGGCGAGCTCGTGATAAGAAAGCCACTGCCCTCAATGCCCGTGTTCTTCTGGAATGATGGGGACAACAGGCGCTATACGGAAAGCTACTTCTCAATGTTCCCGGGCATCTGGAGGCACGGGGACTGGGTGAAGATAACACCCGGGGGAGGGGCGGTCATTTACGGCAGGTCGGACTCGACGCTCAAGAGGCACGGGGTAAGGATAGGCAGCAGCGAGATCTACAGGTGCGTGGAGTCGATGCCTGAGATTGCAGACAGCCTGGTTGTGGGGGTGGAGGAGAGCGGGGGCGGCTACTACATGCCGCTATTTGTAGTGCCCTCCGCGGGAAACGTCCTGGATGAGAGGCTCGTCGGTCTGATAAGGGATAGGATAAGAAGGGAACTCTCCCCCAGACACATTCCTGACGACATAATAGCAATAAGTGAGGTGCCCAGAACGCTTAACGGCAAGAAGCTGGAGGTCCCTGTTAAGAGAATTCTGTCAGGGCGCGAAACGGCGGCGGTGGTGAACACCGGTTCGGTGTCCAACCCGGGAGCGCTGGAGTTCTTCGTGGAGTTCAGGAGAAGGGGCAGGAAAAATGGATGAACCCGCGGCGGTGTACGGCAGGAAGGTGCATGCGTTCCCGTGACGAGAACTGTTGAATGCGGTATCTGCGGCCGTTCTTTTACATGCGGCGGCCTGTCGTTTCGTGGCCAATGCTGGTGCTCCGGGATTGTGCTGTCCGGAGAAGCGCGCGCCTCCATAGCCGCAATGGCTGACGACTGCATTTGCCCTGACTGCCTTGCATCATTTGCGGGGGATGGGACCTGAAGAAGGTGGTGGTGCACAGCAATGCCGAGGATTTCGACAGGATTATGCAGTGCTGCTCAAAGTTGGATGCGGCGCACTTCGTGGATGAGGAGTCGAGGACCGTCACCATCTACCTGCCGGATGCCGATCTTGGCGCGACCATCGATGAAATCAGGATGTCCATGAATTCGTATGACAAGACAAACCTCATCGAGGTGACAACGCCTGATTTCGTCATATCCAGGACTCTTGAAAAGGAGGAGGAGAAGGAGGCAGGCAAGGAGGTGGAGCCTGTCGAGAAGCTCATGCAGGACACGCGCAAGTACGCTGTCCTGGAATGGAGCAAGGTGACGCTGACCACGGTGGCGGCGCTCATCGCCCTCTCAGGACTCTTCCTGGACAACATTGAGATCGTTGTTGGCGCCATGCTGCTCTCACCGCTGCTTGGCCCGGTTTACGGTTTTGCGATCAGCCTTGGTGTCGGCAAGGTGAAGAGTGCGGTAAGGAGCATTGTTGTCCTGGTGGTCCTGCTCCTCTTTTCAGTCGCAATGGTGGCGGTGCTCACCTTTGCCACCTCACTGTTCATCCCGCTGACGCTCACCGCCCGGATTACTTCCAGGGAGGTGCTGAGCCCTCTCTATGTGCCAATCGCCCTTCTGCTGGGCTTTGCATCCATGCTTGCAATGACAAAGGGCATTCCTGAGATCGCTGCAGGGGTGGCAATATCGGTGGCGCTTGTGCCGCCTGCCGCCGTGGCTGGAATACTGCTGGTTGTCAAACCTGCAATGGCCGCCTACCCCGCGATCATTGTTGCGCAGAATGTGCTCGGCCTGATGGCGGGAGCACTGATTTCGGTCATGGTCCTGAACCTCGGTCCGAGAAGGTATTATGAGAAGGTTGTTGCACGGCGTCTGATGGTCAGGACGAGCATAATTGTCGCGGTCCTGATAGGCATAACTCTGATCCCGTACTTCTGAAATGCACGCCCCGTCGGACCGTATTGGAGCTTACATCGAATTTCGTAATGCGACTATCGAAATAGCAATGAATAAATACTCGGGCACTTTAGCCGGACCGATAGCATGTTGACTGGAACATATACTGCCCTGATTACGCCTTTCGGAAAGGACGGAAGGGTCGACCCGGAGGGGCTGGAAAGGCTGGTAGGCTACCAGAAGGAGAATGGTGCCGGGGGCCTGCTGGTTGCCGGGACGACGGGCGAGACACCGGCGCTTGGCCATGAGGAATATGAGCGCCTGCTGATGGAATTCATCGGTGCATGCGGATGCGGTGTCGGCACCGTTGCGAGCTGCGGAAAGAACAATTTCGATGACGCACTCCGGTCAAGCAAACTTGCCTCCGAACTTGGCTATGACTCAATACTGCTTGTGGACCCTTACTACAACGGGCCAAGCTCCATGGAGATCAGAAGGGAGTATATCGAGCCGATTGCCGAAACGCTCCCTGGAATGAGGTTCGTCCCCTATGTCATACCCGGCAGGACAGGCACGCAGCTCCTGCCCCAGGACATTGCCATCCTCCACAGGGACCATCAAAATGTGGACTCTGTAAAGGAGGCTACCGGAAACATGGATAACATGAAGCTGACAAGGAAGCTCTGCGGCAGCAGCTTCTCCATAATGTCTGGCGACGACTCTCTCACCCTGCGCATGATGGCTGACAGCACGATTGCAGCGAACGGCGTGATATCGGTGATGTCAAACATATTCCCCAGGCATGTTTCAGAAATGGTCAGGGCCATGGCGGGTGGAAACAGGGAGAGGGCTGAGAAGCTGGGCTCCATGCTCAGTCCATGGTTCGAGGCGGTGACTATCAGGGTGGAGGAGGACGGTCCGTTCGGCAGGACTGTGCAGAGATTCCGAAATCCTCAGGCCGTCAAGACGGCCATGAGCCTCTTCGGCATGCCCTCCGGCGGATGCAGGAGGCCGCTTGGAAGACTCAGCGCCGGAGCGCTGGAGAGGCTGATTTCAATTGCTAGGGAGACGCTGGAGGAGTCGCCCGAACTGTTGGAGCCGATTGAGGAGATGTTCGGTGTGGACATAGCTTCAAGGCTCGCGGACAGGGAGCTTCACAGGGGCCTCTGCTATGCAGCAGATTGAACTGGTGATTGTCGGCATCACAGGGAGGCTCGGAGGGGCAGTGGCGCGGGGCGCCTCCTCGCCGTTCACCGTGGCGGCAGGCATTGCGGGAAGGGAGGGTGAAGGCAGTGTGCTGGCAAGCGGAGGCGGGAATATTACCGTTCTTGGCCCGGATGTGGATGCGGGAGTGCTTGAGAGCAGGGTGGTGATTGACTGCTCCTCGCCGGAGGGGACGGCAGGCATAACGCCCAGGGCGGTGGAGGCATCATCACCCATGGTTGTTGCCACCACGGGCCATACGGCGCAGCAGCTGGCAGCGCTGAAGGAGGCATCGAAGAGCATTCCGGTCGTGCTGGAAAGCAATTTCTCCATAGGAATGGCGGTCATCAGGAAGATTGTTGACAGCATCTTCCCCCTGCCCGAAGGCTTCGACATATCCATTGTCGAGAGGCACAACGCACGGAAGCGGGACTCGCCCAGCGGCACTGCGCGCAGCCTCGCCGGAATGATATCATCCAGATATGGCGGGATGGACATCAAGCTGACACCGGGTCCAAGGGGTGAGAGGGACATTGAGGTCGCATCGGTGCGGGCGGGCAGCGGTGGCGGATCGGAGCACAGGATACTGCTGGAAGCGGAAAATGAAGAAATAGAACTCAGGCATACGACAGCGGGAAGTCAGGCATATGTGGATGGCATCCTGAAGGCCGCCGCCTGGGTGAATGCACGCAGGGACAGGGGCGGGCTCTACACGCTGTCCGACGTAATATCCTGAACGCAAATGGTGCTGCCGATGTACATGCTGCATGACTACATGGAAGACAGGGACGGAGAGCTTTTCATCGACGGGATGGCTGTTGCGGAGGCTGCCGAAAGGTTCGGCACTCCGCTCTACCTATATTCCGAGAAGAGGATGAGGGAGAACTACAGACGCATACACAGGGCCTTCAGCAGCAGGAGAAGGAACTTCAAGGTGAATTTCGCCGTGAAGGCCAACAACAATCTTACCACCCTCAACATACTCAGGTCCGAGGGCTCGGGCGCGGACTGCTCCTGCCCTGCTGAGATCATGCTTGCCAAGATGGCCGGCTTCCGCGACGACCGGCTGCTTTATTCGGGCAATTACAACAGCGATGCCGAGCTTCGCTACGGCCTTGAATCCGGCGCAATCGTCAATCTGGATGACGGGCCCCTCCTGGCGAGGATGCTGAAGTTCGGGAGACCGGAGGTCATCTCATTCAGGATTAACCCTGGAAGGGGGCAGGGAAAATACGAGGGGCTTGTCTTTGCCGGCCCTGATGCCAAGTTCGGCATGATGGAGGAGGAGGCTCTCAAGGCATACAGGTTTGCCCGGGACTCGGGCATCGGCAGGTTCGGCCTGCACATGATGTCAGGGTCAAACGTCCTCGACCCCGAGTATTTCCCGGCCATCACTGAGAGGCTGATGGAGATAGCCTCCAACATTGCCAGCGAGCTGAAGATATCGTTCGACTTCATAGACATAGGCGGAGGGTTCGGCGTCCCCTACCAGCCGGAGGAGAGGGAGCTGCCGATAGAGGAGGTGGCTTCCGCGGTTGTGGACAGTTATGAGGAGAAGACAGGCGGCGCGCTGGGCGACCCTACGCTGTTCATTGAGCCTGGCAGATACCTGGTCTGTGACGCCGGAATACTGCTGGCAAGGGTGACGCATGTGAAGAGGGCGCAGAAGACATTCGTGGGCTGCGACGCCGGCATGAATACACTCCTCAGACCGGCGCTGTACGGTGCCTACCACGAGATAGTGCCTGCACAGAGGCTCGGGGATGACAGGACGCTGGGAGCGAATGTAACAGGGCAGATATGCGAAAACTCTGACATCATGGGCAGGGACAGGCACCTGCCCGACCTGGACGAGGGCGACCTGCTTGCATTCATGAACTGCGGTGCATACGGCTATTCAATGGCCAGCAACTACAATACAAGGGTGATGCCGGCCGAGGCATTCATAGCAGGGGGAAGGCTGCAGCTGACCAGGGAGAGGGAGACAATGACCGACTTCTTAAGGAGACAGATAGTCCCGCCCGAACTGATGCGTGATGCGCAATGAAGACGGCTGAGAGGATAGGAAGGCTGCCGCCATACGTGTTCTCGGACCTGGAGAGGCTGGAGGATGAGAAGCGGAGGGAGGGCGTTGATGTCATATCACTAGGCATAGGCGACCCCGACCTGGGCCCCCCGCAATTCGTCACAGATGCGCTGGTGGAAGCGCTTGGCAGGGAGTCATTCCATCAGTACTCGTCAAGCCAGGGAGAGCGCTTCTACAGGGAGGCGGTTGCGGAGTGGTACGGGAAGAGGTTCGGCGTCAGAGTGGACCCTGACAGGGAAGTGTGCGCACTGATAGGATCGAAGGAGGGGCTTGCCAACATTGCCAGGGCCTTTGTCGACAGGGGAGACAGGGTCGGCGTGCCGGACCCCGGCTATCCTGTATACTCTCAGGGCGCTGCCCTCCTTTCGGACGGGCTGCCTGTTGCGCTCAGGATGAATGACAGCTTCCTTCCCGAATACCCCTTCCCTGAGAATCTGGCGGCTGTCTACCTCAACTACCCCAACAATCCGACGGCTGCCTTTGCAGGCAGGGATGACATTGACAGGTTTGTGGAGGCTGCGCATGACGGGGGAAGCATCCTCTGCTATGACAACGCCTATTCCGAGCAGTATTTCGGTGACAGTCGCCCCCCCTCCGTGCTCCAGACGAAGCACTCCATTGAAGGAGTGGTGGAATTCCATTCGCTCAGCAAGACGTTCAACATGACAGGCTTCAGGGCAGGCTTTGCAGTGGGCGATGAGAAGTTAATCGCAGGACTGAAGAAGGTGAAGTCGCAGATTGACTCCGGCATACCCAAATTCATACAGGCTGCGGGAGCGGCTGCGCTGGGAAGGTACAGCGGTGCAGGGAGGCCGGTGGAGCTCGAGGAGAATGCAGCTGAGCTGGAGGCCAGGATGGGATGTCTTGTGGACGGTCTGCGCAGGCTCGGATTCGAGGCAGCCATGCCCGGAGGCACATTCTACCTCTGGCTTCCGGTTGCTGGCGATGGGAGTGAAATGGTCCGGGCCATGATAGAAGTTGGCATCGTGGCAACGCCGGGGATGGCATTCGGGAGCGCAGGCAGGAGGTATGTCAGATTTGCTGTTACAGCCCCGAAGGAAAGGATTGAGGAGGCGCTGCGGAGAATGGGGTCCAGCGGCGGAGTGATGAGATTCGCCGGCGGCTCCGGGCAGTGAGCCGGACAGCCATGCTGTGCATGGCAGTGCATGCTTAATATACCAGATTTAAAAATCATACCAGGTAAAGTGATTTAACTTGAGCAGCGCGGGAACTGTCGACAGTGACACAATCAAGGAATGCACGCACGCCTCCAGGTTCTTCAACCAGATCAGCAAGAAATGGACAATGCCGGTAATCCATTCAATGGGACTCGGGCGGCCGGTGAGATTCAACGAACTGAAGAGAATGATTGACGGGATAAGCGCCGCCTGCCTTTCGGACAGGCTCGGCGAGCTGGAGAAGGCGGGCATAATATCAAGGCGCGTCTATCCTGAAACGCCGCCCAGGGTGGAGTACAGCCTGACAGACAAGGGGCTCCAGCTCAGGACCCTGCTGGCCGGGCTCGTTGACTGGCTTCGCCAGAACAGCCCGGAGAGCGGCAGCAGGGACGGAGAGGACAGGTCCGTGTACGCAGTCACCTGATGCCCCCGGCTACTTCAGCTGCGGCGGATATATGCCGTCATGGAATTCCTTCGCCTTCTGCCCTTTCGGCTTCGCCCTGATGAATGCCACGTTGCCTGCTGGCCTCCCGGCTGCCTGCTGGCCCCTCCGGGCCTGGACGCCCCTCTCCGAGAATGTAGTGTGGAATGGTATCGTGGGGGCATCGCTCTGCTGCCTTCGCACATATGCGCCCTCCGCCCCTGGAGAGGCTGCAGGGTATGTCCGTGCGTATGAAGAGTAACGGCCCAGCGCGTTGTAGTTGGCCTTCATCGAGTGAAGCATGAACAGCACATAGAGGGCTATCGGTATCAGTGCGGCCGGGATGTAGATGCCTGAGATGGCGATGACTGCCACGGCTGTGACCATCAGCCCGGATACCAGTCTTATCACAAGATCCAGTATTTCGGGAACACCCTTGCTGTTGGGGACGCCTATGTTTGCATAGTTGATCAGGTTGATGGATGCATTAAGGTCCTTCCTCAGGACGAGCACAGCCATGTATGCGGAGACCAGGGCTGCGGCAATCGGGACCATCTTGAACGGGAATTCCAGGAATATGGCCACTGCGCAGGAGATTATGAATGACCACAGTGGAAGCGTTGAGCGCCTGGCGTCACCATAGAGCTTCAGTGTCTGAGGCATGACGAGCTTTGAGAATGTCCTTGAAATAAGCAGCGCGCTGAACCTGACGTACCTGGGCACGAACTTGGACAGCTTGATCACAAGCCTTGAGGAGTTCTTGAGCACCGGCAGCGCAACAAGGTCCATGATGAGGGAGAAGGGTCCGGCAATCGCATACAGCTGCTCTGCGTATGATATTCCCAGGGAGCTTCCACCCACGCTCGCAAACAGCATGGACTCCGCACCCCTGAAAGCAGACGTGCTGCCGACAAAGAAGGCGTGGCGGGAGGGGAATCCTATGAGCATTGCGACGCTGGTGGTGACAATCAGGTCCGATATGAGCATCAGGGGGACTGCTGCCGCTATGAGAGGGAGAACCATCACTATGACGGATGGATTGATCATCATGCCGAAGTAGACAAAGAATATCGCAACAAATGCATCCCTCATCGACATGAGCTTGGTCTTGAGCCTCTCGGTCATTCTGGTCTCCGCGAAGACCATGCCTATGAAGAAGGCGCCTATGAGCGACTGCACATAGAGTGCGTCGGCGAGCGCGGCCGAAATGAACACTATGCCGAGGGCGAACAGTATGAACATTTCATCGCTCTTGATGACATCAAGGTGCTTGACCACCTTGGGTATGACGAATATCGCGAGCAGGATGAAGAAGAGGTAGAAGATGCCTATGCCGGACACCAGCATCCAGAGGTTGGACGGGGCAGACCCCGAACTCATTGTCAGCCCCCCGGCAACAGTCAGGAGGAGCATCGCGATGAAGTCCTCGACAACGCTCATGCCAATTATGAAATCGGTCTCAGGCGCAGTCAGCTTGCCTATTTCCATCAGAGTCTTGGCGGCGACGGCTGACGAGCCCGTGCCTATTATTGCAGCAAGGAAGAAGGAGTCCTCGATGGGCCACTTCATAAGGACGCCAAGCAGAATGCCGAGGAACATATCCACACCGAAATTGAACACGGCCAGTATGGTGGCCGCCGTCCTTGTCTTCTTGAGCTTGCTTATCGAGAACTCGAGCCCCACGAAGAACAGGAGGAGAATGAGTCCCATCCTAGCGAAGTACCCCAGCATTTCAGTGTTCTGGATAAGGCCGCTGTATGTGTGGCCGAACAGCGTGATGCTGATGTAAGGGCCAATGAGCGCGCCTACAGCTATGTAGCCGAGGATTACGGACTGCCCCAGTTTCGCGGCCAGCCCGGCGCCTATGAATGCGAGCAGCATGATTATGCCAAACTGGAAGAAGAGGGTAGTATCGGAAATCAAGGGCAACAGCCCCTGATCCGCACCTGTCGAGCAGTGCGACCTAGCGGTAGTGTAACAGGTTGAAACAGCAAGTGCATCCCGCTCCCACTAATGCTGCTAATCTTACTTAAGCGTTGTCTAGAAAGCAGACAATCGTCTGACAGTTTCAGCGCCCGGGAAACCATGGGTGAGGACGGCAGGAATGCGGCTGCAGTGTCAACGGTTAAATCCATACCCCCTCCTTTACACGTACGGTGTTCGCTTGGAAAGGCCACACATAACTGTCAACTGCGCCGCATCAATAGACGGCAAGATCTCCACCAGCCGAAGGACCAGACTTGGCCTCTCCGATGAGAGTGACAGGACAAGGGTTGGTGAGCTGCGCAGTTCCTGTGATGCTGTGGCGGTGGGCATCAACACAGTTCTGTCGGACAACCCTTCGCTTGCAGTCTACGGGCGGGGGTCCGATGGGGCCCATCCTGCAAAGGTAGTCTTCGATTCGAAGGGTCGGACTCCTGCTGATGCTCGCATCCTGGACGGGGGAGGGAAGGTGTACATTGTCACGGAGGAGTCGTGCAGCAGGAGCGTGCAGGGGGCTGCGATGCTCAGGTGCGGCAGGGGCAGGGTCGACATACCTGTTGCACTCTCGAAACTCAAGGAGGAGGGGATAGACAGCTTGCTTGTCGAGGGAGGAGGGGAGATCATTTTCGAGTTTGCGCGGCTCGGTCTGATAGACAGGATGTTCATCTACACCGCTCCGCTGATCGTTGGAGGACGGGGGGCGCCGACAGTTGCCGACGGCACAGGCATGGATGCGGAGTCGGGTTTCGCGCCTTTCAGGCTTGTTTCGGTGAGGGCCTTTGGAATGGGGGTGCTCGCCGAATACGTGAAGGGGGGAAAGTGGCGGGCCGATGGGGAACGTTGAACGGGAATCAGGAGGGGAAAGGAGGTTCATTGCGGACAACATGCTTGGAAGTCTGGCCCGGTGGCTGCGCATGATGGGCTATGACACAGTCTACATCATGGAAGGCGGGGACGACGAGATTGTCGCCCTCTCAAAGGAGCAAGAGAGGGTCATTCTCACCAGGGACAGGGAGCTGACAAGGAGGAAGGGTGCAGACTCATACTACGTCGCCGGTACCGGGATAGGGGAGCAGCTTGCAGATGTTGCGTCCTTCTTCCGGCTGCGGTTCAGGGAGGGTGAGATGCGATGCAGCGTGTGCAACGGACTCCTTGTGGTGGAGGGGAAGGGAGGAGCGGCCGGCCTCGTGCCTGAAGGTGTGCTCGAGAGGAATGAGATCTTCCGGAAGTGCTCAGGATGCGGCAAGTTGTACTGGAAGGGCACACACTGGAGAAGGATAATGGAAAGGATCGAGGGGGTGCTTCGTGGCTGAAAGGCTTGCCTGCACCTTCCCGCTCCCGGAATGCCCGTGGCACCCGGAGTCGGGGTGCAGTGGAGGGAGGCGGCGGGCATGAGCAGAAGGGCAGCCGTGACCAGGGGCCTGTCTGCAGCCCTCTTTGCCGCTGCCGCAGCCTTCCTTGTACAGGGTGTTGTGTCGGGAGGACTGCATGTTGCATTCATATTTGTGATACCGTTGGTTTACGGCAGCGGGTTTCAGGGCCTGGCTGCAGCTGCGCTCATTGTCACCGCATTCGTCATCCTGGCACTCTCCGGGCCCGTTCAGCCGCTGGGAGGGTATCGGGGCGCGGAGGGCGGCGAAGGGGGCGTGGCGGGTACCGGGAGGCGGAGCTTCGGTGGTGTGATTTTCATAGGACCGGTGCCCATAGTTTTTGGAAGCGGCAGGAAGGTTACAGCATGGATGGTGGTCGCGGGGATTGTGCTTTCGGTGCTTCTAATCCTCGCCTTCATCCTCTGGAACTTCTGAGACAAGCCTTGATGCGGCCTCGTCCAGCGATATCCCCTCGCTGTAGGCCATCTCCCTGACCAGGCCCATTGCTGCAACGTAATCGGAGAAGGGGAGTTTGCGCCTCCGTATGACTTTGCCTAGCCCCCTTTCAAATGTCTCGTCCTTCCTGCGGGACGCGAG
The DNA here is from genome assembly GCA_021806165.1 of Thermoplasmata archaeon. Classification (GTDB taxonomy): domain Archaea; phylum Thermoplasmatota; class Thermoplasmata; order Sysuiplasmatales; family Sysuiplasmataceae; genus JAJZXY01. The sequence goes on from JAJZXY010000003.1 coordinate 20,126, forward strand.
CGCCGCTGCTATGGCGGACCTTATCTCCTTCCTGACTTCCATTCGGCCACCTTCCTCAGGAAGTTCCTGAATATCTCCACGCCGTACTCAGTCTCATCCACCTCAGGGTGAAACTGGAGGCTGTAGATGGGCCTGCTCTCTGACATCATGGCCTCCACGGGACAGTCCGCTGTCCTGGCAAGGACCCTGAAACCAGGCGGCGTCTCCCTGACTTCGTCATTGTGCGACTCCCAGACGCGGAAGCGGACGGGCAGCCCTTCTAGTATCCCTTCGGTGGAGGATACCTCAAGCTCCGCCTTCCCGAACTCTGAGCTTGCCCCCTTTCCAGTAAGCCCTCCGAAGTGATGTGCAATGAAATGATGGCCCACGCAAATTCCCAGGAAGGGGCGGTCGATGCTGTCCAGGTATTCGGAGGAGAGGCCCATCTTTTCCGGCTCGAGACCTACGCTGGGTGAGCCGCCGCTCAAAACAAGGCCGTCCGCATCAGACAGCGAGGAAAGGGGGGTGTCGTTGGGAACAATTGAAACCTTTGCCCCCAGATCCCTCAGGACGCGGTACTCGCGGTGCGTCCACTGGCCGCCGTTGTCAATGACATAAATCATCAGGCCGGAGAAATCATCTTCGCCCATTGCCTTGTTTGCATCATGGATACTCTTAATTAACCTTCTGTCAGCTGCTTCGGCGGCATTGCGAGGCGAAGGCTGAAGTACACCATATGACCATTAGACGGCGTAGTGGTACCTTGCCCGAAGACATCATCTCGAAGATCAGCAGGGAGTCAGGCAAGCTGATAGACACCGAGGGCCTGTTCATCCAGGCTATGCAGGACATAGTGAAGGATGAGATAAAGAAGAAGGTGTATGCGAGGATAGACAGGGATCCGAAGGTTAAGGAGCAGATCAAGATTGCGGTCGAGGACCTTGTGGAAGCCAGGATCAAGGAGACATATGCGCTCATGAGGCTTGGCAAGATCGCAGCCAGGGTGGGGCTTGAACTCATTCCGGGCGACATGAAGGAGGACGTCGCCAAGGAATTCACTTCCATACTCGAAAGGGAGATTACAGAGATATTCCAGAAGATCTCCTGAGCTGTGCCTTCAGGCATTCTTTTATTACCCGCACCGGGTTAGTCAATTGCGGATTGGAAGCTGCAGGGTGATCCCACGAACAAGGAACTTGCTGAAAGAGGAAGGAGGAGGATAGAGTGGGCAAAGACGCACATGCCCGTCCTGGGTCTGGCCGCCCACAAACTGAAGAGAGGCGGCGGGTTGAAGGGGAAGAAGATCGGCATGGCTCTTCATGTCGAGGCGAAGACTGCCTGTCTCGCTCTCACACTGAGGGAGGCCGGGGCGGAGGTCAGGCTTGCAAGCTGCAACCCCCTGTCCACGGATGATTCAGTAAGCGAGGCACTGAATTCTGTCTACGAGCTCCCCACCTTTGCGCGCAAGGGGCAGAGCGATGAGGAATATTATGCAAACCTGGGAAGCGTCCTTGATGTGGGGCCAGACATAGTCATCGACGACGGGGCAGACCTCATAGCCCTGCTGCACATGGAGAGGAGGGATCTGCTCTCGAAAGTCATAGGCGGCAACGAGGAAACAACCACCGGGGTGATAAGGCTCAGGTCCATGGAAAAGGACGGCAAACTGGAATTTCCAGTGATAGCTGTCAACGACTCATACATGAAATACCTCTTCGACAACAGGTACGGCACCGGGCAGTCGTCGCTTGACGGCATAATGACTGCAACCAACCTTCTTCTTGCAGGCAAGAGGATTGTTGTGGCGGGATACGGCTGGTGCGGCCGCGGCATTGCGAGCAGGGCAAGGGGAATGGGTGGAATTGTGACTGTGACGGAGGTCGATCCTGTCAAGGCCATAGAGGCAATCATGGAAGGTTTCACAGTAAGCAGGATGGAGGATGCCATCAGGAGCGCAGACTTCGTCATTACGGCAACCGGGGACAGGGACATAGTGACCTGGGAGACGGCGCACGCGGCGAAGGACGGCTGCGTCATGGCCAATGCAGGCCACTTCAATCTTGAGATCGATGTGGAGGGGCTGAGGAGCAGGTGCAGCGTGACCAGGGTCAGGGAGCATGTCGAGGAATTCAGGTTCCCGGACGGGAAGAGGATATACCTCCTTTCAGACGGCAGACTGGTAAACCTTGCCGCCGGCCAGGGGCATCCGGCGGAAATCATGGACATGAGTTTCGCCACACAGGCGCTGGCAGCCGACTACCTCGCAACGGAGGGTGCGAAGCTCAAGCCCGGTGTCCATCTGCTCCCCAGGAGGATGGACACGGAGATTGCGAGGATGAAGCTCAGGACGCTCGGGGCATCCATAGATGAGCTCACTGAAGCGCAGAAGGCATACCTCGCTTCATGGAACATGGGAACATGAAAAAGGGATGGAAGAGGCTGGCCCCTGGTCGCAGGAAGAACAACTTCCTGGCAGTGCTGGGGCATGTCAACATCGATGTTGTGTACGAGCTGCAGAAGTTCCCAGTAAAAGGGCAGTCGGTAAACACAGGCACCGTAAGGGAGATGTTCGGCGGGACTGCGGGCAACATAGCACTCCACTCAGCTTCCCTGGGCGTAAGGACTGCAATAGGGTGCTATGTGGGAGAGGATTTTGGAAGCAGTTTCAGAGAGATGCTCCTTGAATCGGGCCTGGACTGCCACGACGTCATCGTTGTGGAGGGGGAGAGGACGCCAAGATGTCATATTTTCAACACACCTGACGGGGAGCAGACATACATAATCGAGCAGGGGGCGATGGCAAGCCCGGTGGAGCTGCCCCTCTGGGAATCGGCGATTTCAGGCAGCAGCACCATCCATGTGGCCACAGGCGACCCGGAAAGGTACATCAGGGCTGTTGGGGGAAGGGATTATGCATTCGACCCCGGGCAGGAGATAAGCTACAGGTACACACCGGGCAACTTCAGGAAGCTCCTGGACGGGGCGAACCTCTTCTTCACAAATGAGGTCGAGATGAAAATGGCGCTCAGGCTTTCTGGCAGCACTTCCGAAAGGAGGCTGGCTGCTCACTGCGGCACCATTGTAAAAACGCTCGGCGCAAAGGGCACGGAGGTTATAACAGCCGACGGCAGGACACTCGTCCCGCCGTGCAGAGTGAAGCGCTATGCGGACACCATCGGTGCCGGTGATGCTTTCAGGGCTGGATACTACGCCGCAATGCAGCGCGGACACGGGATGATCAGGTGCGTGGAATTCGGCAACGCGATGGCTTCGATAGCAATTGAGGGTGAGGGAGGCGTCGGCTCACTTGCAGATTTCGGCAGGCTCGAGGAGCGGTGGAGGAGCAGCTTCAGCTGATGTCCCTCCGGAAATGGCCCCGGGGCGCAACTTTCAGAGGACAATCCCCTCCCTTACTGACGCAAGGCTGCCGCCTGCCGTCCTCAGAAGCACGCGCACCTCGCACCGGGCACCCTCAGGAAGACCGGGGATGAGCTGCAGCAGACGCTCCCCGCCGAAGGAGCGTGAGCACAGCGGAGCCGCTCCCCCTTCCGACCATATTCCAGCTTCGCCCGACACAGCAGCGTCGCCTGCGCCCACAAGCCTGACGGAAACGGACGGAGCGGCCTCCGTTGGTATGACCGATACCTCGATGCCGGGGGGAATGTCCGGGACCATGCACCTTTTCCCCCTGCGCCCGTACGGCGACACTGCCTTGCTTCCCCTGACTACGAAAGCAGCCCCTCCCCCCTCGAGCGGGGGCAGGGCCGCTTCTCCCGCCAAATCCATTGTCAGGGATGTTCCGCCCGGAGGGCAACTGCGAGACGCTCCGTCCCTCCCGATCCAGTCAGCCGTCAGGTCCAGCCGCAGCATGGTACCTGAAGCGCTGAGCCCGCGCCTGCCGCCGGGAGGCAGGCCGAGACAGGAGCGTACTGTTTCCTCGGCCGGAAGGTCGCCGCCGTCAAGCGGTATGATGCCGCACATGAGCTTCATCACCCTCCTACTCCCATATGCCTCCGCTGTGCTGCCAAGCCTTTCGAGCGCCGTCCTGACAGCCACCTCGCTTATGTCGGCTGATATCCACCTCCTGCCGAGCGCCTGTGCTGCGATGGCTGTTGTGCCGCTTCCTCCGAAGAAATCAGCCACCGTGCTGTCCGCCGTAGACGAAGCCCTGACAACAGTCTGGAGCAATCTCAGCGGCTTCTGGGTCGGATAGCCTGTCCTCTCCCTGGCCTGGCTGTTGATGATCGGTATATCCCACACGTCCTCGGGAGCCTTGCCCCGCGAGTTGAGCCTCGTCGGCCTGCCGAAGGATATGGTTCCCCTTCTCCCCTGCTCGATAGTTCCGGGACTGTATTCCATCCTCACCTCGTCAATGTTGAATATGTGCTTCCCGGCATGCCTTGCGTAGAACAGGATTGTATCGTGCTTCTTCTTGAATCTGTCCCTCACGGTTCCTGCTGGATCCCTGTAATGCCATATGATCTCATTGAGGAAATTGCCATAGCCGAATATCCTGTCCATCATCGTCTTGACATAATGCGATGCATGCCAGTCCAGATGGACATAGATGCTGCCACGCATGCTGAGGAGGCGCCGCATCTCCACAATCCTGGGTTCAAGCCAGGAAAGGTATCCGTCCATGCCCTCGCTCCACACATCGCTGAACATTGGATTCTGCGTGCCGTCGTACAGGTGCGGAAACTCCCTGTTGGTGAAGAATGGCGGGTCGGCGTAAATCAGGTCCACCGAGCCTGCGGGAAGGGAGCGCATTGCATGGAGATTGTCACCCCATATCATGAGATTGCAGCTGTCTGACAACCCCCCGGAAATGCTGCCGGCCTGCACAAGAGGGAGGGCATCGAAGGGGGAATGGCGCACACCCGTTACCGCCTTTCCTGTCTGACTCCTCACAGCTCCGGCCCTCCCCTGTTCATGCCGCCCGTATCGCCTTCCCCGCGGGTGCCTGATAACCACTGCATTCGGTTGATAGATGCACATTGATCTATTTTCGTTTTGAGATACTGCTCACCGCATCATGGGCCGGACCGCAACAGCGATATAATTAAGAACATAACAGCGGTTACACGAATTGAGGCGAAGTTGATGGCAGTCGGGTTTGTCCTGATAAGCACCGCTCCCGCTAAGGAACATGAGGTTTACAACGAACTGCTCAAGGTCAAGGAGATTGTGGAACTGCACCCCCTGTTTGGAGAATATGACCTGATTGCAAAGATCGAGGCGGAGGATTTCAATCTCCTCGGCCAGGTCGTTGTTGACAGGGTGAGGGCAATACCCGGTGTGATAGACACGAAGACGCTGACCGGAATAAAGTTTTAAGTATTGATTGAGTTCAGGGAGTTTGGAAGTAAATGATGCTAGAAGCGACAACGATTCTTTCCGCAGCCAACTCAATTCCGACCGAGAATGCTGGCAATTTCGTAACCATACTTCTGCTCACGTTCAGCATATTCATGATACTCGCAGGTGCATTCACCTCCTATTTCGGCACAGGAAAGAGCAGGGCTGTGGGTGCTGTCCTCCTCGTGGTGGGAATCATAGTTGCAATAGTCTGGCTGTTTGTCGCCAACTACTACAGCTACACAACACCTGGTCTCGCGGACGTCATCTGGGGGGCTTTCCTCAGCATTGTCGCGGCCATCATAGGAGCAGTTATTGCAGTACTTGTCTTCCTTCTTGCAATAATGAAGACCTGAGGCCGGGGAGTTCATCGACAGCTATTTGTCGCTCCTCATGTTGAAGTCATCTGTCAGTGGTGCCAGATGGATCCGGGCAGGTTTGTTGAAGAACAGGTAAGGTCTGTATCGTCCTCAGTCCAGGGAAGGGCCATTGTTGCACTTTCGGGAGGAGTTGACAGCACCGTCGCCGCAGTGATAGTCAACAGGGCAATCGGGGAACGGCTGCTCGCCGTGTATGTGGATACCGGGTTCATGCGCAAGGGGGAAACGGAGAGGCTCTCATCGATGTTCAGCGGCCTGGGCCTGAACCACAGGATTGTGCGTGCCTCCGACGAGTTCTTTGATGCGCTTGAAGGAGAGAGCGATGCTGAAAGGAAGAGGGTGATTATAGGGCGCAAGTTCATCGAACTCTTTGAAAAGGAGGCAGGGGAGTTTGATGCGGAATATCTTGTCCAGGGCACCATCGCACCCGACTGGATTGAGAGCGGCGGTTCACTCAGGGACAGGATAAAGTCCCACCACAATGTGGCGGGCCTTCCTAGGGAGATGAAGCTCAAACTGGTGGAGCCGCTGAGGGATCTCTACAAGGATGAGGTAAGACTGGTCGCAAGATACCTGAACATAGCTGTCTCGGAGAGGCAGCCCTTTCCGGGCCCCGGACTGGCGGTAAGGGTTCTTGGGAGCGTCAGCAGGGAAGATGTCGGGATAGAGAGGGAGGCGTGTGCAATTGTTGAGGAGGAGATTGAGAAGGCACATGCGGAGGGGAAGATAGAGGCGCTCCCCTGGCAGTACTTTTCGGTGCTCATCCCTGTAAGGAGCGTCGGTGTGCAGGGCGATGTCAGGGCTTACGGCAGGACAATAGTGGTCAGGGCGGTGATGTCAAGGGATGCCATGACAGCAAGATTCTCTCATCTCCCTCCAGAAGTCCTTGAAAACATATCGACCAGGATAACAAACACGCTGGGGCGGTCTGTAACCAGAGTGGTGTATGACATAACAAACAAGCCGCCCGGAACCATAGAGTGGGAATAGTCAGAGGTATCTCGACAGCTCTGAAAGTGCCCGGATTGGCACTGCGTCGGGCATGCCGCGCGGGGAGAGGTGTTCGGGTATGAACACGCCCCCGAATCCGAGCCTCTGCAGGATGGGCGTCTCCTCGGGCAGGCCTGTGAGAACCGAAGTGTCCGCCGGATTGACATTCATGTTGCTTATGGCGTAGCGGTAAGGGCGGGCATGGGGCCTAACGATGCCGTTCTCGGATGAGAATTGCACGTCATCCAGGTATTCCGTCAGTCCCGCTGCCTCGAGCCTCTCCCTGATGTACTGCGGCGGTATGCCCATAGGTGCATTGCAGACCAGGCCTATCCTGACTCCCGATTCCCTGAGTTCCGCCATGAATTCCATGCTCCCCTCGCTGACTGAGAATCTTGACATCACATCCTCAGACATCACCCTCACCAGCCTTGGGACAAGCGGTGGTGATTCTATCTCGAGGTCGTCCAGGACGAGCTCGACCAGGGAATCGAGGGATGTCTCGAGCCTCTTTTCAGAAATCCTCTTCTCCCTTGACTCCAGATGCCTGGCAAACAGGTAGGAGAGGCGCCCCTCGCCCTGGTCCAGCCCCTCTGCGCGAAGGACAGACAGCATCTCGGACATTGAACTGCCCGATATGGAAGCGTGGCTGTGCGGTCCCCTGAAGGCTATCTCATACCCGAGGATTAGCGCTTTCACATTCCTTTGATAGACGTAGGAAACTATTTCTCATTTTCCAGTGGAAGTGGAATAAGCATGCGCTCTTTGTGGCTTTTCGACGTAGGCAATGCAGGCGAGGATTTCGAAGGTGGTAATTGAAGGGGAATTTATATAAGACGTTTCAGGAGAATGAGATGCATGACTGCGGGACGTGTGAGAACACTGCGTTCAGGGCAGTCAGATAGTCTTGTTCCGTCTTCAATCAGGCAGGGGCGATCGGAAGCGGCAAGGGTGGCCGGTGCACTGGAAGCGGCAAGGGTGGCCTCCGGAGGAAGCGAGGCGTGCCTCTACTCCGCTGAAGGCCGGTTACTGCGCCTCCTTGCGCACTCAACCGCATCTGCTGACAGGCCGCATGAATCTGTTGAAATCACATCCGACCATCCGCTTAACGACTGGTTGGAGGGTGCTGTGAACGGTGAGGACATAGCTTCTTACAGCTCCGGGGAGATGAGCTGGGTGCCGCTCGGCCCAGCCACGAATTCCAGCGTGCTGTCCCTGCGGCGGCCTACTGCAGGGATCGACGAGATCAGGGGATTGGCGCGCCTCCTGAACACAGTCCTGTACGGCGAATGGACTGTTGCGGGAGACGGCATCCTCCTTTCCTCCCTGGAAAGATTCGCTGCCATGCACCACGCCGGCAGCAGACTCGGCGATATGGCGGCTGTCCTGAAGGAATCCTGCTCCCTCGCATCTATTCAGCTTTACTGCGGGGCCGGTGACGGTGTGCAGCCTGACTTTGAGGTGGGAGATGCGGTGCCTGCAAGGAAGGAGGACATAGCGCAGGCAAGGCAGACAGGCATCCTGTCCACAAGGCTGAGAAGGGATGAGCAGCGGAATATCATGATGGCAAGGGTGCTTGTGCCTGTCGATGGCAGGAAGGATGACAGGATCGTAGCGCTGTACGAACTTGAGGCCGACAGGGCGGATATCGCGCAGGTCGAGGAGACAGTCCGCATTTCGCTCAGGATTGCACTAGGTGTATCCGAAGAGCAGGCTCTTGTATCCAGGGCCTGGGCGGAGGTGATATGCCTGGCAGACAGGTCCGCGGCAGATGCATCCAAAGTGGTGGATGCGTCGACACAGCTCATCATAGAGACAGTTCTGGAGAGTCTTAGGGACAGGCATTTCATATCCGGCTACGGGGTCAGGTCAGAGGAGTCGCTCAAGACTGACGGACATGGAACGGCTGCAGCGGAGGCAGGCTCCGACAGGAAGCTTGAGGCACTGATGCAGAGATGCATCAGCCGGAGCGAAACAGTTATCGACAGGGCGGAGGGTGTGATTGTCTTCCCGGTCACTGATGATGAGGACAGGAGGTGGGCCGTTTCAGTGACAATGCGGGCAAGGCCGCACATCAGGACTGAAATGGTCCTTTGGGAACAGTTCGGCCCTGCATTCGGGATACTGGTGAGATCGTCTGTCATGAAGGCAAAGAACAGGAGGCAGATTTCGGAGATCAGGAGGCTGAGGAGTGGAGCATCCACCTTCCTGAATGTGATAGCTGCGATAGAGAATGCAGACGGAATGAAAAGGCTGATCGGCAGCTGTGCGGACGGCCTTTCTGCAATGACGCAGTGTGCATCCTTCGGTTTCATAATAGATGGGGAATCATACAGGCTGATTAGCCCTGAAGTAATGTCCCTCTCAATACCCAGGGAGAGGATGTCTTCAATCCTTGCAGGTTCGAAGGAGCTGGCAAGGTATGTGCATCAGGTTTCATTCGACAATGCAGGCGTTGAACTTGGCGACCTGACGGGAGGGGAAAAGGATGACATGCTCTACATGATGCCCGTGCTCTCCAGGAGGGGGGAGATGACAGGTGCGGTCTTCTGCCCCGCACAGGAAGGCTACTTCCTGAGGAGGACAAGGGAGGACACACTTTCAGCTGTCATGTCCATGACAAACCTGAGGGCTTCAGGAATGGAGTGGGCAGACGAGGCATCAACGGAAAGGAGCAAGAACAGGAAGGTCGAGGAAGTCATCTCAAGAATATGTCTTGCGGAGGGGGACAGCAGCATAGTGTCCTCCATAGTCGAGGCTGCCTCGGATCTTACCGGTTCGGACATAGCTGCGCTTGCCATAATGGATGTCGAGAAGAAGCAGCTGATATCAGGGAGCACAACAGGCATCGAGGTCGGGCAGGAGCACCTTCTGGACTGGCTCGGGAGCGGTGTAAGCGGCAGGATACTTAGGACGCTGGAACCCGAGATTGTCAATGACTACGGCAGCGACCCGGACATGATGGAGGACGCGCTGCACAGGCTGAAATTCAAGAGGATTACAGGCGTGCCGGTGCGCATCGACATGAAGCACCGGGGCGTTCTCATTGCGGTCAACACAAAGGGCGGGGCGTATACAGGGGAGGATCTAAAGACGCTTGAACTGCTCTCCAACATGGCCTCGTATGCGATACGTGCGTCAAATGCCAGGTTAGAGAGGAGGAGGCTCGTGGATGACTTTGACAGCCTTCAGTCCGCAGAGCTGAAACTCTACTCCTCGAGGACATTCGAGGAGCTGATTGCGATGCTCGGAAATGAGGTGAAGAGCCTATTCCACGCATCCGCCGTGCTGATAGCAATGGATGTCAACAATGTCAAGAGGATCATGTATTCAACGGCGCAGGAGATAGAGGAGGGCGACGTGGTCTACAACAGCGGCTCCATAGGGCTGCAGTTTGACGAGTTGCAGCACTCTGCCAGGGTAGTTGAAAGGGCGAGCCTCGAGGAGGAATGGTCGAGGACCCTGGAAACAAACGAGCTGCTGCTTGTGAAGGCGGGCTTCCAGACAGAGGCCATAGTGATTGCAGCAGTCAACGGAGCATCCGCCCCGAAATTCGGCGCAGATGACATTGAGAAGCTGGGGAAGCTGTCAAAGATAGCATCGACAGCGCTGGACAAGACCAGGCTGCTGAGCGGAATCAACCAGAAGCTGAAGCACATAGAGATAGTGCACACCATTATCGACGCGCTTGTTTACGGGAAAAAGGACTACGAGATATTCGACAGCGTCCTTCCCACACTTGTCGACATGTGCGGTGCGGATCTCGGCCTTCTCTGGAAATATGACAGGAAGAATGAGAAGCTCAAGATATCTGCGGAGCACTACAGGAACAGGGAGACGGAGCATCTCGTCGGCTATGAGGTGTCCTCAAAGAAGGGGATTGTCGGAAGCGTTGTTTCCAACAAGATGCCTGTGCTTATTGCAAACGCCGCCATAGACAACAAGGCTGTGCACATCAGCGGCACAAATATGGAGAAGTTCGAAAGCGTCCTGGGAGTCCCCCTCATAGTAAGAAGAGAGCTGCTGGGGGTGCTGATGATTTACAGGGACAACCCGCCACCCTTCACATCGGTGGAGCTTGATGTGCTTACAAGCGTGGCCAACGACATTTCACTGGTCATGGCAAAGCACAGCAGGGAGCCGGGCATTAGTGCGGAGGGCAGCGCAGCCGGGGGAGCGGGAAAGCAGTAGGTCGATGGCAACTGCAAAGATAATAAGAGATGCAAATGATAGCCCTGAACGGACATCAACATGCCTAGCGGAGTCTTCAGGGATATATCCAAGCTGTCGTTCGACTACGTTCCGGAAAAGCTGCTGCACAGGGAGGAGCAGTGGAGGAGGCTCGAGGTCATGTTCGATCCAGTGGCACAGGGGGGCTACAGCCAGAATGTCCTGCTTGTGGGAAGCATTGGCACCGGCAAGACGGTCACATCCAAGCGGTTCTGCACGGAGCTCGCCTTCAATGCCAGAAGGCACGGAAGGAGCATCGAGTGGACAATTGTCAACTGCAGGCAGAGGAACAGCGAGGCATCCACGCTCCTCAAGATGATAAACTATTTCGACCCCAACTTTCCAGACAGGGGTTTCTCATCCCAGGAGCTCAGAAAGGTGCTCAGGAAGCACATAGAGAAGAGGGGTGACCACTGCATCTTTGTCCTTGACGAGGTGGATGCGCTCTTCAGGAGCGGGGCCAGCGATCTCGTCTACTTCCTGAGCAGGCTTCCCGAGGAGTCGGACACGCTGAAGAACAAGGTATCCCTCATACTCATCTCGCAGAGGCATGTGTTTGACATGCTCGACATGTCTGCCCTTTCCACATTCAAGAGGACGAACGTCATCGAGTTTGGCAAGTATACCAAGGAGCAGCTCTTCGACATCATATCCGCCAGGGCGGAGCTGGCACTGGTGAGCGGGACATACGATGACGAGATACTCGACCTGATAGCCGACATTGCCAGCGAGTGGGGTGATGCGAGGTTTGCGATAGAGATGCTTGAGAAGTCAGGCATGCTGGCAAACGAAAGGCTCGGCGAAGGCATAACAACAGAGGATGTGCGGGGTGCCAAGGCTGCAACCTATGCGTTTGTGACCGAGGAGAGGGTTGCGGGACTGAACCAGGACCAGATGCTAATCCTGCTGGCAACGGCAAGGATGCTGAGGAACAAGGCATACGCCGAAACATCTGAGGTGGAGAAGAGCTACAGGATTGCATGCGAGGAGCATGATGTCAAGCCGAGAGCCCACACACAGTTCTATTCGCATGTCAAGGACCTGGCTGGTCTGGGGCTGCTCGACATCAGGTCGAAGAAGGGTAGCGTTGCAGGCATGACGAACATGATTACAATGCTGGACATACCGGCCGACGTGATGTCGCAGCAGATTGAACAGCTGCTGCGATCGAAGAAAAGCAAAAAGAGGAGGTAGACCGGTGGCGGCATGGAGGATGCTGTATTGAAAAGGACTCCGCTTTACTCAGAGCATGTTGCCCTCGGAGGGCACATGGTGGATTTTGCGGGCTGGGAAATGCCGCTGCACTACGGCTCAATCATTGAGGAGCACATGGCTGTCCGCGAACGGGTCGGGCTGTTTGATGTTTCCCACATGGGTGAGCTTCTCTTCAGGGGTGACAGCGCCGCTTCCGGCCTCGACAGGCTCTCGACCAACAGCCTGGCCGGAAGGGAGGCAGGCACATGCACTTACACGCACCATCTTGACGGACGCGGCATGATCATCGATGACACAATCGCCACAAGGATATCGCGGGACGAATTCCTCACCGTCCCCAACGCGTCCAAGACAGGAGAGATACTTGACTGGGTTGGAAGCAGGGCAGGATGCGAAGTGGAGGACGTTTCGGACAGCGTGTGCTGCCTTGCGCTCCAGGGGCCGCAGGCCATCAGCGTGGCCGAGAAGGTTGCACCGGAGGCTGCGGGGCTGGGAAGCTTCAGGGGGCTATTCACCGGAGAGGGAAGCGGAAACTTCATCGAAAGGCTTGGCGCCGGTGGGATGTACATATCCAGGACGGGCTACACGGGAGAGGACGGCTTCGAATTCTTTGTCCACAGCAGCCGGGGCGCGGCCCTGTGGAGCAGGCTGATGGCCGAAGGCGGCAGCCATGGCATCAGTCCCGTCGGACTGGGAGCGAGGGACTCACTCCGCCTGGAAAAGTGCTACCTGCTGTCGGGGACGGACTTTGACGGTTCACAGACGACGCTAGAAACGGGGTATAACTGGATTATCGACTGGAACCACGAATTTATAGGAAGGGAGGCGCTGGAAAGGCAGAGGGAGAAGGGGGCCTACCCGAGGCTTACCTCATTCCTGACTGACGGCAAGGTTATTCCAAGGCACGGTGATGCTGTCAGGGGGGATGGTGCAAGGGGGAATGTGACAAGCGGCGGCTACTCTCCTCTGCTGGGCAGGGCTGTCGCCATGGGCTACCTGGACGTTCCTGCGGAAGCCGGTTCCAGGGTAACGATAAGCGTAAGGGGCAGGGAAATAGGGGCGGCAGTCGTGAAGCCGCCCTTCGTCAGGGCCAGGAAGAAGTCAGGGGTAGATGCGTGACGGTGTTCTCGGGAAGGGTGTTGCATCCCTGATGTGCTCAAGCCTGCACAGCCACCTCACCACCCTCTCAATCCCCATGCCGAAGCCTGAGTGTGTGACTGAGCCGTACTTCCTCAGGTCAAGGTACCACCTGTAGGGCTCCATTGAAATGTTCTGCTCATTCATCCGCTGGACAAGCTTGTCATAGTCTGTTTCCCTCTCGCTCCCGCCTATAATCTCCCCGAAGCCCTCGGGGGCAAGCATGTCGGCGCACTTGTATGTCCTCGTGTCTTCCTCATTGTCCTTCATATAGAACGCCTTCAGCTGCTTCGGGTAGCTGGTTACGAAAAGGGGCTTTTCAAACTCCTCAGTCAGCAGCCTCTCCTCCTCGGTGCCCAGGTCATCACCCCATTCGAGCTCCTTCCCCTTTCCGTTCAGTATCTCCACCGCCCTGGTATAGGTGATGCGCTCAAATGGAGGCTCTATCGCCTTCAGCTCTCCGGCGCTCCTCCCGAGTATCTCCAGCTCCTGCTTCCTGCGGGATGCTACCGCGGACGCTATGGCGCTGACAAGCTCCTCCTGTATCTTCATATTCCCTGCGTTGTCGACCCATGCCTCCTCGGCCTCCATGTGCCAGTACTCGGTCAGGTGCCTTGGTGTCCTCGACTTCTCAGCCCTGAAGGAAGGGGTCAGCGCGAACACCTTCTCCAGGCTGACAGTCATTGCCTCGAGGTACATCTGGGCACTCTGGCTCAGGTATGCCTCCTGGCCGAAGTATTTCAGTGAGAAGAGCGTCGTTCCACCCTCGCAGGCGTTGGTGGTCAGTATGGGCGGGGTAACCTCGAAGAAGGCGTTGGCCCGGAACCATTCCCTGGCCCCCTGCAGCACGCTCTCCTTGATCTTCATGACCGCGGTCTGCTCCCGCGAGCGTATCCACAGATGCCTGTTGTCCAGCAGGAAAGGCTCGCTCTGGTTGGCTGTTATCGGAAAGGGGTCGGCAAAGGAGACGACACGGTAGTTCAGCACCCTGAGTTCGAACCCGCCCGGGGCGCGCTCATCCCTCTTCAGCTCCCCTGTGCATTCCACCGACGACTCGATGAGAGCCTTCTGTGCCCCGGAAAACTCCTCCGCCGGCACATCCGACTTCTTGATGGTGCACTGTATGATGCCTGTCTGGTCCCTTATGACTGAAAAGACTATCGACCCGCTGCTCCTTGTCCTGTATATCCAGCCGCGGATTGAATATGTGGCGCCTTCACGGCCCGAAGTCAGTATCTCCTGTATATGCGTGTGACTATCTGGCAATACACTTCACTTGAATGTTTAGATGATGACCACCTAATAAAGCATAACCATGCGCCCCCTGCACTGCTCCGCCTGCGAAGGTTCAAGAAGTTTTATTAGCAGGATGATTTTAGTCGGTGGCGATGCAGGACCAGGGGTCAGGGAAGAGAAGGATATCGGCTTCGACTGTTGTCATAATAGCCCTGATTCTGATCGGGGCGGGCCTTATCAGCTACTCTTCATACGGTTACTTCACCGCATCCAGGGCCAAGGCGCCGCTCACTGTCCAGTCCGGTGACCAGGTTTATGTGAACTACACCGGCCAGTACACCAACAACCTTGTGTTCGACACATCGATGCTGTCTGTGGCCCAGAACAACGCCACTTACCCGAAAGCTCCAGGTTTCACCTGGAGGGGGACAAGCGGCTACAAGGCACTGCAGATTACAAAAGTGGGAAGCGGTCAGGTGGTGGCAGGATTCGACCAGGGGCTCATAGGAATGGCTGTAAACCAGACCAAGACCATTGTGATCCCGCCTGACCTCGGCTACGGCCCCCTCAACACATCACTTCTGAGCTACCTTCCACTCTACCAGAACATAACGATGGTCCACACGACCACCATAGCCACCTTCCAGAGCGATTTCGGCGAGGCGCCGTCGGTCGGGCTCGTGGTCCGCGATCCATTCTGGGGATGGAACATACAGGTGCTGAGCAGCGGCAACGGGACGGCAACATACCAGTACCAGCCTTCCGCTGGAATGACAGTCTACCCGTACAAACTGAACTCCACCACTGTCGCGGGCATGGGAGGCTTCCCGGTCAGGGTGATAAGCGTCACCAGCTCGGCCAACAACGGCTCCGGTTTCATAGAGATACACAATGACATCACAAACGCCATGGTGAAGGCGCTCGGAGGCACATCCCCGACAGGTTCGCATTTCCTCATCTGGGGTGTCAACTCAAACGGAACGGCGACGCTCAATTTCAACCAGCCAACTGTCGGACGGTACCTCTATTTCACCATCACGGTGACTTACATAAGCAACCCGACAACCGGAAAGAGCGTGGGAATTCCCGGATATGATATCTACGCATCTGTTTCCAGGACTGACTTGTAGACGCGCTCGGCATCCGCGGCAATCCTGTCCCATGAGAACAGTTCGGCCCGTCGCCTGCCCTCTGCACCGAGGGACTCTGCAAGGCCGCCGTCATTCCAAAGAGTTTTCATCGCGGCAGCCATCGACGAGGCGTCACCCCTGTCTACCATGATGCCGCCACCTCCGACGACCTCTGGAATGCCCCCCACCCTTGATGCTATCACAGGCTTGGAGTGCTCCATGGCCTCGAGGGCTACGAGCCCGAAAGCCTCCTGCAGGGACGGGAGGACAAGGAATGTGCAGCTTCTCAGGAGTTCCTCCTTCTCCTCATCGCTGACGCTTCCCAGAACCTCTATGCCGTCCCCTGCATGGCGTTTCAGGTAGGCGAGGAGGGGGCCGCTGCCCGCAATCTTCAGCGGGATGCGTGATTCCCCTGCCGCCCTCAGGGCATACTTGAGCCCCTTCGTCGATACCAGCCTCCCGATGAAGAGTGCAAAACGGCCATCGGCAATAGCCCGCTGGCGAATCTCTATTCCGTTGTAGGATGTTGAAATGAGCGAATCAGGGATACGCCTGGCGAGCTGGTGGCGGATAAAGTCAGATACAGCAAAGACATGGTCGACCCTCCTCAGCTTCCTGACAAATGACAGGTCATTGGCATAGGAGAGCGCCTTCAGCAGCCCCGTCCCCTCGCCGAAATGGTTGTGGAAGGTCATGACCTTCCGGCTGCGGCTGCCGAAGAACGCCCTGTTGTAGGAGCCTGACCACCTGTAATGGTAGTCTATCAGGTCGGGGCCTATCGAGCTGATTGTCTCTTCAATCCCAGTGCTAGCCACGTAGGGCGGATTGTACTTCCCGAAATACCTGCTGGGAAGCCTGATGACCCTGGCCCCTGATATCCTCTCCTCCCCGTCCGTCCCGGGCAGCCTGGAGGTGACTATAACCATCTCGTGCCTGCCGGAGAGCCTGGAGGAAATTGCGCTGATGCGCTTCTCGATTCCGCCATTGTAGGGGAGAAAG
Source organism: Thermoplasmata archaeon (assembly GCA_021806165.1). Taxonomy (GTDB): domain Archaea; phylum Thermoplasmatota; class Thermoplasmata; order Sysuiplasmatales; family Sysuiplasmataceae; genus JAJZXY01. Next base: position 36,780 of record JAJZXY010000003.1, read on the forward strand.
AACGGGTTCAGCTGAACAATTCTCAAGCCGGCCCCCCTTCAGCGCCTTTCCTCATCCGCCTCCTCCTGACGGATGAGAGCATGAAGCTCACACCGATCAGGACCGCCACAGCAGCTATCGTGAAGAGTTCTGCCAGTGTGCCGTTTGAAAGGTAGTAGAGAAGGGTGGATGCCATTGCTATCAGCAGAGAGTACTTCGCGGCACCTCCCGCGAAATTGTAGAGGATGCTCCTGCCAAATGGCCAGTCGCAGGTCGCTATGAAGGCGCCGAGAAAGGGTATCACAGGCGCAACCCTGTTGAGAAGAATGGCCTTCTCATCCGGCACAATCAGGAACTTGGAATACCCGACTATCCTCTTCTTCATCCAGGCTGGCAGCCTGAAACGCGTGAACAGGAGGTAAAGGGTGGTTACGCCGCAGAACTCAGCTACGCTGAGCGTTATGACCATGAGCACGGCAAACGAGGGAGTTGGCTGCGCCATGAAAATCACGACGGTGAAAAGCTCCGGCAGCGTCGGTATGAAGGTGGCATCGAAGTAGAATATCAGGAACAGTGTGAGCAGCAGTCCGCCGATGCCCAGAGGGCTGAAAAGCCCGTATACAAAGGAGCCGATGGAAAGCATCCAGATCATTGCCCGTTGATGTGCATGTCCATAATCCTGAAATAGAGCTCGCTGAGCAGCTTGGCCGTCCTTTCCTTCGAGTACAGCTCGGCCGTTCTGCGTGCATTCCTCCTGATGTTCACGTCGGAGGAGAAGGCCCTGTCTATGGTTTCTGCCATGTTGTCCGAGAATTCATTGAAGAGGTAGCCGTTTTCACCGTCTACAATGTAGTCTGTCACAGCCCTGTAATTGATGCTTACCACAGGCTTTCCACAGGACATCGCCTCCAGCATGGAAAGGCCCTGCGTCTCGAATTTGGAGGCGCTGATGAATGCATCCGCCGCGGCATAATAGTCGGCAAGCCTGTTGTCAGGGACGAAGCCGGCGAATATGACCCTGTCGTCCAGCCTGAGCGAATGGACAAGCTGCTCCAGGTGCTTCTTGGCAGGGCCGTCCCCGACTATCAGGAATTTGGAGGATCTGTCACCTATCCTGTCGATGTTCCTTATTATGGAATCTATGTTCTTCTCGAAAGCGACCCTGCCGACATAGAGCAGCAGCGGGGAGCTGCCGATGCCATAAATCTCCCTCACCGGAGCTGCGGAGCTCATGGGCCTGAATCTCTTTGTATCAACGCCCGTGGGGATTACCGCAGTGTACGGCATGCGCGGAGCCATCTTGACAAGCTCCTCCAGTATCGGCTTTGTGGGGACAACAACAGCGTCAAGCCTGTTGAGGAAGAAGCGCATGTAGCGCAGCGCCAGGTTGACAACGACGTTTGTGGGAACGGGGAGGGGATTGTAGTAGTCTGCCGCCTCGTGCATCATTGTGTGGTAGGTGGTCGCCACCGGGACACCGAAGTGCCTCCCAGCGGAGAGCCCCTTCATACCCATGAAGGTCATCCCGTGAGTGTGTATCAGGTCCACTCCAAGCTTCCTCAGTATCCTGTTCTTGTTTGATGGCAGGAATGCGCTCCTGTACTGAGGGTAGTGCTTGAACCTGAAGGAGCGGAAGAAGAATGTTCCCCCCCTTGTTATATCCTGAACCTTCTCGCCGTTGGAAGGTTCGGGGGCGAATATGAAAACTTCGTGGCCGATGCGTTCGAGTTCCCTCGAAACAGTGGACAGCGAGGTGACGACTCCGTCAACGGCAGGGTAGTAGGAGTCTGTAAACATTGCTATCTTCATTTGGACACATCTCTGCTTGTTATGCAACCTCGCGGTATCGCACGGGTGCGGCGTAAGCTGTCACATGTGAGACGGCCGCGGGTGAATGAAAAACGTTATGCGAGTGCCGGGCAGCCATGGTAAAGAGCAGGCAGCCGGTCTCCTCAGCTTCCAGTTCCGTATACTATTCCTCCGGACTTGATTCGATCGCGGTCTACTATCCTTTTCATGGTGCTCTCCCGGTACGCATCCCATGAGGACGAGCATCTGAAAAGCCTGACCCGTGAAACGAGCCGCGGACGAGAAGATTTGGGCTGTCGTATTTTAAGCTGTCGCTGTGCTCATGAGGGGGTGTGAGGAACGGGTGAGGAGGTTTTCGGTCGTCCCTGATGCCGGTCCAGCATAACGGGCCGGCGAGGTATGGGAGGATTTACATGTTAACTTTTCACGTGCTATTCTGATGCAATATGCGCACCTGAGAAGGGGGCCGGCCTGATTGGATGGCCGCAACCGCCGAAGAGATTAAATCGGTAGGATGGATGACTTCAGCCGTGAAGGCCGAGACAGGTCACATTGTGTTCGCCTCCGGGTTCAGGTTCAGGGCGCTCAAGGAGGTTTTTCCTGAGCTCATGACAGCATTCCTCCAGGAGACAGACCAGATGCCGGAGGAGAATGAAATCCTCGAAATGTTCATAGAACTGAACATGAGGGACATAAGGTCCAACAGGAAGCCGGAGGGGTACAACAGGAAGGGGAGGATGAGGATGATTTTCCCGATAGGGAGGAAGGAGATGTATCTCGCAGGCAACTCATCCAGCACCGAAGTGGTCAGGGTGACTGAGAAGATCAGCAAAATGCTTCAGAAGAAAGGGATCAGGAACAGCCTGGAATGGGATGATGGGATTTCGCAGCGTACCTAGGTTCTGAGCGGCGCTTTGTGCAGCTGGGAATAGACGGGGCCGGCTGGGGTGAGGTCGCTCCTTTTCAGGACAACCTCACGAACTTCCTGCCCTCCGAATTCAGCCTTTCCCCATGCTGAGAAGAAGCGGCTTAGCTCCCTTCCGTCCACACTGCACCTGACCCTGGCGAGTGTCACATGCGCATGAAATTCCCTCGACTCCATCCTCAGCCCCATAGGGCGGAAGCATTCGCCAAGTCTTCCGCTCAGCAGCCCTGTCTCTCCCGAATCTACAACTCCGGCCCAGATGACCGAGGGCCTGTCGACGGCGGGGAATGCACCTATGCCCTCAAATCTGACCTGGTAGCTCTCAACGCCGCCAGCGACCGAGTCGATTCCGGATGCAAGAATTTCATTGATGCCCGGATCCACATCCCCCAGGAAATTAAGCGTTATATGCAAACCCTCCCTCCGGGCAGGACGCACGCACCTTGAGCTGAACAAAGGATCGTGAAGTATCCCCGCAAAGATTGACCGGTCTTCCACATCGATTGCAGTAAATTCCCTCATGGACCTGCGGCATGAGTATTGACTCCATGCTGATAAGGACTGTCACGCCGGGGCTGGACAGGGTGACTGGATTTTGCTGGAAAAGGAAGGGGGACGGGGAATTTGTAAACTTTAAGTATTCTAATATACAAAAATATTAAATAGCTGGGCGAATTATTGGGCGTTTGAGAAGCAAGACAGCATATGGCGGTTGTCCGCTGCAGGGCTATTGACCACGGGGCTGACCGCATTGATTGCAGGTTCGATGCGGCTTTGGCAGTGGTGTGTGATGGAGTAGCCGAAATCGAGCAGCCACCGTACACTGCCTCACAAGGATGTGAGAAAGTGGTTACACTGAACAAAACCAGGGAAAAGGTGGAGGTCGATGATGTCGAGTACTGTCCCGAATGCAACAGTTCCCACCTTCAGGAGGACTACGAGAGAGGGGAACTTGTCTGTGCGGACTGCGGGCTGGTCATAAGTGAGAATCTGATAGACCCCGGACAGGAATGGAGAGGGTTTGACTCCGAGCAGAACGAGAGGAGGGCCAGGACTGGAGCGCCTGCAACCTACACTGTGCATGACAAGGGACTTTCGACCGAGATATCGTGGAAGAACGTGGACATTTACGGCAAGAGCGTGCCCGCAAGGAACAAGCCCCAGCTATACAGGATGAGGAAGTGGCAGAAGAGGCTCAGGGCGGCAAATGCAATCGAGAGGAATCTCATGGTCGCGCTTGCATCCATCGAGAGGATAAGTTCCAACATGGCCCTGCCCAAGAACGTAAGGGAGGAGGCTGCCGTGATCTACAGGAAGGCAGCATCGAGGGACCTGATACGGGGCAGGAGCATCGAGGGCGTTGTCGCGGCATCCATTTACGCGGCATCCAGGCAGCTCAACTTCCCGCGTGCAATAGAGGAGATTGCCAGATCAAGCAGGGTAGGGAGAAAGGAGATTGGCAGGAACTACAGGACGCTTGTCCGTGAACTCCGGCTTGCTCTTCTGCCCACAACCCCTCAGGATTACATTTCCAGGTTCTGCAGCGAGCTCAGCCTCGGGACCGAGGTGGAGGCAAAGGCGCTCGACATACTGAAGGAGGTGGAGGAGAACTCATCCACAGTGGGAAAGGGGCCGACAGGTATTGCCGCAGCGGCCATCTACATAGCCGCCATCCTGAACGGCAAGAAGAGGACGCAGGAGGAGATTGCCAACATATCCGGCGTTACCGAGGTGACGCTGCGCAACAGGTTCAAGGACATCACAAACACACTTCACCTGGGAACAGACTTCTGAGCCCCGAACCACTTTTCCATCGCTTTTTTTCTTTCAGCCAGCATTGCTCCAGCCTGCTCATTAGCAAATGCGAGCCGCCTGTCAGGCGGGTCGAGCCTCAGAAGTGACAGGGCGTATGCCGCCGTCCAGAAGTCTCCTGCACCGGTGGTGGATGGATAGGCTGCTGTGTCCACAGCCATCCTGGTGCAGACACCATCCCTGGCCTCCAGGGATTCGGACTGGGAGTGCAGTCCGACAACTGGACCCAAGCGGGACAGCTCAGAAGCGGATTCCACGGCAGTCAGTCCCTCCCCCAGCCCGAGCAGGCTGCAGGCTGCAATTCCCTCCTCCACGGAGGCTGAAATCGCGTCTGCGAGACCGATTGAGTCTGAAAGACCGTCGGGGTCTTTGAAGGGAGAGGATGCATCCGGGAGATCCATGAGCTTCAGCCCTCCCAGCGAAGAGAAGGCCCGCTGAGCAAGCCTGGTTCCAAGGGTATTGTTTGTAAGATTGAAAACAGCCACCATGTCGAAATGGTGCCCCGAAAGCTCATCTGGAATCATCTCCGGACCGGCCTCCTGCAGTGACCCGGGATGGTTGATGTTGACGGACCTGCCGCCGATTGCCTGCCTGAACTCAAGCGCGACCGTCAGTGAGGGCTCGAAACCGGTCGTGACGTATTCAGTGGAAAAGTCAAGTCCGGCGGTTTCACGCAGCACAAGGTCGAGCAGGTACCTGCTTGTTCTGGCAAGGAGAGCAACGGAGCATCCGAGCCGGGCGGCTGCGAACGCAAAGTTGTATGCATTGCCGCCAAGGGAGAGGTGCTGCGGCACCCTCATTCTGCTGCCGGCCGAAGCGGTGGCGAGTATCAGTCCGGCAAAATCATCCGGTGTTCCGGCAGCCATGTAGTGGTCGAGGAATATGTCAGGCATGGCCAGTATCCTGAACTTCCCGGTTTCCCCTTCCATGCCCATGAAATGGATGCCGGGCCTATAAATGGTGCGGCAGGAAAGGGCTAGGGGACTGACGGTCCCGCAAAAGAATTTAAAACGATGCTCCCTAACCCTGAGCGGTGCTGACGATTGAGGCTCCTGTTCATACATGCCGACAGTATGTCCTATGAGACCAAGTCCAGGACTAGGGCTGCCGAGGAAATCGGCGAGGAAGACAAGAAGGGTTCCATGGACGAGGTACTGGTCTGTTTCACAGCGGTGGAGAAGGGGGATGACGCGAAGGGCGGCAGGATCGTAGAGAAGGCCATGGAGAATATCAGGGAGGTAGCCTCGACTGTCAAGGCGCAGAACCTGATGATCTACCCGTATGCACACCTCTCATCATCGCTCGCACCGCCCGACGAGGCTGTCAGGGTGCTGAAGGCCCTTGAAAATGCGGCCGGGAGTGAATTCAACACGAAACGGTCCCCCTTCGGGTGGTACAAGTCATTCACCATAAAGTGCAAGGGACATCCCCTTTCCGAGCTGTCGAGGCAGGTTGTTGTCGAGGGTCAGGAGGCGAAGAAGCAGGGGGAGGACAGGTATTTCGTTCTCACGAAGGATGACAGGATTGTCGCCCCCGTCGAATACAGGACTGAGAACAGGTGCTTCGATGCCATGCTGCGGAAGGAGGCACTGAAGGAGCAGGTGGGCAGCAGTGAAGCTCCTGAATACCTCAAGCTGTGCAGAAAGTTCGGAATAGCATGGGAGAGGATGAGTGACATCGGGCACGAGGTCTACCACCCCCCGGCAGCGCTGATCTTCGACCTGAGCGCAGACTACGCCAAGCAGGTTGTGACAGGATTTGGCCTTTCGGTCTTCTCTGTCAGGGGGACAAACATGTTCAACCTTGCCGAGCCTGCTGTAAAGGAGCATGCGGAGCTGTTCGGCGACAGGCTCTACACAATAGAATCGGACAACAAGGACTTCGTCCTGAGGTACGCTGCCTGCCACCAGCAGTTTTCAATGATGAGCGGCTGGAACATAAGCTACAGGCAGATGCCTGTATCTGCTTTCGAGATTGCAGACGCCTACCGGTATGAACAGTCCGGGGAGACGATGCTGCTCTTCAGGCTCAGGAGGCTGAACATGCCCGACCTGCATGTCCTCTGCAGGGACATGGATGAGGCATACAGCTGGTTCGCAAAGATTCACGGCCAGGTTTACGATGAGGTATCTAAACTGGGCACCGACTACGAGATGCTTGTAAACGTCTCCTCAATGAGGGCGTTTGAGGAAAACAGGGAATTTATAATGTCACTGCTCCGGGGAAAGGGAAAGGACTGTCTTATACACATCTACCCCGAGGGAGCCAACTTCTACTGGACGGTAAACATAGAATACCACCTTCTTGACCAGATGGGCAGGGCAAGGGAGGTCGGCACGGTGCAGATTGATACAGGCAATGCCAAGCGCTTCAACATCACATATGCCGACTCTGAAGGCAGGAAGCAGCATCCAGTGATACTCCACACGGCAATTGTCGGCACAATAGAGCGATTCATGTACTCAATATTCGACCGGGCACTCCAGCGAGCTGCAGACAGCGGTAAACCAGGCTATCTTCCCTACTGGATTTCCCCCGAGCAGGTCAGGCTTCTGCCCATATCGGAAAGGCACAGAAGCAGGGCCGGGGAGCTTGCAGCACGGCTGAGAAAGCACAGCATACGCGTAGGTGTCGACGACAGGGAGCTGACAATTTCGAAGAAAGTCAGGGAGGCGAAACAGGACTGGGTCAGCTACGTCATTGTTGTGGGCGACCGGGAGCTTGAGGGTGAGTCTTTCAGGATATACGACAGGGAGAAGGACGCAAATGTCGACGGGACGCTTCAATCCCTGGTTGAGGAGTGCGTGGAGAAGCAGTCAGGATACCCATTCAAGCAGATGTATATGCCCTATGAGCTCTCAAAGAGGGTTGATTTCTCCCTCTAGTCGGTGGAGGAATGTGCCGCCTGAAACACTCAGCGTGCACCGTTTATGCAGGATGCCTCATCGGAGGCAGGATACGAAACAGCAGATACTATATCCTCCGGCTGGCCAATCCTCCGCGAAGGGGTCTGGTCGGCCATTGCCTGCAGCTGCTCCCCGTCATACCTGTCAAGTATCCGGGTCATAACCGATCCGGGGCAACCGTGTTGACCGTTATGCCATAGCCGCCCGGCTCCATTGCGAGGGAGCGCGTCAGGCCTATCATGCCTGCCCTGGATGCGGCATAATGAGCGCCATGTCTTGAGCCCTTGAAGGCGAGCTGGGATGTCACATTGATGATGCGCCCCTCAGCCCCTTCCTCATCAGCGGCACGACCGCCCTTGTGCAGAGGAATGCACTGTCAAGATTGTTTGAGAGCGTTCTCCTCGACGCGGCGAAATCAATGTCCTCGAAAGGAGCCCTCTCGTGAATGCCTGCACTGCTGACCAGAATGCCGAGGCTGCCAAACCTGCCCTCCACCTCCCTGACCATTCAGGCAACCTGCGCCTCGCTGGAAAGGTCGCACCTGCGGATGAAGCCATGGCCGCCTGAAGCCTGTATGCCATCGAGCGCCTCCATTGCACCCCGGCTGTTCCCGCGGTAGTTAAGGCAGACAGAGAAACCGTCTGATGCGAGCCGTTCCGCCACAGCCCGTTCTATCCCCCTTGACGCCCCGGTAACCAGCGCAGTCCTTGGCACAGCCATTGCCGGCATGATTGCTGCTTCGCTATTAAAGAGGGATGCCGGGAGCGTCCTGGCCGCGCATCACACTGCCGCTGCCGTCATATTCGACAATCTCCCTCTTCCTGACTGAATCCTCTATCAGCGAAGGAAGGTCGATCTTGCCTTCCTCCTTCTCAACTCTGGAAGGGTCTGTCCTGGTTGCCGGATTGCCTACTGCGAAAAGGGTGCAGCAGTCCTCATGCGGACGTATCGATATCTCGAATGTGCCAATCGCCTTTGCCACATCAATGATCTCGGTCTTGTCAAAACCTATGAGGGGCCTGAGAACAGGTATGGCTACCGACTGTTCCACCGTGGAGATGTTGGGAAGTGTCTGCGAGGACACCTGGCCAAGGCTGTCTCCGGTGACAATGAAGGATGCGCCTGCCTCACCTGCGATCTTCTCCGCAATCCTGGCCATAGCTCTCCTGTACATTACAATCCTGAGGTTGTTTGGAGTATTCCTGAATATATTCTCCTGTATTTCGAGGAAGGGGACAAGGCTGAGCGTCCCCCCTCCCTGGTATGGCAGGAGGACAGAGGCAAGCTCCCTTGCCTTTGCAATGGCGGAGCTGCAGGAGAACGGGTAGCTGTGAAAATGCACAAGCTGCAGGCGCAGCCCCGATCGCATGGAAAGCCATGATGCCACGGGAGAATCGATGCCGCCCGAAAGGAGAGATATCGCGCCATAACCGTCTCCGCGGCCGCCCTTTCCGCCCGACCGGACATCCACATTCACGTAGTACTTCATCTTCCTCTGACTTATCCAGTGATGAAGATTAATCTTTCGGTCGATTCAACAGTTAAATGGGGTTATCATCTGTCTGACAATTGGCGTACAAAGAGGCTGTTTTTTGTCCAGAATGTAGAAAGATTTATAACTTCAATTTGAGTTAAGGGGACTTAGGGATGCACTTATGCCAAATTCTCTTGTTAGGGATGCATTAGGTCCGGATTTCAAGGTACCTGCCCAGCAGGTTGTGAGCACGCCTCCGGCGCAGGCTGGAGAGATTAGCAAGGACGACGAGGAGCTTGCAAGGATAGCCTCGTCGCTCGACGTCTGCATCAAGATAGTCGGATGCGGGGGCGGCGGAACCAATACGATCACAAGATGCCATGACTCTCAGATTCAGGGGGCGCAGATGTGCGCGCTCAACACGGACGCCAAGCATCTCCTTTCTGTCCACTCGCAGCGGAAGATACTGATTGGCAGGAGGCTTACACAGGGGCTGGGCGCAGGCGCAATACCTGAAGTCGGGGAAGAGGCGGCAAGAGAAGCTGATCCCGAAATAAGGGGATTCCTTCAAGGCTCGCAGATAGTCTTCGTTACCGCCGGAATGGGCGGTGGAACCGGAACTGGTTCGGCGCATTACGTCGCCAGGCTGGCCAAGGAGATGAAGGCTCTTACGATTGGTGTCGTGACACTTCCCTTCAGGGCCGAAGGGGAACTCAGGATGGAGAACGCAATGGCGGGGCTGGAAAAGCTGCGCCGCATCTGCGACACGACAATTGTAATCCCCAACGACAAGCTCCTTGACCTGGTACCGAAACTGCCTATTGAGGCTGCCTTCAAGGTGGCCGACGAAGTTCTCATGCAGACGCTCAAGGGACTGACGGAGATAGTCACAAAGCCTGGACTCGTGAACCTGGATTATGCGGACATAATGACCGTCATGAATGAGGGCGGGGTTGCGTTTGTAGGCATAGGGGAGAGCGACTCTGAGGATGGAAGGATAGACGAGGCAGTAAGCGAGGCACTCAATTCTCCACTGCTCGGCGAGATAAACCTGGCCGATGCCGCGGGATGCCTGATAAGGGTGACCGGCGGACATGACCTTACTATTTCCGAGGCGCAGAAGGCAGCTGAAATAGTCAGTTCAACCATAAGCAGGAATGCACGCATCATATGGGGATGCTCCGTAGACGACAGTTCCGAAGGCACGGTAAAGGTGCTTCTCATCGTCACAGGCGCAAGGTCGAAGTACATGCTCGCCAAGGAGGACTCCATCCAGACCGTTCCAGAGGTCGGCAGGGCAGCTGCCACCGCGGTGACTCAAGACTTTGATGACGGAATAGATGTCATCCGCTGATTGGCTGCCATAACACGGCTCAAACACCTTACAACTACCTTTTTTCCTTCTTCATGGCGTTGCAGGCAGTAGGCACATGGTCCCGGTCAGCTCAATGTTACATTCCCATTGGTCGTCGAGGCCTGCAGCTCGGCACTGCCGGAACCCAGCACCCCGCTGAAGGATGTGGCACTGGAAGTCACGGATGAAAACCTGAGGTATGAAATGTGGATGAAGCCATTCACAGTGACTGCCGATACAGTTACATTCGACTGCGAATCTATTCCGATGGCGATGTTGCCATTGTCTGAGTACAGCCGTATGCTTCCAGAGGATATCGCACCGCTGGTGGAGAAATAGACATTGCCGTTGATTGTGGATGCTGTGACATCAGAGCCGCCGGATACAGCAAGTTCGATGTTGCCGTTGACAGTGGTTAGGTTTGCACTGACGCTTGTCACAGTCGTGAGTATGAGGTTCCCATTTGTGCTCTGCAGGTTTGCGTTCAGCAGTGGAATGGGGGCGGAATTCACAGTAATATAGCCGTTCAGGACGCTTATTGATAGATTTTGTGCGGTAAACTGAAGTGGCAGGTATAGGGTGGACAGAGAGCTCCTGACAGAGTTCGTAGGTGTGTCAACGGTGAAGGTAATGCTGTTCCCGGCTGCCTGTGATATTATCTGCACAGCCGGATGTGAGCCGAAAGGTGCTGCCGCCGTCACTGTTGTTGTCAGGAACACCGAACCGCTGTCTGAAGGCTGGACCACGACGCTGTTGTCAACACCTTTCACACTGACGGCATAGAAGTCACCGACACTGTAGGGGCCGCTGTTCCGCGTTGTGGTAGAATCCACGATCCCGAGCGCACCGGAATACGCAAGGGAGAGGACCACGGCCGATATCACCACTGCGACACCGATCACCACGGCTGCAAATACTGCAATCCTGGAGGAGCCTCCACTGCTGCTCAATCGACCACCATTCGGCAAATGCCCGGGGGGGCACCTGCCGTATTGGCGGCTGGGATATTCATCCTTTTGTTACTTCTTTCACAATCCCTTCGGGGCTCAGAAGTATTTTGAAATCCTTGAGAGTGTAGTAACGAAGCGCCCTGGCGCTGTTCCTGTTTGCAAGTTTTATCTTGCTGGAGACAAAACCCGAATCCTCGAGCTTTTTCATGTGAATCTTGCACAGGCCCCTTGAGAGCCTGGTCTTCTTTGCTATTTCGGAAAGATACATCTCCTTGCCGCTGTTCTGCTTCAGTACTGAGATTATCTTCAGTCTGTGCACATGTGCCAGGCCATCAATCCTTTTTGCGAACTCTTTTACCTTAGCCATTTTCCGTCATAAAAACCATACAAAGTAATCATGTATATAAGAGTCGTATTTACTATACTTATTTTGGGCATTATTCGGGCACAAACTGCCATACCAGTGGATGAATCATGCGAAATAATTTTATTGGAGTGGACAGAACACTGTACCTAATTTCCAGCAATACACCTGTCTTCAAGAATTGTTTGACTCGAAGTACTTCTGCAGCTGCAGAACAGCCTGACCGCTGGGACTCCACCCTAATGCATGCAAATTCGGGGGCGATGCGCCGATGTTCCCTGCGCAGATTGCGGTGAGAAAATGCAGGAGGCGGGTCAAAGGTGCACATACGTGTCAACAAGGGTCTGACACGCATCGGCCTGCCTGAAACAGCGCAGAGTGGCGCGTCATTCAATAAACACCACCCCTGAAGCCCGATCGGCGTTGCAGGAATGCTGCCGCGCTGTAGAAGGGAGGAACAGGGCTGGTGCAGCAGCTCAACTGCGAGCAGCGGACGGGGCGCCGAAGCTCACTCGTTCTTCTCTATCTGGACATAGCAGGGGGATGGCAGCTTGACAGAAGCCCTGTAAAGGGCGTCCTTGGCAGCATCGATATGGGCCTGGTTGACTGTGATTGTCAATACGACCTGGTCCCTCTTGACACGGGCAGCGGTTCCTATTGCCTTGCCGAATGCTGCACGCATTCCGTCTGAAACCCTGTCTGCGCCTGCACCAGTGGCAAGCTTGTTCTCCCTAAGAACATTGTGGGGGTAGACCCTGACCTTCATGTGAAAACCGGTCGGGCCGGCCTTCTTTGAGAGGGCCCTGTTTGCAGATATCCTGGCAGCCTCAAGTGCGGTGTGCCTGATCTGGCACTCCTCCTTGACGCGCAGTTTCAGTGTGAAAGGAAATTCCGACCTGAGGTCACCCTGGTCGAACTGGCCTATCCTGGGGGCTGGAACTCCACCCATGTACTCCCTTCGTGTATAGGCCTGTCCGCGTATCCTCGAATACATCCTAGCTGGTTTTCTGGCCATGTAAGCACCAACGCAAAGTGTTTTGGATTAGAATGGTTGATTATTTAACAGTTTTGCGTTGGGCAGAAGGGCAGGCCGCCGGATCCAGGGGCATGCGATGAGAAGGGACGCGCTACATTATTAAGAAAGACGGGCATCTTCAAAATGGCGGGATGTGCGCACACGCCGAATTGAGCGCAATGCGGAATCTTTCCGGCGCCAGACATCTGCAGATGGTGGAGGCAATGGCGGCAAGAGTAGCAGTTAACGGGTTTGGAACCATTGGGAAGAGGGTGGCAAGAGCGGTCATGCTGCAGGATGACATGGAACTGGTGGGCGTGACCAAGACGCGCCCCACCTACGAAGCCAGGATCGCGAACAGGGAGGGTATGCCGCTCTATACCATCGACGACAAGCAGCTCTCCTTGTTCGAAAAGGAGGGGGTAAGGGTTGACGGCGTACTGCAGGACCTTCTCACCAAGGTGGACATCGTGGTGGACTGCTCGCCAAACGGCATAGGGGAGGCAAACAAGAAGTTGTATGAGGAGGCGGGTGTCAAGGCGATATTCCAGGGAGGCGAGGAACATGAGCTCGCAGGCTTCTCCTTCAACGCCTTCTCTTCATATGACGAGGCACACGACAGGAAATGGGCAAGGGTCGTGAGCTGCAATACAACAGGCCTGATAAGGACGCTGTATCCTCTTGACAGGATGTTCAAGGTGGATGAAGCGTTTGCCGCGATAATCAGGCGGGGTGCGGACCCTGCTGAATCAAAGGGCAGCGCCCTGAATGCGGTGGAGCCTTCCCTGCATGTGCCGACGCACCACGGGGTAGATGTCAAGACTGTGCTTCCGTGGCTGAACATCAGCACAATGGCGGTGAAGGTGCCGACGACGAACATGCATGTCCACTGCATCCATGTCAAGCTGAGGAAGAACGGGGTGAAGACCTCCGATGTGCTTTCCCTGTGGGATCAGATGCCAAGGATACGGTTTGTGAGCGGAAAGCATGGCATCAAGACAAGCGGCCAGATCATGGAGATAGCCAGGGATCTTGGAAGGCACAGCGGTGATTTTGCAGAGACTGTCATATGGGAGGACGGCACGCATGTGGACGACAACTCACTTTACTTCTACCAGGCTGTCCACCAGGAAAGCGATGTGATACCCGAAAACATAGACTGCATCCGTTCGATGATGGGACTTGAGAAGGATGCTTCGAGAAGCATAAGGAAAACGGACAGGTCAATGGGAATCTCCAAGTGATAGAATGCTGCTGGAAGGGGTAAGAACGCTGGACTCCTTCAACCCGTCAGGGAAGAAGGTGCTGCTCAGGGTGGACATTAATTCCCCGGTTGACAGGAAGACCGGGAGGATCGAGAGCGACACGAAGATCAATGCTGCGACGCTGACACTGAACCAGCTGCTCAGGCGGGGTGCATCAGCGGTCCTCCTCGCCCATCAGGGCAGGCCCGGTGACTATGACTTCATTTCCCTCAGGCAGCACTGGAATATCCTGAGGAAGAGAGTCGAGGGCGAGATTGATTTTGTTCCAGACACCTGCGGGGAAGAGGCGGTTGACAGGATCTCGGGCCTGAGACCCGGACAGGCGCTTCTTCTGGAGAATGTAAGATATCTTGACTATGAACAGAAGAAGGGGACGGCGGAGGAGCATGCACGCACCGAACTTGTCACCAGGCTCTCTCCGCTCTTCGACTACTTTGTGAACGACGCCTTTGCAGCGGTGCACCGCGCGCACTGTTCGATGGTGGGCTTCACGGGCAGACTTCCCTCAGCCGCTGGAAGGCTCATGGAAAGCGAGCTATCACACCTGTCACCGCTGCTTGACAGACCTGAGAGACCTGTTGTCTATCTCTTCGGAGGGCGGAAATTCGCAGACTTCCTGCCTGTCCTCCGCGCGGTCGCCGCAAGGGAGGACGTGGACCATATACTGCTCTCAGGCTACCTGGCAATATCATTCCTAATGGCATCCGGCACAAAGGCTGACGATGCCACTGGAGAGGAGATAAGGAAGGAGGCGGACGATGCATTCTTTGAGGAGGCCAGGAAGCTGATTTCAGGCGGGGGAAAGATTGCGCTGCCCGTGGATATGGGATTCAGCGTTTCGGGCAGAAGAGCCGATATGGAAGTATCAGGCTGGCCTGCGGGCGCAAGGGCGTTGGACATAGGCCCCTCAACCATCGAGCATTTCAGCGAAGTGATTGCGGGGGCAAGGACTGTCTTCATTTCCGGTCCGCCCGGGGTGTATGAGAAGGAGGAGTTCTCCTCAGGTACGCGCAGGCTCTTTGAGGCTGCGTGCGGCAGCGGCATATACAGTGTGATAGGAGGGGGCCACACATCTTCGGCCGCCCGGCAGCTCGGGTTTGAGGGGAAGGTCTCCTATGTAAGCACCGGGGGAGGGGCGCTTGAAGCGCTGATCACCGGAAAGGAGCTGCCTGTCCTGAAATATCTGAAGGAGAGCGGCCGGAAATTCTCCGGCAGCTTCACATGAAGGGTGGCCGACTCACTCCGGTATGCTCCACTTGTCGCCTGCCTTCCTGATCATCCCGAGCATTTCAAGGCGGAGGAGAGTCCTCTCCAGTTTGCCTTCGAGCATCATAATGCCATGATTCTTCCTCAGCAGCGAGCCTATCTCCCTGTCAGAAAGCGGCCCCTCCCCCAGTATCTCCCTGACGAAGGAGCCTATATCCTCATAATAGTTCCATGGAAAGATGAACCATGTCCACTCCTCCTTGACAACCTCCCTGGCGAAGTAGTCGGGGACGAAGCCGGAATGGTTTATGTGAAGCATGGTTGCGGTCCTCACACTCCTGGGAGACATCGAAAGAGCGTGCTCCGACGCAAGCCTCAGGCTTTCGCCGGTGTCGGTTATGTCATCCACCACAAGCACATCCCTGCCCTTTATGTCCTCCTGAATGCTGCCTACCAGCCTTGCCTTTCCGTCCTTCGAGGCGGTGACGCCCCAGTGCTGTGTCTTCAGGGAAATAAGGCTTTTTGCGACAAGTTCGTCACAGACCAGGCGAGCTGGAACCCATCCTCCCCTGGCCATACCGATAATCGAGTCTGGCCTGAAGCCGCTCTCAGCCACCATCCTGCCAAGGCTGGCGCACCAGTCTGCTATCTCATCCCATGTGACTATCTTCGCCGGTATGGATCTCATGCATCTCTACCTGAACGGTAAGGCTTACAGCCGAACACGAACTTAAAGCATGCCCATGCGCGGGCCGTGCCGCGTCCTGCGCCGGCGCCCTCCCGTGCCGCCGGACAAATGATTAAATATGGTCCTGCGGCTATTGCCCAAGCAAGCGTTTTAAAAGAGGATAGCCAAATGGACTCGACAAGAAAGTTCATAACCGAGCTGAAGGGCAAAACGGTGATGACAGAGGATGGGCAGATACTCGGTCTCATTGACAATTTCATTATTGAGACGGCGACAGGAGAAATCGAAAATGTTCTCGTGATCCCGGCCGAGGAGATAGAGCCGAGGCTCTTCAGGACCGATGATCAGGGAAGACTGGTCCTGCCGTTCAGCGAGATGAGGGCCGTCAGGGACGTAGTCGTCATGAACATGAAATAAGGTTCATCTGCGACCGCTGCCGCTTCCCCTGAATACCGAGACAAGCGTCATTTCCCCCTGGAAGCCGGCGATACGCCCGAAGTCCGAGGCAGGGAAGATGCTGTTGCCCGTCTCACAGAGAGGATTGTTTATCGATAGGGTGCTGCCGTCCAGGCCGGTGACAACCACCCAGTGGGGCGCCACGTCATCGCCAAGCTGGCTTGCGTCGGTGAGGATGATTGGAACGCCGCCCCTCTCCAGAGTTTCAATCGCGTCCGCAGCAGTGACTTCTACGGCGTGCCTCTCCATGAGACCCATCTGGAAGTCCCTTCGCTTCCTCTCGTCGTATAGCTCCACAAAGAGCGGGAAGTGCGCCTCCCCCACCCTCTGCCTCAGTCTGGGCATGAAATCTATGCCCTCCGAGTTTGTGACTATCTCAACACCATACCCCCGCTTGAGGAAGGGGAAGGAGATTCCATACCTGCCCATGCCAAGTGCCAGGACCGATGTTGCCTCCCTCCAGATGTCGATCTCGGCATCCCTGTCAGCCGAAAAAGCCCTGTCGAAGTGGGAGAGGGTCATCAGTATGCATGCGCTGCCGCAGGTGAAATCGAGCGTCTGCCTGTAAAACTGCATCTCAAGAGCTGTCACGGCAGTGCACTATCATAATTCATGAGATAAGCGTTGCCCAGAATTCTCAGGCCAACGCCTTGTCCGACAGCTCCTCTGCGAAATGGCAGGCCACGAGGTGGTCCCCTGAGAATGACCTCAGGCCTGGTTCCTCTGTCCTGCAAATGTCCTTCACGAACGGGCACCTGCCGGCGAACCTGCATCCAGGTGGAGGGGAGACGAGCGTCGGAATCTCCCCCTCAATCTTGAACCTGAACTTTCGCCTTCGTGGATCCGGGACGGGGACGGATATGAGCAGTGCCTTGGTGTACGGATGCAAAGGAGATTCCATCACCTCCCTCACGCTCCCGACCTCCATCACCTTGCCCAGGTACATGATGGCGACCGTATCGGAGATGTACCTCACTGCACCTATGTTGTGTGAAATGAAGAGATAGGTGAGCTTCCTCTCCTTCTGCAGTTCTATGAGCCTGTTGAGTATCTGTGCCTGCACTGCAACATCAAGTGCGCTGGTGGGTTCATCCAGAACTATCATCTCAGGGTCAAGCACCAGAGCCCGGGCAAGGGATATCCTCTGCCTTCCGCCGCCGCTGAATTCGTGCGGATAGAGATTGACGCTCTTTTCCGGAAGGCCGACATCAAGGAGGACTTCCTCCACCCTCCTGATGATTTCCTTCCTCTCCCGTATGCCGGCGGACATCAGCGGTTCACCCACAATTCTCCAGACCTTAAGCCTCGGGTTCAGGGAGGTTATGGGATCCTGGAAGACTATCTGCACGTGGTGCCGCCACCTCCTCAGCTCCTCACCCCTCAGGTTGGTGATATCAACGCCGTCGTAAAGCAGGGTTCCCGAGGTCGGGGCAAGAAGCCTGGCCGCAATCCACCCGAATGTTGTCTTTCCGGAGCCGCTTTCACCTATGAGTCCCATAACCTCGCCCTTCCTTATCTTGAGAGAGACACCGTCAACCGCGTGGACCCTCTTCGCCCCCTTGCGCCCGATGGACTCTGAAATACTCTTCTGGAGAACGAAATGCTTTACGACGTGGTTGTAGGAAAAGAGGACGCTGTCATCCATTCAGGCACCATCCACGTAGAAGTAGCATGCGGCAAGATGCCCGCCGCCGGTGTCGGAATGGGGTGGCATGGCTGTGGAGCATACGTCCATAACCCTGTCGCACCTCGTCCTGAAGGGGCACCCCGAGGGTAGCTTCATGAGGTTGGGTACTGCGCCGCTGAGAGTTGGAAGCTTCCCCTCGGACTTGTAGCCGTGCGGGAACGATTTCAGGAGTGACTGGGTATACGGATGCTGCGGATTGTTGAAAACCTCATCTGCAGTCCCCACCTCGACGAGGCTGCCTGCATACATTACGCCAATCCTGTCGGCAATCTCGGCCACAACGCCCAGGTCATGGCTTATGAAGAGAATTGATGTCCTGATTTCCTGTATCAGGTCCTTCATCAGTGAGAGGACCTGGGCCTGGATTGTGACATCCAGGGCGCTTGTAGGCTCGTCCGCAATCATCAGCTTTGGCCGTTCTGAAAGTGCTATGGCTATCATGATTCGCTGCCTCATCCCTCCAGACAGCTCATGCGGATAGAGCCTCAATATCTGCTCGGGGTCGTTGATCCTCACCATTGAAAGGAAAGAGATGACTTCATCCCTGAGATCCTTCCTGTTGAAATCCACGTCCCCGAACCTGTTCCTCCTTGCGGTTCCGGTGGCCTCCCTCAGCGGATGGGGTATCTGAGGCTTCGGGTCACGGTAGTCATGAGGCTCGACCCTGACCTCAGTCTCGATACCGGCCTCCCTTGTCTTCCTGACCTTGATGGCCTCCACCACCTGGTCAAGTATCCTGTAGGATGGATTGAGCGAATTTATCGGCTCCTGGAAGATCATGGCTATGCCGGTGCCCCTGAAGAACTGGACCTTGTTCCTGGGAAGTGACAGCAGGTCTGTCCCGTCGAAGACTATGCTGCCTGCAGTGACCTTTGCCGGCGGATCAGGCAGGAGCCGCGGAATTGAATGGGCGAGGGTGCTCTTGCCGCATCCGGTCTCACCAACAATGCCCAGAACCTCGCCCCTGTTGATTTCGAGGTTGACGCCGTTGACAGCCCTTACGGTGCCAGCAGGCGTGTTGTAGCATATTTGCAAGTCCCGTACGCTAAGCAAAGGTTCTTGCCCGGAATCCATAGCAAAGACTGCACAGACGATCAGCTTCCAATATTAATTGTATTGCCGGCCCCAGACTGTTTCTCGGCCGGCGGCCGGATGCTTCCTTTTCATCAGGGCACATTACAAAGGCGCGATGCATGCCACAAGCATCTGCGGCCTGAATTTCTTTTCGACTGACCCTGCTCTCATCCATCACAGGTGCTCCCTCCCTGTCATGCGATCTGCTGACCCCTTGAGGAGAAAATGGCAGGGGCAAGGAAATGCGTGTTGGGGCATGGCAAATGGTCCGGAAGGGCCCGCCATCTTGTCCGTGCCACCCCCACGTCCGGGTGTCAGGCAGCGAACGGCTCACTTGTGGATTACTTCAATTTCAATAATCTTCTCGTTCAAGACCCACTCAAGGTGAAACATCGAAGAACAGTGAAGGCGTGTTCATCGTGTATGTACCGTCAGCCAAGGTGAGAGAGGTATTAGTGGAAGAT
The DNA here is from genome assembly GCA_021806165.1 of Thermoplasmata archaeon. GTDB lineage: Archaea > Thermoplasmatota > Thermoplasmata > Sysuiplasmatales > Sysuiplasmataceae > JAJZXY01. Next base: position 56,208 of record JAJZXY010000003.1, read on the forward strand.
TCGAGTTCATGGACATAAAGCGTGTTGCCACTGCCGGTATATGCCATGTTGGTGAGCCCGAGGAGTGTCGTGCTGAGCCCTATGTTCGCGGAGAAGCAGATGGAGGTGAATGCCGTAAGTATCGCCAGGCTCAATCCTGCTGCAGCAAGGGCAACATTGACATCATTCACGGCGTCGGCAACTGTACCGACAACCGGGAGCGCACTGGCTGCAGTGGCTATCGCCATTGCCTGACCGACGACGCCGATGAATGTGCCGGCAGCGGTGACTGCCTGCGCTTCGGCGGAGGCAGCGTTTGTGTATGCGCTTACTGAATCAGTCATGTTGACTGAAGGGGGAGGAGCCTGGCTTGCAAGGACGGTATCGGTGCCGATTGGGAGGAAACCCATCGAACCAAGCACATCTCCCCAGAACGGGGAGCTGCTTATCTGTGTCATGAACTCTACAGTCGCGTTATAGGTTGGGGAATCGACTACGGAGACTGAAGTGCTGTATGATGTCCCGGTCAGTTCACAGTATGTCCCTGCGCAACAGGTGACATAATAGAATTTCGTACGAACAACCTGTATCTTGGCGGGTATTCCAAGCACTGAGACATTGTGACCTGTGGTGGGCACAGTGCTTGTCGACCCTCCAAATCCTGTCGTGTCACTTATGGCAGACTGCCACGAAGGACGTTCCGACATTGTGGGATAGCCCACAATTTCGGACTCAAGCTTGGCGCTGCCGCTGTTGCTGTTGAATGAAAGAGAAAGTTTTCCTCCGATCTGGTAGGTTGAAATTGTCATTAGAGAATTCTCGCTGACGGTGGTGAGATTGTTCACCACGAGAGGGAGAACCGTATTGGAGATGTTTGTGTAAATGACACTTGAGGTATCCTTGCAGTTATTGCAGTTTCCGCCAATCTGACCGTTGCCCGTTGCGGCGTAAGCAGCGGCGCTGCTGTTGAGCGGATATGCAAACAACGGTTGCCTGCCGAGGTCGAAGTACAGCGGTATATTGAAACCGGAGAGCAGGTAAGCTACAGGATGCTGCAGTGAGGAGTTGAACGGATCGAACGGTATGTTGTTATAGAACTGGTAGACAAGCAGCTGGGAGGCGGAGACATACTGCAGGACTGCATACATTTCGAGTGACACTCCGGTGGTGACGGACATGTTGTTTGAAGACAGGACGCTTTCCCACTGGCTGACTATGCTGTAGAATTCATCGGAAAGGTAGCCTGTGAAGACGCCTGTCTGGTTGGAAGTGCCGTTGTAGAGCTGCACCTCGTACGGATTGTCAGTCTGGTTCGCTGTCGACAGATTGTGCCCGCCACCCTGGGCAAGGCTGTCCGGCATGGGCGAGTAAATGAACAGCTGTGCCCTCACATCGCTGAACTGCTGAGTGAGCTGAGTGAAATTGGCCATGGAAGGCTGCTGGCTGCCCGATGCGCCCACAAGGTCAATGCCTGCCAGCAGCTTCGGGCCCTCGGACTGCCACCGGCTGGGACTCCTTTTCGGGCTGCTGCTGTAAAGGAAGACATAGGCACCTGCAGCAATTACAGCAAGGGAAAGCAATGCAACCGCAGCCACTCTGATTCTGCTGTCCACCCACAATTTCCTCCCGAGAAATTGGCTGGGTGGTTAGCGGATTCGTGGCTACTAATAGATTTGGGCCACTTCATGCAGGTCTGTTTCCAGCATGTTGCAGCCCTTCCGCTATTTCATGCTTCTATGCGGTGGCACACCTTTTTTTATCAAAAACAGGCAGGTTGCTGCCGCTGCCCGCAGACTAGCGGTTTCATATATTGGATCGGCAAATCTTCAAAAACTGTTATGGTCGGCAGGGCCGTTGACTTTGATGCGCTGTCAGGAAACTACGACTCACTCCGCGGAAGATCGAAGGAGAGGCTGCTTCCATGGGTTGCCAGCGTAGCTGAGTATGCGGATATTCGATCCAGTGATAAGGTAATAGACATTGGATGCGGGACAGGCAGGTACACTGAGCTGTTCTCCGGTTTCTGCGGGACTGTTGTTGGCATCGACGCATCCCAGGGGATGATAAGGCAGGCTTCAAATTCCCGGCGGCAGGGAGTGGATTACCTCATATCCGATGCGTTGTCAATGCCGTTCAGCCAATGTTCATTTGACTGCGCTGTGATGTTCATGGCAGTGCACCTTTTCACGCCGGAGCAGAGACGCCTCCTGTTCGAGTGTGTGTCCGGGATACTGAAGGGCGGCGGCAGATTTGTCATACTCACCGAGTCGCATGCCAGGATGAGGAGATCGCTCTGGAGGCATTTCCCGGGGCTGCTGGATATTGATCTGCACCGCTTCCCTGATCTGGCCACGCTTGCCGGGGAGCTCAAGGAGGCGGGATTCGTGACAGGGCGCAGGTTCGTAAGGAATGACCTCGGGGAAGTACCGACGAAGAACTACCTTGCAAGGGTGGAGGGAAAAATGCTCTCGACGTTCTCGCTGATGACCGAAGAGGAGTTTCGCGAAGGGTTTGATGCATTTTCAGGCAGAATCTGTGAGCTGTATCCGGAAACAGTCCCGGATTACCAGGAATTCGTGCTCGTCAGGGGAACCAGAAAAGTCTGAGTTCCGCACGGTAGGCGTCCGTGCGCCCCGCTCCCTACCTGTAATAGCCGAAGCCTGCGCTCTCGCCCTTCCTGACCAGTGCGGATTTCAGGTCCTGCCTGAACCGCTCGTAGAAGCGGACTGTTTCCTCATTCGTGGAGGGGTAGACTGCTGTCAGCGCCTTTTCAAAGTCTGCCATGCTGACCTCGTTTGCTTCGGGGTTGTTCCGAAGAGCATTCAGGCCCGCCTCCTTGCAGAGTGCTTCGATGTCCGCTCCGACGTAACCATCCGTCCTTTCTGCAATGTCATCTATGTCGACGTTCTTGAGTGGCATTCTGCCGGTGTGTACCTTGAGTATCTCAAGCCTTGTCTCCCTGTCAGGTACCGGGACAAGGACGATCTTGTCGAACCTTCCAGGGCGCAGCAGCGCCTTGTCGACTATATCCGGCCTGTTTGTTGCGGCAATCACTGTGACAGAACCTAGCGCCTCGAGTCCGTCAAGTGAGGTCAGTATCTGGTCCACGACCCTCTCGCTTGCACCCGAGTCATACCCCAGGCCCCTCTGGGGTGCTATGGCATCCAGTTCATCCAGGAAGACAATGCTCGGAGCAACCTGTTTTGCCTTCTTGAAAATGAGTCTTATGGCCCTCTCGCTTTCGCCAACCCATTTGCTCATGATCTCCGGGCCCTTGATTGCGATAAAGTTAGCCTTCGACTCGTTGGCGAGCGCTTTGGCCAGGAGCGTCTTCCCCGTGCCCGGGGGTCCGTAAAGAAGTATACCGCGGGGAGGCTCTATGCCCAGCCTCTTCAGTGAATCAGGGTCGCGCAGCGGAAGTTCTACAGCCTCAAACAGCTGCCTCTTGACAGGTTCGAGTCCGCCGACTTCTCCCCATGTTACGTTGGGGACCTCGACCTGCACCTCCCGCATCGCACTGGGCTCAATCTCCTTGAGTGCATTGACGAAATCGGCCTCGGTGACCTTCATCCTCTCGAGCATGTCAGCCGGTATTGGTTTATCCAAATCAATTTCAGGTATGTATCTGACCAGCGTTTTCATGGCAGCCTCTCTTGCAAGTGATGCCAGATCCGCACCAACAAAGCCGTAGGTGTATTCCACGAAACGATCCAGGTTGAATCCTTCCTCAAGAGGCATTCTCCTGGTATGAATGAGAAGTATCTCCTTCCTCCCCACCCTAGTGGGCACCCCTATCTCTATTTCACGGTCGAACCTGCCCGGCCTCCTGAGGGCGGGGTCTATGGCGTCCTCCCTGTTGGTGGCGCCTATGACGATTACATGCCCTCTCTTGCTCAATCCGTCCATAAGTGTCAGAAGCTGGGCAACAACCCTCCTCTCAACCTCACCCTGCACATCCTCCCTTTTCGGCGCTATGGAGTCGAGTTCGTCTATGAATATTATAGAAGGGGCGTTCTTTTCGGCATCCTCGAACTTCTCCCTGAGCTTCTCCTCGCTCTGGCCGTAGTACTTGCTCATGATCTCCGGGCCCTGGATCGAGTAGAAGCTTGCGCCTGCCTCATTCGCCACGGCCCTTGCAATCAACGTCTTCCCCGTGCCCGGCGGACCGTAGAGGAGGACGCCCTTCGGGGGATCGATACCCAGCCTTTCAAAAAGTTCAGGGTGCTTGAGAGGCAGCTCGATCATCTCCCTGACCCTCTGGAGTTCATTTTCGAGCCCGCCTATGTCATCATATGTTATTGTGGAGGCCGTGACATCTACAACCTCGACAGCCTCGGTCTTGACAATCAGGTCCGAAGACTCGGCCACGAGAACAACACCGGACGGTGATGTGGAAATAACCACAAAAGGAAGAAAATCCCCTATGAGCGCTATATTGGGAATGATTATCTCATCCCCCTTTACCAGTGGCCTGTTCATCAGCCCCTTCTTGAAAAGATCCTCGACCCCCTGGCCAAATTTCACCTTCTTGCCCTGGGGTATCTTGGGTGCAACAACTATCTTCCCGGCCTTCTGTGCGTCCGACTTCTTTGCAACAACCTTCTCTCCGATGCTGACACCTGCGTTGCCCCTGATCATCCCGTCAATGCGGATTATCCCCTTGTTTTCATCTTCATGGGAGGCGCGGAAAACCTTGGCAGCTGTCCTGCGCTTTCCAATGATCTCGATGATATCGCCGACTTCCACACCCAGATCCTTTCTCGTGGCGGTATCAATCCTTGCCCTGCCAAGCCCCACTTCAGACTGGTGGTGGGCCCTGGCAACTTTGAGGGAAACGCCGTCGGTCATTGCATCTTATTTGTACATTAAATTAGTATTAGAAACTATGTTCGAGCCTCCACGCGACCGCCATTCAAGCCCCGTGATCCAACAAATGGGGATTTACCCCGGTGGCAGCTTCAGGAAGCGCAGCTGCAGGACGAAAGTATGCAATCGGCAATATGGCCGTTGAGGCACGCCCGATAATTATTTTTCCTAAGATGCTGGCGATATGCTTAACATAGGATATGTGATTATAAATAATATTTAATGGATTTAAACCTGACATAAAATCCATATGCTACATCTCTTCAGCGTCATACAAATCCAAGCTTATGTCATGCATTCGTCAGACATTTTTTATACTTGAATTGCGTTTCCTCATCTGGAAATGGGAATCATTCGATTTCCGTATTGACCCTTGCGGGTCAGAGAGGATGGGAAAAATGTTCGGTAGACTAAGAAGTGTGTTTGGAAGGAGAAAGAGCCACGCAGCGGTTGCTGCGACCACGGCTACAGTTTCAGAGCCGTACGCAGGAACTCGGCCGCAGGGGCTTACCGCAGAGGATGAAATAGTGAGCGCACTCGCAAGCGCATCGCAGCTGCCTTCGGAAACAATAGACCAGGAGACAAGCGATGCAATACAGAGGATTGCCACTCTCCTTGCCGAGGAACCGCCCAAGCTCAAGAGGGGCAACCCTGGCGGACAGGAGTTCACCGTGAAGCTGACGTACAACCAGAAGGAATGGATCAACGGCGCCTACGAGGACTATGTCAACACCTACTCGCTTGCACCGTTCCAGAGGGTCATGCAGGTCTTTGTCGAGAAGTACATCAGCTCCGTTGAGGAGAGGGTTAACCAGCCTGCTGTTGAAATAACGCAGACGGAGTTCGACACAACAGCCTCGGAAGCATAAACGATAAAAGCAGCGGGATGCCGCACCTGGATGGGGCGGCGCCCGCGGCCCAGAAATCACTTAAACCATACATTTTGAGGAAAATGCTGCCTGCCCTGACAGGCGAGTCAGTGCTTTGCGCCTTTAGGCACCGCACCGGCCACTGACTTGTCCTTCTTGCGGGGCCTGCTGCATATTGCATATTCATCCCCGTCAAAGAAAACATCAAGGTCAGGATGGGAGGACTGTATCTCCTTTATCTTCTTCAGGACATCCTTCAACGTGAGCCTGCTGTTCTTGTCAATCTTGATGTGGACCTGTTTTTCACCTTTTGGCACGGATGCATCAACACTCGCAGTCGGTTTGCTGTCTAATCGCTGTGTCAAGATATTATTCTTTTGTTTCAGGGAACTGCCCCCAGTCCAAGTGCTGATCAGGAGAAGAGACCTGACTCGACAATGCCAGACAGTATGTGCCCAACGAGTATGTGGCATTCCTGGATTCTCTGCGTGCTTCCTGACGGCACCCTTATCTGCACATCTGCCAGCCCTCCGGGAAAACCGTTCTGGCCTGTGAGCCCTATAGTGCACATTCCCATCTGCCTTGCCCTTTCTAGCGCCCTTATGACATTGACAGACTTTCCACTTGTGGAAATGCCCACCGCCACATCCCCAGCGGTGCACTGCGCTTCGAGCTGCCTGGCAAAGACGTCGTCGTACGAGTAGTCGTTGGCAACTGCCGTCAGAATCGATGTGTTTACGGTAAGTGCAAGTGCCGGCAACGCCTTCCGCTGGAGCTGAAACCTGCCTACAAGCTCCGCTGCAATGTGCTGCGCATCGGCCGCGCTGCCCCCATTGCCGAAAATCACCATCTTGTGACCATTCCTGTAGGCGTCGAGCAGCAGCTTCCCTGACGCCTCGATTGCTGGGACAAGACCGCTGAGGTTGCCATGAACAGTCGCCGCCTCCGCTATTTCCGAAACGATATAATCAGACGTTCCGCCGCCCATCTCTGCACATCCAGTATGGGAGGGGGTAGGACATTGGAAATATAAATCCAGCATGCCGGAGGGGGGCCTGCGAGGCCTGCGGAAGCGGAGAACTTAGATATTATAATTCATAGAAAATATAACGAAAAATTTATTAGGTCAACACATTTCTCCACTCAGTTCAAGCAGGTGCTCAACACGTCAACAACAATTATCTTCGGGGCGGACGGGTACATAGGATGGCCGCTGGCACTCCACCTTGGGTCACGGGACAACGACAAGATCGTCCTTGTGGACAACCTGTCCACGCGAAAACTTGTCAAATCGGTGAAGTCCGATACACTCATACCGATTAAGTCCATGAAGGAGAGGCTGAGCGAATACTCACGCCAGACAGGCAAGAAGAATCTCACCTATGTTGAAGCCGACGCCCAGGATCCCAAGACAGTCGACAGGATCATAGCCAAATACAAGCCGGATGACATTGTGCATCTGGCCCAGCAGAGATCTGCCCCCTTCAGCATGGTAGACCAGGAGCACATACTCTACACCGAGCTCAACAATGTTGCAACGAACCTGAACATACTTTTCTCCATGATAAGGCACGTCCCAAAAGCCCACCTCCTGAAGATGGGCAGCATGGGGGAATACGGAACACCGGGTGTTGAGATAACCGAGGGGGACCTGGAGATAACCAGGAAGGGTAAAAAGGCGAAGGTCATGTTCCCCAGGATGGGTGGCAGCTGGTACCACCTGAGCAAGATTTTCGATACATATAACGTCGCCGTGGCCAACAGGTTCTACAACATATCGGCAACAGACATCATGCAGGGCGTTGTCTACGGCAACAGGGTAGATGAAATCACCAACGATGCACTTGCAACCAGGTTCGACTTTGACTCTATCTGGGGCACGGTAATCAACAAGTATGTTGTCCAGGCAGTCCTGCTCAACAAGCTGCTGATTTACGGCAAGGGAAAACAGACCAGGGGTTTCCTCTCCCTCTATGACAGCATAAACTGCCTTACACTTCTGCGCGACAACCCGGCCGATGCTGGTCAGTACAGGGTTGTCAACCAGATAGACGAGATATACGACACGCTGCAGCTCGCGGAGAAGGTCAGGAAGATAGCCGTAGAGTACGGCATAGAGGCAGACATGGAGAATGTTGAAAATCCCAGGGTAGAGAGCGAGCAGCACGACTACCAGGTCGAGCACAAGATACTGCCTTCGCTGGGATTCAGGAAGGAGAAGTCTATGGAGACGGTGCTCAGGGAGATATTCGAGGACGTCCTCAAGAACAAGAAGAGGGCGGTAGCCATGAAGAAGCTGATTTACCCTACCGTCTACTGGAGAACCGCGACATCCATGCAGGTCAAGGACTTCGCGATGCCCAGAGATCTTATGAACACCGTCAAGGAGAGGAAGAAATAGGCGCCCCTTTATCCCTTTACGGCGCTTGAAATTCTTTCAGCAACGGTTAAATACACTCTTCCGCGGTTGAATCAGAGTGGTTGTCAGTTGACGGAAGAACGACAGGATCTGCAGGAGGGAGTATGCTCCATATGCAATGGAGCGCTAGATGCCCAGGGCGTCTGCCTGCTTTGCGGCCACGACAATGGCATTCGGTTAAACTCAAACGGGGTCATTCCAGACAGCGGGGACGGCTTTGACGCCGATTCGCCCGAGGAGAAGGACATACAGTCGATAGTGGAATGGCTTTCAGGAAGCGGTGACAATGATCTTATGTTCCTCGGGGAGGAGGAGGGGCAGAGCCTGCATGAAGAGGAGCCGAAACATGCTGAAGCAGATGGCGCAGAAGTCAGCAAGACAGTGGTGATGGACGGCGGCGGAAGGATGGCGTCGGAGGTGGCTGACCTGAAGATCAGGCTGATGGAAGCCAACAGCACAATCGAGAAGATGAAGGTCGAGCTGAAGGCAATGGAAACTGTGGCCGCAGTAACTGCGCCCTCTGATATTGCGGAGAAGCTCTCTGCGGCGGTCAAGTCGAAGCTCGAGCTGGAAACGCTGCTGAAGAACAGGGAGGCGCAGCTCGAGGAGATAAGGAGCGAGCTGAGGGTGAGGGATGACAATTTCAAGGAAGTCATGGAGAAGATGAAGTTCAAGGATGATGAGTTCAACAAGCGCGAAATCGACCTGCAGCACAGGGAGGAGCTGATGAAGGAGGAGCTCAGGAAGCTGGAGATGGACAAGGCACAGATGGAGTCGATGAAAGAGGTTGAGCTCAAGAAGTCGCTGGAAGACCTCCGTGAACAGATCAAGGTGAAGGAGGAGAAGGTGAAATCACTGGAGAAGTACCTGTCCCAGAAAGAGGAAGAGCTGGAAAGGAGGGAAAAGGCACTTATCGGAAAGGAAGTCGAGGCGATGGAGGAGCTCACAATTGCAGAACTGAAGCAGGAGAAGGTGAAATCCGGGACGCCAAGGCTGGACGACCTTCTCTTCGGCGGAATACCCGCCGGAGCACAGGTAGCGATTTACGGTCCGCCGTTCATCGGTAAGGAGGTCGCCCTGAACGCCTTCGCGGCGGAGGGGCTGAGGAAGGGTATACCGGTTATCTGGGTAACCACCGACCACACCATCCGCGAAATCAGGGATGAAATGTCGTATGTGCTCAACAGCTTCGAGGAATACGAGAAGCTGGGTCTCATCTACTACATAGACGCCTACTCCAGGAGCATAGGGGACAATTCCACGGTTGACAATGCTGCCTACATAGAGGATTTCACCGACATAGAGCAAATCGATTCACTGGTGGAGCAGAGGCTGAACAGCATAAGGGACATAGTGGAGAAGAAGAGCTACAGGGTCATTTTCAAATCAATTTCAAGCCTTACGGCAGTATACGAGTCGAAGAGCATATTCAGGCTGCTCAGGCCATTCGTCGCGCGCAGAAAAAGGGACAAGTGCACCGCCATGTACTGCGTGGAAAAGGGGATAGTCAGCGAGCAGGATGTTCAGATCATAGGGTCGATAATGGACGGCATTGTGGAATTCGAAACCGACGGGCAGAGCAACTTCCTGGTCATCAGGGGCATCTGCGAAACCCAGACCAGGGACAGGGTGAAATACACGGCAAGCAAGAGCGCCCTGTCAATCGGCTCCTTCAGCCTTGGGCACATAAAGTAGTCAGGCCACTTCCATTCCCTTCGGGGACAGGTTCTTGCCAGGCTGCTGCTGGGAGGCATCAACCTGGGGAAGCGGAACAGGTGGGGGCAGCTGTATGTCCCGTGTGAGTATTGTGGCCGTGATTATGCAGTTTGAAATGACTGCGTTGTGGACAAGGTTCGCGAAGTCTGGCGGCATATTGTTCGTGCTGCTCCACTCCTTTGCCAGCGAGTCGGGATTCCTTGTGTCATCAGACACCACGATCCTGCCATCCATCCTGACAAAACCAATGCCCGAATAGTTCGCAGTGAACCTGAACTCTATGGCAAGGTCGGTCTGGTTGAGAGGTGTCACGCCGGTGACCGTGTTGTTGTGGTCGATTCTGACGTTCATCAGCTTCTCCCCCACTTTGGAGAATCTCTTGGCCTCGATTGAGTTCAGTTCCCATCCTTTGATAGCCATCATTGGAACAAACCGGGAAGGATCAGAGAGGACACCTATTAAGACATTAGCTGTCCTTTTGCCGTAGAATTGTGGCTGGCCGCATACCATAATAAAAAATGGCACGTCAGATTACCGGCCGGATCCGCAAGCGATGTTTTAAATACAGACTTGAATAGTCGGAGTCAAGTCCGAATGCCGCTGGAAGTCAGTGGCGTAAGGGCTTACAGACAAACAAGGAAGAATAGAGATGGAATCGTCGAACAAGGAACTGACAAAAATAGCGGATCTGACGCCCGAATCCAAGAGCGTCAACGTGATAGCAAAAGTCTTATCGGTGGGAGAGGCAAAGGAAATCCCATCAAGGTTCGGGCCTTCAAGGAAGGTTGCGGAAGTGCCTATAGCGGATGACTCCGGGACCGTTGTCCTCAGTCTCTGGCAGGACCAGATTGGTACAGTCGGAGAGGGAGAGACGATACAGATAGAGAATGGATACGTTTCACTTGTGAAGGGTCACATCAGGGTGAACGTCGGGAAGTACGGTAAGATAGCAAAGAGCGAAGTGGACGTCAGCGACACCAACACAGGCGTCAACGTCAGCGACAAGGAGTATGAGATGCCCGAGAGGCGCCCATACCGTGGCGGTGGCGGAGGCGGCGGCGACAGGAGAAGGTCGTTTGGCGGTCGGGGCGGCGACAGGCGTTTCTAGACAGGCCGCAGGCAGTTGAGTTTTTGCCTCACCGTCAAACCGTTTAACTTCGCAGGCCGTGCTGCCTGCGATGCCTTTATTTTTTGCAGGCCCCTTTTCAGGCTAAGTTCATGTTAAATATCTGGAAAGTTTACAGGAAAATTGCGCCGCAGTAACTCAGACTGGGAGAGTGTGAGACTGAAGTGAATTACTCACAGAAATCTCAAAGTCGCCGGTTCAAATCCGGTCTGCGGCATCCCTGCTTCCGCGGCTCTGGCCGCCATCTGTTCTATTCGTCTCCCAGATGCCTTCCGTAAACGCTCACTATGTCCCTGTAGCCCATGCCTTTGTAGAAGCCCAAGGCTATGAGGTTCAGCGAGGGAAACTCCGCTGAAACCATGGTTATGCCCCGCCTCCCCAGTTCACTGTACAGCTGGGATATCAGCTTCTTGCCCAGCATCTTTCTCCTGAATTCAGGCATCACGTAGAATTCGGTGATCCTCGCCTCCTGCCTCGGGAGGTAGTATATCCTGTTGTGTATGTCCGCCTTTACAACGCCAACCGCCTTCCCTTCCGCCTCGACAACGAGCATTATGTACTGCTTCTCCTGCCTAATCGCCTCGCGCAGGGACTCCTTCACTTCGTCCGCCGGCGGCTCTGCGACCTGAAACGTAGGATCAAACTCCTGGTTGAGAAGTTTCAGCCTGTGTATCATGTCCATCACTGCCCCAACATCACTCTCTTTCATCTTCCTTATCTCTGGTTCATCACTCATCTTCACCGCCTCCTGGCAGGTTCCTGATATATTTCTCCTCGAGCATCCTTCTGTACATGTTCCTGTTGCTCTCAATCAGCTCATGAGCAGTCTTGAAAAAGAATTCCCTCGACCCGGATTTTCTCGCAAGCCCCATCTCGGAAGCTTTCGCAGCGACGGCTGAGGCAACACGGGGATACAGTTCCCACTCCTCCATGGTGGGCACTATCCTCTCGGGCCCGGGGTCCGAGACAAAATCCGCTATCTCCCTGGAAGCAGACAGCATTATCTCTATGTTCACACCAGTTGCCCGCGCATCAAGTGCACCCCGGAAGACGCCCGGGAAGACAAGGCTGTTGTTGATCTGGTTGGGGAAGTCGCTTCTGCCTGTGGAGACAACTGCGGCACCGGATTCGAGGGCGAGTCTCGGCCATATCTCAGGCACAGGGTTTGCCAGCGCGAAGACTATGCCTTTGCCGTTCATGCTCCTTATCCACTCGGGCCTTATCGTCCCGGGTCCCTGCCTGGAGGCTGACAGGACGACGTCGGCGCCTTCAAAGGCCTTCGAAGCCTCCCCCTTTATCCTGTCTGAATTTGTGGAGAGTGCAAGTTCGTATTTCCACGGGTTGTTGATCATCATGCTGTCAAGATCCTTCCTTTCGCTGTCTATGACTCCCCCGGAATCCACCATCCTTATGTTGCCCGCCCTGACCCCTGCGGCTATGATCAGCTTTGCGGTCGCTATATTGGCTGCACCGGAACCCATAAGGACCACCTTCACATCCTTCAGTTTCTTGTCAACTACCCTCAGTGCATTGATCAGGCCTGCAAGTGTTATGCAGGCTGTCCCCAGCTGATCGTCGTGCCAGACAGGTATGTTGAGTTCCTGCTGCAGCTTCTCCTGTATGTAGAAGCACTTTGGAGACTCTATATCCTCGAGGTTGTATCCTCCAAAGGAGGGTTCAAGCGCCTTTGCCACACCAATGAACTGCTCCCTGTCTGCCGCCCTTACTGGTATCGGGATTGCATTCACCGCCCCAAGGTAGTTGAAAATCAGAGCCTTTCCCTCCATGACAGCCATGGCAGCCTCCGGGCCGACGTTGCCAAGGCCCAGCACCCTGGTGCCGTCTGTCAGTATTGCGGTGCTGTTCCACCGGCCTGTAAGCTCGAACGACTGATCCCTGTCCCTGGCTATTTCGAGAGAAACTGCCGCCACGCCTGGTGTGTACCATATGGAGAAATCATTCAGGCTCCTGACGGGCACCTTGGGAAAGGTGTTGACCTTGCCCTTGTAAAAGCGCGAGTATTTTAGAGCCAGCTCCTTGAATCTGTCGGTCCTCTCTGATTCGCCGCCATTTTCACTGTTTTCATGTTCAAGCATTTCAAATCACCATGATTTCAAAGCGCCGGGTACTGCGAGATGACCTGCAGCCAGAAACTAACTCTCTATTGAACATTGCGATCACCCGAATAGCAGTTCCAGTATCTCCCTGATGCTTGATTCCCAGTAACTTTCAGCAAGCGATTCAAGCGTATAGTCCAGGAGCGCAGTGCCATCGGAGGCCTCGGCCACAACTCCACCGGATGCAGACAGATCCGGCACAATCTCAAATCCGCTGTAACCGGCCGCCTCCGCCGCATCCTCCTTCCTGACATGAAGCACATCCGCGCCAAGCTCAGTTGCGGCTCCGGCGATCAGGGCGGATGTCCACTTCGACCTTGTCCCGCTGTCAAGATTCCTTACCATTGAAATGAACTTCTCCTTGACACCAATGAGACTATCCCTATGAACCTTTTCGAATTCGGCTGCAAGTTCTGCATCCGTGCTTCCCGAAGATGCCATGCGCATCCTTTCAATCTCCTCGTACAGTTTGCGGCCGTACTCGGCCTTGATTGCCTCCAGTTTGAAGCCGGCAGCCGTCTTCTGCTTCTCACCCTCGGCAACGGCCTCGGCAATCAGGCCCGCCGCAATCCTGCTTGCCTCTACTGCTATTTCGTCTGACCTCGTTCGGCGCGTCCTCCTCTGTCTTGTCATGAACCTCCCCCTGCGTGCCTTGGCCGGGAGACAGAACCAATCCTTCCCACGTACAGTTCAAATCCAGCCATCAGACTTGTTACCGCTGCGGATGCCCTGGAGCGGGCCCTCTCTGCGAGAAGGTGTGCCCTCACCCTTCCCTCTGAGAGTCTGGACACTGAGAGGCGCTCCGCATCCAGCCTCATTACATCCAGCAGCCGTTCGCTGCATGACCCGATATCATCCATGCACTCAAGGATGGCGGCCTCGGCATCTCTGCTCGCCCTGCGGCAAATCACCATTGCCTCAATCTCTGCAATCCCTGTGAGAAGTGCAGCCCTCGCCCTTGCGTCCTTTACCGAGTCAACGGGTATTTCTCTCAGCATCGGCTCTGAAGGAAATATCGGCGGAAATCTACAATAATGAAAAGCTTGACATGTGAAGTGCCCGCCTTTTAAACCTGGGGCCTGAGGGCGGTGACCTGAAGCATCGGCACTCTTTGCTGAGCTGCTTCACTTCGCGAGTTTCATCACGAAATGCTTTGCCTGCTCGAACTCAGGCATCTTCATTACCTCTGCCTTGTCGTAGTCTACAATCCTGCCATTGTACAGAAGGTCGATGGAGTCTGAAACCCTGTTTGCCTGACCCATGTCATGCGTTACAAGCACGACGGTGTACTGGTTGCGGAGCTCCATCATCAGGTCCTCTATCTTGCCCTTTGCGATAGGGTCGAGCGAGGAAGTGGGTTCGTCCATCATCAGCACTTCAGGCTGCACAGCAAGCGCCCTGGCGATGCAGAGTCTCTGCTGCTGGCCACCTGACAGCTCCAGCGCACTCTTGTCAAGCAGGTGCTTGACCTCATCGTAGAGACCGGCACTTACAAGGCTGTCGTGGACGATTTCGTCGAGCTTGGTCCTTGTAAGCTTCATATGCAGCTTCGGACCAAAGGCAACATTATCGTAAATCGACGCAGGGAATGGATTGGGCTTCTGGAAAACCAGGCCTATCCTGCGCCTGAGCGAAATCACCCTGTAGTCCCTGACATCCTTTCCGTGGAACAGCACCTGCCCGTTCTGCCTGAGCTTGGGATACAGCTCGGTGAGTCTGTTGAATGTCCTGATAAGCGTGCTCTTTCCGCTTCCGGAGGGCCCGACGATTGTATTTACAGCATTTTCCTTGATGGTGAGGTGGACATTGCTCAATATCTGCTGCCTGTCTGTGGCGACATTGAGGTCCCTGACTTCTATGATTCCTGGCATTCTGATCATCTGATCCTGCTTATGTATTTTGAAACCAGCAATATAGAAAATATAGATGTAACTAGAACAAGTGCCGCACTATATGCCATCGAACGGGCATAGACGGTGTTCTGCTGAAGGCTGTAATAGACGACATATGTCAGGTATGCGACAGGTTGACCCAGGAAGCTGGTTGTGTAGCCGTTGTTGAAAAGTGCTGTGTAGAGAAGCTGCGCTGTCTCCCCTGCGGCGATGCTGACAGCCAGCAGCACGCCGGTGAGTATTCCGGCCCGGGCCTGCGGAATCAGCAGCCTGAACGATATCTGGAAGTTGTCTGCGCCAAGCGCGTAAGCTGCCTCCCTCGTCTGCCTGGGGATGTTGGAGTATGAAATTTCGGAAATCCTGAGCACGTACGGGATCATCATCACTCCGAGCGTCACACCGCCGGCTATGAGGGAATATCCGAGGCCGAGCTGTATCACAAGGACGAGATATCCGAAGAGGCCCAGAACGATGGACGGGATGCTCGTCAGCACGTCTACGAAGAGGCGCAGGACCCCTCCTGAAACGCGGCTGCTGTATTCGGAAAGGTAGAGAGCTCCGAACATGCCGACAGGCACAGCGAGCAGCAGTCCGGTCAGAACAAGCTCCCAGGTGCCTGCAATTGCATTCGCAAGCCCGCCGGTCTGTGTATTTCCAACGGTTGTCAGCATCTTGACGGTCATGACCCCCAGACCCTTCAATGCGACAAAACCCACAATGGCAAGGAGGAGGCCAGACATGAATGCCAGTATGACATATCCAATGATGCGGACAATCATGTCGGAAATGACTCTCCTGTCATACTTCGACTCATATCCAGCCAGGTCTCTTCCGGCCGGAAAATCGGCTTCAGTCATTCTCGAACCCCCTGAGCGCTCCTCTTCCGACAATCGCCCTGCCTGCAAGGTTCACTATCAGCGATATCAGGACAAGCACCAGGCCAAGCTCAACCAGTGCGGACAGGTTCATTCCGGTGCCGTCTATGAACGCACTGTCAAGGGCTGCCGCAATCTGGGCGGACATGGTGTTTGTCAGGGAGAATATGCTAGTTGGAAGAACATTGACTATGCTGCCGCTCACCATAAGGACAGCCATGGTTTCCCCCAGGGCCCTCCCTGTCCCAAGGAGAGTCCCGCCGACAATCTGCTTCCTGGTATTACCAAGCAGGACATGCTTGCCAACTTCCCACTTAGTTCCTCCGAGCGCATAGACGCCTTCCTTCAGTTCGCGAGGCTGGGAGTGCATAGATTCGGAAATTACAGCTGTGACTATCGGAATGATCATAATGCTCAGGATGAGGCCTGCGGCCATAATTCCGGCTCCCGATATTATCTGCCCCTGGAACCCGACGTATTTCATCCATGGCATGATGTTGTGGAGCAGCACCGGCTCCAGAACTATCACTCCCCAGAGACCGTAGACAACGCTTGGTATGCCGGCAAACAGCTCTACAAGGACCGAAAAGGGGCGCTTGAGCCTGTCAGGCGTATAGAGGTTGATTGTCAGCGAGAGGAATATGCTGACTGGAAAGGCAATGAGTATCGCAAAGCCTGTTGTGATAAGTGTCCCGACAAAGAAGCTCAGGAGTCCAAAGGAGGACCTGTAGGGCGCCATGACCCCGTGGAAAGAGATCGGGTTGGCGTAGACATTGCCTGGATACCACAGGTATGACGTGAAGAAACTGAATCCCGTATACCGCATGGAGGGGATTGCCTTGTATATCAGGAAGGAGAAGAGTATAAGCATGATGGCCATGGGCACCAGCGCCATGGCTAAAGTGAAAATGAAAAAGAGGTTTTCAGAAGGTTTTCTTTCTTTCCAGTTCAATACAATCAGCCCGATATCTTGTTTATCAGGGGTGTCACTATCTGGCTCACAACTGCCTGCGGCAGTGGTGCCAGGTTGAGTGGCGATATGAACTTGCTCTGGCTTCCGCCGGATGTCGAGTTGACTGCCCACTCCAGGAATGCAACCAGTGCAGCTGCGGTGTTAGCATTAGGCTGTACCTGCTTGACAATGAGGTACTCGAGGTCAACGATGGGGTAGGAGTTGTTCCCTGGAGCGAACTGTATTGCGAGCCTGCCGTCTGCCGGTATCTGGCTGAGATAGTGGTTTGCTGCCGCCATCACAGTGGACTGGCTCATTGTGACGAACTGCCCTGCCTGGTTCTGGAGAGCGGCTATTCCAAAGCCTGCGCTGTGTACCTGTGCCTCGTATGTTGTTGCAATGTATCCAATGCTGTAGGGTGTGGAAGTCATCTGGCTGATTATGCCCGAGTTGCCCTGGCCTGTAACTGCGGCCGGGACGCTCGGCCAGTTGACATTTGTGCCGAAGCCGACATTGTTGTTCCACCAGCTGTCAGACTTGCTCAGGAATTCGGTGAACATGTTAGTGTCACCGCTTCCGTCCGACCTGTGGACCGGGACAATGACATGGCTGGGGAATGTCACACCTGGATTGAGTGCGGCAATCTGCGCATTGTTCCAGTTGTTGATTGATCCGTTGTATATGCCTGCAAGGACCGTCCCGTTGAAATGAAGTGTATTTGAATTCAGGCCAGGTATGTTGTATGCCACATACTGGGAAGAAATCAGTATCGGTATGTTCAGCATTCCCGGGTTCTGCTGTACCTGCGTGTTTGTCATGAATGCATCTGAGGCACCAATGACAACAGTTCCTGCAATCGCGCCGGATATACCTGCTCCACTGCCTGTTCCGGCAGTTGTGATCTTGTTTGCCGAATAGTTTCCGGCCCAGATGTTGAATACGGGATAGAGCAGAGTAGACCCGGTTTCAGTCAGGGTCACCTTTGACGATGGAGACTGGTTTGAGCTTCCGTGCCCGTAAACCACGTACGCACCAACGCCTGCGATGACCAGGACCACCACCAAGCCAATTACTATACTTGCGGTCTTGTTCATGTTTTACCAGACGTGCCAGAAGTCAAGGATGACTTGAACGCATCCGCAATAAAAAACAGAGTGCTATATTGACTATATTCTCAAATTAGCCCGTCGCAGAATTGGCCTGACCCGTCACGGGAACCACACGGATTGAGCTCATATTCTGAATGGGCTGTCGTGGGGTATGGCCGGGTCATCAAGTCTCCTCGACAGCAGATAGTATGTCCTTCCACCTGATGACTTGGAGGACACGGCAGTGTATCCGTTCCTGAAGAGTTCGCTGAAGATGCGCCTGGTGCCTGAACGCCATTCAGATGCCTCTCCCGGAAAGCGTGACTTCAGGGACACATAGTCATATGGAATCTCGACCACGACCTCATCCCCGGTTGCATCATATATGGCAGAAATCTTCCGAAAATCGCCTTCTATAATCCCGGTGGCATTGAGCGTGTTGAACCGACCGGGATCGAATTCGACAGGTCTCCTGTCAGATTCCACCCACCACTCCGCGACAAACCTGTCTGTCTGCGATCCTGCATTGAGCCTGTCCACCATCGCACCGTAGAAATTCGGGAGGTAGGTTCTCGCGATTGCACCCAGCTTCCTGATGTTGAAGACTGCATTCATGCTCATCAGCGGATCATAAGTCCAGGCTATCAGCCTGAAGCCGTTCTTCCTGGCCCACTCCCGCTGTGCCTGCTTGAGACGCAGGCCCACTCCACCGTATTTCCTCTCCTCCAGAATACCCGTCATGTGGGAATAGAGGTAGAAAAGGTCGCCCTTCCTGCCTATGAAGGAATACTGGAATCCGATCATCCTGCCTTCATCGTATGCGCCCAGGACCAGACCGCCGTGGTACTCAAGCGCATTCAGCATGTCTGTAATGAACGACTCAGGCCTCTCCATCCCCCAGGCGCTCATCGCCACAGGGAATATCTCCTTCATCCCTTCCGGCGACTGCACCTCCCTTATGTCCACCATTGCAACTTCCCCCTGATGTGCCCTCTCTGCAAGTTACAGGGTGCCACCCGCGACCACCTCTGACAGTATGCCGTAATACAGAGAATCTTCGTCGAGCCTGAACCGTGAGCTGTGCTTTGACCTTCTGGTTGATTCGCCGCTTCCTGTCCCCAGGAAGGCAAACGCACCCTTTCTCTCATGAAGGTAGTAGGCAAAATCCTCGCTCCCCATGGTTGGATTGCATGCCACCATCTTCACCCATGGCGAAATGGCACCGGAAAGGGAGGCTGCGCACCCTGAATCATTGATGACAGCAGGTCCCTCCGAAAACCATGAAATCGCGTGTTTGAGCCCGAAGGAGGAGGATGCATCTGCAAGCAGCCGTTCCAGCCTGCCCTTCAGTACCCCTTTTGTTTCAGCGGAGAAGTACCTTATTGTTCCCTTGATACCAACCTCCGACGGAATCACATTGGGGGCCCTTCCTGCCTCCAGCTGTCCAAATGAGATAACTGCCCTGTCCAGCGGATCTATGTTGCGGGAAACGATGCTGTTGGCATTCATTATGAAAGATGAGGCTGCGGTTATTGTGTCGGCTGCAAGGTGAGGATAGGCGCCATGGCCGCCCCCGCCGTAGAGCCTGGCCGAAAAGAGGGAGTTACCGGCCATTGCAGGTCCGTCCAGCACCGCCATGGTGCCTGTGTCGAGGGAGGGCCATACATGCAGTCCGAAAATGCGGTCTACGCCGTCAAGCACCCCTTCTGATATCATCATCCTTGCCCCCTGTCCCGTTTCTTCAGCAGGCTGGAAAATGAGCCTGACAGGGATGCCTGCCCGGGAGAGGATGACACCAGCGCAGGCAAGGATGGCCGAGTGTGCATCATGGCCACAGGCATGCATAGCGCCCTGGTTCATGCTGGAAAATTCCTCCCCTGACTCCTCCACTATGGGCAGAGCGTCCATGTCCGCCCGGATGGCAACCCTGGGACTTGGTCCCGTGTCACAGACAACTGAAGGGAAGCCATAACCAGTGGGTTTGAGCCCGTGAGCGGCAAGGAATGCGGACAGATGCTTTGCAGTTCCGTGTTCACCCATGGAGAGTTCTGGATTGGAGTGTATCTCCCTTCTCAGGCGGATGCACTCCGGCATGATTGACCGTACCTGGTCCACAAGACCAGAGAATGGCATTCCGGGGGCGCCTTCATCAGCCATGGAATCCAGATTGCCACGTCGGATATCAAGATAGCTGATGGACTAAGGCTGACTGTTGGCCTGAGGCTCGGTGCCCTTCCATATTATGTAACGGCAGACGTGCTCTCCGTTGACCATCCAGTGTGTCCTTTCAACCCCCTCACCAAGCAGCTGCTTGAACAGGCTGAGCTCTGCCGTGCAGGCCAGGCCGTACTTGCTGGCAACAGTCATAAGCGGGCAGTTGTGCTCTATCAGTACCATTGTCCCGTCCTGCAGCCTGTTTGTCTCGGCAAGGAAGCCTTCCTCCTCCCTCACCCTTGCCAGCTCCTTTATCCTTTCCTCATATGGCAGGTCCCTCATGCGCTTTGAATAGCGGTCGACAAGCTCCCTGCGCCTCCTGTCAAAGAATTCGTGAACGGCCTCGTTCCCCATCTCATCCTCTATGAATGAGAGGGCTGACAGTGCGATATAGGGGTAGGAGGTCGGGAAGAGATAGTGGGCATTTGGCGTGAGGGAGTACCTGTATTCGGGCCTGCCGACACCAGCCCGTATAACCCTCTTCTGGACAAGCTGGTCCCTCTCCAGATTTGACAGGTGCTTGCTGACAGCCATCTTGCTGATGCCCATGGAGGTGGAAATCTCCTTCATTCCCGCTTCCCCCCTGTGCTTTATCAGCGCTACGATGGCATTCCTAGTGGAATGGTTTGCCTTGTCAAGTAGATCGGTACGAACCAGTTCACCGTCAACCCTGCTTGCATGTTTCATCAGTAACACCCGAATCGCGAGCTTCCATCAATTGGGACCTGGGAATTAATAAGTTTTGTAATCTTTATTTTTTATTTACCTTTTTCCCCTGAAATCAGCCCGAAATCACATCAGAAGCCCGAAACCAAAGCTGATCAGAGGAGCTGCGACCCAGCCCGCGGCTATCACCATGAAGGGCTTCGCGGATAAAAACCTCTCCCTGTGGGTAAGGCCCGCACCGAAGAGGGTCGACGGGGCAGTTTGCGTGTTGCTCAGCGGCAGTCCAAGGAGGGTAGCGGATTCGACAAGTTTCAGTACTTGGCCGTTAGCGTTCATCTGACCACCTCCAACAATCTCAGTGCTTCAGCCGGCGGAGGTCCCCTGTTCTCTACTATGTGACTCTCCCCGTAGATCTTGTTTATGGAGCACACAATCATGAGCAGCAGCTGCCTGAAACGTATGAGCTCGTCGAACACAACAGGACTGCCTCTATGCCTATCGGAGGCATAGAGCATCTTCGCAATGACCCACTCATTCTCGATGAGCACCGCAACAAACATGTTCAGCAGCCTGACTGCAGTCTCCCTGCTCGATGTCCTCGCCCTTGCCATTTCGGCGATCATGTAGCTTGACTCGATGCCAAACCTATGGCGGTAGAGCTGCATTGTCTGCCTTGGCGATGTGCATACACGGTAGACTGTGAAGTAGCAGCTCCTGATCCTCCTGTGCTCCCTCCTCTTTGCCACCTGCACCATCAGGTCAATGCTCTCCACACCCGATTTCAGTGTGTGGATTGTCGTGAATGAGTGCCTGCCCCTGTTCCAGCATGCGGCCATCTTCCTGCCTGTCCGCACCGGCATGATGAAAGGTATCCTCCTGCTCCTCAGGAAGGTGATGACATCCATGGAGTAGAATTCCCTGTCGAGCAGCAATGTGCCTATGCGCACATTGCATGCCCTGGCATCGTCCAGATGCTTCCTGAGCAGTGGAAGCATCCTCTTCCCCCTGACGGCCCTCATGCCGAAGGTGATGCGGCGGTTCCTCACCGCCGCGTATATGGTGGAATAGCCATGGAAGCGGTCTGTACCCTGTCTCCCCTTTGATGTTATCAGCTGACCGGTGCATTCCCTCCTGCCGTAGTACGGCACAAGATGAATATCGACTGCAACTGTGCATCTGCCCTCCGGTATGAAGGGCGAAGCCTGCTTCCTGAGCGAATGAGTGATCAGCCGCTGGAGCCTTCCCTGCTCCAGCGCCTCCACGACTCTTGCCATCTGCCTGCGTGAATGGCCGTTCCTGGCATGTCTCCTGGCAGATGTCAGGCTTCCGCCCGTCGCCGAAGCCTTCATCACGAACCTTGCAGTGTCCCTGACTGTGCTGTCCGGAAATGCCAGCAGCAGCGCCCCTGCCAGGACGTGCATGAGCACATCCTCGACACGCCTCCTTATGTCCGAGGGCTTGAGAACCCTCGGAACAGAGTTTTTATTACTCCCGCACACGATTGCTGTATCGCGACTCTTGCGAGTCGCCCCATCCCATCCTTTCATGTCTATCAAACAGGAGATGTGGGATGGGTCTCACATAATTGTCCGGAAATTAAATTCCGACAATGCCAGCGTACCGATAGTGGTCAAGTACTGAGTTTGATTGAATCCAGGAGTGAGGCGGATGCGTTGGAGTAACGCAGCAGGAATATGTCCCGGCCTATCCTCCTCAGCGTCCTCCTGCTCAGCAGTATGGAACCTGCAGCAACTGCAGCGCCTGCGATCAGAAGGTTGGTTGTGGTGAAACCGGAAATTGCCAGTATGACACCTATTGTGTTTGCCCCCAGCACGTAGGAGGCGGCAAATGAGGAGGCCGGGAGCAGAACCTTGTAACCCGCCGCCCTCTTCCAGACATCACGCGGTCACGATGCAGCTATAGCCCTTGTGGAGAGTGTGCCGGCAAGAATTGAAAGCAGAGGAGCGGCAATCCAGAGCGCCATGACGCGGTCGAGGTAGCCGACCGCGGGAGTGCCGTGCGCGACCGAGATGCCAGCCATGACTCCAACCGGCGACATGCTCAGGGATTTCGGAATCCTAAACAGCATCCCTATAACGGAAATCATTATGGTGACAGAAAATGCGGCAGCAGCCGTGTCGGCTGCGGGTGAGGCCATGAGCAGGTGCGGGACACTTGCCATGTTGCTCGCCTGCGGGAGCAGCCCGGCAGTGTAGCCCACAACACCAATCATTATTCCGGTGAGCGTCCTGATAGTGCCCGAACCCACACGCGTCCAAACGCAGGCAGAGAGATTGTTGCCGTAGACAAGTACAACTGCAATGAAGAGAAGGGATGCGGCGAGTATTGATTCGGTCGTGATGATCATCTTGACACTGATATGGCGACAGCGAGCACGGTGTCGGCGATGTCTTCGGATGCGTCAAGTATGTCGTCAAGCTTGTGGACAAGCTCCGTAATATGGGTAAACTGAAGATAGTGCATCGTCGGTGCCATGAAGTAGAGCTTGTCAAAGGAGGCATCCTTGATGTTGTCGCCCTTCTCCTCAATCCCCTCTATTTCCATCCTTATGGTGCGCATCTCATCCAAATCCTTGGAGTACAGCAGGTTGACCAGCGCATTCATCGCGGATTCGGAAAGATCGAGAAGGTCGTTGAGCTGTGACTGGAATGCCAGCAGGTTGCCCAGCTCCTTTGCATCTATGCGCAGTTTACCTGTCCGCTTTATCTCCCTGCTTATGTAATGGAAATTGTCCAGTATGTTGTCTGCCATGTCCACGCACTCAAGCAGGTTGTCCAGGACATTGGAGCTTATGGCCCCGTTTGTTATCTCCCCGGATATCCTGAAAGCGATGATATCCGACTCCTTTTCGATGGCTATTACCTGCTCGTTAAGCTGGTTTATTGAAGCCATGCTCTCTGCATTCAGCATTTCCTTTACAATGCGCCTGGCATCCAGACCAAGCTGTATGATGCCGGCCACGTTCTGGAATACCTTCTTCTCACCAATAACAAACAGTCCGCCGAAACGCCTTCTTGCCAGTTGAACCACTCCGAGTCTGGTGTATTCAAATAGGCGATCCATGCTATTAATGGTGCTGGAAGCACAGCCCACCACAATGCACGGGCAGATTGACCGTGGAAGGGACGGCAGCCTGCTGGCAACATTATCAAGACTTGATAATCTGGTGGTGACCTTTTAGTATTATCTGGGCCGACTTAGACAATGGACCCAGGCACAAGGCGTAATCATGATTAATGGCAAGAGAGGAAGGAGCGGCAGGATTCACGGCAGGAAGGATTCTGGAGTTTCCGAGATAATCGGTGACATACTCATACTTGGAATAACCGTGGTTCTCTTCACCAGCATTTTCTTCTACGTAAGTGCAATCCCGACGCCGAACTCACAGACTTATGCAGATTTCCACGCCACGGTCTCAGGCGATGTTCCCTACGGGGCAACCACTGTCGCGTACCTGAACATCACACACTTAGGGGGCCAGTCGCTTAATGCGGCAACAACTTCCATCGTTGTCCAGGTGAACCAGACAGCCACCGTCTATCTCATGGTCCAGGGTAATGCGGTGAATTCTGCGGGGAGGCTGATTCCGTGGACCAGTTCCAGGTGGGGAGCAAACCAGGTCTGGAGTGTGAACTCCACAGGTGTGAACAGCGGCTCAGTTGTGAGCGTCACTATAATCAACAAGGCGTCCAACTCGGTGGTATGGAGCACCGTTCTCAGCGGAGTGTCCACAATATCCGTTCCTGTGATACAGGACGCGTATGCATCTCCAAACCCCGTCATGCCGGGCAGGAATGTGACAGTTATCGCCAGCGTGCTTGGCAATGTCAAGTATGTGAATGCGTCCGTCTACTATCTGAACAATGCCGTGGGTACGCTAAGACTGACGGGTGCCAACGGCATATATTCCGGCGTCTTTGAGTCATCTTCAGGGCTGGCTGTCGGCCAGACTTATCCAGTCCAGATAAATGCAACGTCTGCAAACGGC
This sequence comes from Thermoplasmata archaeon, assembly GCA_021806165.1. Classification (GTDB taxonomy): domain Archaea; phylum Thermoplasmatota; class Thermoplasmata; order Sysuiplasmatales; family Sysuiplasmataceae; genus JAJZXY01. The sequence goes on from JAJZXY010000003.1 coordinate 80,996, forward strand.
GCAAAGGCAAATTACACCTTCTCGGTTTCAGTTGAAAGGGGCGGACCGAACATTGTAACAGCAAGCATCAACCCCAATCCGGCGACACCTGGAATCAACATCAGTGTGACCGCATATGTAATTGATAATAATACAACCTCATTCAACCCGCCATTGACCGGCAAGGTTACGATTCAACCTTTTAGCAATACGTCTCTCACGAATATTACTGGGACCTCAAATATGAGCATGGGGTCGTATCCCGGCATCATGACATTCGAAGCACATGTATTGTCAAACGCAACTGGATTTGAAACATTCAAGCTGAAAGCAACAGACGTTTTCGGAAACACGGGCGTCTATTACGTTGTCCTTGTTGTGGTCAGCACGTTGAATTCAGGCTCATCCAACACTAGTTATCCTACCCCATACTTAGGCCCGACCAGTATGAGCTTTTCCGGTTTCACCTGGAACCAACCGGAACAGGAAGGACAGAACTCAAGCCAGATTAAATATAACAACGCATATAGTATAAATGCACAATACGTCAGTGGGAATTCTCCAAGTGGGTTGTATTTCAACTTGATATTACAAAACCACAATACAACAAATGATCTTTACCTAGACGATCTAAGCAACATGTATATGTTTATGCTGTTACGGGTAAAACCAGGAGAGAGCATAGCTTCTCCTCAAATGGCTTTCATAGTCATGAATACCACACAGAATTCTCGCATATGGACCGTGGCCCCATCGAGCTCAACTGGCTCGCCAAGTTACAAATCTATCACACCACCTAGCGGTCAGAGTTACCAAAAATTCAACGGCATGAAAGAGCTTTGGTATCCGAGCCTTCGCTGGCCTTTAGATAATAGTCAACCATGGTACGGCCAGTTCATGTTACTTCCAGCAGCTGTTGGTGGCGTAGTTGTCAGCACAAAAGTTTCATTCGGTGCCTCATACGGCGGTGCAGGAGGAGGGGCCAAGAGTATACCGCTCTCCTCGGGCGGCCCATTTGTTCTGACAACTGACAACTTTCAAACTCCATCCCTTTCGATAAACTTCCTACTTCTCTTTGGTTACCAGATACCTGCGGGAGAACAACCTACCACCGGCATTATCCAAAGTGGTATACCTTACGGTCAAACTCTGCCATTCACCGCCATTTACTGGTACAATTATCAGGGCGGCGGTTGAGCTATATGTACTAATTTTGGGGCCTTGCACAAAAAGTGTAATTCAAAGTTACTGGTCAGCCTGTTACGACAAAAGGGGACAAATGCAAAAATATGAAAGTATGACATGTCCTATGGTATAGTACCATGGATTTGTGCAACCCCTGGAATGGGGTGGTTCATATTGTTCCTGTACATGATAAAAGCATCACGCCTGAGGGGAGCTTTGTCGGAAACAACCTCCATGGACCTGTCCTGATACCAGCTGGAACACGAATCTGCTCAGACGCCGCCGGCAATCTTGCCTATGCCCTTTGCGACCGCAGCCACGGCAGCGCCTATGCCACCACCGGCTGCACCACCCTCCAGCGAGCTCTGAACTGTCGAAACCACAGAATGACCGGGAGCAATCGCTGGTATGTGTTGTAATGCTATTGCGAGGCCTCCCGGATGCCCGGCCGCCACGGAAGCTGCTCCCAGCCCTACTGCCCCTATTGCGGCGCCAATTGCACTTACTGCTGCAATTCCTATCATACACCACAACTGGAAGTGCTGCATATAAAAGGCCTATTTGATGTACTTCGAACAGAGATGCCAATGAAGCGAGAGGAAGGCGGAAAGAAGTGTATCAAAGAATAGATGAATGAGTACCTGCAATGATGTAGTATGATCGGCGGAAGGCTGGATTTCTCGCGTAACCCGCTTCTCGTGTTCTGGGAGACGACAAAAGCATGCCCCCTGTCATGCAGGCACTGCAGGGCGTCTGCAATAACCAGTCCCCTCCCTGATGAACTCACGTATGAAGAAGGTGTGAGACTGATGGACGACATTTCGTCCTTCGGGCAACCCAGGCCGGTTGTCATAATGACCGGAGGGGATTGTATGATGCGAAGCGACCTTGTGGAGCTTGTGAGGGAAGGGAAGGAGAGTCAGTTGAGCATTGCGCTCTCTCCTGCAGTCAGCAGCCTTCTTGATTCCGGGAAGCTAATTGAACTCAGGAACCTTGGAATACGATCTATTTCACTGAGCCTTGACGGTTCCAGAGCAGAGATACATGACAGTATCAGGGGAATACCGGGCCACTTTGGGGAGACGATAAATGCGGCATCAAGACTTGTTGCCATGGGGTTCTCTGTCCAGATAAACACCACTGTCATGCCGGATAATGTGGAAGAGCTTGCAGATATCGCCCTGATACTGAGGCAGCTGGGCATCAGAGTGTGGGAGGTCTTTTTCCTGGTTTCGGTGGGACGAGGCGAACATCTGAAAGAGCTGACGGCGGCGCAGAATGAGGATGTCTGCAATTTCCTTGCTGAAATGACACGGCACGGTTTTACGGTCAGGACCGTGGAGGCCCCCTTTTACAGGCGTATTCTTGCAGAACGGACCAGGAGGGTTCCTGCTGCACATGGGACCAATGGCGAAGTGCATGGCGGATTGTACAGCAGGCTAATGGAAAGGGCGTCAGTCCTTCTGGGGCCGCCTCAGAGGGAAGTGGTAGCATCTAATGTGCCGACAAGGGACGGCAAGGGTATAATATTCATCTCACAGAATGGGGAAGTCTACCCTTCAGGCTTCCTTCCCTATTCGGTAGGTAACGTGAGGTCAGGGAGCATTACGGATATTTACAGGAACAACCGCACTTTGATATCCATAAGGAATGGCGAGTTCGGAGGCAAGTGCGGCGTGTGTGAATACAGGGATGTGTGCGGCGGTTCCCGCTCCCGTGCATTCTCACATTCAGGCGATGTTCTTGCGGAGGATCCTGGTTGCGCATATTTACCTGGCGGTTTCTGAAACTTGAATTCCGGTGGCGAAGAAAAGGTTCGAATCCTGCCTGGTGCGCAAGTCGGCCGAATGCGTTCCAATCCGCACAGACACCGCAGGATTCTGCAGTTTGGTAAAGAGTGGTGCTTTCAGTTTCCCGGCTTGTCATTCTTCTGCGGCTCATCCTTTGCAGCCGACTTTCTGGATCGCCTGAGCAGCAGTATGACTGAGGCCGCAGCGATTGCTATGACGAGCACAATGACAACTATGACATAGAACAGGTTGGTGGACGTGACAGGAGGATAGACCGAGGTGAATTTGAGTATCATCGTTGATGCGGATGTAACACCAACACTCCGGGTAATCTGCTGTGAGACGGGTGTCAGGTCGTAAGTGGTGGAAAAGGAGGCGGTGACAACATAGTTTCCGCCTGCAAGTTCGAATGCTGCATGGCCATTGATGCCGGTGACGGCAGAAAGGAATGTGCCTGTAGAATTGCTGAATACGTTGATAATCACGTTGCTGAGCGGAGAACCGGATGATGAGAGCGCATCAATGGTGATGGTGTATATGCTGCTGTTGAGCACCAGTGCGGGCGCTGTGGGGTTGTCCAAGACCATGTTGTTGTTCAGGTAAACCTGTATTCCCTTCCAGTATACCGTCACAGCATATGTGCCGTAAGGGAGGACAGCTGAAGCCATGCCTGAGGCATTCGTTGTGTTGAAGCCAAGCTGAGTGCCTGATGTTGAATTGACAATGAGAACGTTGGCTGTGGGCACAGGGCTGCCCGAGGAGCTGACGACTTTGAAGGATTGGCTGTATGCTCCCACATTCACCGGCTCATTACCGTTGCTATTGACATAAATGCTTCCGTTGAAAACCATGCTGCTGTGCCAGAAGACCACTGTGGAGTAGTTTCCCCTGGCCATTTCAGAAAGTGTGAAAGCACCGCTGGCTCCTGTGACGACAAGCGGCAATGATGTTCCGTTCGGGGATCGCATGTAGACGAACGCATCCAGAAGAGGAGCTCCTGACTGGTCCTCGAATGTGTACTCTGGTGAGTAAATTTTCGACTTGAGCGAGAATGCATTGCTTGTATTGTTTACAGTGACGGCGAATGTTCCAACCTCAATAGACTGCCAGGACACGCGAACCGTGTAGTTTCCGCCCGCCAGATAAATTCCCGCAACTCCTGTGCTGTTTGTGATGTTCGAGGCGATGAATGAAGAGGAGTAGTACACGCTGACATGTGCTCCCCTTACCGAATGGCTGAGCGAATCCTGGACTGTGAACAAGGCATGCACCGGAGGCAGCCCCACGTAAAGTTGCATGCTGCCAAATGCATTCCTGCCGAACAGAACGCCGGAAGATGACGGATAATTGTGCATCGTGTTATCAGTCCCGTTCACTGTGATTTTGTATTCACCTGGAGAGAACGCGCTGTAGTTGAATGTGAAATTGTAGAGTACGTAGTTGATACCAATCGAGAATGCGCTAACAGGAGACATTACTCCGCTGTCCACAACAGCATTTGCCGAATTGGTTATAATCCAGTCAACAGGCCATGAAAAGAAGTCATAGGCACCGAGAGGATCGGTCAGGTTTGAATAGACAGTCACATTCTTATCTGCTGCATAGGATGGCAATGAGTACAGTGCTGCGCCTGTGCTGCTGACCGCATAAATGTTGCTGACCTCCAGATATGAAGAAGCAGGGATTATGCCCTCGGAGTAATATACAGTGCTGTTGACTTTTCCCCAGAGAGCGCTGTACGTCTCGGCTGAGTTTCCGCTGACCACTATGTTAAAGGAAAGGCTGTAGTTAGTATTGACCGTCATGTCCAGCTTGGGACCGGTAAGGCGGATGAGAGTGGGAATTGCCCCGGGATAATTGACATTCATTGTGGTGGAAGGTCCGGTTCCGATAAGCTTAGATGTGCCACTTGGACTGTCCTCAAAGACGGAAAGGGATATCGAGCCTCAGTTCGGCGAGGATCCCTTTTGCGTCATATAGATGTAGGAGTAAACAGTGCCGTTGAGACCCAGCGGGCCCGACAGCTGGGGATAAACGGTAAAATTAAGCGACAGATAATGAAGCGAGGAGACGTTGTACCCAGTGCTTGCATATTGCGGTACCGTATCGTTCCAGGTATCGGCTATATGCAGGTGAGGTGCGCCGCCAACTGTCACAGGCGACGAGATATTATGGAAGTACATGGTGAGATTTGTGGGCGCCGGAGGCGATCCCGTGTACGGGGAAGCGAGCGCGACGGAAGCAGCGCTCTGGATCATGAAGGCGCCGGAGAATATCAAAAACAGTGCCAATGCCCCTGTCTTGAGGCGGATGCCGAATCTACTCATGGGATTCGGGTTTCAACCGAGTGGCATAATATATAATGACTTAGACATAAATTGTAACATTCGATACTCGTCAAAGCCAGCTCGGTCAAATAACATCACTCCAGAGACTGGATGAACAGGCAAAGTGGGCGAAGCCCTGCAACAGGGGATGGTCACCCTGGCCTCTTCTCAGTGCGGGTATTTGGCCCGAAAGCGTTCGGAAATCGGATGATTGAAATGGCCTGGAAACTGGACTCAGCGACTGCCAGCGTCTGTTTGTGCAGCGGGGGCAGGTTGAGAGCCGGATACTGGCATTGCCTGTGGATGCTCCTTCTGCTGACCCAAAGCGCCAAGTTCGCGCATTTCCCTCTCCACCTTCGCCACCGTCTTCTCGGCATCCCTGTAGTAGGCCGAGATGAGAGCGGCCACTGACAAGTAGTTGTTTACGTTCTTCCTGCGCATGTATTCGAGGAGGAGGACCCTTCTCCTCATTTCATTCTCCATCTCCCTCGGGGACCACCCCTTGCTAAGCCTTATCTTTTCGAATATGTAGCTGTGGCCGGAGTAGTGGAAACGGTCATCGGCCGGGTTCCATGTAAACACCGAATTGTATATGATTTCGTTTGTCTCAGGGTCGAGACCAACTATCTCGGTTAGAGACTTTACACGCCTCGTCATCTTTGTTCCGACCTTAACCTGCCCCTGCAGGAGCATTATGTTCAATGCGGTCATCAGTGAACGGGGCAGCTTGATCGGTTCGCTTTCCATCCTGTGTATCATTGCGCCAAGATCGTCTGCATGGAATGTGGAATATGCTATTGTTCCGGTGGCCATCGCCTGGAAGACGACATAAGCCTCCTTTCCCCTGACCTCTCCGACCATCAGGTACTGCGGTCTCTGCCTCATCGCAGCTGTCAGCAGGTCAAACATGTCCACCGCACCTGCCATGTTGTTGTTCCTGCCCCCGAAACCCTCGCGTGTTACTGAAGCTATCCAGTTCTCATGGGGAAGGTTCAGCTCCCTTGTGTCCTCGATGCTGATGACCTTCATCTGAGGCGGTATGAACAGGAGGACTGCGTTGAGCGTCGTGGTCTTCCCGCTCGCGGTGCCGCCGCACACCATCATGGAGCTGCCATACTCAATGCAGAGCCACAGGTATGCCATCATGTCAACGCTCATTGTCTTGAATCTCACCAGGTCGATGGGTGTGAATGGATCGTCCTTGAACCGCCTTATTGTAAATGATGAACCCTTCTTTGTAACATGCTTGCCAAGCGTTGCGTTAAGCCTTGAACCGCCAGGGAGGGTGGCATCAAGCATGGGACTGGCAACAGATATCTGTTTCCCCGAGCGCTGTGCAAGCCATACAACAAAGGCATCGAGCTCTTCCTCCCTTTCGAACTTGAGGTTGGAGCGAATAGAACCGTACTTTCTGTGGAAAATAAATATCGGTATGTTGACACCGTCACATGATATATCCTCAACATTGCTGTCCAGCATTATGCCCTCTATGATGCCGAGGCCAACAAGGTCCCTCTTGAGGTAATAGAAGACGCGCTCCGTGGAAATTGGGTTCAGTGAGATGTCCAGGGAGCGCAGGACCTCCATTGTTGCCTTCTTCAGGTTCTTCTCCTTGGCCTCCTTCTCCTCACCTTCAGACATGTTCAGAGAAGAAATCAGTGCTTCCTTCAGAGTCCTCAGAACATTCCTCTCGTCCGTTGAAAGTGGCGGCTCTATGAGCTCATAGAGATATTCATTGAGGATTGTATCATATCTTATCCTTGAATACGAGTATGGCTCATTGAGCGCCTCGATCTCCACCTCCTCCTGCCCCTTCTCGCCTATGAGCGGAATGGGTGTGACCTTGAGGCTCGATCCCAGCCTGTATTCTTCTTCTGGAATCATGATGCGCAGCGGCTTGCTGCCGAGCGTATTCATGAATCTGAGATAGCGCGTTTTGAGGCTTACATGCTTCCCTTCCCCTTCTTCACCCTTCTCCCTTCCGGAGCCGTTCTGTACTTCAGTTGCCATTCTCAAACACCAAGGAGTATGCGCATGAACACGAAACCGATGATCAGCATGAGGGCGCTATGCCTCATTCCGTTTGCAATTCTGCCATCCTGTATGACCCCGGCCATTATCCCATCCCCGGCGGCATGGACAATTACCGCAATGTAGAATGCTGTGACAACCGGCCCGATGGCAAGAACGTTGATTGTTGTTACAGACCCTGAACCTGCAAGTATGCCGGAGGAACCCTGCAGCTGGTTTCCTGCCTTCTCAATCTGCGGGATGAAGGTCGCCTCGAGGACGAATATCGTGGCGAGGAAGACGGCGAATGCAATGTAGATGACAACCATGTATGTGCTCATTGCGATCGCCCTTTCCTTCCTGTTGAGTATGCGTTCCCTGGCATCATGGGCAACCATGTTAAGCACGTCGGAGACAGCGCCGCCTGCATCACTCGCCTTAATGATTATGGTTGATATCCTTGTTACAAGCTGGGAATTCATCCTTTCAGCAAAGAGCCTGAATGCCTCCGTGGCAGGGACACCCCAGTCGATCTGGGATGCCATGCGTTTTATCTCGGGGGTCAGTCTTCCGTACTTTCCGGCAGAGGCTACGACGACCGATTCAGCAAGCGTCATACCGAACCTTCCGGCCTCCGCGACATCACGAAGGAAGTCAGGCACCCGCTCCTCTATCTGCCTGAGACGTCTTACCTGCATGCTTGAGTATATGCCATACGGACCCATGGAAGCTGCCATTGCCAGGACTATCCAGTCAAGCATGGACATTGAGAAGTAGCTGACTCCATTCAGCACCCCCACTATGCCCACCAGCAGCAGGACCACCATGGCGCCGGCTGACACTATCTTGATTTGCCTGTCCAGATTCTTCGTGTCTGTCGTCAGCCTCTTCAGGTCAACCAGCTGTGATGAGTTCACATTCATTGTGCCGCCTCCTTGCTCATGTTCCAGACAAAGAAGATGAAACCTCCCTGGGAGGCTGGTATCATCAGCAATACAACAATGTACAGCAGCAGCACGTTGAACGGCAGAGGGGTGCCGAACACCACCACTGCCGCCTGTCCGCCTCCTCCACCGCTCACTATGGACATTATAGCCATTATGACAACAAGGAACAGAGGGAAAGCAACAACGACGGTGACAAATGTCTCAGCAAAAAGGCCAAGCGTTTCCATATTCTGCTTAGTGTTGAGTTTTTCCTCCTTCTCGAACTGCTCGGCCTTGAGCAGGAAGTATGGCTTGAGGTGGCCTCCGGAGGTTGCCGTTGTAACCACTCCCTGCAGGAAATCCTGAAACTTCGGGGAGGGGGTCCTGGAAGCCGCATTCTTTATCGCAGTCAGGATGTCGACACCCAGCAGAGTGGTGTCCCTGGTGATCCATTCGGCCTCCTTCTGTACTTCGCCGTAGATGGGCTGCTTTGCAAGCTCCTCGAAGATGACATCAACATTGACATCTGCCGAAGCGAGTGCGGATATGAAGCTCATGGCGCTCCCTATATGCTTGTTGATATCCCTGGCCCTGGAGGACGCCTTCGAAGATGGGACCGCTTTCAGGACCATGTACACGGCAACAGGAGGAACCAGAGTGGTGAGAAGTATCACAACAATCCTCAGTGCTATTATTGAGTGGAGGAGGGTGAGGATGACTCCGCCGAATATTATGCCTACCATGAAGCCGGCTATACCTGTGATTATGCTGGTCATCCACGTGACTGCAGTGTACTCCTCAGGCCTGATCTTCATGTGAGCCTTTATGAGATTGTCTTCCAGTTCCTGGTTTGGCCTGAACCTTGCCTCTACGAATCTGCGCATTATGCGCCAGCAGAACTGCTGATATGGTGATAGTTTGACGTAATCAGGGACCGTGCCGGCCGGCAGTTTCACAGGATGGGGACCCTCCACAACCCTCTTGGACTTGACAGTCTTGGTGCCGAGGAAGGACCTGTCCATATTCTCGAACTTCGAGAACAGGTTGGATTCGCCATCAGACAACTACAACATCCCCCAGATCCTCTGTGTTAAGGTAGGAGCGGACTGCCTTCATAGTCTCCTCCTGTTCCCTGTAATACCTGTTGATAAGTGACCAAATGTCCATGTGGTCAGTCATATTTTTCTTCACCATGTACTTGACAACATCGATTCTCCTGTTGAACTCCTCATTGAACTCCTCATAGGTCCAGTTCTTGAGGTCGCGCAGCTTGTCGAACAGGGCGCTGTGCCCCTTGAATATGAACAGGTCCTTGACCTGGTCCCATTCGAACACAACGTTCGTAATTATCTCGTTAGTGCCTGGTTCGAAACCGATAAGCTCCACCACATTCCTGATGCGCCTGGCATGCTCCTTGCCCACCCTGACCTGCTGCTGTACGACTACGGTCCGGAGAGCTGTCAGCAGTATCCTTGGAATGTTGATGGGAGGGTTCTCCAGCCTGTTGATCATGAGTTTAACGCTGTCGGCATGCATGGTGGAATAGGTTGTATGGCCGGTGGCCATCGCCTGGAACATGGTGTACGCCTCCTTTCCCCTGACCTCTCCTACTATGATGTAATTCGGCCTCTGACGAAGTGCTGCCCTAACGAGATCGAACATGTCAATCTCGCCCGCGGTCTTGCCGTCGCTCAATTTTTCTCCGACACCTGACCTAGTGGTGCCCGGAATCCAGTTTTCATGGGGGAGGTTTATTTCACGCGTATCCTCCATGGTGACTATTTTCGCGCTTGGTGGTATGAAGAGGGATATGGCGTTGAGAGTGGATGTCTTCCCATTCCCTGTTCCGCCTATGACCATCGCTGATTCGCCATGCTCCACGCTCAGCCAGAAGTATGCAATCATCTCCTCCGAGGCCGTTCCGTATTTCACCATATCCACTGGAGTGAATGGGCGTTCCTTGAACAGCCTGACTGTGAAAGAAGAGCCCCTGCTTGTGACTTCCCTTGCATAAGTCGCCTGAAGCCTGTGCCCCTCAGGTGTCGTTCCGTCAAGAATAGGCGATGAAACACTGATCTGCTTTCCGCATTTCTGCCCCAGATAAACGACAAAAGAGTTCAGCTGATCCTCGTCATTGAAGGAGATGTTCGTCCTGACGCTCTCGTATTTTCTGTGGAAAATAAATATAGGGACGCCGACGCCGTCGCAGGACACATCCTCGCTGTTGGGATCACGGATGAATATATCAACAGGGCCGTACCCGATGAAATCCCTGATTATGTAATAAGCAAGCTTGTCCTTGGTAATTGGCGACGCTGAAAGGCCGCGAGTGCTCAGGAAGCTTGCGATGCTCCGCTTCAGGTATTCCCTCCTGTCCATCTTGCTCAGATGCTTGTACTCGTAATCGAGGGTCCTCTGAAGAGTGTCTTTCAGAAGATGAAGCAGTTTTGTCTCGGCCTCAGTGAGCTGAGGTTCAATTGCCTCCAGCATGTACTCGCTTGTCTCGCTGTTTAAAGTCGCCCGGATATAGGAGTAGGGCTCAACGATGGGGTATATTTCGATTACTTCCAGATTTGGAGAGGAGAGAGGAGGGATTACTGTGTACGCCGAGCCTTTTCCTTCTGCCCAGTCTATCTTGCGTTCCACCTCATCCCTCGGCATCATAATCTTGACTCTCTTGTTGCCCCTCTTTGAAAGAAAACGCTTGTACCCCTCCGAAATCAGCTTGGGTATCCCCTTTCTGTTGCTGTCCTGCTGTTCCTTTACGGCACTGCTGGCCATGCCTACTCCTCCGGTGAAACGGATACTATCGTGTTTGTAAGGATGAGTGAACTGACGCCCTTCAGGCTGAGATTAACGGTATACAGCTGCGATGACGACCCGCTGACAGTCAGGGTGTAATTCAGGCCGCTGCTGAGACCGGCAAGTGCAAAAGTACTGTTGAAGAAGCTGGTCCAGGCGTAGGGGAATGGGGTACCTATCGTTAAGTTCACGTTTGTAGAGGCAGCCCCGGGGAGAGGATAAGGGGTGTAACTGTTCCTTGTGAAACTGAGAAGCGAGGAACTCATGGCGACGGTGTTGGTGCCCGAATAGGTCATGTTTGCCGTTGTAGGTGTTGCGATTGAGACCTGCAGTATATTTACATGAAGTCCGCCCTGCGTGGTGATGGAGAAGCCTGGATCGGCAATCATGAGTTCTCCATTGCTCTGTCCTAGTATCACTGCATCGTTCTCATAGAGGACGGACTGCTGGACGTAGTACCTGTTGGGCATGTTGACAACTATCCCTCCCCCGGAGGCAGAAGAGAGATGGTAGATGCTGTTACCGTTTATGCCTGAAATACGGTAGTTCAGTGTGACAGTGAAATAGGGTATTGTGCTACCCGACTGCGGTATTACGTTCATCTGTCCCTGGGTTCCCACGGCGAACATCGGGACGCCCGAAGAGCCGAGTGTGACAGGTGTGTAGGAGGAGAGGGTGCTGGAATGGGAGCTTGTGGAATACATCATCATGTTGTCCACGCTCTGCTTGAACTCCGACAACTGTGATATCACGGTATTGTCATGCTGGTGCTCGTTTGAAGCCATCATCGACGGAACATAGTGGTTCGTGAAAATGCCGAGAATCGAAAGAAAAACAATCAGAGCCAGTATGGTGCCTACGACTGAGGCAACTCCCTCCCTGTCCTGCTTCCATTTCGACGGTTTGACTGATGATTGCTTCCCCTGGTAAAACCGCATCCGGAGCTCACGTCCATTCAGATTGAGCTTGCTCTTGCTTATTTAATTCTGATGCTCTGGTTATCAGCACAACTGATGTATGCTCCACTGCCCTTTTCCAGCAACCTATTTTAGTCAGATAGACCTACACCAGATTATGCCCACCAGCAGTGAGTTCAGGGGGAGATCAGTCGTGGTAACCGGCGGCACATCCGGCATAGGACTCGCGACCGCCCATATATTCTCATCTCGCGGAGCCAATGTGATTATCACAGGAAAGAACAGGGACAAGGGGAAGAAGGCGCTCTCCCAGATGAAAGGCAAGGGGGACGTGGAATTCTTCAAAGGCAACGTTGCCAGCATCCAGGATACTGATAGGCTCATGGACCTCGCAAGGAGGAAGCACGGCGGCCTGGACATACTTGTAAACAACGCAGGAGTCTACCTCACCAAGAAGATAGATCAGACCAGCGAGGAGGAATGGGACTGGGTCATGAACACGAACCTCAAGGGAGTTTACGTCATGAGCAGGTCTTCCATACCCCTTCTCAGGGAGAGCAGGGGCTGCATCATTAACGTCGCTTCCGTCAGTGGTCTTGTAGGGGTCAGGAACGAGGCTGCCTACTGTGCCTCCAAGGGAGGTGTGATACAGCTGACAAAGGCCATGGCACTCGACTACGCTCCCGATGGCATTCGGGTCAATGCAGTCTGTCCAGGCGATGTTGAAACACCCATGATGTGGGAGGCACTGAACAGGGTGGAGGACAGGAGCCTTGCAGTCGAGGCGGACAAGGCGCTGCACCCCCTGGGAAGGTTTGGAAGGGCGGATGAGGTTGCGAAGCTGATAGTCTATCTTGCTTCAGAGGATGCCTCTTTTATCACCGGTTCCGCAGTCAGCATCGATGGAGGATGGAGCGCCTACTGAGAGGCGCTATCGTCTCCCTTTTCCTCCTGAGACGCTGCCGCATCGGCCTGAGGCTGCGATTCCTGCTGCCTGGGCTTCTCCTCGACCTTTCGGACTATCCTTCTGGGAACCACTATCCTTCTGGGCTCCTGCGGGGCAGGTTTGCCTTCAGGAGCTGGAGGAGGCGCAGCTGGTGGTCGCGGGGGCTGGTCCTTGTCGCCCGATTCGCCCTGGGACAGCTGTGAGCCGCATTTGACACACTCCTTTGCAGACTGCGGGTTTGGTTCGCCGCAGACAGGACAGGTGATGATCTTCGCCTTCTTCACATCCTGCTGCTTGGAGAGCCAGTCCTCAAATGTGATGTATGTCGACTGCTTCTTCCACCATGTGAGGAATGCCTTCTCGGAGTATTTGTTCCCAAGGTCTATCTTTGCCTGTGCCTTGAACTTGTCAGCATATTCCACATACTGCTTCCTGAGCTGGGCTGTGGCATCATCCTCCTGGTCAGATTCACCCTCATCTGCGAACTTGACACCACAAATCGGGCATTCCTTGGAGGATGCGGGTATCCATGAACTGCAGTTGCTGCATTTTGCAGTGCCGGGTTCGAATTCAACGCTGCAGTACGGGCACTTCCTGGATGTCTCCGGTATGAATGCGCCACAGTTGCCGCACTCGACCACTCTCGCCAGGCCGTACCTGTATAGGTAGACCGAGAAGCCTACGAATGCACCTATGGCAACTATGATTATCAGCAGCCAGTATGTCAGCGGAAGGCCGGTGGATATGCCGCTTGAGACCACATTGAATGACTGCGACGAGCTTACGAACTGTCCGTTGTTGAAGACCTCGAAGTGGTATGAACCCTGGGACTCTCCCTGCGGTATCGATATGCGCGCTGTGGCTACGCCGTTCTGGCCGGTAGTGGTCTGCACGTATACACTGCCCTGAGGCACGTTCCTCAGGTCATAGAGTGTAACAGTCAGCGGGTAATCGGGCATCGGCTTTCCTGTGGATTTCAGGGTGACGCTGATTGTCACACTGACATACGAGCCCGCTTTCACCGATGAAGAGGACAGGACCACATTGGCGTTCACCTGCGCCCTGGTTATGTTTATGGATATTGCCTGTGCAGCTGCACTCTGCGAGTAGTTGGACTCGAGTATTGTCCCATTTGGATTGACAACTGCCCCGAAGAAGAGCTGTTCACGGTTGTATCCGCTCGGCAGCTGTGGAACAGTCCAGACAATGCTTATCAGCTGTATCGATCCTGGTCCGATGCTGGGGATTGTGCCGTTTGCTACAGGCTTGGTCAGATTCTGGGAGGAGTTGCCTTCCATTATCACCACAGGGACATTGAGAGCGCCTGTCTGCCCTGAGTTATCAACCTGAACGTTGAAGGTGACGTTGCTGAACTCCTGGAAGCTGCCCGTGGCATTCATCATCGCAATAGACAGATCCGGCAGGCTGTAGACATCGACGACAGTCTGGGCAAAGTTGTTGCCATAGCTGATTTCAGTTACGTTCCTGTTAAGGTTGACAGCAGCGCCGACAGTCATGTTGCCGTAGGACATCGGCACCGACCAGACAGCGCTTACCGGAATTGTGCCGTTGATGGCCAGCGGCCCGACCAGTGAGGTCGTGACATTGACCGGATTGGACCCTGGGAAGTAGAATGTGACTGTGAAGTTGCTGGTGACAGCGCCGTAACCAAGGTTTGAGACGAGCACATCAACTGTCACGTGTGACGCTTCAACCACCGGGTTGGACTGGAAGACGATGTCTGTAGGCGTCAGCACAAGGTCGGAGAGCTTTATGTCCAGGCTGGCTGTTGCATAACTGTTCACCTGTATGAGGGGTGAGGTGTAATGCGCAAGCGATACTGTAACCGGGGTCGAGTACCAGGTGCCGGCATCATTGTATGATGTGTTGACGACGTAATTGCCAGTGTATATGTCATTTCCTGACCGCAGCAGATCGGACAGCGCAGGGAACAGAGCCACACCGGTTGAATTGGTGGGTCTCTTTGCGTAGATGCTGCCGTTGGGCTGGGTCAGGTTGGAGAATGTATAGAGGGTGACATTCGCATCTGATATAGTCGTGCCTGATGGGCCGAATACGGTGATGTAGAGCCATCTGTAGATGTGGACCACGGCATTTGACTGCTGCGATACATAAGGAGCAGATATGTTGTAGAGGCTCGCAACCTCGTCATACCCGACAGTCAGTGGCTCCGAGTATGTGGTGTTGAATGAGTTGAATATGGACTTGGAGAACGCGGCAGAGGAGACATTCCCTGAAACAGTGCTGAGGTTGACCCACGCTGCCGAACTACCACCCAGGATGATGTTGACATTGGAGCCTATGACTGAGTTCTCAATTACAAGCCTGGAGTTGCCGTACACATAAAGGTTGAGTATCTGGTTAGAGGTAATTACCGAGTTCTTGATGAGAAGTTCTCCGCTCTGGTTGACAAGGAACGAGTATTCGCTGCCATATGACTCTATGAAGTTCAGGCCGCCGTTGATTATCTCAAGGGATCCGCTCTGCGTCACTACGACATTTGAGGATATGTTGAGGTTCGACGGTATCATGAAGGGTGAGCTGTGGTTGGAGTTGGAATCGTTCACAACCAGATCCTGCGCTCCAGCCGACAGCTGAACAATGAGCACGCTTGAATTCAGGTTACCGGCTGTGCTGTACTGCTGTATCAGCTGCAGCGGGTCGATATAGACGTAAATGGGGACCTGGCCTATGGTGTTAGGGGTCCAGGCAATCGTGGTTGTGTTTGAACCACCGGCAGAGATGTTCATTACACTCTGCCCTATGAGCGTGCCGCCGACCTGCGGGTTGCCGTAATAGAATGCAACTGTGGTGTTGAAGGCTCCTGCCCTTCCAAGGAAGTTCTGGACCGCGGCTGTTATGTCAACGGTCTTGCCGCTGTATGCAGGAGACGGGTTGAATGTAATCCCTGAGGAGGGAATCACCAGCTCAGGAAGGTTTGGGTGCACATATACAACCGTCGAGTTTGAGTCCCCTGCGTAACTGGACTCTGGAATTACCCTCTTCTGGTTCGCAAAGACTGAAATTGTATTGTTACCGGAGGCGTTGAAAAGCCAGGCGAGTGAAACATGTATCGTGGACTGCGGTCCGACTGAAACATTCATTGCATATGCGGAAACAAAGTTCCCGTTTGCCCCATCGGTTATGTTAAGCGGGAGTGAACTGACGCCTGTGAGACCGACATCGGAGACATTGAATGAAAGCGTACCTGTCTGGTTCACGTAAATGAATGACGGTGCGACGTATGGCTGACCGACTACTATCTCGGGGAGCGGCAGGTCCACGCCTATGGTGATGTTGTCATCAAGGACCTGGGATGATGCGGTAACTGTGGGATAGGGTGAGAATGACAGAGAGTTGCCATAAGTGGTACCGTTGAAGTGGACGCCCGCCGTGTAGTTACCAACAAACGCTGAGTCGGGGAAGGTGGCCGCGTTGATCACATCAGTCATCAGTGGGATAAGCGCCTGGCCAAGGGGGCTTGTTACATTATAATTGGCAGCACTCTTGCCCATAAACGACAGAACAGCTGCAGGCGGGGTTGTCTGATATGCGTTACCCGGACCGACAAAATATCCTGCCGGCGAGCCTGCAGAGGTGTTGTCCGGGGTAGAACCCGTGTAGGACATTGATATTGAACTTCCGTTTACCGGCAGACCCTGTTTGCTGTATATTGTGACGTTTGCAAACCTGTAAAGATCAATCTGCGGCAGAAGCTGTATCTGGACATTTACATTGTTGAGATAGGTAACAGTGGCTCCGTTGTGAATGTAAATTACCAAGTTCCCTATGCTTGAAAGTGTCTTGAACCCCAGCGAATAAAGATTTACAGTGTAATGCCCACCAATTCCATTGGATATGTGGATGCCAGTGTTTATTGTGCCAGTTTGACCAATTTCCCCAACTAGTACAGTTGCTCCGGTTGAAGAATTGCTCGAAATTGATAGAACTGCTGAAGAAACATCTGTGTTAAGAGTCGAATCAGCTGTAACGTTGGTGCCATAAGTTTGGAAAACGGCATTTGCAGGTATTGCATAAGAAACTGCGCCATTGGAATCAACGAGTGACAGGCTGTTGCCTCCGGGACCCGTGTTGAGCGGTCCGAATGTGAGAGGTTTGGCGACCATTGAGGAGGATAGGCCGTACAACGCGGAGGAGTACATTGTGCTTGTGTTGTTGCTCATATCAATGTGCACGTTGTAGAAGTATGCGTGGGCCGTGTCGGCAATGACAACAGAAGTGTGGTGTTCAGGAGAGGGGCTGTAGTTGGCACCAATGAAGCTGTCAATGGCTGTGAAGCTTGAGGAGCCGCCTACGGTCACGTTCTTGTATGCATTGCTTTCAAATGTAAATGCAATCCAGAGCTTATTGACCGAGACCACACCGGTTGATGCAGTCGCGTTGACCCAGGCAATCATCCTGCTCAGATCATTTACGGTCATTGATGTTGGGAGAGCGATTGAAACATTGGAATAGGATGCTGTCGATGGGAGTGCAACTGTCCCTGCCGGCCTGGATGTGTTTCCATATGCCCAGTTCAGGGAGGTCGCGCCGGCTGACTGCGTCCTGTAGGCTATGTTGAGAGTGGCTGAAGCAATCGGTTCGCTGACACCCTGAGTGCTGAAATCTGTGACGGACATGGACTGAGCTGCCTGGATTGAGTAGACGCTGGCGTCAAATGCATCCAGGCTCGCCACGGTCTGGCCGGATGTGGAGTCTGCCAGAGGGGCCGCTGTGTTCCTGGCTGTTGGAACTCCTTCGATGGTGTACTGGACCGTGTTCTTGAAACCGCTGTCAGACGCGAACGGGTAGCTCTCGGTAAAGATGGCTGAAGCGTTGTAGTCCCCGGTTGTATTGTTCTGGAATACGGAGATCTGGGAGTTTTCCATCAGTATGCTTGCGCCAAAGAAGGAAGTGACAGGCGGGTTTGCAAAGACGCCGGCCGGGAAGACAGTGCTGTTGATGTAGTTGGAACTGAAGGAAGATGGTGAAAAGCCGCTGATGGAGGAGTTCTCCATCGTCAGGCTGCCGCCCGACACCACGAACTGGCCAGGAAAGACAAGCGAGGAGTGCTCAAGCATGGATAGTGAGCCGCCGTCCTGGACAATCATGCCCAGCACAGGTATGTCATTTATGAGCTGGAGATTGGTGGTAATCGTTGAGTTGTGCATTATGAGCTGGCCGCCGTCCTGGACATTGATGTGGTATATTGTGGCCGACTCATACCCCGGGAGCGTGTTGGACGAGGCAAACTGGTCAAAGACCATCTTCTCATTGGTGAGCGTTACCACGCCGCCGGATGCAACCGTAAGATTGCCCTGCATGTACTGTGTGCCTCCGCTCAGGCTCCATGAAGTCATGTTGTAGCCTGTGCCAACGTAGACATCATTGCTGATCGTCTGTGCGGCGCGCTCCGCAACAGGCGGGCTGCCTGTCGGCGCTGCGCCTGGGTTGAGGGCGCCAGAAAAAACTGTGACAACGAACAGAACCGCTATGAGCAGTCCGGCAAACCGACCCCGATTTCCATAGAATTTCTTCATAATCCTACCTTTCTCAAGCTCTGTGGATAAGCGAAAATTTTGAGTTATCCTACGATATAAAAAAGCTTTTCCCTGATTATCAGAGTAGTTTGCGATGGCAAAATTCAGGGTTTCTGATGGTCGAAAAATGGCAATGGAAAAGGGGTTGAATGAAGTGGTTTGGAATGCATCCGGCTGCCGGTTCAGGCGATCTTCTTCTTGACTACCTTCCTCATCATGTCCTGGCTGCCATTGCTGCCGCCTTCGGCTTCATGTGTTACCTTCTGGCCGCAGGAATAGCATATCACCGCATCCTTGCTTATTATGGCGTTGCAGTTGTTGCAGAACATCTCGTCGTCCGCGAGCTCACCCTGCTGTGGAATGTCGCCGACCTTGGCGCCGCAGGAATAGCATATCACCGCATCCTTGCTTATTATGGCGTTGCAGTTGTTGCAGAACATCTCGTCGTCAGCAGGCTGCCTCTGCACCTGCTCCGCAGGCTCAGGATGATTCTGCTCCACGCGGTTCTGGACCGGCTGCGGAGGTTCGCCCTGTATGCTCGCATCTGCGACCTTCATCAAGTTCAGCTGCTTCCTGAGCGTCTCCTCGAGTGAAACAACAGCCTGCCGCCTGGAAACAACCTGGTCTATTACCTGCCTCAGTTCCTCTTCCTGCCTGAGCAGTTCGCCCTCCTTGGATGACAGGTTCTGCTGCTGCTCCTTCAGTTCGCCCTCAAGCTTGTTCAGCTCCTCTGCCTTGGCTTCGAGGTTCTGCTCCCTGAAATTGAGCAGTTTGTCCTTGTTGTTAAGCTCTATCTCCTTAGCCTGGGACTGGGCAATCTTGTTGTTCAGCGCTGTCTCGGCAGCATGGATATCGGACTCCTTGTCGCCTATCTTCCTCTCGCGATCGTTGAGGACGGACTGCAGCTCGTTGAGACTGGTCTCCTTGGTATTGAGACCCCTCTCCTTTTCATCGAGCATTGCCTGCCTGGAAGCGAGCTCGCGCTCCTTCTTGTCCAGGTCTGCGTTCCGCGCATCCATCTCCTCATGTTTCTGCTTGAGTTTCGAAGCGGTCTCCTCAATAACCTGCCAAATAGGCGTGTCAGAAGTCATTCAATCTCCTCCAAGAAACGCCTTGCAGCATGCGGCTTGCATGACAGCTGCATCCCTCTGCACACCGTTTCTTTCATTTCCTGTGAATAGTTGATATGACTATATTAAGCATTTTTGCTCTGCTTATCGTTTACTAAACAATCGTTAGGGAGAGCAATAATGCAGCTGGATTTAATATTATAAGAAGAATAATAAAAAATTGGATAAAAATGCTGAAGGAGGGCTCAGTTGGAAAGGAGGGGGCCGAGCACCTGAATTCCGCTCTTGCTTACCTCGACCGCATGGCGCTCCATGCTGTGCTCGCATGCCCTCATCTTCTCGACCTGGACAAATCTTGTGATCTTCCCCTTCGTGCTGTCCATTCCAAGGTAGACCACCCCGTCGCTGAGGAATGCCTCTGAACCTGAATAGAAGCGCCCGTCCGAGACGCTGCCTTCCATTATCAGCATGGTGAACAGTCCCAGATCTCTCATGTTCTTGAAGAAGTGGTACATGCTCTTCCTGACAGATGCATCGTCGTCCATCAGTGAATAGAGTGCTCCCAGCGAGTCTATGGCGAGCATCGTGAAGGCCTTTCCGTGCTTCTGCTTGAAGCCGCGGACCATCTTCTCAATGAGAGCTATGTAGTCCGGGAAATCGTCATCCCCGATGTCCTCCAGCTCCCTGATGTCCGTAAAGTCCGAGACTACAACATTTTCAGTTGCAGGAATGCCGATGCTCTTCATGTTCCTGGAATGGCTTTCGGATGTCTCCTCCAGCGTCAGGTACATACCAACCTGGTCCGAGTTGGCAAGATGCCTGGACATGACCGAAAAGCAGAAGGATGTCTTCATTGAACCAGGCGGGCCGATGACAAGCACAATCTTTGGAATGTCAATGTCTGTTCTTAGAACTCTGTCAAGCCCCGATACGGTGTCTCTGAGCAAAACGCATACACCTGACTTAACGATTTAACCCTTTTCAATATAAAGATTCCCTGATGATTTGCATTACCACTAACTAACGGACTTCGCAATGCAGCACCTGCACTGCAGCAGCTGGATGCCTATTCCTCGTCTTCAGGCTCCTCTCTCGGAAATATCATCTTGTCATCCCTCGGTTCTGGAGAGTTCTCCTCCCTGGGTCTGGCTGCTGTCTGGGAACGGACCTGTTCCTCCCTTTCTCCCTCCCTGATTATGCTCTCCTCCAGCTCCGAGCCGACAAGCCTTGCAGTAGCCGTCACCTTGTCACCCTCGGCCAGGCGCATTATTGCCACGCCCTGGGTGTTCCTGCCCATGACCCTTATGTCCTCAATGGGTATCCTGATCATCATGCCGCCCTGCGAGGTGACAAGGACCTCGTCCCCGGGCAGGAATTCCCTGACGGAGACCACCTTGCCGTTCCTTTCGGTGGTTTTGATGGTTATGACACCCTTGCCCCCCCTGCGTGTCTTGCGGTACTCGCCAACCCAGGAGGGTTTTCCGAACCCGTTTTCGGTTATTGTAAGCAGCACATTGCCCTCGGAGGAAGATGCTTCCATGCTCACAACCTCATCGCCCCTCCTGAGGCTGATGCCACGGACGCCCGTGGCCTGCCTTCCCATTGGCCTCACGTTGGACTCGTCAAACCTTATGACAAATCCATCCCTTGTTGCGAGCATCATGTCAGCACTCCCGTCTGTAACCACCGTGCCTATAACCTCATCACCCGGTTCAAGGCCTATGGCTATGATCCCGTTGGTCCTTACATGCGAGTAGGCGATGAGGGATGTCTTCTTCACCTTCCCGTTCTTGGTTGCAAAGAAGAGGTACTTCTCCAGCTGGAACTCCTTCAGGGGTATGTTGTCTATGATCCTCTCCCCTTCATCCAGCCTTGGCAGTAGGTTGACAATCGGGCGACCGGCACTGTGCCTCGAGCCGGCGGGAATCTGGTAGGCCTTCAGCCAGTACACCCTGCCCCGGTTGGTGAAGAACAGTATGTAGCTGTGGGTCGAGGTGACGAACATGTCGACAAGGTAGTCCTCCTCATGAGTGTCGACGCCTGTCAGTCCCCTGCCTCCCCTGTGCTGCTTCTCATATGTGACAAGGGGAACGCGCTTGACATATCCCCTGTTTGTCACTGTGACTATGACCTCCTCCTCGGGTATAAGGTCCTCTATGGACATCTCGAGGCCTTCGGAGTTTATCTCGGTAAGCCGTGCATCCCCATACTTGCCCCTGATTTCACCAAGCTCCCTCTTTATGATGTCGAGAATCCTGCCTTCATCCGCCAGTGTCTTCTCCAGCTCCCCTATGGTTGAGAGCAGCTCCCTGTACTCGGCATGGATGGCATCCATTTCAAGTCCGGTCAGTTTCTGGAGGCGCATATCGAGTATTGCCTTTGCCTGCTCCTCGGTAAGTGTAAACGGGGCACCGGCAGATGCCTCGCCAAGGACAGCGGGTACCCTGGACCAGTCGCTGACGGAGGTCAGCTTTTCCCTTGCCTCCTCCGGGGATGATGAGGAGCGGATGAGTTCAATCATCCTGTCAATGTTGTCGACCGCGACCATCAGTCCGGCGACGATATGCATGCGCTTCCTTGCCTGCCGGAGGTCAAATTCTGCCCTCTTCCTCACAATCTGCCTCCTGAAGTCTATGAAGCTGCGCATCAGCTCCTTCAGTGACAGAACCTTTGGCTGGTTGTCAACGAGGGCTATGTTGATTATCCCGAATGTTACCTCCATCTGCGAATGCGAGTACAGCTGGTTGAGGACGACATCATCCATTGCATCGCGCTTCAGTTCGATCACGATGCGCATCCCGTCGCGGTCTGACTCATCCCTCAGGTCAGATATGCCCTCCACCTTCTTCTCCTTGACAAGCCTGGCAATGTCCTCGAGCAGCGAAGACTTGTTCACCTGGTAGGGGATTTCGCTGACAATTATGCGCCTCCGGTTTCCCTCCTCTTCAGTCTGGGCCCTGGCTCGGACCGTGATCTTGCCCCGCCCTGTCGTGTATGCATCCACCAGTCCGCGAAGGCCGTACACGATGCCGCCGGTGGGGAAATCCGGGCCCTTGATCCGCTCCATGAGCTGGGCAAGGTCTGCATCCGGATTGTCGATGAGGTGAATCAGCCCGTCCACCACCTCATTGAGGTTGTGCGGCGGCATGTTGGTAGCCATTCCGACCGCAATTCCGTTTGAACCGTTGACAAGGAGATTCGGGAATTTGGACGGCAGGACCTCAGGCTCCTTGAGGGTCGCATCGAAATTGTCATTCATCATGACGGTTTCCCTGTCGAGGTCCTGCAGCATCTCCTCCGCTATCCTGGATAGCCTGCACTCGGTGTACCTCATGGCTGCAGCCGCATCACCGTCAATGCTGCCGAAATTGCCCTGGCCGTCTATCAGGGGGTAGCGCATGGAGAATGGCTGCGCCATCCTGACGAGTGTGTCGTAGACAGCCTGGTCCCCGTGCGGATGATACTTTCCCAGGACGTCGCCGACAATCCTGGCACACTTCTTGTACGCCCTGTTGGAGTTGGCCCCCAGCTCATTCATGCCGAAGAGAATTCGCCTGTGGGCAGGCTTGAGGCCGTCGCGCACATCAGGCAGCGCCCTGCCGACAATGACGCTCATGGCGTAGTCGATGTACGACTTGCGCATCTCAATCTCGATCGGCCTGTTGACAATCTTCTGTCCCGGTTCAGGAGTATCATCTGCCGCCATTTACAAGCACCTAAACATCCAGGTTCTCGACCTCGGCCGCATGCTCCTGTATAAAGAGGCGCCTCGGTTCAACAACATCGCCCATAAGCGTCGTGAAAAGCATCTCCGCCTCAACTGCGTCCTCGATTGTCACCTGCTTGATTATCCTCGTTTCAGGATTCATGGTGGTGGACCAGAGCTGTTCGGGGTTCATTTCACCAAGTCCCTTGTACCTCTGCAGTGAAGCGCCCGGCATGTCCTTCAGCTTCTCCTCCAGTTCCCTGTCACTGTAAACGTACTGTTCATTGCTGCCCTTCTTCAGCTTGTAGAGCGGGGGCTGCGCGATATAGACATACCCCGCCTCGATGAGCTGCAGAGCGTGCCTGTAGAAGAAAGTCAGAAGGAGCGTTCTGATGTGGGCGCCGTCAATGTCGGCATCGGTCATCAGGATGATCTTGTGGTATCTTGTCTTGGTAATGTCGAACTCATCCCCTATGCCGGCCCCAATCGCGGTTATCAGCGTCCTGACACCCTGATTCCTGAGCATCTTGTCGAGCCGTGACTTCTCGACGTTGAGTATCTTTCCCCTCAGGGGCAGTATTGCCTGGGTGGCCCTGTTTCGTCCCTGCTTCGCACTGCCGCCGGCTGAGTCGCCCTCCACGACAAACAGTTCACACTTGGCCGGATCCTTCTCACTGCAGTCGGCCAGCTTGCCCGGAAGGTTGCCGCTTTCGAGAAGTCCCTTCCTGCGTGTGAGCTCCCTGGCCTTCCTGGCAGCCTCCCTGGCCTGGGAGGCGAGTATTGCCTTCCCAATAATGGATGCTGCCGGCTTGGGATTTTCGTCAAGGTAGATGCTGAGCTGCTCGTAAATCGCACTTTCCACTATCCCCCTGACCTCGCTGTTGCCCAGCTTTGTCTTTGTCTGCCCTTCGAACTGAGGTTCGGGCACCCTGAGGTTCACAATCGCAGTCAGCCCTTCACGAACGTCCTCGCCAGCCAGCGTCTCGGCCCCCTCCTTCAGCAGATTGTTATTCCGGGCATAGTCGTTGATGGTCCGGGTAAGGCCGGCCCTGAACCCCACAAGGTGGGTGCCTCCCTCCGCGGTATTTATGTTGTTGACGAAAGTGTGAATGCTTTCATTGTACGAATCGGTATACTGCAGTGCCACTTCCACCTGGACTCCATCCGATGTCTTTGAAAGAAAAACAGGGTCGGGGTGCAGAGGGGTCTTTGCGGCGTTGAGAAACTTTACGAAGTCCACTATCCCTCCTTCATACAGGAAGGATGCCTTCTTCCCGGTCCTCCGGTCGTCAAAGAGGATACGGAGGCCTTTGTTGAGGTATGCGAGCTCCCTGAACAGCGTTTCCAGGGAGGTGGAGTCGAATGTTGTGTCAGGGAATATCTCCCGGTCAGGCTTGAAGCGGATCATGGTTCCGGTGGAGAAGGAACCGTCCTCATTTACGAGTTCAGGGGAAGGTTCGCTCTCCTTCATCCCGCCCTCAATGGTCCCTTTCCTGAACTTCAGGGCATACTCCCTGCCGTTCCTCCAGACGATTGCATTGAGCCATTCGGAGAGGGCGTTGACGACAGACAGCCCGACACCATGCAGGCCGCCCGAAACCTGGTAGCTCTTCTTGTCGAACTTTCCACCGGCATGGAGGGTGGACATAACAATTTCCATTGCTGGCCTGTTGTATCTGGGATGCATGTCGGTGGGAATGCCCCTTCCATCATCCCTTACCGAAACAGAGCCGTCGTTGTAGATTGTAATCTCTATGTTGTGGCAGTAGCCACCCATTGCCTCGTCTATCGCATTATCCAGAATCTCGTAGACGAGGTGGTGCAGCCCCCTGTAGTCGGTGCTGCCAATGTACATGCTGGGCCGCTTTCTGACAGCCTGGAGGCCCTCAAGGACCTGTATGCTTTCGGCTGTATAATCACCGCTCTCCAATGGAACCACATCCCTTTGATTGACGCTTTTTCCCTTCTTTTTCGGTTGGAAAATTACCGAGTGTCTGATAGACGCTTAGACAGAATATTCGAGGATATAAATAATCTTGTAGAGGCGGCCAAAAACAGGGGGTCCTGAGGTCCTCATGGAGGCTCAATATGCTGCGAAGACGAAGCACTCCAGCCTACAGGCTGTAAGATTTATCCCGGGGGGTGCAATTGAAGTGGAGTAAGAAGTTGAATTCGTTAGTATTTATATTAAAGAATGTTTCACACGTCACACCGTGCTGCATGGTTCGCCCGTCACTCGCTCTTTAGATAGAAGACACCTGTCCTCGATACTGAGAAACCCATGGACCTGTAGAGCGAGAGAGCGCCCATGTTCCCCTCGGAGACCCAGAGGACCATCTTCTCCTTTTTCATCCTTCTTGACATTTTCATGGCGTTTGTGAGAAGGTACTTCCCTATCCCCCTCCTCCTCAGGTCCGAGGCGACTGCAATATCGGCAAGAAAGGACGAATCGCCCATGTCTGTCACGGCTATCATTCCTCCGGGCCTGCCTTCCCTCAGGATGCAGAGGGATGCATCGGCCAGGATCGGGCCATAGTCACCGGACAGCAGGGATTTCATGAGCTTCCTGTTGTCCTCCTCGGAATCGAACAGGAGAGACGAGTCCTCTGTTCCCTGGTAGGCCTCCCAGTCAAGGCGTGACAGAGTGAGGTCGTCGAAGCGTGTTATGGGAGCGGTTGGATACTGTGTCGACGCTTCCAGCTGGTCGACGGAGGCGTCCAGAGGAACGACCATCTCGAATCTCCGTCTGGTCCTGAAACCCAGTCCCTCGGAAACGGAGGACATGAGCTCCTGGCTGACGTTTGGGTGGAAGCCGCTGATCCTCAGCTTCGTACCCTGCGGGGATCGGTTGGCGTACTCCCTGATCAGGAGGAGAAGCCCCTCCCTGTCGACTTCGTCCGAACGCCAGCAGATGAAAGAATAGCCGCGCCTGTCCCTGAAGCTGTAGCTGAGAATTCCTTCCAGCTCCTCCCCATGGGCTATTCCCAGGCAGAATTCCTTGCCTTCCGATATGCCCCTGATCCTTTCCTCAACCCATGCGGGAGGCACTTCCTCCCCAAACGACCTGACAGCCGAGCTGTATGCTTCCAGGAATATCCTGAGGTCGAACCTGTCGGGAGTCGCATCGACAATCTGCATCATTCTGCGCATAATAATCCATTAACATAGAAAACCATTGGGGTACGCACAAGAGGTTGAGGAGAGAATGAAAGTAATGGCCCACAGAAGGCGGACGGAGGGTGACTGGCTTGTCGAGGAGGAGAGGGATATTCCGGGGCCGGGTCGGGGAGAGGTTCTGGTGAGGATTGAGGCATGCGGTGTTTGCAGGACAGACCTGCACATAGTTGAAGGCGATCTGCCGGATATGGTCCCAGGCATAGTCCCGGGGCATGAAGTTGTCGGTGCAGTGGAGCAGGTGGGAAAGGGTGTTTCGCATTTCGCCAGAGGGGACAGGGCGGGAATAATGTGGCTTCACGGCACCTGTGGAAGATGCCAGTACTGCCTGAGCGGACGGGAAAACCTTTGCAGGAGCAAGGAGTTCACAGGATACACGGTTGATGGAGGTTATGCACAATTCGCACTTGCCAGGGAGGGATTCCTGCTGCCCATTTCACACAGCATGGGCGCCGTGGAAGCTGCCCCGCTTCTGTGTTCGGGCATAATCGGCTACAGGGCTCTGAAAATGGCCATGCCTCCGCCGGGAGGCAGGCTTGGCATATTCGGATTCGGAGGCTCGGCCCATCTCACCCTGCAGGCTGCATCTGGCATAGGCCTTGACGTCGGTGTGGTCTCAAGGGGGGATGCGCATCTGGATCTTGCGAAAAGGCTGGGGGCTTCAGAGGTGTGGAAATCGGGCCCAAAAGCCTGGAAGGAACTGGCCGGGAGGTTTGATACGGCCATTGTTTTCGCGCCTGCCGGGGAGGTGGTAAGCCTTGCGCTTGAATCTGTCAAACCGGGCGGCAGGGTGGCTGTTCCTGCTGTCCACCTTGACAGGGTGCCGGAGATGAGCTACAGGGAGCACCTGTTCAGGGAGAAAAGCCTCTTCAGCGTGGAGGCTAACACCCGAGCCGATGCCCATGAGTTCCTTGCCCTGGCATCAAGGCTTGGCATCAGGAGCGAGACTGAAAGCATACCGCTGGCCCAAGCTAATGAGGGACTGAGAAGGCTCAAGCACGGGAAGGTCAACGGCGCAGAGGTGCTCACAGTCACTTGACGATCAGGACGGAAACGGGAGAATCGGCGGCCACGCGCTGGGAGATGGAACCGAAGAAGATGCCCCTCCTGTAGGACCTTCCCCTGTTGCCCAGTACGATGAGGTCGGGCTTGAACTTGTCAGCCGCCTGGACAATCGCCTTTACCGGGTCCTGCTCCCTGACTATACCCTCCACGTTCAGTATTCCGTTCGCCTTTGCATGAGCAACTGCCTTCTTGACAAGCTTTGTCGCCTCCTCAAGCTCCTCCTCCTGCTTCTCCACGACCATTATCCCCGCCTGGGGTGCGTCCCCGCTGACACGGAGAAGAATTGGATTTACAGCATTCAGAATATACAGGTGGGCGCCCTTGTTGCCCTGGAGCAGTTTGAAAGAGAATTCGAGCGCTTTTACAGAGCGTTTCGAAGAATCCATGGCGACCAGTATCGAGTTTATACCCGCAGGGTGCTGCACCGGCATTGTTATCCCCGGGGGTAATCGACCTGAATGCACTTAAACACAGCGCAGGCGCCCATCCCGCACCAGCCTGGATTCAGGAGGATTCGCTGCGGGCAGCCGATGGCTGCCCCGCGCTCTTGAGGAGGGCGTTAACACCCATCGGATTGGGGAAGAGGCATGAAGCGCCGACCCTGTCAAGCATCTCGCTGTTTGCCTCGGTGTAATAGCTCGACCTTCCACCGAATCTCATAATCACCAGGGGAGCGAGAACCATAGGCACAAGCCACGTCATGTTGAACACAGCTGCCAGCGGGTTGAACACGGTTATGCCGGAGACCAGGACAGCCTCAAGTATGAGGGAGTATGTGGAAAGGCCGAGCACCTCTGCCATTGAGAGAGGTTTCTCGTTCTTGGGAGTGACAGGAATGGTCTTCAGACCTGTGAAGAAGTAGGAAAGCATGCTCTTGAACTCATACGGGAGGGAGAGGGTGCTGATGGCCGAGCTGAGCCACCTGTGCTTAAGTACTGTGGCCCATCGTATGCGGCATACATATCTGACGGCAAGTGTGGGAATGGAGGCCAGCACGCCAAAGAGAATCATGAACCTCAGGACTGGTACGGACCATATCACCTGGGGTGGGTTTGCAAGGAGCGAGCCAAGAAAGGATGCTGCCCCGGAAGGAGTTGAGGTAAAACCGTAGACGGTCAGCAGCATCCCTGCGGGAAGGAGAAGGTTTGTCATGTGACCGAGGGGAATCTGCAGGAGATGGAATTTCCGCTCCCTGCTTACCCTGGAGCGCCTTATGAAGCCGAAGAATTCCATGGAACCGCGCGTCCATTTGTTCTGTCTCCTGATAAAACCCCTCACGTTTTCAGGTATCGCCTCATATGTGTGCAGTGGAACGAATTTGCACTGCCAGCCATGGTCTGCCAGTGCCACGGCGGTGGCAAAATCCTCGGAAACATACCCTTCAACAAATCCTCCCGTGTCGCTCAGTGAAGAGACACGGACCATCACGTTGTGACCGTAACAGAACACTGCGTCAAGGGCATTTGCGAGCTGCTGCTCCCAGACAAACTGCCCAATCCTTGTCATAGGGGCAAGCGTGTGAACAAACCGAGTATCGAGGTTCCAGATGTTTATCAGGCCCTGGAAGACAGCTACTCTGCTGTTGGAGGGGTGTTCGCTGAACTTGAGAGCCTCTCCTACCCAGTCGGATGGCAGATACGAGTCCGAGTCCAGAAGGACGATGTAGTCGTAGCCCTTCCCGAATGACACAAGCCAGTCGTTTATAGCGCCTGCCTTGAATCCCCTCCTCTTCTCACGCCTGACCACCCTGAACCCGCGGGTGGAGGAGATGGCATCGACTGTTGACCTTGCCTCGGCAGAAGTGGAATCATCCAGTACGTAGACGTCGCAGGGGTAATCCTGCCTGATCGACGTCAGACATTCGGGGACGACGTCATTCATCGTGGCGTATAGGATGGCGACCTTCCTGCCCTCGACCGTGCGGTCAAGCGAGGGGAGAGGCCTGTAGCGTACCAGAAGGGCAACGATCTGTCTTGCAAGGCCGTAAGAGGCACCCAGGAACAGTATTGCGAGGACTCCGAACAGCATTACGGACGGCAGATGGTTCCACCGGATGACAAAGTATCCGAGGGTCGACACGGAAAGGAGGTATATGGATGCGAATGTGGAATAGAACATCAGCCTCACCCTGCCCACTCCTGCTGTCCGGGGCCTGCTGATGCCTGTTTCTGTGTTCAATGGACTCCTCACCTGTCGCACACCCGTTTCTCTGGTGTGAATGCTGTGGCTGTGGCCGACTGCATATAAGAGTGTTATTTTACAACGTTCGAATAGACCCGCCTGTATTCCGACGGAGGGACTGCGCCGGTGTTCAGGAGACAATTGGCTGCATACGCGGCAGGCATCCGGACTTCAGTGGGCAGATATAGCTTCCAGTAGCCTTCGGTGACCTGATCTGTTCTGCTTCCTTCGACCCTCACGGCGCCCTGATACTGAAGAGAATCGATAATATCATGTCTGACTGTGCTCCCTGTTACTGTCCGGAATTTGCCTCGCCTGACTGGCCAGGCAAATCTGCTGACCTGTAAAGGCTCCCGAGTGCAATCCCCTCTTCATGGAGAGAAGCAGACGCGCTTTCATTCCGTACTACCACACAGATGGCGTCTCCCACCAGGGCGCCGATGGCTCTCAGCTCCCTCGCACTTTTCAATATCTGACCGCCGGTGGTTGTAACATCCTCCACCAGGCAGAGCCTTCTTCCATTGACATCAGGGCACTCGGCGAATTTCATAGTGCCGTAATCCTTCGCCTTCTTCCTCACAAATACGGATGGGAGACCAGACTTCAGGGACAGGGCCGCTGCGATCGGGATGCCTCCAAGTTCGAGTCCTGCAAGCATCTCTGTACCATCGGGAATCAATGTCGACAGGTGATCTGCAATCTCGGAGAGCAGCTGGGGGCTGGACTCAAAAAGATACTTGTCGAAATACTCGCCGGACTCAATCCCTGACCTCAGCCTGAAACTTCCTGTTATATGGGAGGTGCGGTAAATCGCCTCTGCAAGTTCTGCCCTGTTCATGGATGCTTGGAACGCCGGCAGGTAGAAAAATACAGCTGCTCCCGGGGAGGCCCGAGGGAAGCCACTGGAGGGATTCGGACCCCCGACCTACGGTTTACGAAACCGTCGCTCTTGCCAGCTGAGCTACAGTGGCATCTTGGCTGTGGAAAATGCTTCTGTATTTTATTATGTTCCCCATGAACGGCGCGTTCCCTATGGAACTATGCCGGTTCCAAAATCGAACATTGTCCAGTCCTCTTCGGTCACATATCCCAGCTTCCTGTAGATATGCACGGCCGGCAAATTCCCTGTTCTCACATAGAGCAGACAGCGCTCGGCTTCTAGGAGAACGCGCCCGGTGGCCGCCGAGGTGACAGATGTGGCATACCCCCGTCCCCTGTGATCCCTGTCGGTGATGACGCTGCCCACCATGCCGAATGAACTGTTTAGCAGGAAGGCGACTGCAACAGCAACAAGTTTATTCCCCGATCGCAATCCGAATACACTTTCCTCCGCCAGCATCTGACTGTACGAAGCAACGCTCTTCTGCGCGGCCCGGGAAGCAAATTCCGATGACAGGAACAGCTGAAGAAGCTCCGCCGCATCTTCCGGGACGAGCCTAGTAACCCCAGTGGACCGGCCGAGAGTCGCATCAGACCGTGTGACAGACATCAGGTGTTCCCTGTAGGATGGTGCGGACGGGAAAGCACTCTCCACAACACCCTGGAGATGGGACTGGACCATCAGCAGCTTCTTCCCGGAAGGTATGAAATCAAGCAGCATTGAGGCGCAGCCCTCCTCTCCAGCGAGACGCAGGACAGGCAGCCTGTCATCCATGTACTGGTGCAGGTAAGCTCTGACAATCCCTCCGTCCCTGACCACGTGGAGGCTGCACCTGTCCGGGAATCTGACGAGGTCGGCTGAAGCGATATGATCGGCAGATCCGACCGCCGGCAGCTGTGGTGCGACTGCGACAAAATTCTCCCTGCCCACATGCTCCACCGTTGCCGTCATCGGCGTGGAATAGTCATGCCTCATTTAAACAGCTGCTGTACTGTCACGGCACAGCGCCAAGAGCGCCCCGGATGAGAACTCCGGAAGCCGTAATGGCCGAACAGGCAAACCATGCCGACTGCTGCCACAAATATGAGGCGCCGGCCGTTCCGCCATGCCTGCACCCGGGGGATGCCACATAGTGCTGGCACCAGCCGCACTGTGCGCAGCAGTATGCCGCTAAATTATCAACTGTCAAAATCAAAGAGGTGTGATTTTTAATATCGCTTTCGTTGAACTCTCGATTCAATGATATCCGAAGGGGAGCCTCCCAGGAACAGACAAATCAGACTTCTCACTGGCGGATCCAAGGTCATGAAGGAGCTCTCCAGGGAGATGAAGGAGGCAGGCGGCTCCGCAATAATCGTCCTGGAGCATGAGTCGAAGGGGAGGGCATTCCGTGGTTACATATCATTCAAGAACGGCATGATTGTAGAGGCACTCTACAAGGAGAGTGCCAGAAATGGAGCCTCCAGTTCCAAGAGCGGGAAGGAGGCCCTGATGAGGGTATGGAAGGAGGCGCTTGACCCGGAAGTAAAGGTCAAGGTCTACGACGTTGCCCCCGCGGATGGCCGTGAATCGGTTTCAAAGAGCAGGGATGTAATGGCTGCAGGCGCATCGGTAAGGAAGGTCAAGAAGATCAGGAGCAAGCCACAGGAGGACACAACCCTGGTACAGGTCAGGAGCTGGAAGGAGGAGGGTTACAACACAGGGGATCTTGAGCAGAAGATCGAGGCGGGGGATGCCCAGAGCTTCAGGCTCTATATGGAATATGACGCAAAAATCAAGAGACTCAAGAATCTGGAAAGCGCGCTTGAGGGGTTGAAAGGCGCAGGCTATGACGCGGACTACAGCAGGCTTGCGAAGATAGTCAGGGAGCCGCAGCGCGTGTCTGAGCTGGAACTTGGCATAGCTCTTCTCAGGAAGAAGACCGAAAGCAGGAAGGAGCGTGGTGGAAGGCGCCGTGAGGAACTGCAGGAACTTCCAAGCGACTACGATGAGGTTTACAGCGTGGTCTTCGGGGCTGAGAAGACAAGGCCGGCCGACGGCAGATGCCCGAACTGCGGAGCAAAGGTCAATTCGGCATTCTGCGACATATGCGGCCATTCTGTCCTCCATGACACCTCTGCAGGCTCCGGCCTGAGTCCGGGCCTGAGCTTCAACAATTTCATTGTGGGTCCGAGCAACAAGTTTGCATATGCAGCGTGTGTGTCGATAGCCAACGCCAGTCCGGACCAGTACAACCCGCTGTTCCTGTATTCCCAGACAGGGCTGGGCAAGACTCACCTCCTGAATGCAATAGGAAACCATGTCAGGATGGAAAGAAAGGACGCCTCCGTTCTGTTTCTCGGCGCCGACAGGTTTGTGGACGAGCTCTACTCAAAGAGGGAGAACATTGAAAGTTATCTCTCCTCCCTCAGGAAGCTCGACATGCTGCTGCTGGACGACATACAGTTCATGGCAGGGAAGGAAGAGGCGCAGGGTCACCTGCTGGGGCTGATAGTATCAATGCTTCGAAATGGGAAGAATATAATCATCGCGGGTGACAGGCAGCCGAAGGACATCCAGGGGCTTGAAAGCCAGCTCGCTTCAAGGCTTGAGTCGGGACTGCTGGTTGATATGCGCCAGCCTGACCTTGAGATGAGGACAAAGATCCTCGAGATGAAGATCAGGGAGGAGGGATACCAGATGCCTCAGGCGGTCATAAAGTACATAGCTGAAACCGTCGAGGACAACATAAGGGAGCTTACAGGTTCACTCAACAGGGTCGTGGCCTACAGTACCCTTATGAAGATTGCACCCACGGTCGAGACTGCAAAGAGGATACTGAGGTCAAGCCCGCAGGAGCAGAGGAAGGATAAGAGTGGAAGGATAGAGCTCAGGCCGGGGCACGGGTACATCATAGAGGAGGACAGGGCCAGCCTCTGCCACATGCTTGTACAGGAGAAGCTCCAGGAGAACTGGACTGCGCTTGACATCTCGAGGGTCAACCCCACGAGACTTCGGACAAAGTTCCCGGGGCTGGACAGGGCGAGGGTAGTGTGGCTGACAGACAGGGAGAGCGACAAGGAAATCACACTCCAGCCTTCCCTCGAGAAGATTGAATATGAGATAAAGGGGTTCATGGAATCAGCTTCCAGGGGGAACGGCAGCGCGATCGTGAACATAGACGATCTGCAGTATGTCATCAGCAACACCAACTTCGAGGGGACGGTAAGGCTGCTCCGCAGAATGGCGGATGAGATGTCGGAGCGCAATTCTGTCCTGATAATCTCGGTGGGCAAGGAGACGCTGGCCAAGCAGGAGATTGCAATACTCGAGAGGGAGCTTGAACTGATTCAGTGAAATGGCGCCGTTGGACGGATTTGAACCGTCGACCTTATGGTAACTGCGCATGGTTAACAGCCACACGCTCTACCTGCTGAGCTACAACGGCACGGATTTTTTTATCAATGGCTTGAGGTTATTAAAACTTTGTAAACTCACTGCTAAGAAGCGCCGTTCATTCACCTATGGCTGTCTTGAGTTCGTTCACCGTGTTGCTCATCTCCATAAGCACACCCTTGAGGTGCTCCAGGAACGGTTTGATTTCCTCGGTGGTGACAGCTCCGTTGGGTGAAGGGACTATGAGACCCTCCTGTTCGAGTATCCTCAGCGAGTATCGCACCTTATGCTGCGGATAACTGAGCAATTCAGACAGTTTCAGGATGCCAATAGGCTGGCTCCCGATAATCGCCTTGAGGACAGCCACATGCCTCTTCAACAGGTCGATCTCAACTTCCATCTTGCTGGTGAGAGAATTCTTCTCAGGATTCATCAAATATCAAATCCCCGCCACACTATGTGACGTGTAAATTAGTATCTTGTGATACTTTTTAAAGCTAGCCACCAGCGATCTGACAGGTGCGCCCGGCTCCCTGGCAGGGCCGCGGACAGGCTGCGCAATTATTAAATAATGCCTCTAACTCTATTAGGTATTACCTAATGAAACAAGTCAGAGCCAAAAAAGCAAAAATGCGTGTTACGAAGAAGGAAAGGGACTGCCTGATTAAGGTGAAAGAGAATGGCGACGGATCCTTCCCCGTCAGGCTTTGTGAGGTTGCGAAACTCATGGGCGTGCGCCCGCCGTCGGTGCTGGAGCTTGTGGAGAGGCTGCAGGGAAAGGGGCTTCTGAAGTCTAGGAGCGGCATGATCAGGCTTACCGCCCAGGGACAGCGGGAATATGAAAGGATAATGCTCAACCACAGGGTTTTTGAAAGCCTGTACGTCCAGAGCGGAATCTCCGCCGACGACGCGTGCAGGGAGATCGAGGCATTCGATTACTTCCTTGACAACAGCAATGCCGAGGCTATCCTGAAGAAGATTGGCAACCCGTCGGTATGCCCGCACGGCAAACCGATCAGGTCCAGAGCCGGGGGCGGCTGAGCTGGCAGGCATAAATCTCTGGGCGCCGGTGGATCTGGGACTGGCGTATATACTGCTGGTGTCATTCCTGCTCGGAGTGGTCCACGGCATTACGCCTGATGAGCACACCTGGCCGATCACCTTTGCATATTCCGTGGGTTCATACAGCTCAAAGGGAGGTGCGAAAGCGGGCCTCCTCTTCTCACTTGGCTTCACGCTGCAGCGCTCTGCGCTTGCTGAGCTCGCCTACTTCGCCCTTGTGGGCATATTCACAACTACGTTCGCGTTTGGCGTCTCATATCTGGTCGTCGGTATCGCGATGGCTGCTGCCGGCCTCTACTACCAGAGGAGAAACCATTACTTCCACTGGCATTACCTGGAGGAGAAACTCGGCACCCTTTTCCACGTACATCACCATGGGAGCGAGCAGCAGAAGGAGGAGTTTGAGCACAGGGCAAATCCTTCAGAAAGCATGGACGGCCTTGCTGAAATGGGACCTGTTCCCGGAAGGCTGGCGCTTATTCATGGAATCATTGCCGGATTCGGCTTCGGTGCATTTGCACTCATAATGTATACTGTCCTGGTCCCGTCCATGCCAAGCCCATGGATCGCCTTCCTGCCCGGACTGCTGTTTGGCCTGGGGACGATGGTAATGCAGATAATCTTCGGGGCGTTCTTCGGCAAAGCAGTCGGGGGAAGGGGAAGGTTAAGCAAGGAGGGGGTGGCTTACGTGTCCAGGAGAATATCAACCTCCGTCCTCTCCTACGGCGGGCTTGCGTTCGTAATTGGGGGGGCGGCGGTGCTGGCCTTCCCTTCACTGATGGATGTGGGAATAGCTACAGGCCTGAAGGTGCACAATCTCAGCACCCTGGACATAGGCTTCTTCATGGTGGTCATAAGTGTGGGCGTCATTGGCATACTTGCATACCTGTTTTCAGTCAGGAAGGCAAGGGAGCTCGGCTACGTTGAGAGGGATGCTTCACCGGAAGCGGCGAAGCAGGGCTGAGAGACTGTTTGCTCATACAGCTCCATGGCTTTCTCTTTCGGAGGCAGCGTCAAAGGCGAGTTCGATTGCACCTATGTCAACGACCCTCTCAGGCATTCTGGATACAAGTATCCGGACCTTCTCATTTGGGCCCCGCGCGAGTTCCTTCCTTGTGTAGAATTCCACACGCTTTCTGAGATACTCCCCCTCCCGTGCCATTCCACCTCCAAGGACAATGGTTGAGAAGCTCATGAGCATGGTGGCACCGGCCAGTGCAAAGCCGAGGTACCGGCAGGCGCTCTCGACTATCTCTGATGACAGCATGTCTCCCTTCCGGGCCTCTTCAAAGACCATCGCACTGTTTACCGTCTCCCCATTCGCCCCTGCGCGGTCAATGAGTGAGCTTGTCTCCCTCCTCATCCTCTCGCTTGCGATCCTGGCTATGGACAGGCCCGAGGATAATGTTTCGAGGCAGCCTCTCTTACCGCAGCCGCATGATGGCCCGTTTTCCGCAACGGTCGTATGCCCGATCTCGCCTGCAACCTTGCTGCTTCCCTCGTAGACACGTCCACCTATCACGAGCCCTGCGCCTATCCCTGTGCTTATCGTCACGTAGAGCAGGTCGCCCTGACCATGCCCTCCGTGCCTGTATTCACCCAGGGCCCCCACGTTGGCATCATTCATGATGCTTGCAGGAATTGACAGCGCGTCAGAGAGCATCCCAGCCAGAGGGATGTCGTCCCAGCCTGGTATGTTAGTCCCGTAGATCACCTTCCCTTCTGTAAAGCTTACAGGACCCGCGAAGGCCACACCGATTCCAACGCAGTCGCTTCTGCTGAGACCCTTCCTCCCAAGCATGGAGGAAATCATGGCGCTCACTTCCGAAACCAGACTCTCCGGCTTCCTCATCCTGCGGGTAGAGTCCACAACCCTTTCTTCGATTACACCGCGGCTGAAAGCGAGAGCGAGAGAGACTTTCGTCGCGCCGATATCACAGCCCAGAGCGAATTTCCTGCCTGACGCCGTCTGCAACACCCTGGAGAGTGAAGGTGATGCAGGTCTCTTCTACTTTTTCAGGATACTGGCGCATCTGGGAGCAGGATAGAGAAGTTATTTTAGTTGAGTCGCAATTGTTTCCTTTCCCGTAAACAGGGGAGTAAGGATGAAACTCTCGGCACTTGACATTGATCTGCTGACCGTGATCTCAAAACGTGGCATTGCAGGCATCACCAAGGAGGAACTGATCGCAGAAGTCGGCAAGACCGTCAAGGGAATTGCCTACGCTGATCTCTGGAGACATGTCACTGCACTGGCCAATGGTGGCATGGTAGATGTGGAAATGAGCGGCCCTGATGATTTTACAGTCTACATAACCGATTTGGGAAAAGAGAAGTTCGGTAAGTGAAGCTGGCTGAAGCTGAAACAACGTTCTTCATGTTAAAAAAACAGTTTGTCACATGCATTCTGTGTAACGGCAAGCCGTTGCTGCAAAACTTCTAGCACTGATGTGGTTACAACTTTAGTGACTGCGGGCTGAATACCTCGGAAGACCTCGGTACTTACACCCCAGTTCTATCAAACTCGTCTTCTACGAGCGTTGAAAAGTGCCTCTTTTTCAAGGTGGCTTCGAGCTTAGATGCTTTCAGCTCTTATCCACTACCGCGTGGCTGCCCAGCAATGCCCTGTCGGACAACTGGTAAACTAGAGGCGGCGGTCCCCCGTTCCTCTCGTACTTAAGGGACCTTCTCGTCAGGCACAAGTGCACTTCCACCAAAAAGCATCAAACCTGTCTCACGACGGTCTAAACCCAGCTCACGATCCCTTTTAATGGGCGAACAACCCCACCCTTGGCAGCTGCTGCACCACCAGGATAGGAAGAGCCGACGTCGAAGTAGCAAACCGCCAGGTCGATATGAACTCTTGCTGGCGACGACTCAGTTATCCCCAGGGTAACTTTTCTGTTATCACTGATCCCCATAATGAAGATTCAGTGGTTCGCTAAGCCTTGCTTTCGCATCGTAGATTACTGTTGGCCTAATCTACGTCAAGCCAGCTTTTGCCTTTACACTCACCGACAGATTTCTGACCTGTCTGAGCTGACCTTTGGGCGCCCTTGTTGCGTTTTTGAGGGCGTGGCGCCCCACCCAAACTGCCGACCTACCGTTGTCCCTCTTTCAAGGTAAGTTGTGCAAATTCGAAAGGGCAGTGTTTCATTGGCAACTCGGAATCGACCTAGCGGCCGACCCTGATAACGTCTCCTGCCTACGCTACACATTCAAATTCGTACAACAGCAACAGGCTGCAGTAAAGCTCCATGGGGTCTTCGCTTTCAGGTGGAAGGTACCGGATTGCACGCCGGTACATCAGTTTCGCCGGCTTCCAGGTGGGGACAGTAGAACTCTCGTTGGTCCTTCATGCAAGTCGCCAATTAAGCGACAAGGTATTACGCTACCTTAAGAGGGTCATAGTTACCCCCGCCGTTTAACGGTCCTACGCTCCGTTGTAATGGATTTTCAGATACCGTCACTGGGCAGGATTCACCCGGCATACACATCCTTTCGAACTCGCGCCGAGATATGTTTTTATTAAACAGTCGGAGTTCCCTTGTCACTGCGACCAGGCGTTTCTCACGTCTGGCACCCCTTCTCCCTAAGTTACGGGGCTAATTTGCCGAATTCCCTCACCTTGGATTGAGCCGAATCGCCTTAGCCTTTTCAGCTAGGGGCACCTGTGTCGGTTCTAGGTACGAACACCACACCTTGTAAGCACACCTCGTTTTCACTGACACCAGGAATCAACCGGAGGGGACCTTCGTCCCCCCGGTCACAACTTCGTCCACTTCTCACCATTACGGTACTCCATGGACTTTATTGATTCGATGGGCTGACTGGCCCACCCGGTCTATCCCGATGTGTCAGAGATGCACAAATAATGCAGTGGTGCAGGAATATTAACCTGCTTTTCCTTTCGACAGCTTATATTAAGAGCTGTCTTAGGGTCGACTAACCCTCGACTGACGAACATTGTCGAGGAACCCTTGCCCCTACGGCGGGACGGATTCTCACCGTCCTTTGCTGCTACTCCTACCATGATCGTTATTCGAACGCGGTCCACTTGACCTCACGGCCAAACTTCTACCCGCGCACGACACCTCACTACCAGATTACCTTTCGGTACTCCAAAGTGTCGGTAACAGGCTTAGCCCCGTCCATCTTCAGCGCCCAGGATCTTGACTGGTGAGCTGTTACGCTATCTTTAAAGGATGGCTGCTTCTAAGCCCACCTCCCAGTTGTCTATGACCCTAGACCTCTTTTGCCCGTTCACACTTAGCCTGTATTTTGGGACCTTAACTTTGGTTTGGGTTGTTCCCCTTTTGTACTCCGAGCTTACCCCTGAAGCACTAACTCCCGACTTCTACAGCGACCGCAGATTTGGAGTTTGACAGTTATCCGAGGGATTTCTCCCCCTGCGATCCCAATCAGTATCTCTACCCCGCGATCCACCTCCATCGAGGTCAAGCTGCGACTTGTTTCGTGAGGAACCAGCTATTTCCGGTTTAGATTGGCCTTTCACCCCTAGGCGCAGGTCATCCGAGTGAATTGCACGTCAACATCGGTTCGGTCCTCCACCTCCCTTTCGAGAGGCTTCAACCTGCCCACGTCTAGATCAACCGGCTTCGGGTATCCCGCCAATGACTACAGGCGAACTCACCTCGCTCCTCATGCTTGCGCACTGCGAGCAGTCGGTTTCCCTTCGGCTTCCCCGTTAAACGGGTTAACCTCGCCATTGACCAGAACTCCATGGCCCGTTATTCAAAACGGATAATGCGATATCGGTCCACTCTTGCGAGCTTCGTCCCTTTCACACCGCATACGTCTGTAACCGTCTGATTTCAGGTTCTTTTCAACCCCCGACAAGGGTACTTTTCAGCTTTCGCTCACGCTACTATTGCGCTATCGGTCTCGGGTAGTATTTAGAATTGGAAGATTATGACTCCCATCTTCGCACGCAAAATCCAATGCGTGTTAATCTGGGACTCCGGGAATCTTCCGTTCAACTTGCCTTTACGGGACTATCACCCTCTATGGCACTGCTTTCCAGCAATTTTCAAGTTCATTGAACGGAGGTACCCGGGCCCTAACTCCACATCTCCCCCTGGTTGCCCAGGGGGATTCGGTTTGTTCTATGCCGCTTTCGATCGCCTTTACTAACGGCATCTCGATTGATTTCTTTTCCTGCAGGTACTAAGATGCTTCAATTCCCTGCGTTCCCTATCCTTACGGATTGCCTTACGGCGGGAAGTCCCATTAGGCGACTGTCGGATCAAAGGCTCCTTGCGCCTACCCGACACATTTCGCTGCTTGGCACGGCCTTCTTCGGCTCCCGAACCTAGCCATCCACCAAACGGTGTAGCTAACCACTGGCTATCGGCTCTGCACACGTCCAGAATGCATATGACTGGCATCACCGACCTCCCCCCTGCCTTCCACAGGGATGGGGGTCTCACCACTTCCTCGGCGATATTGCTCGACGAGTGCACGTACCGCTTAATACGTCCATTCTAGTATTAAACTCTTCATCAGGGGGAGCAGCCAAGGGGGCAACCGGAGGGTTGCCGGACCTTGATTTTCTCACTTCCCTTTCTGAGGGCTTAAGGGCACAGCATCTGCCCTTTCTTATACCTTTCGGATGAACTGCAGCAGCAGTTTTGCGAAAGGCTGTGCGGAATTTCGTCCTGTGGGTGTCAGATGTGCTTCCTGTGGCCCACGATGATGACGTAGTCGTCCATGTCAAGGGGAGTGTTGCCGTCAAAGTCCACTATGAATTTTCCTTTTCTGCATACAGCGACTGCCCTCTCCTTCCTGGACCGCATCAAAACCCCCACTGTTGTGGCTTCCAACGCAGTTATCCCATCAAGCCTCAGGCCATCCGAGCCTCCCATCAGATGTATCAGGAAACCGAGACCTTTGGAGTCCACCACCGCATCCGCAAGCATATCTCCCTGCAGCTTTGAAACGGGAATAACATGGTCTATCCTGGCAGAGGACATTATTGGAAAGTCTTCAAATTTCTGGCACGCGGAAATGACAACGATCTCGGGGTTGAGTTCCTTGGCCTTAAGCGCGATCATGACTGAAAGCTCATCAGGCTGAGAGGAGACAACAAGAGAATCGGCACCGGTGATTCCAGCTTTCTTCAGTACTTCTGACTGGAGCGGATTACCCGCAACAAGGTTGATGCCACGAGTCTTCATAATCGCCGGGTCCACGCTTTCATCTACAAGGACTATCTCTATGTCATGCCTGGCCAGCCTGTCAATGAGTTCGTCGGTACTCTCGCCATATCCGGCTACTATGACATGTCTTTTCAACTTGTACCTGTGAAGCCCCCTTAGTTGTAAAAACCTTTTGTTGGTTATATACGAACCAAGCTCTGTCAGCACCGCCGCGAATATGCCGATACCGAATATCACCACGTAGAAGAAGACAAGACGCGACCAGAAATTCGTCGGGTAGATGTCGCCGTAGCCTACTGTGGTGAGAGTCACGACAACCCAGTAGAGAGATGAAAAGAGGCTGTTCTTCGCGCCGCTTGGAAGGATGGGTTCGGTAAAGTAGAAGAGAAATGTGCCTGACAAAACTACGGTCACGGCCAGCCCCGCAAGACCAAGT
Organism: Thermoplasmata archaeon; assembly: GCA_021806165.1. Taxonomy (GTDB): domain Archaea; phylum Thermoplasmatota; class Thermoplasmata; order Sysuiplasmatales; family Sysuiplasmataceae; genus JAJZXY01. The sequence goes on from JAJZXY010000003.1 coordinate 122,567, forward strand.
GCCTTCAGTGCCCCCACGAACCGTCTTATCCTCCTTTTGAATGCGAGGAAGAAATATATCATAAGGGAAGCACCGCCGCCGAAATGTTTTGTCCAGGCAAGCACCGGCTGCACTTCCAGGAGAGTGGGCCGCCTGAGGACGAGCGCTTCACCATACTGAACACTGAATGGTTTTCACGATAAAAATCTACCCGGAGGGCAATGATAGGAAATGCAGGGATGCGACGAAACATATTATAAGAGTGAAAGCCATATCATGCCGACAGTTGTCTGACAACAGTCAATTCAAAGGGATGGGAAAAAATGACGTCGGAGAGCGCCTTTCATTCAGTGGAACCTGCTGGCACGGAACCGTCGGGTGACAGACGGCCAAAAACGGTTACGGACGACTGCCTGGATGATCAGACTGCACGCAGGATTCTCGACACAATAAGGGCAAGCAAGAAATTCATTGATGAGGCAGAGCTGGCCAAGCAGTGCAGGGCGGTGCTCGAATTCTACTTCTCGAGAGGGGAGCACAGCATGGTGGTGGAGGCCTGCTCACTTATTGACACCGGCTCAAGGACGGCGAGGGATGATTATCTGCTGTCATCCTCTTACATCTCCTCAGGAGATTTTGAAAAAGCGAGAGGCGTAATTTCCACCGCTGCCTGGAAAGGCGGGAGGGACTGGCAGCTGACAGCGCTCGGGAAGCTGCTGGCCGAACAGGGACGTAAGCAGGAGGCCAGGGCCCATTTTGAGGAGGCGCTAAAGTCCAACATATTCAACGGGGAAGCGCTGAATGAACTGACAGCCGGCTGGCCGGATGATGAGTTCACTGTCAGGGCAAGGGGGGAGGTCCTCAGGCTGCAGGGAAACTCTGCCGAGGCTGCAAGCGCATTCATGCAACTTCTGGACAATGGCAATGAGGAACCCGAAGTATTGAAGTCCGCCGGTATAGCTCTTGCGGATTCAAGACAGTATGACAAAGCGGAGAATCTCCTTCAGAAGGCTGTAGTTACGGGTGGCGATGCTGGCGCAGACATCGCTCTGGGCATAGTTCAGCTGGAGAGGAATGAAACGGAGGCAGGGATTGAGAGTATTGAAAGGGGAATCAGCAAAGGTGCAGAAAGAACACTGGAACTCCTCCGGAAGCTCATAGCCGCTTACATCAAAACGGGTCAGAACCAAAGAGGGGAAGAGGTGCTTGACTATCTTCTGAAGAACGAAGCTTCAGAAGGCCTTCCAAGAAAGGAACTGATGCAGTCAATGCTTAAAGCATGCAGGGAATGCAAGAACCACGGGATGGTGCTCAGTATTTACGACAGGACCCAACCCAATGAAAGGGGGCAAGAGCTCAAGGTTCTGAGGCTTGAAGCTCTGACCGCACAGGGGAGGTACACTGATGCGCTTGAGGCACTCGAAGAGGCATCTGACCTGAGCAACAAGGAGGAGAGGAGGATGGTTCTCCTCCGAAAATCCGGAAGGCTCGATGAAGCTTCTGCCCTGGCAAACGAAGTGCTCAGGAAGGACAGGAAAAATCATGAAGCGGCATATACGGCCATTTACACCGCATACAGGAGCGGTGCACCCAGGGAGCAGCTGAAGAGGTTCAGGTCGCTCGTCCTTGGGTCGGGGAACAGGGATTTGCTCCTACTGTATCTGGAGTCGGCAAAAAGGTGCCGGGAAGACCTCCTTGTGGTGCAGGCAGCCCAGTCGCTGATTTCAACGGGCCATTCAACAGTGGAGATACTGGGAGATCGTGCGACAGCTGTGGAGCGGCTCGGCAGGGTGTCACAAAGCGCAAGGCTCCTCAAGAAGCTGCACGGCAGAGAAAGGGGCGTCGCGTCTTTGGAGCTTCTGACTGCTTTCTACGCGAGGCATGGAAGATTTGCGGAAGAAGAGGCGGCACTTGAAGAGGCGCAGTCAACGATGCACCTGCCTATAGCACTGCTTGAGCGCCTTGCCAAACTGAAGATGGACAGGGGTGAGGTTGAATCTGCAGTAGGCATCATTGCGTCGGCAATGGAGAACGGAGAGTCTGCCGACGGGAGATACCTCCAGGCTCAGGTGCTCCTGAAGGCGGGTAAATTCACGGATGCGGTGAATGCAGCAGGAAGGGCAATGAAGCTGGGTTACCCCGGCAAGTTTGGGGAATACGCCGCCGGTCAGGCTGAGGAAGGGGCGGGAAACAACGAGGCAGCGCTTTCGTGCTACGACAGGGCAATAAACTTTGGATTGTCATCTCCGGAAGTGTTCCTGAGCAAGGCAAAGCTGCTGAAGAAGATGAACAGGGTGGACAGGGCCAGGGAGGAGGTGCAGTCCCTGGAGAGCATGTTCCTGGGCAATATGCACGTTGAGGACGAATGCCTTGAATTCTATTACGGTGAGAGCATGCACCAGCAGTGCATTGATGCGGCCGAAAGAGCAATCAGGAGCGACAGGACGAATGAGCATGCATGGAGGAGGCGCGGACTTTCCCTCCTTGCACTGAAAAGATACGATGAATCCATAGTATCGCTGGAGGCTGCCCTGAAGTTGAAGAGGGACAGTGAGACTATCAGCGGTTTGAAGGAGGCTTACAATGCGAAGGGTGACAAGAGGTCCATCATCAGGGCAATAGACATGCTTCTTGAATTCAGGGGCGGAGAAAAGGCACTGCTGCTGGAGAAGGGTGATGTTCTGGCGGAAAGCGGCAGGCACGAGGAAGCTCTGAACACGTATCAAAGTGCAATGGACAGGTTTGGTCTCGATGAGGATGCTGTTGTCAGGAAGGGCGGCATACTGCATGCTCAAGGGAGGTATCAGGATGAGCTCGAGATCCTGCTCGAATTCAGCAAGGGTGATGGAACCAGGCCCGCCATACAGGCAATGATTGCCAGGGCATACCTGTGCATGAAGAGGTATTCTGATGCACTGGACTACGCAGACAGGGCGATGACATCCGATCCGGGAAACGTAAAGCATCTTGACCTCAGGGCCGGGATACTGCGCGCACTTGGAAGGGATGAAGAGGCGGAGCGCAGCGTGGATATAGCGCTGGGCATTGCCCCCAAGGATCCTGAAGCTCTTGAGATCAAGGCGGACCTTCTACTCGCGTGGAAAAAGCATTCCCAGGCACTTGAGCTGCTGAACGGTGCCCTTTCCGCCGGAATATGCAACCCGTCGATTTACCGGAAGAGGGGCGATTCCCTGCTGAATCTTGAAAGGTATGCAGAAGCGCTTGATTCGTACACCAAGGCGCAGAAGGACGACCCTTCAGGCAGCGCCGCCCTTCTCGGGAAGGGTATTTGCGAGCTCCACCTGGGGAGATACTCCTCTGCAACACTTTCACTCAATGAATACACGAAGAAGGAGCCGGAGAGCGGAAAGGGATGGTATTACTTCGGACTGGCTCTGAAGAACCAGAAGATTTACTCGGAAGCGAGGAGAGCATTCTCGCATGCCGTAGAACTCAATGATGAGCTGGACCGCGCCTGGCTGGAGCTTGGAGAGATGCAGATGAGTTCGGGGGAGATAGACGAGGCGCAAAAGGCATTTGAGAAAGCTCTCGAGCATGCCCCGCACTCGGCGGAGGCTGTTGAAGCACTGCGGTCCTGCAGGGCAGAGATGAGGAAGCGGGAAGCCGAAGAAAATGCGATAAGGCTGCTGAAGCTGGAGTATGACCTCGCAAGAAATCCAACGAAGGAAGAGGCGTTTTCCAGGCTGCACATACCAATGGATGAGATTGATCCTGCTTTCGATCTCCTCAACGAGCCTACGACCCTGCCAATACCTGCACGGGGCGAGGATGGCTGGAGCGCGGTGGAAGAGAGGTCTGCAATGGTGCTTGCGAAGTGTTTCAGGAACGAGGAAACTGCTTCCTACGGCGTAAGGCTGTGTGACATAGCACACAACTTCCCTTCCTTCACTCTGGACGAGGCCAAGCAGATATTCGAATACATTGCCAAGGTGCAGAAGCTCAACGTGATAGACGCCATGGACGATGAGAGATTTGAAAGACTGATGAAGAAGGCAACACGTCTCAAGAAGGGTGAAAGATCTCTCAGGGGTATCATAGCCAGCCTAAATGTGGGCATATACACGGCCAAGCTGATAGAGGGCAGTCTTGCTTCGATGGGCAAGACCGGATACACTACAGACTTCGTTTCCTTCTCTGGAGAGGAAGCCGAGCCTGAGGAGGAGAAGCAATCATACAACCCGTACGAGGTCAGGAGGCAGCTCTACGAGCAGTATTACGGTGGAGACTCTCCGGCCGCGGCTGAAGTGGAAGAGGAGAGCGACCGGTGCCTCTACCACGGCAGCGAAGCCATTGGGTCATGCAGCTCATGCCAGACAAACATCTGCAATGTCTGCCTTTCCGCCACGGAGGGGCACTGCCCGAATTGTGGCGTGGTCCTTCTCAACGAAGGGGCAGGGGGAGAGGCTGCATTCTGAAATCAGGACTTCATTATCTCCCTGAGCATCGAGGTGGCGTAGCTTCCCTTGACCAGCCTGAAACGGAGTGTTACGTTGTTTGAGTCGACGGATATGTCCATGTTGCGGAGCGGGGAAAGTATCTCTCTACGCGAGCCTGAGGAGGTGCATTCGGCAATCTCCGGAACGACAAAATCATCCTCAACAAGACCGCTCCTTGCCACTGCCTCCCGCTCTACATCCCCCTGAACGCCCTCGGCGAAAGCAGGCTGCCATCCAAAGAGTATTGCGGATATGAAGCCGAATCCGGAGGAGACCTGCCCGGTCACCGCTTCCATGTTCGAGCTGCCGACGCGTATCATCCTGTCCCTGTCGGGTATTCCATTTTCCCTGGCGGCCAGAACGATGTCTCCGAGCGACGGGACGTTCAGCTTCAGGCCGGCAGTTAACCGCGCACACACAATTTCATTGAACAGCTTGCCCTGCAGCGCGTGGACAAACATCATAAGCATATTCCTGGGGAGGCATCTGAGACTGCCCACATAGTCGCCCGGATGCTTCTCAAGATGCTGCAGCATTGTCTTTTCGAAGGTCATGACCGAAGGGAGAGTTGAAAGTATATCAGATATGTCGCCGCCGCTGTCAAACTGAAGCCTGGCCCTCCTGACAGACTCCTCCTCGCTGTCTCCCGGATTGCCCGCATAGGCATGAACCGCTCCTTCAAAATCCTTCTTGACTATCCTCAGACCGACCACATGCGTATTCGGGCGCAGGCTGCCAAAACGCTGGACTCCGAAGAAATTGGGAAAACCACCGACTGCTGCAATATCATCCGCCACAGCCCTGGTTATTGCTTCAAGTCTTGAGCCGCTGGCATCGCAGTCCCTTATGGTTATTTCAAAATCATTGCCCCAGAGATTTCCGATTGAGAGGCCCCTTGAGGCCGTGCGGACAAATTCCACCTGGACATCCTTTATGTTAAGCGATTTGACCTCATCGGCGCCAACGCCCTCGAAACTCATGTACTGCGTTGTGATGCCGCGCTTGTCCTTGGTGCCCGCAAACCCCACCCTGCTTCTGCTGATATGAAGTCTTCTGGAGAGTTCGCGAACCAGCCTGTTGGTCTCCCAGTTCCTTGCAGTGACAGAGCATATTGCAAAGCGGCCGCCCTCCTTGGGAGCGGGAAGAAGGGGGATTTCCCTGACAATGAAGTCCTCAGCCTGGGATTTGATCCGTCCTCCCGTCCCCTCCCTGTTGGCAGTCAAATAGAGGGTCATGCCGAGTTCCCTGTCGCCGGGGCCGGGTACAATTAACGCCATGAGCTTTTCAGCGTGACTTCTTCTCAACCTTTGACTTGAGATCCGAATATTCGGATTTTATGCTGTCCGCAGCCTTCTTCAGAGCAGTCTTGGGATCACCTGATGTCACCCTGACGTAAATTGCAGGAACGTCCAGCTCAGGATGGCCCTTCAGATACTTTGCTTCAGCTACCTTGTCATTCTTGAGAAGTTCTGAAAGAAGAGGGTGCATCAGTGTGTCGTCTGCACCAATGACGCTGACAGTGAGTTCCTTTTCTTTTTCATCGATTACCTTGAGTTCCATGAGACCGCTACGACTCCAGTCCGAACGTGCTTATTAAGGTTGGCTTGCGGAATTTCCTGAGGCTGACCCCCTGCATGCACTGTTCAGGTGGCGTGGTTGATTTATAAAGGTGCTAACTCACATGTTGAGTTCTCACAATTTCTAGAGATGCGGACCATGTTAACACATCAGGTGGCATGGGAATGGCGAAAGGGTGAGCATAGTGCTATTTTCGGGGAGCGCTGACAAGCTGCTGGGTGCATCCATCCTGATTGGCGGGACGGTCGGAATGGATTTCGATGTTGACATATTCCTCCAGATGCGGGGAGTGCACGCCTTCAGGAAGGATGGCGGCGGCAACGGAGGGCTTCCAATAAGCAAGGAATTCGAGACCTACGGTCCTGCGGTAAAACAGAGGCTGCAGGAGCTGAAAATGCCCACATGGCTTGAGATGCTCAGAGAGGCAAAGGGAAGCGGGACGGTGCGGGTGCATGCCTGCTCAACCGCGATGCAGCTCTGGGGTCTCGGAAAGGAGGACCTGGTGGACATAGTGGATGACGTGATGGGCGCAGGGGAATTCATGGAAAGATCGAAGGACGCGAAGGAGACTTATTTTATCTAGGTGAGAGAAATGACAGCAGATTTGAGCGTGCTCAAGGCAGACAGGGTTGTGGATGCGAGAGGCGTGCCCTGTCCCGGACCGCTGCTTGCAGCAAAGAAGGCAATGACTGAAGTCCAGCCTGGCCAGGTTCTTGAGGTGAAGTCATCCGATGCGGGAACGCTCAGGGACCTGCCCCTCTGGGCAAACAAGATGGGATATGCGTTCCTTGGATCGATGGAGGAGTCCGGCTATACCAGGCTGTTCGTAAGAAAGGGCAGATAAGGGTGGAAGATGCCCATTGAAAACCCAGGCATACTGGTTTTCGCAGGAGCGATGGCATACCTGGGTGCGGACAACGCTGGCCTGCTTCACAAGGAGTACCCCGCCAACTCGTATATCATCAAGATTCCGTGCACGACGATTATCCGCCCTGACATGATACTGTACGCACTGGAAAACGGGTTCGACGGTGTATTCGTTGCATCGTCAGGGCCCGACTGCCCGTACCTGTCGGATTGCGTCGAAAGGAGGGCAAAAAGGGTGGGAGAGTCATACTCGCTGCTCAAGCAGAACGGCATAGAGCCTGAACGGATACAGCTCGCTGGAATATGCTCCGTATGCTCAGATGCCTTCGCGAACAATGTCAGGGATCTTCACCAGAGGCTGAAGAAGCTGGATCCTGTGGGGGGTGTGCCTGTTGCAGGCAGCAGAATATGATGTCCTTGTGGTAGGCGGAGACATAGCAGGAATGGAAGCTGCCACCATGCTGGGTGACATGGGATTCAATGTTCTGCTTGTAGAAGAGGAGCCGAGCATAGGCGGGATAATGATCTCGCTGAGCAAGGTCTTCCCGACCACTGACTGCGCAAGCTGCATCTCATCTCCGAAAGTTTCGACAGTGGCACACCACCAGAATGTGAGACTGATGACCTATGCCGAGGTGAAGGAGGTGAAGAGGGAAGACGGCTCCTTCAGGGCTACTGTCGTGCAGAAGGCACGATATGTGCATCCCGAGGACTGCACGGGCTGCCTGAAATGCGAGCAGGCGTGCCCTATGATTGTGCCGCACGAATTCAATCAGGGGTTCGTCGGGAGGAAGGCGGCATATGTGCCGTTCGACACCGCCTACCCGAGGTCGGCTGTGATAGACCTTGAGAACTGCATATTCTGCGGGGCGTGCGAGCGCGTATGCCCCACCAGTGCGATAGATTTCATGCAGAAGGATGAAACGGAGGAGGTCAGGGCCAGTGCGGTGATTCTGGCAACGGGCGGCAAGCTATTTCCGATGGAGAGGAAGGAAGAGTTCGGCTACAGGAAGATAAGCAACGTCATAAACGGGCTGCAGATGGAGAGGCTCCTGGCGCCCACCAGGCCATTCAATACTGTCCTGAGACCCTCCGACGGCAAGATTCCGGGAAGGATAGGCTATGTGCTGTGCGCAGGCTCGAGAGATGCCACCCTGGGCAATCCTTACTGCTCGCGCATCTGCTGCATGTATTCCATCAAGCAGGCAATACTGCTCATGGGTGCTCTTCCCCTGGTGGATGTCGTAATCCACTACATGGACATAAGAGCCTTCGGAAAGGGGTATGAGGAGTTCTACCGCCAGGCAGTGGATATGGGTGTGCAGCTTGTCAGGGAAAGGGTTGCAGAGCTGACTGAGCTTGAGAACGGGGATGTACTGCTGAAGGCGGAGGACACAGGAACTGGCAGAATCGTTGAGGAGAGGTATGACATGGTTGTTCTTGCAGCGGGCATTCTTCCCGAGAAACACAACAGTGTAGCGATATCCGGGCTGGGATATTCGACAGACCATGTGGGTTTCATACAGCCAGTGGCAGACAGCGTGGGAGAAACCGAGACGGCGGAAGGGGTATTTGCGGCGGGACTTGGAACGGGGCCAAAGGATATTGTTGACACAATAGCCGAGGCAGATGCTGCCGCATCTTCATGCGCCTCATACATAACTGAGAGGGCGAAGAAGCAGAAGACGGAGCGGATGCTCGAGGAGCTGAGGTGAATGCCCGAGAGAATTGGCGTCTACGTCTGCTGGTGCGGGGGGAATATCGCAGACATAGTGGACGTGAAGGATGTTGCAAAACATGCGGCCGAAGTGCCTGAGGTTGTTGTGGCCAAGGATGTCATGTTCGCCTGCTCAGATGAAGGTCAGAGGACGATGGTGGAGGACATCAAGAATCTGAAGCTTGACTGCATAGTCGTTGCTTCATGTTCTCCTGTCCTGCACGAGCAGACGTTCAGGCGGGTAGCCGAAAGGGCAAATCTCAACAAGTATCTGTATGTCCATGTCAACATAAGGGAGCAGGACAGCTGGGCGCATCAGCACGACAGGAAGGGTGCGACAGAGAAGGCAAGGGAACTTGTCGGAATGGGCATAGAGAAGCTGGTGAAGTCATCTCCTCTTAACCCCATCAGGGTTGAACTCAGTTCAAAGGTTCTTGTTGTCTGAGTGGGTGTTTCAGGGCTCAGGACGGCGCTCGACCTTGCCAGGGAGGGGATAAATGTCACTCTCCTGGAGAAGGAGCGCTTTATAGGCGGATTTGTGAGACGACTCCCGGACGTCAACCCTGTCCACAGGCCCGGGCGCGAAGTGGTTGAAGACCTTTACAGGAAGCTGTCAGAAACGGGGAAGGCAACCATACTGGCTGATACGGAGCTGGCGGAGATCAGCGGCTCGATTGGCCATTTCAAGGTGAAGTTCAGGGGGAAGCCGAGGCACATCCGGGAGGACGTGGATGCAGAATCACTCAGGAAGGCGGAGACGGAGTGCCCTGTAGACCTGCCAGACAACGACAGTTCTGGTTACAGGAGGAGGAAGGCAATCGTGCTTCCTGGGGGGCGGTTTCCAGACAGGCCCTACATAGACATGGAAAACTGCACCCGGTGCGGTGTCTGCCAGCGGCTCTTTGGATCTGCGGTAGCGTTCGACGAGCGGCCCGTCGAGTTCGAAGATGAATTCAGCATAGTGGTTCAGGCCACAGGTTTCCAGCCATATATTCCTGGAAAGGGTGAGTTCGGATATGGTGAGAGCAACAGGATGCTGACACTGCCTGAATTCCTCAGCCTTGCAGACGCAAGCAGCGGGGAGATGCGTCTGGATGGGCTGCCTGAAAGGGATGTGGCATTCATATACTGTGTAGGAAGCAGGCAGACAGAGACGGGAGGCGAGAGGAAATACTGCTCACGTTACTGCTGCACCGCAACTCTCAATGCGGACAGTTACATAAAGGAAAGATTTGGAAGCGGGATAAACAGCTATCATTTTTACCGGGACATCAGGGCATATGGCCTCTACGAGACCATGTACGAAAAGGCATCAAGGGAGAAATCGCTGTTAATTAGATACGATCCGCTCTTGCCTCCATCGGTCAGCAGGTCAGCAGACAGGATTATCCTGGTGGTGAAGGACACGCTGTCCGGTGGAAGGGAGGTTGAGGTCGCGGCCGACATTGTTGTCCTGGTCACGGGTATGGTGCCGAATGAGGACTGCAGGAAACTGTCGGCTGCATTGAAGGTGTCTGCGAGCGGAGATGGATTCGTACAGGAACTTCATCCAAAGCTGAGGCCAGTCGAGACCACCGTTGGCGGCATTCTTGTCGGAGGCGCAGCACAGGGACCGAAGGATTCACATGAGGCAATGATATCCGGCAGGGCGGCTGAAGCCAAGGCTTCAACCCTGCTCATGAAGGGGTACACGGAACTTGAGCCCTTTGTTGTCAGTGTGGATGAAAATAAATGCAACGGATGCGTAGAATGCGTTGCGGAGTGCCCTGCCGGTGCAATATCCATGGCCGACAGGGGGGAGGGAAGGTTGCGGAAGTCAACGTGGCGATGTGCAAGGGGTGTGGAGCATGTGCAGCCATCTGCAGGCCAGAGGCGCTGCAGCTTATTGGCTTCACATATCCGCAGCTGCGCGCCATGGTGAGGTTCTCTCCGAAGCCACTGGAGGTCGAGGCAAAATGAGGTGCTTCAGATGACAGGGACAGGCGACAGAAAGACCTGCCTTCAGAAGAAGAAGGAGGTGGGCCAGGTGTCTGCAGCGCTCATCGAAAGTGCAAAGGAGCAGTCGCGCATAAAGACGAAGATAATCAGCGCGCTGAAGAAAGGACCCCTCACAATACCGGAGATAAGCGATGCCACCGGGCTCGATATAAGGACGGTATACTATGTCATGACGCTCAGGAGATACGGCCAGCTCATGGACTGCGATGCCAGGGGCGACTATTACTCATACTCGCTTAAGGGGGTGTGAAGACGGGAGAATACGGTCAGGCAGGCAAGCTGGTAAAGGTCGACCTTGATGTCAGGGACATACTGATGGACTATGGTGCGGGAGGGGCCTCACTGTGCTTCAACTGCGGAAACTGCACCGCCATATGTCCCCCTTCGGAAAATGGAGCGCCATTTCCCAGAAGCATAGTCAGGTCCGTGCAGCTTGGAAGCAGGAGTGACATACTCCATTCACCCGAGCCGTGGCTGTGTTACTTCTGCAATGAGTGCAGTGCAACCTGCCCGAGGGATGCGAAACCGGGCAACACAATGGCCGCTGCGAGGAAATACCAGATCAGGTCGGCAACGCTGGCACCGGTTGCGGATTTGCTTGTTTCGAAGAAATGGGGGGTGTTCCTGCTCCTGGGCGTTACGGCGCTGCTCTACTACGCCGGGCTTTACTACACAGGCGCCCTGAAGCTTCCTTCGCGCCTGCTCTTCCAGGCATTTGTGCCTGAGGAGGTCATGCACATTGCCGGAATGGTTGCGGGCATATTCGCAGTTGCGGTGATGGGAGTAGCGATACTTCGTGTACTGTACTGGATAAGCAGGGACCGTGAAAGCAGGTACAGCACCCTTGGAGCCAAGATATCGGCAGTATTCAGGAGCATTCCACTCGTTTTCACTGAGGTCGTGGCCCAGCGCAGGATGTCGAAGTGCAAGACCGGAAGACCCAGATGGATTGGGCATATGATGACGATGTGGGGTTTCATCGGCCTCTTCGTGACATCCGGCCTGATTTACATGCTCAATCCGGGACTGGCCAACTACCCGTACTCATTCACCAACCCGATACAGATACTTGCAAATGTGAGCGCAGCCTCACTGGTCATCGGAATGAGCATACTGCTCATGGACAGGAGGACAGGTAGGGCAACACTGCAGGACCACAACTACTTAGATTGGGTATTCTTCTATACGATCTTCGCTGCAGGCATTACGGGCCTTGTGGTGGAGGCATTCAGGTTCAGCGGTCTGCTGATACCCACGTTCATAGCATATTCAATCCACATCATCAACGTGCTATTCCTCATCGCTTTTGCGCCATTCTCGAAATTCGCGCACGTAGGCATAAGGCCGTTCGTGATATGGTATTCGAAGTACGCAGGACTGCTCTGAGACAGAACCATTGAGTCGGTCTTGCTGCATTCCGGACATCCGGCAGAGGATCCGAGGGAATCAGCCTCGTTGAGGCAGATATTGCCCGAGCGGCGTGTCAGTGGCACGGCAAGTCCGACAGCGGATTACGCTCCTCTGTGAGGATGCAGCGGCGCTTATGTCATGAGGCCGGCAGGGCAACATTAATGAAGATAGGCATTATCTCACGAAATGCACTACATGGTGAACTGGTGCCAGCGCTTGGTATGCTGAATGGCCGACACGGTGGCACTGTTCATTGAAGGGCAGGTGTAATCTAGTCTGGTTAGGATTTTGGCCTTCCATCTAACGGATGAAAGCCAACAAGTCGGGTTCAAATCCCGACACCTGCACCTGGTAAATTATCACCTGCAAATGCATATACTACTCTTGGAGCGAATGCATCGGTTTCCGTTTCCCTCCGAAAGCACTCCTCGAAGGCGCTGGCTACCACCTCCGCCACCTTTGTCTCCTTGAGGTGGGTGTAGATCTGGGTGGTGCTGATTGAGGCATGACCGAGATGCATTTGAACCGCCCTGGTGAACGCTGGCGTGAACCTGAGGGCGGTTCCGCAGAAGTGCCGGAGCGCATGCGGATGCATGTTGGGGGCACCCGCTCTCTCTCCCTCGGTCTTTATGACTTTCCGGACATAGGCATAGGTCACCCGTCCCTTCCTTGTCGTGAAAAGGCCATTCGATGTGTCCATCCTGTATGTGGAGACATACTTCTCGAGGTCGCTCAGGACAAAATTCGGAAGGTCGATGTTCCTTTCCCTCTCCCGTTTCTCGCTTCTTACATGCAGCCTGCCATCGCGGATGTCGTCGAAATCAGTTTAGGAGTGCTCGCTTGGTGAATTGCTGCACAATCCAGCGACTCAGACTATGGAACGTTATTGTCCACTATGGATGCGCCGACAGAAACAGGATCCATTCCTTGCCCCATGAGCTTTGCCGCAAAAAGAAAGGTGTAAGGGAAAGGTATGTTCAGGATGGTGTAAGAGAACGTGAAACTCACCACAACATCAAAGAAGAATGGAGCACTCTCATTTGAAGTGAAATCATCAAGATGGAATGCCATAGGTCTGTATATTGGATTGGTTATGTTCTGCAAAATGCTGGTGTTGTTATCCATTGCAGCATAATAGACAGGATCGTATGACATTCCATATGAAACTTCAACGGAACCTGGTGGAACTTCGTATGCCATATTCACAACTACAAATTGAGGGTGAAATGGCGGTCGTATGATGCCTGAGACTATCATCTGGCCATTCCCGTCATTGATGTAAGTATTGGAGCCGTATGGAAGGTTGAGTTTATAGTTTAGTAATCGCACCTGCAGCTTTAGGCTAGAGTTGGAACTCGGCGCAATGGAGCAATTAATCGTCTTAAGTGAAAAAAAGGTAGTGGAATTTACAAATGGCGTCACCATCGGTCTCGAACTCGTGTTCCAAACCACTGTCTCTGATGACTGCCCAGATATCACCGTCATGGGAAAGATTCTTGGTTTGGGATTGGCAAGAGTATAGACTGCGAAAACTGCAATAGACACTATTGCAAGCGTGACCACAATAGTAACCAACTTCCTCCCGGTGGGCAGCATTAACATCTATCCAAGAGTTAGGCGGTTCATATTTACTGAACTATAAATCCTTGACGAATGATGAATGAAGGGAGAGCGATTGGTCAGTGGTCGATTTTCAAAAGGCATTGATTGCACCCTACGAAAAGCCGCTGGGTGGATGAGACAATCTCTGCAGTCGCCAAACGTTACAGGAAAGTTGGGAATATTGCCATTGATACCCAATGTGAAATGTCTCCCTACAATGAATACCATAGAGCCTCCGTAGAAACAAAAACTAGAAGCTTGCCTTAACTCAGGAAAAGCCTACGAAGTACAAGAGTTGTGCCGTTTGTAATTGAACAGTTATCAACAATGGCAAGATCTTGGCCTGCGGACTCATTTATCTGATACTGAAGTATATGATGTGCTCACATCCTTTAGTTTCAAGTGTCCACAAGATCTCTTTATACTTACGACACGCTACCCTGACCTGCTCAGGAAGGAAGTAGAGGGAAGGACTGCATAGGAGGTGGTCTACCTGCACAAGAATAGAGTAATTTCCAAGCATAAGTGCCTCGCATGTGTTGTTGTCGTCTTTCTCGTGGGAGTGACCGTGATCACTATAGGACAATCTACTGGTGTTGCGAGCGCCTCTTCGGCACCTAATGTTCCAGCTTACAATGGCTATGTAGGTTATGACGGGAATGACGTGATTACCCCTGTTTCGTACACGTAGGGTTTGGAGTCCAGGGGAAAGGGGCACACTCATGTTTTCATTGCTTGTTTTCATTGAACCACCTTCTCCATGAACCTGTTTCCATACTCCCTCGGTGTGAGATAACCGAGGGAGGAATGAGGCCTTGTCTCGTTGTAGTGTTTGACAGCCACTGCAATCAGCCGTTTTGTTTCTGTGAAGGTCATCGGCTCGTTGATGAAGATGTACTCGTTCTTGAAGTGGCCATGCAGCGACTCGATCATCCCATTGTCCTCCGGCTTCCTCTTTCTCGTTGAGTCAAGCTTTATTCCAAGCAGGGAACATCCCTGCCTGAAGACTGTGGAGGTGTACTGGCTGCCGCCGTCTGTCTTCATCCACAGCCCGGCGGCTCTGCCAGCTGTGAACCTTGCCATTACACCGTCCTCGACGACAGACAGCGCCTCCCTTGCTCCGAACGATGGAAGGAAGTCCCAGGACACTATCTCCCTGCTGCATGCATCCTCTACCTCCATGAAAGAGCAGTTGCCAAGGTCGGCGGTGTCGATGATTGTTATGTCCGTGTACCACCTTGTGTTCGGTGCATCTGCAATGAGATTGCCTGTCTGAGGCAATCTCGGTCTCGGGAAATGCGCCTCCTTCTGCAGGCCCATCTCCCTCATGATCCTTCTCACCCTCTTCCTGCTGATGAATACGCCCTGTCTTCTCATCAGCGCCCATATCCGTCGGTAGCCGTAGGTTATGTTCTCAATAGCCAGGCTCTCTGTGAGCTGCCTCTTCTCCAGCTCATCGCTTCTGAGCCTTCTCGCATGTTCCCTGTGAACATACTGGAATGTCGACCTGGATGTGTGCAGCATCCCCGATGCTGCAGTGACGGAGATGTCACCGTCTGCAATCATGAGTCTGATGACCTCCCTGACACGTTTTTTCCCCTTCTCACCGACTCATTGAGCTCCTTGAGACGGTCAATGACAAGCGCCTGCTCCGCAACGAGCTTCTTGAGCCTTGCGTTCTCCTGTTTCAAGGCAACTGCGTTCCTGTCCGGTCCCCTTATGGCGTCGGCAGCACCGTTCATTGCCTGCCTCTTCCAGTAGTAGAAGAGCGAGGTGCCTATGCCGTGGCGCCTGCATATCTCAGTGACATTGGCGCCCGGCTGCATTCCTTCATTGACTATGTCCAGCTTCTCCTGTGATGAGAATGAACGCTTGGTTGTCATTCAGGCACCTCCAGGGGGAATGTTGTTCCTACTGCTTGATCCTTTCCATTTCCCTATTGATTCCCTTACAAAGCCTCCAAACCATGGATGTACGGATCTAAAGGGGTGCGGGACAGGAACGATGTAATCTATCCAACCACGGATACTATCGCAACAATCCTTCCACCGATCAGCAGCCAGGCTTTTCAGAATTGGTCGCAAGTTAGCACTCAGACACACGGGCTTTACAACGCACGTAATTCCGTTGGTCTGGGGCTATCTAATCTGCCCGGTGCCACTTCTTTCTACAGTTACGCCCCTTCAGCGAATAACCCTAATAATCAGTTCCAAGTTCAGTTATATGTTGCCAGTCCAGGAGCATCTGCTGAAACTGGCACTCAGGGCAGTGCCCAACCTGTCAATTTCCAGTCACTTAGCACTTCGCTCGACAACCTCCCATCATTCTGGAACTTAGCAGGTGGTTCAAGTACGACCTACCTCCCTGGACTTAATGTATCTGCCCCGTCTATGCCAAACACACAGAATGATCAGTCTTACTACATTGGTATGCTTACGACTTCACTTGATATCGCTGCACTATTTGCTCCCCCGCCGGCTGACTTCATAATAGGTACGGCGTCTGTGATGATTGGAGGATACGGTATCCTGAGTGAATATCAATCTACAACCGCGCATCCTATAATTAATACTGCAACCGAATATGGGGGATGGTTTGCTCTTGACGGCGGCTATGCTAGTTCTTACCCCTATCAAAACGTTTACTCCGGATCAAACTACTTCCAGTATTACATCAACGAATTTCCAACAGTCATGTCCGAGATAAGTGCGGGAGGCTCGATCACTCTAAATGCTCAGAATCAATTCTCCTATTATGGAAATACATTCAACAGTGCGAGCACATCCATAACCCTGCCAGTGGAACCTGCGGTATCTATCGGAGGATATGTGTATTTTACTCAGGGAGTTCCAGCCAATAACGTTCCTGTTACGTTGACTCAGTATTCTGGTGATCAGGCGAGTGCAATTTTCGACTTAACCACCAGCTCATCATGATATTGGCATTTCTTTGCTCAACCAGGGGACACTTACACAGTCTCTGCGTCTGTAAATACATCAGTTTCGAATGCTTTCGGTAGCCTTTCTTCCACACCTCAATCCATAAACCCTCAGTTGACAGCCTCAAGTGCCATCGGTCAAAACTATTCCACCGCAGACGGAGTGCCTGAAATAACTTTGGGAGCAGCAGTTGTTCAAGGGGTAATCCAAAGCAATGGATTGAACGCTAATCTAATAAACGGCGCCACTGTAACTTTTTCGGCAAACGGAAATAGTGCTTCTGTTCAAACAAACTGGTTGGGTAGATATGAAATTGGTCTACCTTCAACCGGTATCTACTCCATATCCGCAGCTGCGTCAGGGTACTCATCCACCACGGCGACCGTCACCATATCCTCACTGGACAGCAGTAGTACAGTAAACCTGACTAACATGGCACCGTTTGCAAATGTTCCCGCGAATGTGGGGACCTACTTTGAGTTATTGATTACTAATCCTTATTCAAGCGCGACCCCTGCGAATTATAACCAAATGCTGGTCCTCAATAGCAATAGTCTTTCAGCGTACGAGGCTGCCGATTTATCTAATATTGAGTTCTTCTATGCAAATGGTACTATCGTCTATTCTTGGCTGGAAAACGGTAGCACTTCTTATTCTACTGCCAGTACATACTGGCTACTTCTGTACCAAAGTATACCTGCACATTCATCAATGGTTATTTTCGTGGGGTTCGCTCCGCCTAATCACAGCTTTTTCACTACTCCATTGGGTCCCACTGGTGAAGCACCGCAACTTTCTCATACCTATGGAGCCTATGATAATGGCCCTGTGGTCTTTCCGCTTTATATTAGTGGGGACACTCCCAGTACGGCAACTACCTTCAGTGTCTACAACGGCCTTACGTTGAGCCCCGTTGCTGACGTGCCATACGGAGGAACTGCCGTCAATGCCCTGTACCTAAGTGGGACAGATTCTCCGCATACTCGTGCTCCCGGCTTCATATACCAGGCCAGCGTGACCAGCAACTACCTTAGCGAAGCCTACTTGCTAGAATACAACTGGTTTAATGCGGGTCAAAACCAGATTGGCGCAGATATTATGGACTCTGCCAGTGCCTCGTCGACAAATATCAATGCAATAGGGGTCATTACTGGCTCACCAGACGCTTCGCCTGCCTTTAATATGGAAATTGTGCAGTACGGCAGTTGGAGCACTACAAATAACCTGGGTACGAATATCGGTTACCGATGGCAATTCGGAAGCGTGCTTAGCACCCCAGGCAATTTCTATGGAACGCTTGGCCCTACACCTGGAAGCAACTCAGCCGCATATTCAGGTTCTACTAGCAACAACCCCGTTGTAACCTCGTCCTCTTTGTATATCGGTGCTTTCTATGCCGACGCAGATGGCGCCTCCTCATCTGCATACTATAACTACATTAAACTTTGCAGGGTTCCTCTGCTAGACCATATGCCTACTGTACAAGGGCCAATGACCATCACAGGATGGGACCATCTGACTGCGTCCAACAACCAGAATGCCAATACAGCGAATCCATTTCAACTATACCTTGATTTCAATGCCTCTTCTTACAAGGCGATAGAGAACTCTGGATTAAGCAATGTCGAGTTTGTCCAGACAAATGGCAGTGTGCTATCTTCATGGTTGGAAGGCGGCAGTTCGACTTCCACCAATGCGATATTCTGGCTAAGGACGCCCGCAATCGACGCCTATTCCTCTATGGATATTTACGTCATCTTTGTAGGTACGGGCAGTAACGTTATGAACGGGATTTCAATTGGTGAAAGCCCTCTGTTATCTTACCCATATGCTAGCCTTGACAATGGGAGGTTTGTCTTCAATTTCTACGATAACTTCAGCGGGGGCACCTTGAATATGAACAATTGGTTTTATTGGGGTTCAAACTCTAGGTCTAACCTCTATATCAGTGATGGATTATACTTTAACACTCCTGGCCAGTACAACACAGGATACGGAGTAAGTTCTCACCTCAACTTCAGCGATACGACGACATTCGATTTCTATGGGCAGCCTGTACTTTCGAATGGTAATCCCTATAGTGCTGCTCAAGACGGCTTCGGTGATCTTGGTACCACGGACGTCCCAGGAATTGGGAACCCCTCGATTTACGCCTACGCTTCCTTCCCCTTTGACAGCGGCGGCAACGGTGGTGGTCAAACGAATTACGGCAATAATTTCGGAGTGTGGACTACTGAAAGGGATGGAGCCAATGCTTGGCAATTCTACAATTATGCGGATCAGTACACAACAACATCCGCCGCAACTAGCTTAGATAGCGTCAAATGGGTTTACCAAGGGCTTTCGACAGTAGGGTCAGTATATTGGGCGAGAGTGCGCAGTACTCCTCCAAATGGTGTAATGCCAACCGTGGCAAACTATGGTTCCAATGGAGGTAACGGAGGGAATCACGGAGGAGGTGGCTGTGTGTTGTATGGCACCAATATCACGCTCGCTAATGACAGTATGATACAAGTCCAGAATCTCATGCCTGGAATGAATGTTCTCTCTTACAATCCGAATACCGCTCAGCTAGTCACAACCACGGTTGCCAATGTAACAGTATCGCAAGTCTCCCTGATTGTTGAAGTCGATGGTCTTGTATTTATTTCAGGTCTTCACGATCAGCCCGTGTTCGTAATGTTTCAGAATGGGACAGAGGGATGGGTAGTGCTTGGCAAACTCAACTACTCCATGAAGTTATACTACCCGGTAAATGACACATGGATGCCAATTGACAGTTTAGTACCATACCAAGGCAACTTCACGGTATTCGATGTCGTAACCGCGAGATTCTTCAATAGCGGAGGTGTGGTCAGAGGAGACTACATCGCTAACGGGTTCTTGCTAGACATAAAGACGGGTTGAACTGAGGTGCGTTGGTCTCATTACCCATTACGCAAGCTTGATCTACAAGAGAAACAGAATGACTATTGCGTGTAGGGGATCTTGAGGTTAAGCTAGATGCCCGCACTTTCTCTGCACCTCTACCCTACCACTCGACTCAAATCCTGAATGAAAAGACCCGTATTGTATCTGCTTACAATCTTGGCAACCTTCACCTGGGCAATGTTGAATGTGAAGACCCCTCCTATGGTTGCAGACTGCAAACTGCTGAGAGCCGAATAGGCAGTTCCATTGACACTGTCCACGGCAACATAGGACGTGGTCCCCGGAGTGAGCCCGTCAAGATTCACAACATGAGCACCGTCTTTGGTTGTGACGTTTTGAGTGCTATTCACAACGGTGCCGGTGGTGCTGTAGTGGACGACGTAGTTGATGGTACCACTGTGAGTCGTCGTCTCGTTCGTGATGTTGATGCTGAGCGCTTTGTACTGGGCTGTCAATGAGAACGAAGGAACTGCGACTGCAGTTCCGGCCGCTCGGGCCCCTCCTATCATGCTTGATGCACCCATAAGGGCGAGCACGGTCAAAATCGCAAGCACACCAAGCTTCTTCAGCTTCAGTTTTGTTGTCAGTTTCCCAGTCTCCCATCAAATTGTTCCGGCCGGGAGACCGGGTAACCTTTGGAGAGATTGCACTCAGTCTCCAAAGGCCTTTATGATTCGTATGGGGGCTCCACTATTTCAAGCATGACTGGAATTTCCTTCTGTGTTGCAAGCCTGTATCGCAAAAGTGGTCTCCAACTGAGCTCGTCCTGCTCTTTGATGATGATGCCTCTGAGCCACAAGTCCTGCAGAATTGGCCTGACGTTGTAGCCGCCGAGCATGAAGCCGAATGCCCTGAGGCGATTGGCGATTTGCTTTGCCTGGAGACCGTGGGATTCTCTTTTTTGGAGAATCTCAGTACTTGGCCGCTAGCGTTCAACTGGGTACCCCCAACAGTCTTGATATTTCCGAAGGTGGCGGTCCCCTGTTTTCGACTATCTGACTCTCCCCGTAGATCTTGTTTATGGAGCACACAATCATGAGCAGCAGCTGCCTGAAACGTATGAGCTCGTCGAACACAACAGGACTGCCTCTATGCCTGTTGGAGGCATAGAGCATCTTTGCAATGACCCATTCATTCTCGATGAGCACCGCAACAAACATGTTCAGCAGCCTGACTGCCGTCTCCCTGCTGGATGTCCTTGCCCTTGCTGTCTCGGCTATTCTGTAGCTCGACTCTATACCGAACCTGCGGCGGTACAGCTGCATTGTCTGTCTGGGCGATGTGCATACACGGTAGACTGCGAAGTAGTAGCTCCTGATCCTCCTGTGCTCCCTCCTCTTTGCGACCTGAACCCTCAGGTCAATGCTCTCCACACCCGATTTCAGTGCGTGCACTGTCGTGAATGAATGCATGCCACTGTTCCAGCCGGCGGCCATCTTCCTGCCGGCTCGCACCGGCATGATGAAAGGTATCCTCCTGCTCCTCAGGAAGGTGATTACATCCATGGAGTAGAACTCCCTGTCAAGCAGCAATGTGCCTATGCGCACATTGCATGCCCTGGCATCGTCCAGATGCTTCCTGAGCAGCGGAAGCATCTTCTTCCCCCTGACAGCCCTCATGCCGAAGGTGATGCGGCGGTTCCTCACCGCCGCGTATATGGTGGAATAGCCATGGAAGCGGTCTGTACCCTGTCTCCCCTTTGATGTTATCAGCTGACCGGTGCATTCCCTCCTGCCGT
>JAJZXY010000014.1 GCA_021806165.1 Thermoplasmata archaeon
TTCAACCACTCCTTCATTCGCGGTATCGACAGCTCGATCACTCTGTTTGCCTGGCTCTTCCACCCAGGTGCGCTTTCTACAAGACCACAAAAACCATTGTTGTACAAAAGTAATGGGGTACGGACCAAGTATTGTCCGTTGGAATCGGCGCTTTCGGTAGGATGATCTGGCCGCTCTCGACACATTTATCCGAAACCGGAACTGCGATGATTGGAACCGTCCTTTTTTTTCCCTTGACGGTTTCAGTTCTTTCACCGATCGTGAAGGAGCTGACCAGTTCGTGTTCTCCGTTTTTCAGGTTCCATTTTACGAACTGTTTACCCTCGATCTGTTCGAACCAGAAATCTCCATCTCTATGGAAAGTCAAAGGCTTAAACTGCGGTTCGCCGGCAAGGTACAGTTGCTCCTTCTTTGCGGGTACGATCTCTGCGAGGACATCAGCAAGCTTGCTATCTAAGTAGCTGTGGTAGTTTGCCTTCTCCTTCTCATAGGTGTCCTTGACATCGCGCTCCCAGTCATCGTGCGCTCCGCCCATGAGGCAAAGCGCTTTGAATACATTCTCAGTCCGCTCGACCGGCCATCCCCTGCTCTTCAAGAATGCTGCGATGCCGAGCGTCGCGTCATGCCTGTGGTTCGGCGTCCACGCGGGAAGGCAAGCCTTCACGATCCAGAACTCCTCTGTGTGCATCCTCAGCTTTTCAATCAGCTCCGCAGGTTTGCCGATTGTTGCAATAGGAAGCTCGTTCATCGCCGTATACCGCTTCCCTGACCAGTGGACGCTGCAGGGTCCCACGACGTATCCACCCTCCCCCTTAATGTCAAGCTCGGCATTGTAAGGTTGAAGATCCCCCCTCTTGAGGCAGAACTTGACATTCTGGACGGTGTCGGTGCTCCTGAAATAGAGGTGGATGCCGTTGCCCGTCATGACTGCAAATGTGGAATCCTCAATTAGCTTGTCGAAATGCATATTCACGTACGCGAGCAGCTTCATGTCGTCGAAGTCTGCAACCCAAAGCCCGCCGGAGACCTTCCCTGTGATTACACCGATGTTGTAGTCATCTGAAAACCATCTGACCACATCATCTTCTGGTGCCCTTTCCTCCTGGTATTGCTTCCACTTCGGAACGAGCTTCGTTGCAGGATGTTTGCCGTCGCTGTCCGTGTCCTTCGGCTTGCTCTCGTACACCCTGTCAGGTGGATTGAGAGGTATAAGGCTGATGCCCTGCTCGTAGAGAGCGATGGCATTCTCAAACGTGTCTTGATAATGTATCATAGCTGTCCCTACCTACTTTCTGGCCTTCTCTGTGTGTTCCCAGAGAGCTTCGCGCACACATCAGCCCACCCCCCCAATCGCAGCCCCAGGGCAAAGGGTTAAATTCATGAACGAATAATAGAGTGATGGACTTATTCGTATCCGGCTTGTGTGGAAGCAAGCCGGCAGCTCTTTTGTCACGGTCCGGCCTCCGAGTTCAGAATAACGAGCCAGGTTCTAGCTGCACCAAGAAGATCCTCCGCTGGCAATCTGTCTGGAAATCTTAGAAGAACCTGTGTCAATTTGGAGGTTGGAAACCGAGCAGCGAATGATTCCTTGATGTCCCTAATGTCAAAATAGATCGCGGAAGTTCCGTTTATCATCGTTTCATCTCCTTTGGGAATGCTTCGCGGTGCTGGATGTTATAATGAGTCTGCATTTTTCATCGATGGCAACGGAAACCCTGTCGTTCACTGAGATATTCGCGTTTCTTAACCAGATTACGGGCACGTGTAGACAGACTCCTTCGCCCTTCTTCTGAAGTTTCCTGACACCCACAATTAGCATGAGGGGTGAATTCGGAGTGACAGTATATCTATTTTTGATACTAATATTTTAATAGCTCATTTTATTCATTTTGATACTAATATTTACGGAACATTTTAGTATTAAAACACACATGTGATAATCATGAGTGGAACTGACAGGAAAAGTCTTTTACTCGAGAACTTTAAAAAGAAGCCATGGACAGTACCCACCCTTGCAGCGGAGAAAAACATCAAGAGAGCTATGAGCATCCCAACGTGTTATCGACTCTGCCAAGAGCTTCGCAAAAAAGGGAAAATATTCTCTATTCCCATGTCGGAGTTGATCAAATACGGTATTGATGACAAAAATCGAAAACATCGGTACTATTTTGCCCCAGATATATGGAGGATTGATAGATGGCGTGAATTGATTGAGATAGTGCAAACGGTCAATGATGAGGACGACATAATTCTCGTTCAGACTGAATTACGTGATTACAGAAAATACCCCTTCACGACAATGAGCGACTTGCTTTCTTTGGCCAAATTGGCAGTCAGCCCAATGCTTAAACAGGTATCAAAAGATGGAAGATATGGTTTCAGAAAAGAAATAATTGCGTTCATTAAGTCCCGAGTGCCACAATTCAGCAGTGATGTGAGCAATCATACAGAGAATCATACAGAGGATCTGGGTACGCTTCAGAAAGTATTACTACAGTTGTTTGAAGCGGTTGTCGATGAATTGTATTCTGGTATCAGCAACGTTTATGATGACGCTGGAGAAATGTATGGGATGTTGCTGCAGTTGAAGTGTGCGCCTCCCTTTAATGGACTTATGCTCGACCTCATTGACAGAGAATCCAAAGATCCAAATTGCCAAATTTCAGCAGCCATTGCCGGTTCAATCGCAGGCGCATGCCTCGAATTTGATAAATCAGAAAAGTGCAAGGACATGCTAAGATCCTTGGCAGACAGCCTGTATGCCGAAGAAATCAAAAAATCCAACAGGAAGAGGTTTAATTGTTACAAGAGTGTTAGGGATTCGATCGAACATATCCTCGCCTCAAACATCACTACTGTGTAACATCAGACTAAGTTGAAATGAATGTGAACATCGAATGAACGGATAGAGCCTGCGACCGTTTTGCCAGTTGCATATGCATTGCGCCTCCGCAAGTCGCCGATGCCCCACAAAGTCCATGTGCTCCAGCAGTAGTGTTCACCACATCAAATGTTTTCAGCGGATATCAGAACGGCAACTTCACAACAGCGGTCCCGTCCGGCAAGGAGGCAACGAACTCATATCCTTCGTTTATGAAACGTCCGACCTCATCCACGCGAACAACTCTCTGCTTGTGTCCGTTGTTTGCCATCGCCCCAGTGACCTTGTCACGGAGGATCTTCTGGAAGCCCTCATCCGTCATTGTCGCCAGGTCAAGCTTATCGATTTCTTCCTGTCTATATCCCACTGCAAGCAGCAGCTGCGTCTGAAGGTATGCCTTTGCATCATTCTCTGAAGGTTCCGTCACCCTTGTTTCGAGGAACCTGGAACATCTCTTGTAAGCCGCTCTCATGTCTTCAATCATGTCTACCGGCAGCCTGTTTTTGTTTGTGGTGTAGCGTGCTTCCATGCTGCCAGTGTGACCCATCCAGAATACCCGGTAATCATGGGCCAGCTTTCCCTTGCTCTCAGCGAGAAGCAGCTGGGTGTCAAAATACGCTCTCAGCACATACGGCCTCCAGCTGAAACCGGCAGCTCTTATAGGCTTCCTCACGCTGTCTGAAACATTTATGCTCGATATGAATGGCTTTCTGGGCAATTTGGCTGTAATGACCGGGCTCTCGGGAGTCAGTTTCTCACCTGACCTGATCCTCGATTCAAGATACTCTTTGAGGTAGCCGCACCCCTCGCCGGAAAGAAAAGTAAGGTACTGGAAGCCGGCCTTCGATAACGATGCAGGAACACGCACAAGGGCAGGCGTCTTTTCGAAACTGACCTCAGATCCGCTGACTTTAAGCTCCGGAAGATCCCTCAGCCTGAGCCCGTCATCACCCATGTAAGAACCCATCACCTGAGGCCTCAACCCAGAATGAGCCATTAAGACCACGCTTATCCTGTCACGAATTGAGGCTGATAGGATTATCCTGCGCAGCTCGTCCTGTGTAGGTACCTGTTCATTCTCCACCGTTGGTCTGTTGTTTGCCGCATGGATCTTTAACTGCCTCGTCAGCTGCTTTCCGTTGAATGCAAGCCATGACTTCACAGCTCTTACGATTCCGCCGAGGTACGTCGGTGCGCTCCCTGCTTCTCTCTCGCTGATATAATCGAGAAGCCTGTCACCAAGCAACTTGTCAGGAAGGGCTGTGAGGTCTTTTGGCGACAACCCTGTTTCATTCCTGAAGTTGCCAAGCCTCCGAAGGTACACATCAGCCGTAATCTTAGAGCCACGGGCAACGTTCTGGTACCAACGCCTGATATCGGGGTCGTCGAGGAGATAACCGTATTTCGTCCGGTCGCTTGTCCCACGGCCTTTAGGCCTTTCCCTTTGACTCATTGCATGGCTATAGTTGTGGTGTTTTATATAGATTTTGAACCCTGATAGGTATGGGCTGAGGCGGAATTGAACCGCCGACCTCCGCGTATCTGACCTGTTGGTTGTAAGCGCGACGTCATAACCACTAGACCACCAGCCCTCTTCTGGACCCTAACTGCTTGTGATTAAATCTTTTTTCCCCTGTCCTCACCTTTATTGCACTGGTCCGCATAGTGTGTTGCATGAAGCTGCTTCACACATCTATAACAGTGCGGGACATGGACAGTAGCATAGATTTCTACACCTCAAAACTGGGAATGAAGCTCGAGCGGCGGAGTGAAATACCGCAGAATAATGCTGAAATAGCCTTTCTCGGCATTGAGGGGACGAATCACAACATAGAGCTCACTTGGTGGAAGGGTAAGACAGACTATTCGGAGGGGGACCAGCTTGACCACATGGCATTCAGCGTGGAGGATATGGACGGTTTCATGGAGAAAATGAGGCGGGAAGGCGTCGAAATAGCGAAGGAGCCGTACATGCTCGGCACCAGCAGGATTGCATTTATCAAGGACCCCAACGGCATCTGGCTCGAGATCATCGAGCGGGATTGAGCCACCCGCCGCTCCACGGGCATCAGGCACATTTTATATTCAGGCCGGTGATTTTGCAGGGGGCCCGTGGGGTAGCTAGGATCATCCTGTTGGTCTTCGGAACCAACGACCCGGGTTCGAATCCCGGCGGGCCCGCCTACCTTCCCCTTCTCTGCTGCTGTTCTGCAAATGTGTCGTATGGGTGCGAGACATCAGGTGCGCTCTTTGCGTCAAGCGCCGCGATGTCTTCCGCAGTGAGCTCCCAACCTGTGGAACCAAGATTCTCCTCAAGCTGCGCAATCGACCGCGCGCCTATTATGGGTGAAGTGACCCCCGGCTTCCTGAGCAGCCAGTTGAGTGCAATCTGCGCCATGCTCTTCCCCTTTGACTGGGCGGTAGCCCGCAGCGTATCCAGCAGTTCCCATGTTGACTGCCTGTTTACCGACTCCCATCCGGCCCTGTTGCCCTCCCTGAAAGCCTCCCCGTACCTGGTGGACTCGGGCGGCTCATCTGACCCCTTCCTGTACTTGCCTGAAAGAATCCCGCCCTTCAGCGGGCTCCATGGAATCACACCTATCCCCGCATCGAGGCATGCAGGGATGAGTTCAAATTCAGTTGCCCGGCAGAGCAGGCTGTACTGGGGCTGCAGGCTGCAGAACTGGGAAAGACCCATCTCCAGGCTCATGTCCACTGCCTTCTGGAGCTGCCATCCCCTGAAATTGCTGGCGCCGATGTATCGTACCATCCCCTCTTCAACCAGGCTGTCTAACGCCAGCAGTGTCTCCCTCAATGGCGTAGCAGGGTCCCAAGCATGCGCCTGGTAGATATCTATGTAATCGGTTCCAAGGCGCCTGAGGCTGTCCTTTACCGCCTTCATTATGTGTTTTCTGCTCAGGCCGATGTCGTTCGCTCCCTTTCCAGTGGCACCGCGCACCTTGGTGGCAATGACGAAATCGTCCCTGTCATTCTCCTTGAGCCAGCTCCCAAGTATTGTTTCCGAGCCGCCCGCTGCGTACACATCTGCCGTGTCAATGAAATTCCCTCCTGCAGTAGAGAATGCATCAAGGATCCTGTGGCTCTCCGCCTCGTCTATCTTCCAGCCGAACGTCATGGTCCCGAGGCATAGTTCGCTCACCCTGAGGCCGGTCCTGCCAAGGTATCTGTAGTCCATGCTATCGCCTGTACTAACAATTCCTGTTACTAAGTGTTTCCGAGTGGACAGTCGCCGCCCAGCTCATACCTTTGTTATCACGTCGAACGAATCCCTGTTAGGCGGGAAGATGAGTGAATAGATGAGCGTCCCGCCCTCATATATCGCAACAGGCACCTGCAGCAGTGCCATAGGTATCATCAGCCTTCTGGACGTCTTGACCGTGCCGTACTGGTAGAAGAGGAAATAGCTGGCAAGGTTGAATCCAAGCACCGCCTCCACGGGGACTGGCAGGCTGAACCCGGAGAAGAGCCCGAAGGCGAATACAATGACGCCGACGATGCCTGTCCATCCGACTGCATACCTGTAGAGGAACCAGTCCATTGTCCTGGCATCTATCTCCCTGATCTTCTTGTTTGCCCAGAGGACGCTCATTATCCAGCGCCTCCTCTGCTTGTAGAAATCCCTGGCCGAGACAGGCGGTGCTATCAGCACCGGGTGAGGTATGAACCCGAAGTCATATCCGTTCTTGACTATCAGCTGCCCCATTATGAGATCATCACAGCCGTAGGTGCCGAAGTCCCAGCCTATGGAGTATTCCACATCAGCCCTTATGACAAGCCCCTCCCCATGGACCGCCTTCGGCCGCCCTGCCGAATTGAAATAATGGCAGAATGAGTCGCAGTTGGAGACTCTTACCATGTCCGCCAGCGTGGAAAGCATGTGGACACCGGTCTTCCTGAGCCTGATATAGCCCTGCCCGGCTGCCTCCTTCATCCTGAAAATGTGTTCGATGTATTCCTCCGTGACGAGCGAATCGTCGTCAAGGTGGCAGATGTATGTCTCTTTCCCGTAACCTCCCGCATGCAGCCAGTCAATGCCGAACTGAAGCGCCCTCATCTTGTTCCTTGTCCCGTTCGGTGTCCTGTACGATTCGGGCACCGTGATCTCATCGGCGCTGTACCTGAAGTGGTCAGCCTCCTCCTTTACGACAAAGAGGCCGATGTCAAGGTTGTATGTCTTGATGACCTCCAGTATGTGGTCCGCAACCAGTGGATTCTTTCCATTCGTCGCCATTATGCAAATTACCCTCCTCCCCGCCTTACCTTCCCTTTCATGATCGCAGTCACCTTCCACCTCCTTCCTGTTGCGTATCAGCAGCCAGTCCTGCAGGAGCGCTATAGGGAAATAGAGGAGTATAAGAACAACCGCACATGCTGAAATGGCCAACTGGAGCAGAATCATGGTTGGCGCGGGATGCGATTTTCAGAATAACTAACTTTCCACCCCCTGACGCCCCGTTACAGGAAGCTGCTGCACACCGCTGAATGCCGTTTCCGGCGCCAGAGTCATGTGCTAGATGCGCACATATTATATGGAGGATTATCAATCATCATGCGCTGATGGGATGCGCAGCGCCTGCGACAGTTTGCGGTCCAGATAACTCGGGATGGGTGAATCATGGATGTATCTGAAGGAAATATCACTTGAGAATTTCAAATCATTCGGACGGAAGGTTAGGATAACGCTTCAGCCCGGTTATACGGTCATAACGGGACCGAACGGCTCTGGCAAGTCCAACATATCCGATGCCATCCTCTTCGTCCTAGGACCAAAAAGTTCGAAGGTCATCAGGGCAGGAAAGCTCACCGACCTGATTTACAACGGCGGCAAGTCCAAGAATGCAGCTTCATACTCAACCGTGTCACTCACGTTCGACAACAGCGACCGCCTCATACCTCTCGACTCCGACGAGGTCGTTCTGACAAGAACTGTCCGCAGATCGCAGGAGGGGGACGGGTATGCCTCCTACTTCTACGTCAACGGGAGGAAATCCTCCCTGGGTGAGTTCGACATACTGCTCAGGGAGGCGAAATTGAGCGCGGACGGCTACAATTTCGTGCAGCAGGGCGACGTCACCAGGATAGTGGAAATGGGCAATGTGGAGCGCCGGAGGATAATAGACGACATTGCGGGCATCACCGCGTTTGACGAGGAGATAGAAAGGGCGGAGAATGAGAAGCTCCAGATTGACACCAACCTGGCAACGGCCAGGTCAGTCCTCTCAGAGCTCAAGGGTTCACTCAACAAACTGGAGCAGGAGAAGAGGGCTGCCGAGAGGTACCTGAGCGAGAAGAAGAGGCTGGAGAATTCGAAGCTCACACTTGGCGAGAAGCGCCTTTCAACCGCGGACGAGGAACTCCGCTCCATAAGTGAGCAGATTGCAGGCTACGAGCTCCAGATAGAAAAACTCGGCCAGGAGGTCAGGACCAGGGAGGAGAATCTACGTTCACTGGAGCAGTCACTGCGCAGCAAGGACGATGAGATAGACAGGGCGGGCGGGGAGGAAGCAAGGGAGATAAGGGGCAAGCTGGACGAGGCCAAGATCAGCAGGGCAAAGAACAGCGATGCAGCCGACTCCGCTTCGCAGCAGATTGAGGAGCTTACAGGATCGCTGAAAGTGCTGAAGGCCAGGCAGTCCTCAGGCTCTGCAGAAGCAGCAAAGCTCTCGTCTGCGCTCGAGGAATCGGGCCGCCTGCTTTCCGAAGCCCAGCGCAGACTTGACAGCAGGAAGAAGGAACTGGGCGCACTCGAAGCCAGACTCGGCGAGGGTGATGAGCGCTCAGGAAGGCTGCAGGCTGAAATCAACAGGCTGAACAGCGATATAGCAATCTCCGACGAGGATATCAGGAAGCTCCAGCTCGAGCATGACAGGCTGAAGGACAGGATGGAGCGCGATTCGGTCGAACTTGCCAGGCTCGAGGATGCGAAGAACAACCTGGAGTTTGAATTCAAGGACACCGCTTGGCAGCTCAAGGAACTCGGGTCGGGGGAAAAGGCGAAGGAAGGGGATCTGCGGAAGGCGCAGGAGGACTTTGTCAGGCTAAAGAAGAGGGAGTCCGATCTGGGCTCTAGGCTTGATGAACTTGAAAAGGGCATCAAGGCTCTCACAAGGGAGTACGAGCGGCTGAAGGCCCAGCACGACGCACGATCGGATGTCCAGGGCGGATATATGCGCGGTATCCGTGCCCTGCTCGAGACAAGGGACAGAAATGAAATCAAGGGAATCTACGGCACGGTGGCCGATCTGTGCAGGATAGAGGAGGACTTCAGGGATGCCATCTTTACAGCTGCAGGCTCCAGGATGAATGCAATTGTCGTGGAGGATGACGGCGTTGCAGCAACCTGCATTGCGTTCCTCAGGAAGAGCGGCCTTGGCAGGCTTACGTTCCTTCCTCTGAACAAGATGGTCGAGGGGAGGCCGAGGGGAAAGGCGATAATGTCTTCAGGCCAGACACTGGGTTTTGCCATCGACCATATGTCATTCGACGACAAGTTCAGACCTGCAATGTGGTATGTTCTCGGCGACACCCTCGTGGTCAGGAACATAGACGATCTGAGGAGGCTCATGGGCGGAATCAGGATTGTCACCATGGAAGGGGATATTGCCGAGGCAAGCGGCGCAATGGTTGGAGGCTCACTAGAGAGGGCATCCAGGGGGCCCCAGGCAGACACCTCAAGGCTGGATGAGGCGGGAGAGAAGCTCAGAGCAATGACTGTCGAATCGGAACAGAAGTCAACCGAGCTTGCCAATGTCAGGTCGGAACTCCGCTCCCTGGATGACAGGATAAGGCACCTGAAATCCAGCGCGGGCGACAACAGCAGGTCACTCGCCGACCTCACATCCAGGCGCGGGCAGCTGGAAAAGGACCTCAATGCACAGCTCTTCAATATCAGGAAGCTCAAGGATTCAATGGCCGAATGTGAAATCGCCCTGTCGGGCATCACTGAAAGACTCGATTCGGAGACGGCCCGGAATTCCAACCTCAAGAAGGAGAGGGATGAGAAGTCCGCTTCCCTCCTCTCAGACAAGCCAAAGGAGATCAGCTCAGCAGTCCAGTCCCTGAGGGCGGAAATCGCCTCCATAAAGGAGGAGATTCAGGATGCGACCATCAGGGCGAACAGTGACAGGGTGCAGCTGCAGTTTGTGGAGAAGGGTAACTCAGAGACCCTGCTGGAGATTGAACAGCTGAACTCCAAGACAGCATCGCTCAGGGAGAGGAAGAAGGAATGCGAGAAGGAGGCCGCCAGGATGCTGGTGGAGATTCATGCGCTTGAGAAGATGGAGGAGA
Source organism: Thermoplasmata archaeon (assembly GCA_021806165.1). GTDB lineage: Archaea > Thermoplasmatota > Thermoplasmata > Sysuiplasmatales > Sysuiplasmataceae > JAJZXY01. The sequence goes on from JAJZXY010000014.1 coordinate 10,190, forward strand.
AGGTGAACAGCGCCCAGGCAGCACTCCGCAGGGAACGCGACGAGATCGTGAAATCAATAGTCAATGAGAGGGGGCTCATAACCAAGGCCAGGGACGGCACCGACACGATGCACGACCTGATCATAACCCAAAAGGGCGCGATGCTCACGGTGGAGGAGAAGAGGAGGGAAATATCCTCCGAAGTGGAGGCGCTCAGGGCAGCCGGGGCCGAGAGGATCGAGGGGAGCATCACGATGGAGAAGCTGAAGGAGGAGATATCTGCGGCCGAAAAGGCACTTTCCTCCATCGGCGGAGTCAACATGCTTGCCATTGAGGACTATGACCAGACGAAGGGCAGGTGCGACAACCTGCAGGGGGAGATAGACGAGTTCGAGGAGAAAAAGAAATCCCTGATAAAGCTGGTCGAGGAGATCAACAAGAAGAAGAGGGCAGGCCTGCTGCGCGTCTTCGATTCCATAAATTCAAACTTCAAGCAGATATACATGCGCCTGTCAAGGGGATCCGAAGGGGAGCTTGTTCTGGAGAACCAGGAGGATCCGCTTCAGGGTGGCATGATTATAAGGGTGAGGCAGAAGGAGAGAAAAACGCTCAGGATCGAGGCGCTGAGCGGAGGCGAAAAGAGCCTGGCGGCCCTGGCATTCATATTCTCTGTGCAGCAGTTCGATCCATCTCCAGCCTACTTCCTGGATGAGGTAGACATGTTCCTGGACGGCATCAATTCGGAGTCTGTGGCAAGGATGGTGAAGGGGTTGTCCGCAACCGCCCAGTTCCTGCAGGTATCGCTCAGGAAGGTGACGCTCAACAGTGCGGACAGGCTGATAGGAGTTACGAAGCAGGGAAGCGGGGTTTCGGAAGTGTTCCTTCGCGACCTGCCTGATGTTGAAGTTAACCAGTCTACAGAAATGCAGGGGGTTGAAGGTTGAACGAAGGCAGCACATCGGTCATGAACGAACTGCTCTTTCAGAAGTCACTTCTGACGGAGGATGCAAAGAAATACGCGGAAATTGACAGGTACCTTGAAATCGCCCAGTCGATACCCGAGGCGGAGCATCATTCCATCAAGGATCCGCTGGAGAAGGGCATCGCCATTGTGTTTGAGCTGATAATCAACAACCACATGGACCCCGGCTCCATAGACATACTCAGCTTCTCCAGGCTCTATATGGAGAGGATCAGGAGCGAGTCATATGTTAACTTCATGGTTGCAGGGAGGCTTATTTTCATGGCATGGAATGTCCTCCGGCTGGAGAGTGAGACAATGCTGAACAGGCTTGCTTCTCCAGCCGATGAAGAACAGTATGTTGACCCGAGCTTCTTCTACGTCTTTGACGAGGACCCGGAGTATTATGTCGGCGCAGTCGAGCTGGAACCCGCCATCCGTTCCAATTTCACCAGGGAGGTGAACATAATGGACCTGCTGGATGCATTCAGCCAGGCCCAGAACGAGATCGCCGAGCACCTGAGGCGAGCCTCAATGCCAGTGACGCAGGGGGAGCGGAAGTTCGAGGACAATGCCCACAAGGAGGATCCTGAGAGGGAGATAAGCGAGGTCTACGATCGTCTCTGCTCTTACGGCCCAGGCCCGGTCTCATTCTCCGACATGGCTCAGGGCAGGGGGGATGTCGTCACAGTCTTCCTGTCGGTGCTGTTCCTGGCAAGGCTCGGCAGGATAAGGATATGGCAGGAGGAGCCGCCCTCCAGCGAGATTTACATGGAGCCAATCAACCAGCAGGCAATGGTAACTGTGGAGGTATCAGAGTCGGCAGAGCAGGCTTCAGACCTGTAGGTGTGTTAACTTGGAAGAGAGCACCCTCATAGTGGAGGCGATTCTATTCTCCTCGGGCAGGGCTCTTCACCCCTCAGACATTGCAAGCGCATCCGGGATTGACGTGAAGGAGGTCAGGAAGGCCCTTAGGAAGCTGAGCAGAAACTATGCCACAAGGTCGACAGCACTCGAGATCGTAAGGACCGGAGAGAAGTTCTCGATGCAGATCAAGAAGGAGTTCTCAAGACCGGCAATGACTCTCGCACCGACCGAGATGCCCAGGGATCTGCTGAGGACAATGGCTGTTATAGCCTACAGCCAGCCCATTCTGCAGAGTGAGCTGGCGAGGAAGCGCGGTCCTCGCGTCTACGAGGAGATTGCGAGGCTCAGGGACATGGGGCTCGTCAGCGTCAGGCCCAGGGGGCATACGATTGAGCTCACCACGAGCAACCGCTTTGCTGAATTCTTTGGCATCGAGGCAAAGAACAGCTCCGAGGTCAGGAAGTTCTTCGAAAAGGCGACCTCTGGCAGCGGCTGACTTCAGTCCTGCCCTTCCATCAGAATCTGCCTGAGCGCCTCTGCGTTGTTGAACACCCTTTCCCTCGTCGAATAGAGAAGCGTTACCACGTGGTCGGAGCATCTCGCACGCAGCTCCCCGACCATCTCCTCCTTTGCTTTCAGCTCCTCTCTGTACCTCCGCCTGAACTCATCCCATCTGGTCCTGTCATGGCCGTACCATTTCCTCAGGGGGCCGGAGGGTGCAATATCCCTCATCCACAGGTCCACGGATGCCTTCTCCCTTGACATCCCCCTGGGCCACACCCTGTCGACAAGTATTCTTTCCCCGTCGCCTTCCGAAGGCTCATCATATATCCTTTTCACAGCCAAGTGCATAGAGCATCACACACTGCCGGACTGCCTGCAGGCGCCCGAGCCGGAATTTGAATCCGGGTCTGAAGATCCGCAATCTTCTAGGATGTCCAAACTACCCCACTCGGGCTGGCAAAGCATCGCTTTACTCTTTTAAGACTTATGCCTCCCTGTGCCGTTTCAGCGTCAAAAAATACTTAACCACGATAGGCTAAGACGCCAGTGGATCCGATGGTCGGCAATGCTTCACAGGTGGAGGGCCATGGCAATGGCGGCATTGCTGCGGCGATACTCACTTCACGGGTCGCCTACGCCATCAACTGGTACACCACAGCCACTCCCGCCCTCTCCCTAATAGTCCTCCACTACGGCGTGGCAAAGGGCCTTGCCGGACTCATTGTATCCTTCTTCTTCCTTTCAGTGGGCATATTCCAGCTGCCCGCAGGGGCGCTCTCCTCGAAATACGGGTCAAGGAGGATAGCGCTCAACGGCCTGCTGATACTCTCGCTTGCAAGCATAGCCACCCCCTTTGCCCCCACCTTTCCCGTGCTCCTCCTGCTCAGGTTCGTTGCAGGAATAGGCGCGGCATTCTTCTTCTCCCCGGCGATTGGCCTCCTCTCCTCATTCTTCTCCAGGGAGAGAAGGACGGGCATGATTGGCCTCTACAACGCAGCCTTCTCGCTGGGCGCCGGAGTAGCGCTTCTTGTCTGGCCGCTCATAGTCAGGTCGACGGGATGGCAGACGGGTGTTGTCCTCGGCGGCCTGCTGTCCCTGGGCGCGTACATCTACAGCTATTTCACCATAGACATGGACATGGTGCTGGAAAGTGCTGCAGTGGGCATTACATTCGGGGAGATATACGGCATATTCAGGAACAGGGAGGTCTGGATGATATCCCTCGGACTTGTGGGGGTTTGGGGTGTCTACAACGCCCTTCCGCAGTTTCTCTACGGCTACGCAGTCGATTTCCTCGGTCTGAATCCATCATCACTGCTGCCAGGAATACTGGCGTCCGTAACACTCTTCGTAGGGCTGGCAGGAGGCCTCATAAGCGGGCCGCTGCACAGGAATATACGCAATGCCCGGTCGCTCCTGGTCCTGATTGTCCTTCTCTTCACAATATCCCTGCCGCTGTTTATGCTGCGAACTGTCCCTGCAGCCCTGGCGGGAAGCGCAGCCATAGGCACTCTATTCACGGCCGGTGTGACGCTCACATACGCCCTGCCTGCTCACATGTCAACAATAAACCTGAAGAACATTCCGCTTGTGATAAGCCTGGTCAACAGCATCCAGATACTTGGTGGCTTCTGGGTTGCCACTCTGTTCGGCTACGTCCTCTACCATTATGGCTACTACGTGGGGTTTGGAGCCATGATGGCTATCGCCCTTCTGTTCATACCATTCTATGTTTTCCTGCCGGGAACTAAAAAGTGAAGGGCGGTGCACTTCAGATCTTGGGATGCTTCCTGAAGGTAGTGACATAACCGGCAATCTTGTTGCGCATCATAACGGACTTGACATCTGTAATGCGGCCGACGATGTCCTTGTTGTGCTCGTAGTCGTCAGAAAAGAGTGCAGGGTATTTGTTTACAAGCTCTACTGCAACTCTCTTGATGTACGTCGGTCTTATGTTTCCCATTATGATCTTTCCCGTTGGTGGGAGTGGTGGACCATTCTTGCCTTATTTAAAGATGTCGAACTTTCCATGGCAATGCACCGCATGGCACCGTGCATTGACTACTTCACCCCCCACCTTGTGAAAGGGGCTGCGACCGTGACGAAGACCGCTGTTGCAATTACGAGCCATGCGATATCGAGGTGGATTGACCGGGTGCTTGCGTGCGGGAGGCCAGGCGCGCTGTCGCCGAGCCGGGGCGCATACGTCGCTGGGCAGGATATGCCAGCCACCTTATGTCAGGGGGAATGACTGTAATGGGGTGGAATACAGGGGGCGGGATGAAATCTTGTTGAAGAGAATGTCGGCTATGGGCCATATCTCCATGAACTGCCCGAAGAACGAGGAAACCATGAATCCAAGGCTTGTGGCCGTGATCCAGGTGAGAAAGATGACGAAGAGCCTGAACAGCATCTGAACAGGTGTGACCGGTAGGACGGTCAGCAGTATTGTAAAGAGCACAACGAGGGGAGGCAGCGTGAATGCAAGCTCTGAGCTTGCAAGCCCCGCAACATAGGTGAATGAACGGATGGGTGAAGCCACCTAGAGCTCCTGGATGCGGTGCTCAATCCTGAAATAGACGGCGTCGTTCAGCATCGAATTGCCTGTGAATACCGTCGTGAACACAATGGCGCCCGCAATCCCGAACGGAAGCCAGGCCCTTGAGCTTGCCAGGTAGAGGAATTAGATGAATGTGAAGGGTGCAAGTGATATGCACATCACTATCGCGGCCTGCCTGCTGAGTGCCAGCAGGCCATTGATTTAGAGGAACCGGAATACCGCACCAATCTGGATTCTAGCGTTCATACTCTTCCCCCCGGGCCGCGAGCAGTATGAAGGCCTCCTCTGGCGTGACCGGACACCCCGATATCTCCTGCCTTTCCTGCTGACCTCCTCTGCAGGCGCCATAATGCTCTGCCTGTTGGAGGGAACAGGAACCTCGCCGCACAGCTGACAACGCGGCCGTATCCTCCAGGAGGGAGAGGGGATTATTTCTGCCCAATATGGTCCTGCAGTCGGAGCCCACACGTGCCTTCATTCCGGCGACATTGCCGCTGCAGGAGTATTTCGCCGCTGCTTATGACAGCCAGCTCCTACGAAAGCCTCTCTGCCTCGTCAGGGTGGTGTGTTGTCAGACAGATCGTCGAACCCCTTCCCCTGCTCTTCTCGATAACACGCCAGACCTCCCTCCTTGTCATGGGATGCATTCCTATGGCGGGCTCGTCAAGAAAGATTACGGGGGCGATGCTTGCAGGGACCATTGCAGCCATCATCCTCTGTTTCAGCCCTCCGGACAGCTGCATCGCAGGGACATAGGCAAACTCCTGCAGTCCCATATCGCCGATAATCCATTCAATCCCGCCCTTCGCCTCCTCCCCGGTCCCCCCTGAAGCGGCGATAGTGGAACATGTGCTCCCTCTGAGTCAGGCGGAAGTAGGACCTTATCGCATGAGGGATAACGGCGATAATCTCACTTGCACCGTTGGGTCTGTGCACAACATACACTCCCATGACACTCATATCGCTGCTTGCAGGCATCGGCAGGGTCGATGCTATCCTGACCAAGGCGGTCTTCCCTGTATCCGTTCCTGCCAAGGAATGAGTACAGCCTTCCGGCGTTGACTGCGAAGTCTGTCCCGCGAAGAGCTGTGGTGGTAACCTTCCTCCCCCTGTAGATCTTGACGAGAAAGCAGGCTTCTACGGCATACATGGTTCCAGCCCGACTCCGGTCCTGTACGGCCGGGCAGGCCTACTTCATGCTGTATGAAAAGGAGACCCGGCTGTTTCCACCTCCCGGTTTCTGGCCCGTCTCCTCACTGCCGGGGGCGGCCATCCCGCGAAGCTCCTTCAGTCTTATTACCTTCGGGGAGAGATCGGCGAGCGATGCGGATATGCCGCTAATGTGCCCGTCGCCTATCACCGCGACCACATTCCTGCCTTCTGAGGCAAGCTGCCTTATTGCCTCCGCCATGTGCTGGTTCCTCTCATCAATCAGCACGCGCTTGAGCGAAGGGAAGCGCCTGGCAAATACCTCGATATACCTGCCGTCATCCTCCTGGACAGCCTTCATCTCTCTTTCCATCCTTCTCCTGCCGGTGAATCTTGCAGCGAAGGAGCTGAGTACAAATGAAATCTTCTCCCTTACCGTCATGCTGCCGAACGCCCTCGAGAAGAACTCGCTCGCCTTCATGTCGATGCAGTATGTTTCGGCGCCGAGCAGCCCTGCTGCGTCATGTGCCGCAAGCATCTCGCTCCCGACTGTCGTCCCGTACTTTTCAGCCATTCTGGACTGGAAGTCGCTGAGCGACCTGTAGAGGGACGGCGCGCCCTCATTCCTCTTTCCCGCCATGAGGGCGGTGAGCCTTTCATCATCCAGCTCGAGGCAGACCGCATTCGGCCTTTCCTCGAATATGATGCTCCTCACGGCGTCGCCTATGTTGAATACGTGACCGACACCGATCAGGGTGATACTCATACCGGCCACTCACCAGGCTCGTTCCATCGTTCAGCTCTCCTTCCAAGAGAATGTAAGCATGGCAAGCACGAAGAAAGCAGCCGATATGATGAATGAAATGACCATGTCGGCGTACGCCGCCGCATAGTTGGTGTAGACCATCACCGCGTTCAGCCCGTCTATCACGTAGTAGAGAGGCAGAAAGTGTGCAATGGACTGAAGCCAGTTCGGCATTATGCTGATCGGGAAGAAGGTGCCTGACAGAAACATCATCGGGAATGTGATAATGTTGCCAATTACTGCTGCCCCCTCCTCCGTCTTTGCTATTGCACCCGCGAACGTGCCGAGTGAGACAAACATGAACACTCCAATGAGTATGAAGGGCACAAGGAACAGGTCAAGGGAGACGCGTGCGTTGAAGGCGAATACTCCGAACCCTATCATCAGCGCCGCAGAGAGCCCAGAGATGATGATGTACCAGAGAAACTTGGAGAGCAGCCATTCGCCGCGTGTCAGGGGTGTAAGAGAGAGCTGCCTGAATATCTTGTCTTTCTTGTAGCTGCTTACTATGAATGTGACCGAGAACATGGGCGTTGTCAGTATTGTGAATCCTATGAGCCCGGGGATAAGGAAGTCGACATATCCCTTCGCAACGACTGAATTTGCATAGGGCCTGACGAAGATCACGTTGTGTGCCTGGCTTATGTTGAGGTTGAACTGCTGCACCACCGCCCCTATGGCCTGTCCTGCAATCTGGGACGACGTCACCGTGGGGTTGTTGTAGAATGGAAGGTACACCGAGCCGCCGCCGCCGATTACCGAACTGAAATTCGACGGTATGACAAGCGCAGCAGTTATCGAATGTTCTGAAACATATGCGGTCACATTGACGCTGCCCGGTATCATGTGGATTGTGACTAGATGAGTGCTGTTCAGTCCTGCCAGCAGCTGCTGCGCTGCAGGAGCCCCTCCATTCATGTTCTGGACATAAAGGGGAACAGTGCTGCCTCCGTTGCCAGAGAATATCGCGCCGAATATGGCAATCAGCACTATGGGGAAGACGAAAGTGAAGAAGAGCCCCTCCCTGCTCCGGGCAAAACTCTTTCCATAGACTTTCAGATCCGCCAGTATATTCTTTACCTTCATGCTCACTCCTCCACCGATCCGACCATCTTCAGGAACACATCCTCCAGTGTCTCCTCCCTGAGCTGGAGGGTGGAGATTTCCACGCCAGACTCACGCACCAAATCGAGAATCATGGGGACGTCCGTGTTCTCCCTGATTTCCACAGATATGTGCCTGCCGTCAAAACTGCACCTGGAGCCTGTCATCTTCCTTACCTTTTCAGCGACCTCTCCGCTACCTGTGACAAACAGTGATCGGCCGCTACCATGCTGGTCTATTATCTCCTGCGGCGTGCCGCTTGCAATCATCTTCCCGCCACTCACAATGCCCACCCTGTCAGCAAGCACCTCCGCCTCCTCGAGGTAATGGGTGGTGAGAAGTATCGACTTGCCCTCTGCCTTGAGCTTCCTGATTACATCCCACATGTTGCGCCTCGCCTGAGGATCCAGCCCCGTCGTGGGCTCGTCAAGGAAGAGCAGTTCAGGGTCGTTGACCAGCGCGAGGCAGAGTCCAAGTTTCTGCTTCTGTCCGCCGGAGAGGTTGGTGAAGTATGTCTTCCGCATGTCATAGAGGTCAACCAGTTTCAGCAGCTCCTCGCTCCTTTCGGGGACGCCGAAGAGTGTGGCAAAATAGCGTATTGCCTCCTGCGGGGTTATCCTCTGCACGAAGTTGAATCCCTGGGGGATTATACCCACTCTGCGCCTGATCCTCGACTCGTCCTTCCAGGGGTTCATTCCAAGAATCCTTATCTCGCCGCTGTCCGGCTTCCTGAGTCCCTCAAGCATCTCAATGGTCGTTGTCTTGCCCGCACCATTTGGTCCCAGCAGGCTGAATACCTCCCCCTTCCTTACCTGGAGGTCCAGTCCGTTCACAGCCTGTATCGGTCCGTATGCCTTCATAAGCCCGGAGGCCTCTATAACGCTGTCAGCCATCTTCACCAATCATCCTTGCCCGTCAGCAAACAATCCTCATCCAACTGACAATGATTAATCCCAACAGATATTTGACCGTAAGCAAGCCTTACCAGTTCAAGCCCTATGCACGCCTTCAGTCCGCCGCTCCGCCGGAGGCCGAGTCAAGCGCCTTCATTTCACGCTCAGGCAGCCTCCAGCCGGCCGCATGCAGATTTTCCTCGAGGTGCATGGGACTCGACGCCTTCGGTATGGGCACGGCGCCCTTGCTTATGATCCAGTTGAGTGCGACCTGCGCCCTCGTCCTTCCAGTCCTTTCGGCCACCGCCGCAATGGCCCTCCCAAGCCTTCCGGCGAACACCCTTCTCCTGGACAGGGGCTCATAGGCTATGATGCCTATGTTCTCCTTCCTGCAGTAGTCCATCAGCTCCAGCTCCGGATCCCTGTGGACGAGGCTGTAGGAGACCTGGTCTGTCACTATATCCTCCCTGGAAAGGCAGCTTCTAGCCTCGTCCAGGAGTTCTGCATCAAAGTTGCTGACTCCTATGTGCATGACCTTCCCGTCTTCTACAAGCTTTTCCATCGCCCGCATGGTTTCACGAAGCGGAACGCTGTCGCTTGGCCAGTGAACCTGGTAGAGGAATATGGATTTCACCCCCAGCCTCTTCCTGCTTGCCTCGGCCGAGCGCAGGACGTCATCATACCTCAGATTGGTCTGCCACACCTTTGTGGCCACCTGTGCGTCTCTCCCCTTGATAGCCCTGCCGACGAGCTGTTCAGTGTTTCCCGAAGCGTACATCTCGGCTGTGTCAATCAGCCTGTAACCCGTATCCAGAGCCTTCTCCAGCGAACGGAGACCAGACTCATCCGCCGAATGGTCGGGAGTGAAGCTCCCTCCAATTCTCCAGGTTCCGAGACCGATCTCGGGAAGCACGATCCTGCTTCTCCCCCCGAATTCGAAACCAGTCATCTGTGTGAAAGGGGATCGCATTCATGGTATTTCATCCATTTCACAGTCACACACCATCCCTCCTCCGCATGGGGAATAAATTAAATCGTGCATCCGCCCTCCGGCAAAGAGGGAGATATGGCAAATGGCTTTCACTGGCTACTTCGTCGTCCAGGATGCGATTGTCTTCATTCTCTCCGCCTCCCTAGGCTATTCGCTTGTAAGACGCGGTCCAGGTGATCCTACCAGGTGGGTACCGCGCAACGGCCTGATGGCCGCACGATGGCTCGCAGGCTTCCTTGTGCTTGCGGTGAGCCTGATTACAGCAGGCAGGCATCCGACGCCACCCTACTACGTTCTCTCATTCGCAGGATCCATGCTCTTCCTGGCAGGCGCCGTCTTCTTCTATGGCGCCAAGTCACCCATGTCCTCAATACTCTACGAGGATGAGAGGACAGGCGTGTCACTTCGCCCCGGAGGCTTCTACAGATTTGTTCGCCATCCTGTCTTCTTTGGCCTCCTGCTGTGCTCATTCGGATTTCCACTTTACCTTGTCAGTCTGCCTGGCCTGATTGCCGCAGCCGCGGTCGCACTCCCCCTTCTTCTGCACTCGTCCAGAGCGCTGGATGCATACTGGGCCGGCAGGGCCGGAGAAGCGTATGAGCAGTACCGCAAGGCTGTACACCTCTTGCTTCCATCCACCTCGTCAGTCTGGCCTAAGGGGTGACTGCCGGGTGCAAGTAATATAATCATGAGTCGCTCAGGTGCACAGGAGCAATGACATATAGCGCATCAGCACCTGGCAAAGTCATTCTGTTCGGAGAGCATGCTGTTGTATTCGGTGAGCCTGCCATAGCAGCCGCGCTAGACCTCCGCACCAGGGTCGATGCCACCGAGTCGGACACTCCAAGAATCAATGGAGTTCCGCTCAGGCAGGAGACGAATCCTTATCCCTATCACGCGCTCAGTGTCACTGGATCGCGAAGCATGAGTCTGACCATAGACTCCGACGTTCCACCCGGTGCAGGCCTCGGTTCATCCGCAGCCCTTTCGGTGGCCGCTGTCGGCGCGCTGGGAAAGGATTACAGCGACGCCGAGGTGGCTGAATCTGCCTTCAGCGTGGAGCTGCTTGCCCAGGGAAGGGCCAGCCCGATTGATACATCAGTTTCCACGCATGGCCGTGCTATTTACGTTGACAGGAATGGGGGAAGCGGCCTCCTGTGGTCTGTCAGGAGGGGTGATGTGACATGGCACATACACCATGTGGATGTGCCTGCCATGGACATTGTTGTCGGCTTCACGGGCATCTCTGCAGCCACCGGCCCTCTTGTTGAAAATGTAAGGAGGCTGCATTCGAAGTACAGCACCGCGAGGAATGCGGTGGTGGAGATAGGCACAATAGCCGCAGAGGCGAGAAGGAGGCTTTCAACGGGGGATGTCGTCGGGCTCGGCTCACTCATGGACAGAAACCAGAAGCTGCTGGTCACACTTGGCGTCAGTTCAAGGGAGATAGGGAGTCTCATCGATGCTGTGAGGCCGTATTCCTACGGGGCAAAACTGACCGGGGCAGGCGGAGGCGGGAGCATAATATCGCTGACTGATCGACCGGAGAGGGTGGCGGAAGCAATTGCGAAGAGGGGCTTCACGCCCTTCATCTGCAAGCTTGGAGGGGAAGGGCTGAGGAGGGAGAATGACGGGTGAGGCTGTTTTCAGGGCAGGTCAGCTCGCAACGCCGCTTGGGAAGAGTCCCATGAGCGGCGAACAGATGTCGGAGCTTCTGGTGATAGATGATGCGGGACTGGCTGTAAAGGACGGAATGATAAGGGCTGTGGGCAGGTTCAGCGAAGTGAGGCGGAGGGCCCGCGGAAGGACGGTGGACCTTGGCGACAGTCTCGTGATTCCGGGACTGGTGGACAGCCATTCCCACGTGCTTTTTGCAGGAAGCAGAGAGGGGGAGCTCGGCATGAAACTCTCCGGCAGCAGCTACATGGATATACTCGCCTCCGGAGGAGGGATACTCAGCACCGTGTCGAAAACAAGGCATGCAAGCAGGCGGCTCCTTGCAGCCTCCGCCTCAGAACGCGTGAAATCTATGATGCTCGGAGGTGTCACAGCAGTGGAGGCGAAGAGTGGTTACGGACTCAACCTCAGGGATGAGCTCAAGATGCTGCGGGCCGCCGGCGATATATCGTGCGGCTCCAGGATAGTGCCAACCTACCTCGGAGCACACGCCCTTCCGCCGGACGTTGGCAGGGAGGAGTACGTCAGCGAGATTGTCGAGAAGCACCTTCCCGCAGTCAGGCGCCAGTCCCTCTCAGCCTTCTGCGACATATTCGTGGAGAAGGGAGCGTTCACACTTGATGAGGCGCGGTTCATACTGGGCAGGGCAAAATCAATGGGTTTTGCCGTCACAGCTCACATAGATGAATTCAGCGACACAGGCGGTTCAGTCCTTTCAGGCGAACTGGGCGCACTATCGCTTTCCCACCTTGCTCATACGCCAAGATCCGAGTTTGCTGACATTGCGGCCGCAGGGACGGTGGGCATAATACTTCCCACGACACCCCTCTTCTCAATGAGCAGCAGGTACCCTGATGCGCACGGCATGGTGTCGGAGGGAATGGCGGTCGCCATAGGAAGCGATCTTAGCCCCAACTCCTGGAATGAGAGTCTCCTGCTGTCCTGCCTCCTTTCAGTCTATTCATGCGGCCTGAAGCAGGAGGAGGCTGTAACGGCTGCAACCCTCAACTCCGCATGCGCAATAGGCATAGGTTCCGAGGCAGGCAGCCTGGAAAGGGGGAAGAGGGCGGACTTTGTCTGCCTCGGAGTCGACAGCTACAGGAAGCTCTTCTACAGGCACTCGCCCGGGCAGGTCCTGTCAGTCTATGTCGGCGGGAAGAAGGCAGCCTGAGCCTGCTACCTCCTTCTCTTCCCCGGCACGTCATGCCCCGCGTCCACCAGCACAGAGTCCTGGAAATCCTCCTTCACTGTGGAAAGGGCGTAGAATGTGTTGCTCCTCTCAACACCTTCTATCTTGGTAAGCTGCTCAATGATGCTGCCAAGCTCCTCCTTGCTCCTGCATCTGATCATAACTATGAAATCCACATCACCTATCACGAAATATACGGCCCAGACGCCTTTGAGCTGGGAGATGGCCTTCCCTATGTTCTCGGAGTAATTCGGCCCGTACTTTCCCCTCACAAGAGAGATGGCGGTGAAGTTGTTTCCAAGCTTCTCCGGGTTCAGGAGGGCATGGAATCCCTTGATGACGCCTGTATCCTGCAGGGACCGAACCCTGTTGTGCACGGTGGATTTCGATATGGACAGTTTGGCAGCAATCTGCTGGAAGCTCATCCCGCTGTCGGCAGCAAGCATCCGCAGTATCCGCCTGTCCGTATCGTCTATCTTCATTTCCTTCGCAGGCGTCATATGAATCAGCTATACCGCGTGGTTTATAAAAGTGTCTGGACTCATCAGCGCACCGCCTCAGCGTCAGCAATGCCGAGTGAAGCATCGAGGGCGTCAACACCCTCGTCAATCTCCTCCCTGGTCACTATCAGAGGGGGTGCGGCAATCAGGTGCGTTATCCATGAATTCATGTAAACGCCCCTCTTCATCATTTCCTGCCCGACCCTTCCAGCCATTGTCACGACGCCAGCGTTCTTGTCCTCCCTTGTGTTGAACGGCTCCTTTGTCTCCCTGTTCCTGACCAGCTCCACTGCCCAGAAGAGCCCAGTCCCCCTGACATCGCCCACGCTCCTGTGCCTCTCCTTCAGCTCCATGAGCCTGGCGCCGAGGTAGCCCCCCATCTCCCTGGCCCTGTCTATCAGGTTGCCATTCCTGTACTCGTCTATGGCGGCCACAGCCGGGAGAAGTGTGAGAGGGTGCGCCTCGTATGTGTGGCCGTGTGAGAATATGTTTTCATCGAAATAGTCTGCAATCTCCCTGGTTGTGGCTGTGAGCGACAGCGGTATGTAAGCGCCAGTGATGCCTTTTGCAGTTGTGAGTATATCTGGCCTGACTCCCCACCTGTCCACCGCAAACCATTCCCCAGTCCTTCCCCACGCGGACATGACTTCGTCTGCGATGAAGAGCGCACCGTGATCCCTCGTTATGGCTGCCAGCTTCTGCATGTATCCGTCCGGCGGGACGATCACCCCGTTGGTCCCGGTTACAGGTTCAACCATCACTGCTGCCACATTCCCCTCGTGCCTGAATATGTAGTCAACATAGTCGGCGCATGCTATCCCGCAACCTGGATATTCAAGGTTCAGCGGGCACCTGTAGCAGTACGGGTCAGGCGCCCTTACAACCCCGCTCGAGTGCCCGGGCATTTCGGCCATGTACCTCCTGTGGTCCCCGGTTAGGGCGATGCTGCCGGCTGTGGAGCCGTGGTAGGAGTCGTATCTCGTGATGATCTTGAATTTCCCCTCCTTCCTGAAGAACATCCTCGCCATCTTCACGGCCGCTTCGTTTGCCTCCGTCCCTGAAGTGCCGAAGAAGAATTTCACAAGGCCGGGGGGAAGGACGTCAAGCAGCTTCAGGCTGAGCTTCAGCCTTGCCTCCGTGGTGAACTCAGGCGCTATGTAAGGCAGCTTGCGTGCCTGCTCCGCAATGGCATTCTGGACCCTCCTGTTCCCGTGCCCAAGATTGCTGCACATGAGCTGGGACGAGAAGTCGAGGAAGGTGTTTCCATGACTGTCCCTGAACCTCGAGCCGTCCGCCGAAACAATCATCCTGGGCTTCCATCCCCTCTGCGCCCTCCAAGTACCGTAATTCAGTTCAGCCGTCCTGTCCTCTTCCCGCTGCTCCATCTGCAGACTCTTCCCGGAGCACTGCCTGCGGCAGTGCAGTCCTGAACCTGATGTCGAATGCTTCTTATATAATGTTTATTGCGGCAGCTGTTTTGGGGAACAATGTTCAGCGGTATACATCGCTTTCTGGACATAATCCCGGCTGGCTGCCAGGCAGGGACATCAGATCAGGTCTTCGAATTCCTTCACGAGCTCCGGGTACTTCGTCCTTATTGCGGTAAGAATCTCCTTTGTGGATAGGTTCTCCAGCGGAACTTCGGACATGACCTCTATGAGCTTGTCCAGCGCCTCGTCATCGAGCGTCACAAGCTTCTCCTTGGCCATGTAGTCCCTGTAGAGCTTCTCCTCCAGAAGTTCGCGCCACCCCTTCTCGTACCTCTGCAGGTATTCCTCGGAGCAGTCACCCTCCTTCACCGCCCCTGCCGCCACCTCGCCGCAGACCTTTCCCGCGATGACTCCGTTGCTGATGCCTCCCCCGGTAAGCGGGTCGATCATCCTTGCGGCGTCCCCTACAAGCATAATTCTGTCGGCAATGACCTTATCCAGCGGTGCGCTCACAGAGACGCCTCCGCTGACAGTCTCCATTATGCTGGCATCCCTGAAACGCTCATCCTTCTCGATAAAAGCATCCAGATAGTCCTTTGCCTCGCTTGCGCCCTTTATCCTGGAAAGCAGGAGGCCGATGCCCACATTGGCGACCTCGCCGCTCTTCGGGAATATCCAGACGTAGCCGCCCGGTGCTGCAGAGCCTATGTAAAAATCCGTGAATCTCGGGTCCAGGTCAAGGTTTGTCATCCTGTACTGGAGGTTGGACGTGGTGTCCCTGGTCTTCAGGTTTGTATTGAAGCCGGCCCATCTCGCGACCTGTGATTCGAATCCGTCTGCGCCTATGACGAGTCTGGCAGAAATGTCACTCTCCTCACCCATCCGTCTGACCCGGACGCCTGATATCTCGCCTCCGTCCTTCAGAAGTGAAACAACAGAGGTCTTTGTAGCTATTTCAGCTCCGTCACGTGCAGCCTCTGTCGCAAGGTACTTGTCAAATGCGTCCCTCTCGATGACGGCGCCCACCTCGTCACCGGCGTTCTTGGCATCTATCAATATGAATTTTCCAGACGGGCCGAATATCCTTGCCCCCGTGACCTGGTTCACAAACCAGCTTGGATCGGGCCTGATATCGACATGCTTGAAAATCTCCATTGAAACGCCTTCACCGCATCTCACCGGTGAACCTATCTCCTGCCTCTTCTCGACCAGAAGGACGTTGGCCCCGTTCCGGGCCGCATATCTCGCGGCTGTGCTGCCCGACGGGCCGCCGCCAACCACCACCACATCGTAGCTGTCTTTGAAAAACATGCACCTACACCCACAGCCCATGAACCCTGGCGGCTGGATAATGCCACTTCAGGCCGTCGCAGCCGGGACTTTGAGCCCTCTTGTCCTGATGAGACTCAATGCTCCCACGGGGCAGGCCCTGACACACAGGCCGCAATCTGTGCAGTCGTCGTTGAAATCCAGTATGACTTCGTTGAGGTAGATTGCGTTGGCAGGACAGGCTCCCACACAGGCACCGCAGTGCATACACTTGTCATCGTTCAGTTCAATCAAGGCAATACCTCTGCTTATCAAGACCGAACTAGTATTAAACGGTATTCTGCCCGCCGACCAGATACGGTCTTATCTGTCCACCCTGCGACATAAGTTTAAATGTTATGTAGCGATAAGTGCTACACTCAAATGAATCTAATCAAGATGCTCGGAGAAAACCCGGACGAGCTCCGGAAGGAATACGAAAGCGTCGTGAACATACTGAAGCGCTGTGGCCTTTCGGAGTACGAGGCCAGGGCCTACATGGGTCTCGTGATCCTTGGGTTCGGCACACCGCAGCGCGTTGCTGAGGTCACCAAGATACCGCGCACCTCGGCATACAAGTCGCTTACCCTCCTCGAGGAAAAGGGGTTTGTCACCGCCTCTCCCGGCAAGCCCAAGATATTCCACCCCGAGGATCCATTGGCAAAGGGGGACGAGATAGCCGAGGACATCAGGGAGGCGTTCAGGAAGCTCTCCCTGGTCAGCGGAATGCTAAGCGAGAAGGGTGTTC
Source organism: Thermoplasmata archaeon (assembly GCA_021806165.1). Classification (GTDB taxonomy): domain Archaea; phylum Thermoplasmatota; class Thermoplasmata; order Sysuiplasmatales; family Sysuiplasmataceae; genus JAJZXY01. Next base: position 26,855 of record JAJZXY010000014.1, read on the forward strand.
CACAGCTGATATATACAATTGTGGGCAGGGAGAAGGTCATGGAGAAGATAGGCGAGATGCTCGACTCCTCAACTGTGAGGTTCCTCATATCAACGCCTGCAATCAGGGATATCAGGAAGACATACGGCAAAAAGTTTGCCGATGCAAGAAAGAGGGGTGTGACTGTCACCATTATCACAGCCCCGTCCGTCAAGCTGCCCGATCACTCTGAGAGCTACAGGGTGACAGAGCTGCTGGCCACCGACATAGTAAGCGACGGCAGAAGGGCGCTCATCGCCTCTCCAGACCTCTCTGCCTGCGGCTACAGCGACAACGAGTCCCTGGTAGGCCATCTGGAGTCATTCCTGAAGCTTCTGACCTCGAAGATGCTCAACGTGCCCCGGCAGCCAAACTAGTCCTCTTTCAGGGAGCGGACTATCCTGTTCATCTTCTTCTCCCTCTTGGAGCTGGCCCTGAGATAGGCCTCATCTCTCGTCCCTGTGGCAAGCAGGATGCTCACCCTGCCAGCGGAACTCCTTCCCGTTCTCCCCTTGCGCTGGATATACCTTATTTCGCTCGGAATGGGCTCATAGAAGACCACCATCTCCACGTCTGGAACATCTATCCCCTCCTCGCCGATGCTGCTTGCAACCAGAACGTTGAAAGCCCTTGACGCGAACCTGCTGACCACCTCCTTCTGCTCCTTCTGGCTCATCCCCTTCTCCTTTCCCCTGTCCGCCTGTCCTATGAACCTGCCGTAGCTGATCCCGGCCCCAGCAAGCGCGGATGCAATAATCTCGATGGTATCCCTGTACTGTGTGAACACCATGACAAGGCTGTCACCCTTCTTCGCCAGCTGCCTCCGGATAAGTTCCACGAGCTTCTCCACCTTCGGATGGGAGGATACCTCCCCGGCCAGCATCTCCCTGACCTGCTTCATCCTCTCGTCATTGAGGAAGCTCTTCTCTGTCTTTGTCTGCTTCTCTGCCGCCGCCATCCTCTCGAGATAGAGGCGGAGGGGGCCAATCCCCTGCGTCTCCAGAAGTTCGGAGCAGTGGTATGCATGCATCGCCATGATGCTGTTGTGCATCGCGCCGAACAGGTATCCCCCCCTCTTGCCCCTGGCCATCACAGCAGCCCTTACAGAGAGAAGATCCTTCCTTGAAACGAATTCCGCCTTCTTGTAGCGGAGGAAACCCATCTTCTGCAGCTTCACTATCTTTTCGTGCAGGAGGCTGTCTATTGGTTTGAGGAGCTCCTTCATGCCAGCGCTCAGTTCGACGCGCACTATTTCCTCATCCACATTCCTGACATACTCATTTACGTCCTCGTCTTCCCTCCCTCGGATCTCAACCTTCCCTATGTTGAGCGCAGTCAGTATCTCCTCAATCTTCTCCCTCTTCGCTCCGGGTGAGGCGGTCAGTCCCAGGACCCTGATTCCCGCATCCCTGCACTTCAGTGCAACGTTGACGTAAGAGTAGTTGCCGACAGCCCTGTGCGCTTCGTCGAATATGCAGAAGGCCACGTCGTCCATGGAATAGAGTTTGGCGGCCACGTCGTTCCCTATCACCTGCGGTGTTGCGAATATGACCCTGTTGGAGAACCAGAGCTTCTTCCTTTCAGCTGCAGGCGTTGACCCCGTGAATAGCGCCATGGATTTGATCAGCAGGTGCTTCCTGAACGTCTCCAGGTGCTGCATGACAAGTGGCCTGGTTGGCGCCAGGAAGAGCACCTTCTTTCCCGTCACCTTGATCATTTCGGCAGCCGCTATAAGCGCAACGAGGGTTTTGCCAAGACCCGTTGGCACAACAACAAGCAGGTTGCTCCCGGCAGCCTCCGAGGCAAGCTCAACCTGGAAATCCCTCCATTCCACGGAGCGTTTCTCAAGCAGAGGGTGTGAAACGAAGCCGCCGTCCTTTTCCAGCTTCGCCTCCCTGTCGAATTCCATATAGTCAAAAAGACTCGACTGCCCCTCGGCCACGTTTATGCTGAAGGTTCGCCTAATATTTGACTGTCACTGACGGTGGAATCAAGCACCACCGCACCTGGGCATATGATTGAGTTCGTAATCCTGCAGTTGCGCCCCACTGCAGCCTCGGAAAGGATGGCGCTATTCTCCACCACGCTTCCCTCTCCTATGTGCACACCGCTGCCGACGTACGCATTAGGGCCCAGCCTGACGCCCATGAGCCTTGCCCCACTCTCGACAGCTACAGGCCTGTTCAGGAGGCAGCCGTCCATCCTGGCATTCTTCTCAATTCCCGGGATTTCCATGCTCATCAGCAGTCTCTGCGCCTTGAGGAACATCTCGCGTGAGCCGCAGTCTATCCAGTAGCCTGAAAAGCTGAAACCGTGCAGCCTTCCGTCGGTCAGCCCCGGAAATACCTCCCTTTCAAGGGAGAAGTTCTCGTGGCTCATGTGGTCGAAGATCGACGGTTCCATGATATATGTCCCTGCATTGATCAGGTTGCTGAACGCCTCCTCCCTAGTTGGCTTCTCCCTGAACTCTGTGATCGAGGAGCCGTCTGAAAGCCTCACAATGCCGAACGCAGTTGGATCCTCGACCTCCCAGAGGGATATTGTCGCAACAGCCCCCTTCTCCCTGTGGAAGCGTTCCATCTCGGCAAGCGGAATGCTGTTTATGACGTCCCCGTTGAGAACCACGAAGGTAGAATCAAGCCTCTCCCTCAGATTCCACAGGGCTCCGGCTGTGCCGAGCGGCTTGTGCTCGGTGACTATCCTGACGGGAACATCCTGTGGATTCTCCCTGAAATAGGCTTCTATGTCATGCGACCTGTACCCTGCCGCAACAATAATCTCATCCACCCCGGGAGGAAGCGTGCTGATAATCCTCTGCACGAGGGGGGTGCCTGAAATGGGGACGAGCGGCTTTGGTATGAAGTTGGTGAGCGGTCTGAGCCTGGTCCCGAAACCGCCTGCAAGAATCACCGCCTTTGCCAAGAAGGCGCCTCCGTCGAAGGGGCTGCCGCGCAACCCCTCAGGGGGAAATGCTCACGACATTGTTGCCGCGGAGTATCACTGAACCTATCTTCCTTGTCTGCTCCACAGTCCTCTCCTCCGTGTCCTCAAGCACCATGTTCATGAACTCGTCGTAGCCTACTAGTCTACCCTCCAGCGTCCTGCTGTCCTTCAGGAGCAGTGTCACACGCTTGTTGATAGACTTCTCAAGCAGAGCAAGAGGCATCACCATAACTATCGCTGATGCCATCTTGGCAAGCTGATTTAATCCTTTCTATCATGTGCGGTAAAAATAGGGGTTTGTTAAGGTGTTTGGAAGGTTCGTGGCGGATTCACTCAGTATTCGTCGCCCATTCCGCCCATGCCGCCTGCCCCTCCCTTGGGAGGGGTCATGTCCTTCGCCTTGGAGGCAATGACATCGTCTATCTTGAGTATCATCACAGCAGCATCGGTGGCGGAGTGTATGGCCTGCCTCCCGACACGTATGGGCTCGATGATCTTCTCCCTCTTCATGTCAGTGACCTTTCCTGTTAAGACGTTGACACCGGCAGATGACTGCCCGCTCTTGTGGGCCTTCCTTATGTCGATGAGTATGTCGATCGGGTCAAGTCCCGCATTCTCGGCAAGCGTTGTTGGAATGACTTCAAGAGCCTCGGCATATGCCTCTATCGCAATCTGCTCCCTTCCGCCGACCGAGGTGGCATAGTCCCTGAGCTTCATTGCAAGCTCGGTTGCAGTGGCGCCGCCTCCATAGTTCATCCTCCCGTCCTCGAGAGCAACCGCAACGACGCTCGTGGCGTCCACAAGGGACCTCTCTATTTCATCAACCACGTGCTCCGTCCCTCCCCTTATGAGGACCGACACAGCCTTGGGATTCTTGCAGCCTGTCACAAAGGTCATCTTGTCCTCGAGTACCTTGCGCTCCTCGACAAGCTGTGCGAAGCCGAGGTCCTGCTGGGTCAGGTCGTCCACCCTGCTCACAATGTTGGCACCGGTTGCCTTCGAGAGCTTTTCCATGTCAGACTTCTTGACCCTCTTGACCGCATAGACCTTGTTCTTGGAGAGGTAGTGTGCCGCCAGATCGTCAATGCCCTTCTGGCAGAAAACCACACTGGCGCCGCTCTTCGTCACCTTGTCAACCATTCCCTTGAGCATGTTCTCCTCCTCCTGGAGGAACTGCTGTATCTTGGAAGGGTCGGTGATCTCGATCTTGGCGTCAATTTCTGTCTTCTTGATCTCAAGCGCTGCGTCGAGAAGCGCAATCTTCGCCTTCTCCACGTTCTTGGGCATGGCGGTGTGCGCAGCCTCCTTGTCGACAATGATCCCTGTAATGGTCTCGGTCTCGTCGATGCTGGCGCCGTGCTTCTTGACGAGCTGAATGTCGTCGTCGTCAACAGTGTACTTGCCGTCCCGCTCCTCGGCAACAGCAGTCACCGCGTCAACGGCAACATTTGCAAGAACCTCCATGGCGCTGCTCGCGCTCTTGCTGTACATTGCAGTCTTGGCAATGTCCGTGAGCGTCTCCTTGTCCTTGATTGATATGGGCAGGGAAATCTTCTCCAGCAGCTCGACAGCCTTGGATTCGGCCATCCTGTAGCCCTTGGTTATTACGGTGGGGTGGACATTCTGCTCTATGAGCGCCTCAGCCTTTTTCAGGAATTCACCGGCAAGGATGACAGATGTTGTCGTGCCGTCGCCTGCCTCCTCGTCCTGTGTCTTGGCCACCTCAATGATCATCTTTGCTGCAGGGTGCTCTACCTCAAGCTCCTTGAGTATCGTGACCCCGTCGTTCGTTATTGTGACATCGCCAAGGCCGCCAACAAGCATCTTGTCCATGCCGCGCGGGCCGAGCGTTGTCCTTACCGCATCGGCAATGGCCTTCGCGGCAGCAATGTTGTCGTACTGTGCACCCTTGCCCCTTTCTCTCCTTGTTCCCTCTTTCAAAACCAGTATCGGTGTATTTCCTGCCTGTCCTATCATGTTGCTACCTCTATGTCCATTTTTCTGAATTGCCAGAGGCTCCCCGCCCCTGAACAGCGGCTCATAGGGCGCGGGAGCCGCGCTGACGTGTGTAAATAAGCACTTCTATAAAAACCTTTGTCGTGGACACATTGCTACAGCCTGAAGATTGAAACACTTCCCCTTCTCCTCATTCCCTCGGCTTCCTCCCTCATCCTGTCAAGGTCAAAACAATAATATGAGCTGCCCCTGCCTTTCATTTTGTCCAGCGCCCTGCCCAGCATCCTCAGCGTGGTCTCCTTCTCATCCTTCTGGTGGTGGACAAGGGCACTCGCATAGAGTATGATTGACTGCTGTACCTCCTTCTCCTCCCCGGAGGACACCCTCCAAATGCCCTCAACCTTCTCGTGCACCTCCCAGAACCGTTCCTCGTTGAACAGCTTCCTTGCCTCCTCCATAACCTGAGCGGTGCTGCCGGGCGGCTCCTCCCTCATCAGGTCGGTTGTGCTCAGGATCCTGCCTCTTCCGGCAAGAACTGACCGAGCCTCATCCGCCTCTGCCTCTCCGGGTGCAAAGAAATCCACCTCTACTGCCACGTTGCTTATCCTTGTGCTGTTCACACGGCAACCCGATCTGGAGAGCAGGTTTCTGTAATCCTCCTTCACTGCCCTGTAGTCCGAAACGCCGTAGCCGTCCGCGTTTTCCAGCCTCACCAGCCGTCGCGCCCCTGTCTTCATGGTCCTGTTCATGACTTCGGGAGTAAAGTACATAACTGTTCCGCATTCTCACCTGCACGGATGCGTACCGAGCTGAAGGTGAGCCAGCCCCGGGCAAGCCCGGTGACAAGGGAGACGGCAGGCGACGGCCTTTACTCCGGATCGCTGGCAAGGGGATGCACGCAGTGTGTCAGGGGGGCGAAGATGGTCCTTTTCGTCACCGGCGTCTGCGACATGGGATGCTTCTACTGCCCCGTTTCATTCAGGCGCAACAACAGGGACGTCGCATATGCGAACGAAAGGCTTGTCACTTGCGACCAGGACATTCTGGACGAGGCGAGGCGCATGAAAGCACTGGGGACGGGCATAACGGGCGGCGACCCGCTGATAGTCCCCGAGAGGACTGCAAGGTACATTTCCCTCCTGAAGGGCGAATTCGGAAGGAAGCACCACATACATCTCTATACGGGAAGGCCCAACATCCAGGCCCTCCGCATTCTGGCCGACGCCGGGCTTGACGAGATAAGGATACACCCGCCGGAGAGCATCTGGTCACGCTTCCACGGCACCGGTTTTGAGAAGATGCTGATAGAGTCCCTTGCGCTTGGAATGCGGGCGGGCCTCGAGATTCCAGCCCTGCCTGGAATGGACTCCGAGCTTGCCGATCTCATAGTTTCAGCTTCCGCTTCGGGGGCGCAGTTCGTCAACCTGAACGAGCTGGAAATGTCCGAAACCAATGCTGCGGCACTGAGGGGCAGGGGATACAGCATACTCAACGATTATTCAAACGCGGTTGAAGGGAGCGATGAAACTGCGAGGAGGGCGGTCGCGGGCGGATTCAGCATTCCAGTCCACTACTGTCCTTCACGGTTCAAGGATTCGGTGCAGCTGAGGGAGAGGCTCAGGAGGACCGCATCAATCGTACGCTGGTCGGGCGAGATAGTCACGGACGAGGGAACGCTGCTCAAGGGGGTGGTGGAGAGCGAGGAGCCTGACGCTCTGGCGGCCAGCCTTGCCGAAATGTTCGAGATACCTTCAAAATACATCAGGGCGGACGCCGCCAGGCGGCGGGTGGAGCTGGCACCGTGGGTTGCCGAGGAGATCGCGCCGGGACTCAGCGGAAGGTGCTACATCGTGGAGGAATATCCAACTGCAGAAAGGACAGAGGTGGAGCGGAGGCCGCTCACGCCACGCTGATGCTCTGTATATTGTGGTGCCTGCTGACAACATCCCTTGCAATCCTGAGGTTTCGCCCCTCCTTGCCGATTGCCCTCCCCTTGACAGTCGGGTCAACCGTCACGGTGGCGTGGACGATGCTTCCCCTTTCCTCGAGGACGACGTTCTGCACGCCATAGTTGTGGAAAACATTCTTGACAAACTGTATGGGTTCATCGCTGAACTCTATTATCTGTATGTCCTTGCCTGTGAGCTCCTTCATCTTGATAGCATTTGCCCCCTTGCCGCCCACAGCCCTCTGGGCCTGTCCGGGCATTACCACGAACACAAGCTTGTCGGGGGTGTCCATGCAGTCCTTCACCTGGCAGTGAGTCACCGACTCGAACATCGAAATGTAACGGAGAATCTCCGAGGTGAACTTCAGCTTCTGCAAATAATTACTCCCCGAGCAGAGCGGCGGAGCTGTCGTCGGTTATAGCCACTGCGGAGACCGAAAACCTCTTCCCGCATGCTATACCGAGTTCGACGCTTCCACCTCCGTACCTGTACGTCCTTACACTCCTCAGCCTCGAGAAGTGATCGGCATCAGGGGCGTTTGAAGCGTAGATGACTGCCTTTGCCCTCTTCTTTGCAAGGCACTGCTTGACTTCCTTTGCGCCTATGACGACCTTGCCGTCACCAAGCGCGAGTTTTAGTGCGTTTTCTATGTCCAATTTTACACCTTCTTTTCCGGCATGTATTCTACGTTTACAGCTCCAGTGCCGAGAGTAACGGGCTGACCCACTATAATGTTTTCCGCAACGCCGTCCAGCATGTCCTCCTCCCCAATGATGGCTGCGCGAAGAAGGTGTGTGCTGGTGATTTCGAAGGCCGCCCTTGCAAGGACGCTCGACTTCCTGCCTGAAATTCCGTGCCTGCCTATCGCCTTCACGCTGCCGTCATTCGTCATCATGTCGGCCACAAGCATAATGTGCCTGATGTCAACAACAAGACCCTGCTCTTCCAGCGTCTTTGAGGCCTCCTCAATAATCGCATTCCTGGCGGCCTCGACGCCCAGCACGGAGTAAATCTCCTCGATGTTGTTTGTCCTGACCTTTGTCTTGTCGATCACCTGCATTGTCAGCCTTGCAGGCTCGCTCTCGGCGATCTCGGTGTACCTGGCCTTGTCTGTTGCGCCAAGGTATTCACCGTATGTGAGGTCAAATGAAAGAAGCTCCTCAAGGTTCGATCCTTCCGTATAGATGACATACTCGCCGCCCTCCTTTCTCAGGACAGCCCTGGTAATCCCGTCCAGGCCCTTGATCTTTGTATCCCTTGTTATCTCGGACTTCTGGTGGAGAACCCTGAAAGAGGGGTCTGGTATCTGTATGGTGATGCTGTCCCTGTCATTCTCCGATACCAGGTCCTTCAGGCCGCGCGACTGTGCGAGCACATCCCTCAGCCCCTGCAGCGTTATGTCCTTCCTCTTCATCCTCTCGCTGTCTGGAAGGACGTGCACCCTCATGTTGTGAATGTCGGTCTCGAGCGACGCAACGTCAAGCAGCGATGCAGTCTCAATCTTGTTGCTCACCCACATGGCAAGATCCCTGTCGCCTGCCAGGGATGGTGCAAGGTGTACCTCCATCATGGGCGTGCTCGGGGCCCTTCTGGCATCCACTATCTCAATGAGCCTTGGAAGACCGAGAGTGACGTTGATTTCGGCGACTCCTGCGTAGTGGAAGGTACGCATGGTCATCTGCGTTCCGGGTTCACCGATGCTCTGCGCGGCGACGATGCCGGCAGACTCGTTGGGGTCAATCAGGTGCTCCTCGTACCTGTCGCATGCCTTCTGAAGTATCTTCTTGAGCGTTGAATCCCTGACCTCTATGCCCTCCAGCCTCTCCGCAACGCTTTCGACAACGCTTTCGGGCAGCTTCCTCTCCATCTCCTTGAGAATCTTCAGCAGCCTCTTCTGCATCTCGCTCCTTTCGCCCGTGCTCCTTTCTATATACTTCTCAAGCTCGGCCGGCCCCGGCTGAGGCTTGCCCTTACGCGCACCCCTCTTGGGAGCCGACCTGCCTCCGGACTGCTTCACTGGTCATCACCCTCCCCTATGTCGTAGTCCACTTCCTCCGACTCTTCCTCCTCCTGCCCCTCCATCATGTCCTTTTCGAGAGTGGCGTATGGGCTGAACCTCTTCTCCTCAATCTTTGCAAGTATCTGCGCCTCGTCGCCCAGAGCCTCGATAAGTATGCCGTCAACATCCACGGCATCCCCCTGGATGCTCCTCGACGGGTCAATCCCGTCCTCACCGTAGAGCACCTGGACAATCGAATCCGCGGTGTTGCGGACAGTCCTGTCCTCAGTCACCTTGATGTCTTCAAGGGCGTTGATGAGCCTGCGCTGCATGTACCCCGACCTTGACGTCCTGACGGCCGTGTCGACAATACCCTCCCTTCCTCCCATGCTGTGGAAGAAGAACTCGGTTGGTGTCAGGCCGTCCTTGTAGCTGTGCTTGACAAAACCCCTCGCCTCGGCGCCCAGATCGCCCTGCTTGAAGTGCGGCAGGGTCCTGTTCCAGTATCCCCTGGAAAGCCTCTCGCCCCTGACAGCCTGCTGCCCTATGCAGCCCGCCATCTGTGAAAGATTGAGCATCGAACCCCTTGCACCGCATTTTGCCATTATGACGGCGGAGTTTTCCATACCGAGGTACTGGCCCGCTATGTCGCCTGCGCCATCCCTGGCCTTGCCCAGGACCTTCATGACCTCCACCTCAAGCGTCTCCTCCATTGAACGGCCGGGCATCTGCTCCAGCTCCCCCGTCTTGTACTGCCTCACCAGTTCATTGACCCTCGACACGGCGCTCTCGAGCGAATCGGATATGCGCTTCTTCGCCTCTTCGGGTATGTCCTCGTCGGCTATCCCTGTCGTGAAACCCCTGACCATTATGGCTCCTATGCTCAGCTTGGTCACGTTGTCTATGAACTCCCTCACCGTGTCCGAGCCGTAGTCCCTTGCAAGCTTGTCAATGATTTTCCCCTTGAATGCACCAACTGCCTTCTCGTCCATCGTCCCGACGTCGAAGTTGCCGTCCTTGATGCGCACATATGCATCGTAGTCGCACTTCTCATACAGGCATGGTTCGCAGTTGACACAGATGGACGACTTGAAGGCCATGTTGAGCGTCTCTGGCAGTATCAGCGAGAAGAGTTGCTTCCCGCTCCACCTGGGCTTCCCGTCAGGGCCTGTCATGACTGCCTTGGGCAAATCCCTGTGGCTCTTAACCATGGAGAGGATGAGCATGACCTCGTTCTTGTTGAACATCGAATTCATGTATGTGAGCAGGAAGGCGCCAGTGATATGGTCGTGTATGGCGCCAATCACAGGTCCGCCGAACCTGGGGGACAGAATGTGCTCCTGAACCTTCATGAGCACCTTCGCTTCGGCCCTGGCCTCCTCGCTCTGCAAAACATGCAGGTTCATCTCGTCGCCGTCAAAGTCTGCGTTGTACGGCGGACAGACGCTCAGGCTCAGCCTGAATGTCTTGCCAGGCATGACCCGGACCTGGTGCCCCATCATGGACATCCTGTGAAGTGATGGCTGTCTGTTGAACAGGACAATGTCGCCGTCGGTTAGATGCCTTTCCACAACAAAGTTGAACTCAAGCATCTCGGCCACCTGCTCGGCGTTCTTGTCCGTCACCTTTATCCTCCTGCCGTCGGGCCTTATCACGTAGTTGACTCCGGGCAGGTACCTCGCCTTGCCGTCACCGGTTACAGTCACCGGTTCGGGCCCGCGCCTTATCATTTCCTTCAGTGCATCTATGTTGTACGGGCTCACCGTGAGCGGTATTGTCAGCTCCTTGGCGGCCGCAACAGGGACTCCGACCTCGTTTATTGATATGAGCGGGTCAGGGGAGATGACAGTCCTCGCGGAGAAGTTTACCCTCTTTCCGCTCAGGTTCGACCTGAATCTGCCCTCCTTTCCCTTCAGCCTCTGGACAAGCGTCTTGAGCGGACGGCCGCTCCTGTGCCTTGCCGGAGGAAGTCCAGATGTCTGGTTGTCGAAATAGGTGGTGACATGGTACTGCAGGAGTTCCCAGAGGTCCTCAACAATCAGCTGCGGCGCTCCCGCATCCCTGTTCTCCCTGAGCCTCTGGTTGATGCGCAGCACGTCGACGAGCTTGTGCGTGAGGTCATCCTCCGACCTGTCACCGGATTCCAGTGTGATCGATGGCCTGACCGTGACCGGCGGGACGGGAAGGGCTGTCAGGACCATCCATTCGGGCCTGCAGACCCTCGGATCCAGTCCCAGCGGAATGAGGTCGAGGTCAGGAATGCGCTCCAGCCTCTCCCTGACCTCCTTGGGGGTCAGTTTGTGTCCCTCCTCCCTGAAGCTTGTGGGCTTGTCAAGCGTGATCTTCGTCCTTGTGGCACCGCAGTGCGGGCAGACAGCCTTTGATGCAGCCTCCCTCACAGTTTCCTTGGTGACAAGGCCCAGATCTGCAACATCGCCGCCGAACTCCTCCACCCTCTCCAGGCTCTTCTTGAACTCGTCAGTCTGCTCCTTTGTCAGCAATAGCCTGCCGCACTTTCTGCAGGTTGCGTCGAGAAGTTTCTTGATCTCCTTCACATAGCCCACGTGTATCACATTCATGGCGAGGTCGATATGGCCGAAATGGCCCGGGCACTCGTCCACCTTCCTGCCGCAGGTCTTGCAGCGCAGCCCGGGCTCGATGACGCCAAGGTGCAGGTCCATGAGTCCCATGTCTATAGGGAAACCGTCGTCGTCGTAGGTGTCCGCTGTGATGATCTTCACAGCCGACATCTTCCTTATCTCCTCGGGTGAGAGGAGAGCAAACCTAATCGATGAAATTCTCTTCGACACGCCTCTTGCAATCATCTCAAATCCTCCAGCTGAAGACGCATAACCACTCCAAGCGACATCAGTTCGTACAGAAGCAGCAGGAATGCATAGCTTGTCTGCACTAGGTGTATGTTGGTGGTGTTGTCGCAGGCCGGGCACCTGACAACACCCCTCCTGTCCACATACGCAATATGGCCGCAGTCCGGGTTGCCGCAGACATACTGGTAGGTGCCGTCCGATTCGTCGAGCAGCCTGTCCTTGATTACCATGGCAGCACCGTGCGCTATGAGCGTATCCCTCTCCATTTCACCGAACCTGAGACCGCCCTGCCTTGACCTCCCCTCGGTAGGCTGCCTGGTGAGTATCTGTATGGGCCCCCTGCTCCTGACATGCAGCTTGCCCGAAACCATGTGGTGGAGCTTCTGGTAGTATATGACGCCGACGAATATCTCCGTCTGGATAATCCTTCCAGTGATGCCGTCATACATCACCTCCTTCCCGTTGTTCCTGAAGCCCATGGCCTCAAGCTCTCGCCTCAGCGCTTCCTCCTTCTCACCCGCAAATGCGGTGCCGTCCACAAACCTGCCCGAGAGCGAACCAACCTTCCCTCCAATCATCTCCAGCACGTGCGCAACAGTCATCCTTGAAGGTATTCCGTGCGGATTGATGATGAGGTCCGGCACAAGGCCGTCACAAGTGAATGGCATGGATTCCTGGGGTGCAATGAGGCCGACAACCCCCTTCTGTCCGTGCCTTGATGCGAACTTGTCGCCAAGCTCGGGAATGCGTTCATCCCTTACCTTGACCCTGACAAGCCTTGAGCCGTTTTCAGATTCTGTGAGTATGACGCTGTCCACATATCCAGACTCTCCCGCCCTGACTGTTATGGAAGTTTCCCTCCTCTTCTGGGGCGTGAGGAAGTCTGTCTCCTCCTCAAGGAAACGCGGAGGCGAGGTCTTGCCTATGAGCACATCCCCGCCGTTGACCAGCGTTTCGGGGGAAATCAGGCCGTCCTCCCCGAGGTTGCTGTAGGCAACATCCGCCCTCGCGCCGCGGACATCGGGGCTCGGTATCTCGAAATGGTCCTCCTGACCTCCGGGGTACCTGCGCTCTTCCGTCCTGTAGCTCCTGAGAAATGAAGATCTTCCGAGTCCCCTTTCTATGGACCCCTTGTTCATTACTATCGCATCTTCCATGTTGTACCCGTAATGGGATACAATGGCGACGACGAAATTCTGCCCTGCAGGCCTTTCGTTGAAATTCGTGAATTTCATCTGGGTTGTCTGGACCAGGGGCTTCTGCGGGTAGTGCAACAGATGGCTCCTCGTGTCTGGCCTCAGCCTGTAGTTCGAGGCGCCGAGACCGAGCGACTGCTTGGCCATCCCTGCTCCCATGGTGACCCTTGGAGAAGCATTGTGCTCTGGGTACGGGACAAGGCCCGCGCAGACACCCAGCACGATCATGGGGTCAATTTCGACATGCGTATGGTCACGGGTTGTCGCAAGGCTGGCAGAGAAGGTGGCATGGCAGGATGGGCACTCAAGAAGTGCTTCCTGCTCCCCGCTCCCCATGTTCGTCCACCTTACCTCACCGGGTGAAAGCACGGCGGAGCAGGACGGGCAGGAGTGCGGCAGTATGTAAGGCTCAACTGCTATGAAACTGTCCTCCTCCTCTTCGGCATCAATCCATTCAACGATACCCCCCCTGATGAGCTCGCTCCAGCTCCTCTTTCCCTCGTTCACCTCTTCCACCATCCTGGTGGTAAGGGCGGTGGTGCCGTTCTTGAGGACCAGCACGGCCCTCCTCAGCCTTCCCTCGTCACAGTTGAGGTAGACGTCGTTGGTTGCCCTGTCGAAGTGTACATTGACTTCGTGGGAGCGCTGCCCGTATATCTTTCCTGTCCTCCTCCTTTCCCGTATCTCGGAGGCGAGCTTCTCCCCTTCCTTGGTCACGCCTACCAGGTCGCCGTTCACGTACACCCTGGTCTGCTGCTGCATCTCGGAGGGCTTTACGTCCCTGACACCGAGATCCCTCAGCTGCGCGAGCAGCTCGGATTCAGGTATTCCCTCTGAAACATCGACTATCAGAGCCGCGTTCTTGACAAGACCGCAGTTCTGCCCTTCGGGAGTCTCGTTTGGGCAGAGCCTTCCCCATTGCGTCGGATGCAAATCCCTGGCCTCGAAGTGCGGCTGGGACCTCGTGAGAGGGCTTGTGATGCGCCTCAGGTGGCTGACGGTGCTCATGTTGGATGTCCTGTCAAGCAGCTGGCTCACGCCTGCCCTTCCACCTACCCAGTTGCCTGTGGCCAGGGCATGGAGCAGCCTGTGTGTCAGCAGGTCGGGCCTGATGGCGCTCTGTATCTTGATATCCTTCTTCCTGGCAACGCTTCTTTCGAGCTGGTATTTCAAATCCTTGATGAGGTTGGTGAATGCGACGCGGAAGAGATCCTCCATGAGGTCGCCTGCAAGCTTCAGCCTCTTGTTTGAATAATGGTCCTTGTCATCCTCCCTCTTCATTCCAAGGGAGAGTTCAAGCACGTTCCTTGCGACCCTGCCCAGGAAGACAGCCTTCTTCAGCCTGTCCTCGGACGAGTCGCCAAGATGGGGCAGAAGTGATCTGTCTATTATGGATTCAATCTTCTTCACCCTGAACTCCTTCGCCTGGCCGGTTGCAAACTTCTTTTCAAGATAGTTCAGGGCGTCCTCCTTGGTGAATATGCCGTTCGGCGGGTAGTTCTTCTTGTCCTGGCAGTCCTCTATGTTGGCATATATTATGTTCTCCATCCTCGGATCGCCGGATATGGCCTCGAATATGTCATTGTCAGCCTCCATGCCCAGCGCCTTCATCAGGACTATGAGTGGAATCTGTCCGGAGGCAGCCGGGACGGTTACCATGAGAATGCCGTCCTTCTTCTTCTCCACGACGGTGAGCGCGCGGTATCCTTCCCTCTGCGAAAAGACCTTTCCCACCTGAATCTTTGTGCCGTATCGCTCGTTGTATTCAACAAGCACCCTGTTGGGCGCAAGGTCCTCAAGCGTGATCAGCACCCTTTCGGTACCGCCTATGATGAAATATCCACCGGGGTCGAGCGGGTCCTCCCCCTCTGTCTGGAGCCTGGCAGTGTACTCCTGCGCCGTTAGCTCCCTGTCACTTGCCTCATCCACAATGTTCTCCTTGGTCAGGTTGCATGCCCTGCTCTTGACCATGATGGGCAGGTCGCCGATGTGGACAGGTTCAGCCTCCCTCTCGATGCCGTCCTCGATTACAGTGAAATACAGCCTGATGGGCGCCATGTAGTTGAGATTCCTGAGCCTGGCCTCCATCGGCAGCAGCGTATGGCTTGCGCCATTTGCCTCCTTCACCACCGGCCTTCCAACCTCTATGGTCGGCCTGGCGAGGGGATCAACCAGCCCGGTCTTCTCATCCCTCTTCCTTCCCATCCTGATCTCAATGACCTTGCCGTCGGTCTTCTCCGGGTCCAGCCTGATAACACCTCTGTCGATGTCCTCGGGACTGATCCGTGCATTGTCCACAATGCGCTGCATCCTGCTGTTTGCATTGTTGAACGAACTCAGGAAGTCGTTGAATGAGGCAATGTGGTGGTTGACAATACTCCTTTCCTTGAAATAAGATACAACTAGTTCTTTCAGTTAAATCACCATCCAGGGAACGTGTCTGGACATCGGTTTATCTCGTTATCAGCCTGTAGGCCGTGAATTGCTCGGAGGTCTTGCTGTTCCTCTTGATCTCTACGATCATTCCTTCCCTGATACCCTCCTTTTCCTTGAGGGTAGCCTCCAGGACCCTGATGGCGGGATCAGTCATTTTTATCTTCGGGAGCTGCTCCTTGGTGATGCCGAAACGCTTCATAATCTTCTCGGCCTCGGCCTCACCAACGAGTCTATGCTCCGGAACCATTTCATGATTTAAAATATTAAAAGCAGGCATCTGACACCTCGACCAGCCGAAAGCTAAACATAATGTATATAAATAGTATTCGCTATGTTGTAAAGACCTTCCAGGCCCTCCCGTGGCGAATCCCCGGGGGCCGGGATCTGCCTCTACGCACCATCCCTTTTCCTGTATTTCTCAAGCATTTCCTTCAGGTCCGACGGCGTCACCACGGCATGCAGTCCTATTCCCTCCCCCGCCAGCGCCTCCGATGCGCCCTCCCCCCTGTCAACCACCGTGATAACGTTGTCGACGATGCCGCCGGCTCCCCTGACAGCTTTCGCGGCCTGAAGGACGCTTCCGCCCGTCGTCGTCACATCCTCTAGGATGTCCACCCTCTCCCCTTCGGCTATTGCGCCCTCTATTGCTGCAGCGGTCCCGTGGCTCCTTTCCTCCTTCCTGATCATGGAGAAAGGCTTCCCGGTCCTGAGCGAAACAGCCACGACTATGGGTATTGCGCCAAGCGCAACTCCTGCCACCCTGTCCCCGGAAACGCTCTCCGCCACGGCTTCAGCTATCTGTGACAGCACCCCGGGGTCTGTGTACGCCTTCTTTATATTGACGTAATAGTCGCTCTTCATGCCCGACGTGAGGGTGAATTCGCCGAAGAGAATCGCCCCCCTCTCCACCAGCTTTTCTGCAAGACTCATCCATTCACCACGGAACGCTTTTCAGCCCCTTCCTGTACCCGATGTAGTTTATCAGCCTGTGCAGGGGGTAGATGACGAGCAGCACAACAGCCAGGCCGGCAAGAGCCTCTCCTCCGAAGAGGAATCGCACCGCGACTGCCGGTGATGCAAGATATACAAGCAGCAGCGCCCCCGCTGCGAAGTCATACTGGTCCAGAATGGGTACGCTGGCCCCCCTCTCAAGCCCCCTGCGCCTCTTCACAAACGCACCGGCAATATCGCCGAGCATCGATCCGGCAGACAGCGCCAGAATTGCAGGCAGAATGGACAGCGACAGGGGATAGACACGCGTGAGAGGCGCTCCGGCGGGCAGCGCGACAACCCCCTCCAGGTAGCCAAGCAGGACGCCTGATGCTATCCCCACAGCAAGCCCCTTCCACGTCTTGCCGTCACCAAGAACCCTCCTGCCCTTCCACATTGTCCCGAAGTCAAGCGCGGGCCCGCCGCCGAATATGGCGGCGGAGGTATTGGGCAGCATGGCCGGGAGGAAGAACCATATCGCTTCCACCACTGACCAGAGGAGGGACATGCTGAGCCATCAACCTGTCACTTATTAATCCTACCATCGCCGCCGCCTCCAGAAAAGAAGGACCTGACCGCCTCGGCGGCGCTGTCCACCCTCTCCGCCCCCACCTCGCGGAAGTTTGCAAGCCTCTTGTCCAGAACCACTGCGATTCCCCTGTCTGTCTCACTCCTGATCATCCTGCCGGATGCCTGAATGAGCCTCCTCACCGCCGGGTTCCTCACCGCAAAATCCCACCCCTTCCTGTAGAGTATGTCGTAATAGTTCACGAGCGCCCTCTGCTTTGCAGTAGGCTTGGGGTACGGGATTCCGACAATGACCACCATCTCAAGCGTCTCGTCGGGAAAGTCGAGCCCCTCGCTAATCCTTCCGCCCATCACGGACAGGAATACAGAACCCCTGCGTGACTTGAATTTCTCCACCGATTCCATAAGCTCCGACTGCCCCATCCCCTTCCTTTCCACAAGGACTGTCGTGCCCAGCCTTCTCTCTATTCCAAGCGACAGGAGCGATTCAAGCAGGTTGTAGGACGGAAGGAAGACAATGCTGCTGCGCTTCGCTGCGCTGCAGATGTCCACAATCCTCCCGGAAATGGATGCTATCATTCCAGCATCCCGCGAAATGGTCTCGTACCTGGTTGTGACATCGTCAACATAGACGATGCGTCTGTTCTCAGGCGGGAAGTCGGATGGAACAGACACTGCAATGGTTTCCTCAGGCAGGCCCAGCAGCGTCCTGTAGTCATCAAGGCTGCCCATGGTGCCCGACATGTGTATGCTTGAAAACGTGTCAAGCAGCGGCAGGGCCGCCAGCGATGGGTCCATGCAGTATGCCTCCAGCGATGGATTCTCCCCGCCGTTGACGAGTTTCACGTAATGCTGCGGTTCGGTGTCAATCCAGAAGCGGAGGAAGTCGCCGAACGACCTGATGTATGAACGGGGCAGCCTCCCGTTCTTCAGCTTCATGTCCCTCACGAATTCCCCCTGAGTCGTGAGCACCCCTATCACAGTCGCAAATCCCCTGCTGCTGATCTTGAGCTCCTCCATCATTGATGTTTCAAATTCCATTTCAGGGACAAGGCCGTCATCGTCAAGCACAAAATCGGAGGCCATTCTGACCATTATCGACTGCACTGTCTCAGAGAGGTCTGTTATCCCCATCCCTGCTGTGACCTCCGGGTCGCCGTACTCCTCCGCCTCCCTGCTCATCCCCTTCGCGGCACGAACGCTGTACTTGA
Source organism: Thermoplasmata archaeon (assembly GCA_021806165.1). Lineage (GTDB taxonomy): Archaea > Thermoplasmatota > Thermoplasmata > Sysuiplasmatales > Sysuiplasmataceae > JAJZXY01. The sequence goes on from JAJZXY010000014.1 coordinate 44,909, forward strand.
CACTCTCTATCTCCCTGAGGTAGTCCGGCAGATTGTGTGCCTCGTCAAGCACCACGATCACCCTCTCGATCGGGACGCCCATCCATTCCAGTAGCCTCCTCCTGATGAACGGGTCGAAGAAGTAGATGTAGGGGGCGGTCACGACATCGGCCTCCGAGAGCATGGACTTTGAAAGCTCATAGGGACAGATGTGCATACCGGTGCACTCGGCAGCCAGTTCCTCCGCATCAGGCAGACGCCTCCTCATCCACCCCTCCATGCTCACAGGGTCAGACTTCATGAGGCCGTAGTAGTAGCTGCACCCCTCATTCTCTGATTTTGTTCTCTCCTTGAGGAAGGAGCAGTATGAGGAGAGTTCTTCAGGCGTCCCCGAGCTCATTTCCTCATCCTCCCTGGCAAGCAGGCAGCTGTTGTTCCTTCCCTGGACAGCGATGCCAAAAACAGGCATCCTGCCGGATATCATGCGCAGTTCCTTCATGACCTGCTTCTGCTGCGAGTTGGTCCTTGTAAGGTAGAGAATCTTCCTGTCGCCCCTCGATTCTAGGAGAGCGGACAGGACGCTCACGGTCTTCCCGCTGCCTGTGGGGCTTTCCAGAATCAGGTGCCTCTTCTGTGTCGCAGCCTCGAAAACTGCCTTCATTATCCTGATCTGGCTCCTTCTCGGGATGTATGGAAAGGCGGTGGAGGAGCCGCCAGTCGTCATCTTGTCTTCAAAATCCATCTGTAATCCGCAGCCGCGGCCAGCCTGCCCCGGCGAAGTGTCAGCGGTGCCGGCGGCGGCCAGTCCATGCAGATTAAGTTGGACAGGGTGCCTGTATATTAGCGTTTCACCGGGAAAACCGCACGGTCCCGTACCGTCCGATGTATGGCAGGACTGCTGCATCATCAAGCTGCCCGGGAGTAAGGTCGGTCATCCGCATTATCTGCGCTTCCAGCTCAAGGGCCATGCGTTCATCTTCGGCACCGAACCGGCCAGGCTGCCTGCCCCTGTACCTCCGCCTAAGATCCATGAAACGCTCACCTATGCGCACAACTCCGCCCGGGGAGACCCTCTGGTCGGAGTAGGCCAACACCTTCAGCGCAACATCCCCCGACGAGAGTATCTGCGGCATCTTCTCCAGCAGCATATTTTCGACAAGGAATCCGACCTTCGCCGGAGCCCCGATATCCCTTACCATCGCATTGGTGACCACATGGTCGTCGGATGAGGAGTAGGCCGCCGCCACATCATCCCTCACCGACCTCCAGCCGAGAATCTCCTCCCTGCTGAATCCCTCCCAAAGATCCCCTCCACTGAAGTTGAATTTAACAATGTTGCCCAGATCATGCAGCAGAAGGGCTGCCACAACATCATCTGCAGACGGGCGCCCGCTGCCTCTCCACGCATCCACAATCAGTTCACCCACGGCGGCAGTCCTTTTCATGTGGAGCCTGAGCCCGCCGATAACGCGAAACCGGTCGTATATGCTCTCTATCTGAAGCGCAATTTCACTGCTGTCCAGCTTTTCAACCCTCCAGCAATTGTGCCCAGGGGGCGGCAGGTCCGCGCGGCGCGGAAGGCGCGTCAGGCGCGCTTGTGCTGATTCCTGTCTGCACGCGTCCAGGCGTCGTCAGGTATGTCATCATACACCGAGGAGCGCTTCTGTTTCACTCCTTCGCTGTGCTCCTCGCCGTTGATGAGCTCCCAGATCCTCTCCTTCCTGAAGAGCCAGTAGTGGATTCTCCACTCCCTGCCGTCGTACAGCGTCGTCTCCTCCCTCTCTGTAGTGAGTATGCCCGAATCCTCGAGCATGTAGAAGGCATCCCTGTCCTCAGGCTCAAGCACATTGTCAATGATCCTCTCGTTGTAGCCGAAGAAGTTCATTATGTGCTGGGCCATGGCAGTAGCCTGCTCCTCAGGCATGTCCTCCCTGTCAACACTGTTGCGTATCGCCGTGCTCAGGTGGTCAACGGTCAGCGTCTTGCTTCTAAAGGCACCCTGCTTGTCGCCAGTAGCCATCTAACCGACCCTCTCCATCAAAAACCAGATCCTCTATGGATTGGATTGAATACTCAAGCTTATTGTATATCAATCTTTGCGCTGACCGGTTTGCGCATTTCGGATCTCCGGCCGCGGTACGCCAGTGACCCATTAAACCAGGCCGCGGGAGAACGCATATTCGCAAATAGATTGAGAAATGGTTTCGCTGCCTCGCCTGCGCCATCAGATGAGCGCGGGTATTGTGAAGAAGAGTATGGCTGCAGCCAGGAGGTAACCCAACCTGACATAGTCGCTCTCCCCTCTCTTTGCCATGCCGCTCACGAAGAGGACTGCCACTATGAGGAAGGTCCCTATTGCGGACAGCACGGCAAAGGCCGTGTATCCTGCCGACGAATTGGCACCCACCCTGACGAGCTGTGCAACGAAGTCCAGCAGCAGGCCAAACAGGATGAGGCCTGTCTGGACCGCCGTGTGGGACATCGTCTCCACGATGTTTGCCATCTCCTTCTCCAGAGACACCGGTCTTTCGCCCCCCTGCTGCGGGGGACTCCCTGTTGGCTGATTTTCCGTTGCCATCTGTATGACCTTCTGACTCGACGGCGCTGTAAGTATTTATAAACAAAATAGAAAATTATTAATACTGAAACTCACGGGAAGGCTTCCAATCAGCTTCCTGGACTGACCTGGTTGATCGCCTTCCCGTCCCTGAAGTAGCTTGTCACCACCTCGACGACCTCCGCGCCAACCCTTCCCTGGGCCTCCCTTGTCTGGGCGCCAATGTGCGGCGTCATCACCACTCCGGGCTGTGCTGCAAGCGCGGGGTTGACTGCAGGCTCTCCCTCGAATACGTCACATCCTGCGCCTGCAAGCCTTCCATCACGCAGCGCGGCAGCAAGTGCATTGCCGTCGACCATCTCCCCCCTGGCGGTGTTGATGAGGAGTGAACCCTTCTTCATCATGCCGAACTCCTTCTCTCCTATGAGGTGGCGGTTGCCAGGCATCATTGATGCGTGAAGGCTGACAATGTCGGAGCTGCCAAGCAGTTCGGGAAAATCCACCATCTTCACGCCTGCCTCTTCGGCCACGGCCCTGTCAATGTACGGGTCTGCAGCTATGACCTCCATCCTGAATGCCTTTGCCCGCCTGGCCACTTCGCGGCCCACGCGGCCAAGCCCTATTATGCCGAGTGTCCTGCCGTTGAGCTCGGAGCCTGTGAATTTGAGCGTCTCCCACCTGCCCGCGTGCATAGACTCGTTTGCCCTGCAGATGTTTCTTGTCAGCGCAAGCATCATGGCGAAGGCAAGTTCGGCAGCCGAAACCACATTCGCCCACGGCGTGTTGCAGACCGCAATCCCCATCTCCGATGCAGCTGCGACGTCGATATTGTCTATTCCGACCCCCGCCCTCACTATGAGCTTCGCCGACTTGGCCTTCGATATGACATCCGACGTCAGCTTGGTCCTGCTTCTGACAATGATGCATTCGTAGCCGCCTATCACGCCCTTCAGTTCCTCTCCTGTTATGCCGTTCCTGAAGTCAACGTCAAATCCGTCTACCTTCCTCAGCTCTCCCACATAGCGCTCATCCACCGCATCCGTGATCAGTATCTTTGTCAATCAGACAGCCTCCGTCATTGCCTCAAGGAGTCCCTTCATTTCATCGACAGTAAGGTCACCCATATGCCCTATCCTGAACGTGCTTCCCTTCATCTTGCCATAACCTTCCGAAATCTGGTAGCCTCTGGCTGCAAGGTGGCTGCTCAGCGCCTGGAAATCCATGTCAGCAGTATTCTTCACGCATGTCACCGTGCTGGAATAGCTGCCTTCTGGGAAGAGTGCCATGTGCTCCTTGGCCCATGCCCTTGCCATGCCTGCGAGCTCCCTGTGCCTTGCGGCCCTCCTCTCCATCCCCTCAGAGGCGATCCTGTCAAGCTGGAAGTCCAGTGCATACATGAGCGATATTGGTGGAGTGCTTGGCACGAGATTCCTGTCGGCAAATTTCTTCATCTCAAGCAGGTCCAGGTACCTTCCCCTGTTCTTCACGCTGCCCGCCTTTTCGAGCAGACGCTCGGAAACAACAGCAAATGCGAGGCCAGGCGGAAGCGCGAGCGCCTTCTGCGTCCCGAATAGTAGCAGGTCCGGCTTCACTCTGCCCATGTCTATCACATCTGCAAATGCAGAAGTGACGGCATCCACAAACAGCAGGGAGTCGGAGGACGAATGGACTGCCTCTGCAATCTCCTCCAGAGGATTCATGACTCCAGTTGACGTTTCACTGTGTGTTACAGCCACCGCGTCATATCCCCCAGACAGGTGCACGTCCAGCAGTTCCGCGCCCGCAGCCCTTCCCCATGGGACAGAGACTGAAGTGGCATCCTTTCCATTGTCCCTGGAGATTTCGGCCCATCTCTCGCTGAATGCGCCGCATGTCATGTGCAGTATCTTCCCGCCCACGGCAGATCTGACACCCGCCTCCATGACTCCAGTTGCCGAGGAAACTGAAAGAAGTATGTCATTTTCCGTCCCAAGGAGCTTCTTCATCTTCTCCACGATGGAGGCATGAAGCTTCTTGTATTCCCCTCCGCGGTGGGTGATCATGGGTTTCATCATCGCGCCAATGACCTCCCTCCTGACCTCTACGGGCCCGGCAGTGAAAAGCAGCCTGTCCAGTGAATCACCGTTTGTGCGATAAGTGCTTGATAGTTATAGATTGCCATCAGCGACAGTAGTGCATCTCCGCAAACACAAAAGCGCGCAATTGCGGAGTTGTCGCGGACAGAAGTTACATGGCGGAGGACAAATTGCTCATATGCGCTTCATCCTGCCGAGCACGGGCTCATAGACCATGCCCTTGTCCAGCAGCCCTTCGACAGCCTCGTTAATCTGCTCCTCGGCCAGCTGCTTGGCCCTGGCTGCATCAACTATGTCATCCCACTCAGCCCCTCTGGTGCTTCTGTCAAGCTCCCCTATGATGACAAGGAGCTGCTGCTCCGCTTCGGTGAGCTCTTCCCCCGGTGAGGGTGATGCCGCCGACCGCTCCCTGACGGCCGCATCTGCCTCGCCTGTGGCCTCCTCGATGCCGGGTATTGAGCGCAGCGCCTCCACCACCATGCCCCTGTATGCTGCGAGGTCCGTCCCCCTGTAGTGGGCGGCAGCAAGGGCTGCCCCTTCGGCGAGTCTCCTGTTCACCCCCATCCTTGCTATCCCTTCCGCCGTGGGCGGTGCAAGATCCATGGCTGCCTTCATGGCGGATATGCGCCTGGCCGTCTCCCTGCATGTTTCGTAAATCCAGTAGTCCTTCTGCTCCTGAGTGACAACGGCAACCTCCTCAGCCCTGATGCTCACGTACACCGTCCCCTCCTCCGGGGAGTATGTCCTTGCCTTTCCCACAACTGCCACGAAGGCTGGCACTTCAATGTTCTGCAGCGTCCTGGATGCATACTCCTGGTACTGGCCGGCACTGATCCTGAATGTGCCGGTAGGGTCGGTGACCTGCGCGGTATACAGTTTTCCGCCCTCAGTATCCCTTGAGTCTATCTCGGTGAGGACCCCCATGACGAGGAGCCTGTTCACCTTCGCCCCTAGGGGCGTGATGACATAGACAGAGCTCTTCTCCTCACCCTCCCTATGTTCATAGTCGGACGAATTGAATTCGGCTGCAAAGAGCCTTACTGCCATCTCCCTCATTTCACATCCCCAGCGTCTCTATTACTTCCTGATACAGTTTCACTGCGCCCTGCTTCACTTCCGGGGTGACAGTATCGCATGCAGAGGCGTACATGTTCAGCCCGAAATCGTCACTGAAGACGTTCCCGCTCAGCTTCAGAGTCGAGAAAATCACCTTGGAGGATATCTCAGCTATCACTGCCTCCTGATTCAGCGTCTGCTCCGTCCTCTTCCTGACTGCATCAAGCGTCATGCCGGTGAGCGCCTCGGACATCTCCCTGTTGAGGTTTGCGAAGAGGGAGCCTGTGCCGTCATCCACGACAAGCCTCACCCTGAAGTCCGCCACCCCTTCCACCTGGCCATGTGTCCTGCACTCGCCCAGCTTCGTGGTGCGGCTGCACTGCGGGCATCTGAAGATGAGCCCGGTGCCCTGCCTCACCTCGATTATCGTCGCCGTGACGGCGGCATCCATCGCACCCCCTCTCTCCTCAAGCGCCTCTATCGAGTAGGCCGTTGATCCGCCAGCCGTGACGAGCAGCTCCTTTTCCTCCCTGGCCACCTCCGACTTGTCATCGAACTTCAGCTGCGGAACACCCTTCCATGAGCGGACATAGGCACCGCTGATCCTGACGGTCTCGCCCTCGTTGAACGGAAAATCGCGCCAGCCTGTGAAGCTGACCTTCCCGGTGGCGTCGGCGAGCACTCCCGACACCATGCTCCTGGTCTCCCCCTGCACCTCAATCTCCTTCTCTGAGATGCTCATAACCCTGCCGGTAACTGTGATGTTGCCCATGCCCTCCCTGAGATCTGCTATGCTGGCGGCCCTGGGCGTCCCGAACCTGGCAACGCTGCCAATCTCCCTGTCGGCAAGCTTTTCAACAGTGGAGCGCTCGCTCAGGTTTACCTGAATCTCGCCATTCCTCTCGCGGGAGTATGCCCCCTCTACCCTCACCACATCGCCCTTGGATATGCCGAAATCCTTCCAGGCGGTAAAACGCACAGTCCTGCTCTCATCGCCTACGAGCCCGTACTGTATCTCCTTCTCCTCCCCCCTGCTGTTGACCACCCTGGAGGCAATGGAAATAATCTTCCCCTCGAACAGAATGTTTGACTCATTGGGCTGAATGTCCTTGATCTTCCTTGCCTCCCTCTTCCACTCGGCAGCTTTCTCCTTCACCCAGTACCTTGACTTTGATGAAACGTTCAGCTGAGGCTTCTCCCTGTACGTGGTGGTGTAGGCATTCCTGAATGCTATGAGGTCGCCGCGTTCGACGTCACTGGAAGCATATTCCCATATGGTGAAAGGCAGGCTGCCTGTGCTGTCCTCTATCAGACCGGAGAGTATCCTTTTCTTCTCGCCCGATACAGTCACCTCCCTGGGCGTCGCATATACAACCCTGCCGCTCACATCGACTGAACCCTCGCCTGCAACTATGTCAGCAATGCTCTTCTCCACACCAAGCGAAAGCGCGTCCGGGTCCCCTCCATACTTCTTGACAATGCTCCTCTTGGCGGAAGGGACAGACACCCTGTATTCACCTACAAACAGGTTAAGCTCCTTCTCAAGAGCGCTCCTTTCTACCCTGCCGCCAAGCACAGAAAACATGTCTTCCACGTGTTTTTGCAAATCCGATTCCAAGCAATCACCGTCCCGCGGATGATGTGCAACGCATCTATTTAAACAGCTTCCGGAGGGGGCCGGAAGAGCCACTCATTCGCTGAATGAATTGCCCGCCGGATATCTCGCTTTGAGGTGCTCCAGGAAGTTGTCCCTCGAGTGCCTGAGGTGTGACTCGTACCATGACTTGACCACGTCCGCCATAATCTCATGGAATTTCGCGGAACTGAAGCTATGGACCGGGACATCATAAAGCACATACTGCCCGAAAATTCTCTTCCATCCTGAATACTTGTAATAGTGCTCACCCTCAAAATACTCAAAGGTCAGCCTTGCGTAATACTTGCCATCCTGCGAATAGTAGAAAAGTTTCAGTGAGTCACCCATTCTCCCCTCTTCGGCCGTCCTGTCCTTGAGCTCGACGGAGTTCAGTGTGTGGAATCTGAAATCATCCCTCATTGACCAGTCCTCAGGGAATTCCCTGAACTTCAGGAACTCGCTGTACTCCGGCTGTATGGAGAAGTGGATGTTCGACCTGTTGAAACGGAGCCAGACCTTCCACATATCCTGGAGGGCCATCATGTTGATTTCCCTCTTCGCCCTGTTGACCTCGGCAACGTCGTTCTTTATGGACGACGCCTCCCTTTCGAGCTCAGCATCAAGCGCCTCAAACCAGTCTTCATCCCTGGGCTTGGGTTTGTTAGCCATCTGTATCGCGGTTGGTAACGGGCGGTGCTGTATATTTAAGATTTGATTGGCGGCACGTGCAGCTAAATCGGAAAGCAGGGATGCAGCACCCTCCGGGGTCATGCAAATTTTTAAGAATGACTCAGGAATAACAAATTATGGTCTCCAACAGCATTAAGAAGATTATAGACGAATATGACCCCTCGAAGGTCACCATAGCAACGCTCTGCTCCCATTCCTCACTGCAGATTTTCCACGGCGCACGAAGGGAGGGATTGCGCTCACTCGGAATTGCGGTCGACCGGGATACCAAATTCTACGACGCATTCCCCATGGCAAGGCCTGACGAATTCATCAGGGTCAGGGATTACAGTGACATAGCGGATCTGGCGGATGAGCTTGTCAGCAGAAACGCAATCATTGTCCCTCACGGCTCCTTCGTGGAGTATATGGGTGCGGACAAGTTCGGAAGCTTCAATGTCCCCAGCTTCGGCAACAGGGAAGTCCTGAAATGGGAGTCGGATCGCTCCACTCAGAGGAAATGGCTCACTGCAGCCGGGATACAGATGCCGCAGGAAATCCAGGATGCAAAGCAGATAGACAGGCCTGTGCTTGTCAAGTACTCCGGTGCAAAGGGTGGGAGAGGGGCTTTCATAGCAAAGGACTACATGGAATTCAAGATGGCAATAGACTACACACAGCAGCACACAATCCAGGAATATGTGCTGGGCACAAGGTACTACTTCCATTACTTCCATTCACCGCTCAGGACGAAAGGTTATGGGCTCCGGTCGGGGGGCATTCTTGAGATGCTCTCCATCGACAGGAGGGATGAATCAAACATCGACGAGCTGTACAAGCTCGGCTCCACCGAGGAATTGAAGCGCCTTGGCTTCTTCCCGACATTTGTGGTGACAGGCAACGTACCCATCGTGATAAGGGAGAGCCTGCTCCCCAAGGTGTTTGAGATGGGTGAGGCGGCTGTGGAGAAATCGAAGGAGCTCTTCGGCGGGCTGGTCGGGCCTTTTGCCCTGGAAACCATAGTCACAGACAAGCTGGAAATCAAGGTTTTCGAGATATCCACGAGAATAGTCGCGGGCACCAACCCGTTTGTCAACGGCTCCCCGTATTCAGACATGATAGAACCGGGGCTGTCGACAGGCCGGAGGATTGCGCAGGAGGTAAAGCTCGGCTTCTCGCTCGGCAGGCTGGATGAGATACTCTCCTGAGAGATTAGGATGGCTAACCTTGTAATTGCGGACGCGGAGGTCGAGCTTGTTCCCGGCAGGATTGCGTCACACTCCACTGTGAGGGCGGGTGCTTCGAGGAGGGGGAGGAAACCGACCGAATGCCTTCTCGACTCAAGCCTTCACTATGCAGCAATGCGCCCTCTGCCCGATGCGGTGCGTAGGGGGCGCGCCGACATAGCCCACTTCTGCCTTCTCCTTTCACTGGATTCCATACCCTCCAGGGAGGGGAGGCTGAGAACCTACCTCCACACAAGGAATGATCAAGTGATGGAATTTGCACAGGACGTCAGGCTGCCAAAGAACTTCAACAGGTTCCAGGGGCTGATGGAATCCGCCCTAATTTCAGGAAGCGTGGAGTATGAGGGAAGGGAGCTGGTGAAGGTGACACGGGAGACACTGCATGAACTTCTTCGCAGGCTAGGCGGCAGGAGCGTCGCCATGACAGAGGGCGGTGAGCCTCTGACAGACTACTCCCTGCTAAGGGATGCCAACATCATAGTTGGAGGATTCCCCCACGGGACATTCCTCTCAGACACTGTTTCGGCCGGCGCGTCCGAATTCTCCCTTTACCACTCGGGCCTGATGGCGTGGACCGCAGTTTCGCTGATAACCGCACGTATCTGAAGCAGCCGATGCA
>JAJZXY010000015.1 GCA_021806165.1 Thermoplasmata archaeon
TGGCAATGCGTGATACAGACCAGTCTTTCCTGTGGACAATATGGTTGCAGATGAAACGGATTTGTGTCTCATTGAGTTTGGCCACAGGGGTTATGGGAGGGGGGTGAAATAATTGTTGTACTCGACACGATTCCATCTGCCCTAAAAAGCTTTTTATAGAGCTGAATTGGGGCAAAAGCGGCTGCCCGACTGACAGAAACAGATGTAGCTGAACTTGTTTCCTCCACTCTTCCATGAGCGAGCTTGATTTTATCAGGGAATGGTGTGCATACAACAGCGAGGTCAGGTTGAAGTACCTCCTGGCGCTGATGGAGTTCCCTCCGTAGCAGCTTGCTGCTGACAGGGATCCCTCATTCCCCTCGATTCTCCGCACATACTGCCATTTGCTTGAGGCGTACAACTTGTGGTTCGATTCGTGTGAGCGCACCATAACGGTGACAGCATGAGGAAGGAATGGCATGACGGTATGGGCGTCTATGAAGATGAAGCTGAAACACGGTGGACGGATGACATGCTGCTCTCCTTCCTTTCTGGGGTGAACGAAGAGGGGCTGCAGCACAGGCGGGAGATCGATGCCCTGTTCTGGCAGATTGACATGGTCCCGCGGCAGACGGCCCGGGACGAGGCAGCGCGGGACACATCATGGTTCATGAAGGGCGATCCCTGACGGAACCTTCGGGAAGAAGAATGTGGATTTCTGCGGGAGGAGCTCCCCCCGTGAAACCATCTCGGTGAAACTCTCCACCCTCCATTCAGGCATGAGGAGGGCGAAAGGGGCTGCACCGCTGTCTACCGCCGCAACCGCTTCGCCAGAGTCGTGAGTGTAGCGCACCGACTTCTCGATCTCGTCGCTGGTGAAACCAAGGCACCCTGCAAGCAGTTCATTGAGGACAATACCTGGTGCCTCGGAGCCGCCGATCGGGCCGCCGTCCCTGAGTGAGAGCATGTGCATGGCGCCGTCGTATATCGCAAGAGCCCTGGTGTCAGGGGCGCCTTCGGGCGGTCCGATGTCGAAAGTGGCTGCAAGGTCGGCGGCTGAAACACTCCTGCCCGGTGGATTGCGCACTATCCTGTGTATGCCTGCAATCAGCAGCCCTTGCGGATCCGCTTCTGTAACGTATGCGAGAATCCTGTTCCATCTCCCGTCTCCGGCTGAGGAAGCCTCCTCAGCAATCTCCCTGACAGCTGCCAGTCTGTGGTGCCCGTCGGCAACAATGGCATCCGAACCGGCTGCCGCCTCCCTTATCGCGGCTATGGCGGCTTCGTCAGTAACTGCAAACACTGAATTCTCCACGCCGGCAGGATCTTCGAATCTGAGCAGACGCTCGGAAGAGCTGATTGCGGAGCCGATTGTCCGGGTCAGCCCTTCCGCCGGAGTTATGAGGAATATGGGTTCGGGTATGCAGCTGATTGCCTTCATAAGCCTGTACCTCCCCTTCATCGGGCCCGGAAAGGTCCTCTCGTGCGGCTTGATGTCACCTGCGACAGGGAATACATCCACAAGGCAGATTATTCCCAGCCTTACCATCTCACGTCCCCCGTGAGAGAAACGCTGCTCGACCGCAAGGACGGTTTCGGCATCTGCCCTCTGAAGAGTGCCGTCCCCCTTCCACCGGCTCAGGACAGACTGTGCCTCCTCTACACTGGCGGGAAGAGTCAGCTGCGTTATGTTTGCAGGCAGAGCCCTGAGGAGTTCTGCCTCCTTTTCGCTTATTGTGTCGAACGGCTGCGAATAAAAATGTCCTTTGCCGCTGCTGAACATCAGCGGACGGAATGATGATATCTTCATTTCTTTGACCGGCCCTTTCCGGCTCTGCGCCTGACAGGGTGAGCTGCAGACTGCAGCACCCGGAGTGCTGGAGCCACTGGAGGGAGTTGAACCCTCGACCTACGCCTTTTTGTTGTACATACCAAGGCGTCGCTATCTAGAGGCGCTCTTCGCGCTACCACTAAGCTACAGTGGCGCAATCAATGGCAACTTCAACAAAGCTATTAAATTTTCGGAGATGCAGGGGCGGGCGCATGGCAAATAATCGTATACCAGTGTGCAAATCAATTTGCGGTCAACGGTTTGAAAACGAAACGCTCTATGACTTCGCTGGACGTTCTCTCACTTGCGGCTGAACTGACTTCGCTCAACGGCGGTTATGTTGACAAGGCTTTTGGCGGAGAACCATTTTCAATACGGTTCAACACAGACGGCGGCAAGAGGGAGCTTGTCATCTATGAGGGACAGTTTGCATTTCTGAGCGAGCCTCTTGAGAAGGAGGAGGGAGGGGATATAGGCCCCCTAGCCGCCATGGTGAGAAAGAAGCTTGACAATTCACGTGTGACAGGTGTGACCCAGTGTGGATTCGACAGGGTCATAAACATATCATTCTCGAGGCCGGAGGGAATGAGTGCTGTCATGGAGCTCATGGGCAAGGGGAATTTCATACTCCTCGACGGAGGCAAGGTACTTTCAGCACTCAGGTTTGAGAAGAGGAAGGGGCACGACATTACACCCGGTGCCGCATACGTCGAGCCGCCGCTCAGGTTTGACGTCCTTGGCGCAACTGAGGAGGAGCTGAGGACAGAGGCGCTGAATTCCAGGGCCGACATAGTCAGGACTCTCGCAACCGTAATAGGCCTTGGCGGAGACCTCGCCGAGGAGGTGTGCACTGAGGCAGGCATTGCATTCGGGCGGATGCCAGGTGATCTCAGCGGGGAGGAATGGGAGAAGGTGCATGCAGCAGTTTCACGCATCATTTCGGGAGCTTCAGGGAAAGCTGAGCCCTCTGTCTATTACAGCGGCGGGAAGGCGGTCCAGTTCACACCTGTGCCATTCACCATATTCTCTTCGCTGGAGAGCAGGAAATTCGCGACGCTCAGTGAATGCGTGCTCGAATTCATAAGAAGCAGGCCTGAGGAGCAGAGGGATCTGGAAGGCGAGAGGGTCTCAAAGCTTGTGGAGAAGCAGATTGAGGCCATGGACAGATTCAGGCTTGAGAGTGAAACCGCCAAGGAGTTTGCAGACGGTATCTACCTTGACTACCAGGGCTTTGTGGACAAGATGGGAGCGCTAAGGAAGGGGGGAGATGCCCCGCCGGGTTATGTGAAAAACAGGGATGGCACGTACACGCTGACAGTGAAGGGCGTGGAGATCAGGATCAATCCGCAGGACGATGTGAACAGGATAGCCTCCTCCATTTACGACATGTCCAAGGAGCAGGAAAGGAAGCTGAAGAGGGCTGAGGAGGCAATGGCGGAAATCTCAGCAAGGAGGAGTGCACCTGCCCCTGCCGCTAAGAAGCCTGAGATAAGGAAGTCGGGGAAGAAGTTCTGGTTTGACAGGTACAGGTGGTTCGTCAGCAGCGAGGGGTGTCTCGTTATTGCGGGCAGGGATGCCAGGAGCAATGACAACCTCGTTTCAAAGCACATGTCTGACCGCGACAGATACGCCCATGCTGATGTCTACGGGGCGCCGAGCGTCGTTGTCAAATGGATCGAGGGCGCGGGTGAGGCAACGCTGGAGGAGGCATGCACCTTTGCACTCTGCTTCTCAAGGGCCTGGAATGCGCAGATCGGCGCTGCTCCTGCCTACTGGGTGATGCCCGACCAGGTCAGTAAATCACCCCAGTCGGGCGAATACCTTCCCAGCGGAGCCTTCATCATCAGGGGAAAGAGGAACTACTTCTCCAAGCTCAGCCTTGAGCTGGCACTGGGAATTGTGGAATATGAGGGGCAGAGGAGGCTTGTATGCGCGCCTGCCGCCTCTATGAGAGGAAGGGTGGCCGATTTCTACTTGATCAGGCCCGGAAGCCTCTCCAAGGAGAGGGTTGCCGCTGGACTGGCAGCGAAACTCGGGGTTGCGAGGGACGAGATTGTTTCTGTCCTCCCGCCTGGGAAGAGCGATTACACTCCTGCAGAAGGTGCGAAAAGGGGGGAAATGTAAATAGGATCCGATGTATGGAAGTGGATGTGCTAAGATGACATTTGAGAACGAAAACACGTTTTTGAAAATGAAGACCGCCGGCAAGGAGAATGAATTTCACTCAAAGTACGACGAAGCGGTGAAGTCGGTACGTTCCAGCCTTGGAAAAACGCACCAGATGTTCATCGCGGGAAAGGGGGTGGAGGCCCGGGGGATGTTCGAGGTGCGCTCGCCCTCTGACAGCAGCGTGCTGGTGGGGAAATTCCAGAACTGCTCTGCCGGAGATGTTGAAAAGGCCGTGGACGCGGCAGTCGATGCATTTGCGGAATGGAGCAGGACCGACTACAGGAAGAGGGTGACCATAGTCGAGAGGGCTGCGCGGATCGCTGAGGCAAGGAAGTTTGAACTGGCTGCGCTGATGAGCGTGGAGAACGGGAAGAACAGGTACGAGTCTGTTGGGGACGTGGACGAGGCTATCGACTTCATGAGGTACTACAGCGAGCTGATGACAATCAACAAGGGGTACGCCGTTCAGATGGGTTCAGCTTCGCATGTGGACAGGAATCTCAGTTCGATGAAACCGTTCGGACCCTGGGGTGTGATATCACCATTCAATTTCCCCATGGCAATATCCACTGGAATGAGCACGGGCGCCATAATCACGGGCAACACAGCTGTTCTCAAGCCGGCCAGCACCACCCCTTCTCTCTCATACATGATACATGAGATATACAGGGAGGCGGGACTGCCTCCGGGCGTTCTGAACTACATTACAGGGCCAGGCAACACAGTAGGCAATGCACTGGTCACAGACAGCAGGGTTGCCGGCATCGCATTCACAGGCTCAAGGGAGGTCGGGCTCTCCTCAATGAAGAAGTTCACTGAGAAGACATTCAAGCCGTTCATAGCCGAGCTCGGCGGGAAGAACGTGGTGATAGTGACGCGGAATGCGGATGTTGACGCGGCGGTGGAGGGGACTGCCAAGGCTGCCTTCGGATACGGCGGGCAGAAGTGCAGCGCCGCCTCCAGGGTGCTTGTTGAGCCGCCGGTAAGGGAAGAATTCGTAAGGAAACTTGCCTCGTACACCGAGAAGATTGTAGTTGGCGATCCCACCGAGAAGGAGACCTACCTCGGCCCGCTCATAACCAGGGAGGCTGTGAGAAGGTATGAGACAGCTGTCCTCGATGCCAAGGAATCAGGAAAGATTCTTGCCGGGGGCAGGGTGCTTACAGAAGGTGCATTCGCCAGGGGTAATTTCGTCCTGCCGACTCTTGCCTCTGACATGCCGTTCGACAGCAGGCTGTTCAACGAGGAACTCTTCCTCCCGTTCGTATGCGTCGGCGAGGTCAGCGGAATGGACGAAGCACTCGACATAGCGAACTCTGTCGACTACGGGCTTACCGCCGGCATATTCACAAGGGACGCGAGTGAGCAGGAGCAGTTCTTCTCGGGCATCCAGGCAGGCGTCTGCTATGCCAACAAGAGGGGAGGTGCAACCACCGGGGCAATGGTGGGCGCTCAGCCGTTTGTGGGATGGAAGATGAGTGGTTCAACGGGGAAAGGGGCAGGCGGCATCTACTACCTGACACAGTTCATGAGGGAGCAGACGCAGGCGATATATGGCTGAGCCGGTTGTGTCCCGGCATTAACAGAGTCGATCACAGAACGCTCCGCGCACTCCCGATCCTGACCCATGCCGGGATGTTGTGTGCCGGGGTTGGTCTCCTGTCATCCAAAGGACAGCACGTCCCAGTCCAGGAGGGACCCATTCACGGCACACTGTAGTCGCCGGTATCTGGATGGCATCACGGATCAGCCGCCCTGTGCCGGTGACAGTAATGTATCGCCTGCACCATATAAGGCTATCACCATCCGCCTTCCGGAGAGGTGCGGTAAAGGCTTATCTAGCTGCCCCGGAGTTGTGCACGTGTCATGATACTGACTGGCTGCAGCGGCTGGTCGTACAGCGACTGGGTCGACCGTTTCTACCCCAGGGAGCTCGCACAGCGCCATTCTGAATGGCTGCGCTATTATGCCAGGTACTTCCCCACAACGGAGGTGAACAGCACATTCTATTCCATGCCTGCAAGGGAGATGGTCGAGTCGTGGGTTGCGAAGACCGAGGATGTGAAGGGGTTCGAATTCTCTATAAAGCTACCAGGCAGCATTACCCATGAGAAGCTGCCTGCGGGAGACATGGACGGCATAGCTTCCGACTTCGATGCTTTCAGGCGTAACTGCATCACCCCCCTGTCATCTGCAGGTAGGCTGGGAGCAGTCCTGGTCCAGCTCCCGCCGCAGTTCGGCTTCAGCAATGATAGCATCAGGACGCTGGCATCCATGATGGAGGAGGTTGCTGATGACAGGGCAGATTATGCGCTTGAATTCAGGCACAGGAGCTGGCTGGAAAGGGGTGAGATAAGACGGGAGGCTGCGCAGCTGCTTAGCGCAATGAACTTCACTGCTGTGCTGGTGGACAGCCCCGCGTTCCCTACCACTTCGAGAATCACAGCACAGCATGCGTACCTCAGGTTTCACGGGAGAAACAGGGACATATGGTATGGCGGAGCGGGCGGGGATGATATGAGGATCAACAGATACGACTACATCTATTCGCGGGGGCAGCTGGAGGAATGGATACCCACTGTCAGGGAGATCAGCGGCCTGACCGATGTGACCAGGATTTATTTCAACAACCACGGGAGAGCCAAGGCCGCCAAGAACGCGCTGGAGATGATGGAACTGCTCGGCATCCGCCATGCGGAGAAGCATATCAGGATAATGGACCAGGCCAGGCTTGGCAGCTTTTCGGACTAGACTACCCTTTCATGAAGTCTGCTGCATAGTCCGTCTCCGGTGAAGAGGCGCCGCTCACACCGCCTGACGGACGGACTCCGGAGGCAGAGGAGTGCAGCGTGAGCTCAGATATGCCCCTCCAGAGCACCACGACAACTGCCACAGTTGCGGCAGCGGCTGAATATCCCAGGACAGGTTCGGCATACAGCAGTGGCTGCAGCGTTGAAACGAGTATGGCTATCGACACGGCTGCATAGAAGGCCTGAATTACCCTTTCCAGCAGCTTTGAGGTGAATCCATATCCATTCTCCTTCACTCCGAAGAAGCTCGCCGCCTCTGCGGAAAGTGTGTTGAATGATGCGTAGAGGAGGAGTATGATCGAGGACATGTAGCCCAGGTAGAGCAGCCCGTACTCCAGGCCGAGCTTTGAAATCAGGCTTCCTGATGCCTGGACGAAGAGCTCAGTCATTATCACCACGGCAAGTATCACCACCGCATTGAGCAGCAGCGTAAGGAGCATGCTTTTGGAGGAATCCTTCATCTTCATAGGCTTGTTGAATCGTTCCCTGAGCTGCTTTGCGAACCTGCCAAGTGCAACTGAATAGAGCTTCAGCCCTTCGGGCATCCTGTTCTGGACAAGGCCGAATATCGCATCGTTCCTCTTTACCGTCTGGGGCAGTATTACAATTGTCACTGCCGACACCAGCACGATGAGTGTGTAAATCTGGCCGCTGAAGAAGCCGAACTGCAGGCCCAGCCTCCCAATCACGAACGAGAATTCACCCATTGCGCCTGCTGCTATGCCGACATATACTGCATTCCTGGAGGTGAAGCCCATTGCAGTGAATCCGGCTGAGACAGAAACCATCTTCCAGAAGACAAAAAGGCACCCTAGCCCTATGGCGAATGGAAGGAGATACAGGACGTATGATGTCTGAATGAGAGTCCCTATGGAGACGAAGAAGACCGCGAGGAAGACATCCCTGATGGGCGTCATCTTCTGCTGAATCCTCTCCTTGTGCTCCGACTCTGCCACAGCGACGCCCACTATGAATGCACCTATGACGAACGAGAAGCCTAGCTGCTGGGCAAACAGCGCCAGGGCGAAACAGAGTCCGAGGGACACTATCATCAGTATCTCGTCATTCCCCATCCCGGACACCATGTTGATCGCCTTCGGGAGTATGCTTATGGCCATGATGAGGCTCACGACCGCGAATAGAGAGATTCCTCCCAGAAGCTCAAGCAGCTGTATGGGGACGATGGCATTGTGTGCTCCCAGCGCCGAGAGAAGTGCGAGCATTACAACTGTGAGCATGTCCTCGACTATCAGGAGGCCTATGAGTATGTCGGAGTATGAGCGGAGGCTCTCCCTCGAATCCCTCATTGTCTTCATGACAATGGTTGTGCTTGTAAGTGCAAAGGCCGCAGCGAAGAAGATTGCGGTCATCCTCGACCACCCGAAGGCCACAGCGACCATGTATCCCGAGGGCAGCATGATGGCGACCTCCGCTATTCCACCGAGAATGATCCTGTGCCCCAGTTCCTTCAGCCCCCTGAGGCTCAGCTCCATTCCCATGGTGAATGCAAGAAGCGTTATTCCCAGGTCTGATATGAGCGATATTATGCCGCTGTCGGAGGCGAGGAAGGGGGCGGACAGAACGCCGGCTATTATATACCCCAGTATAAGCGGCTGACCCATCTTCTTGAAGATGACACTTACCACTGCGGCGACCGCGAAGAGTATTGCTATTCCGCTGTATCCGACGTTCAAGTGCTACCATTGTCAAGAACGTGCGGGAGGCGCATATAAACCATGAGTGCAAGAGTTTCATTTCTGATAAGCTTTTGACTCCCCCTCAGAAGGGCATTTTGGCGGGAAATTTATTTTTATCATTCCACAATCAGGCACCGATGCCAATTGAAGCGGTGAAGAGGGAGACTGCGCAGAAGATAAGCGCGATCGTCGCAGGATGCGGAAGCGCAGGCGTCAACATACTCGCCTCCTCCAGGTCCGGGAGGAGGATAACGGTGGACAGCTCCCCGTCGGCAGACCTCAGGCTCGACAGGGTACTCCTCTCCGCTTCAGAGACCGATGCATCGGTGATGAAAAGGACGGACCATCCCTTTCTGGAAAAGTTCAGGCGCCTGTCAGAAGGGGCGGATGTGGTGATGATTGTTGCAGGTCTCGGCGGATTCGCGGGCGGAGCCGCGTCGGCCGCCGTCGCCAGGGCTGCGAGGGCCCTATCACTCCCCGTGATTTCCTCAGTGGCCCTGCCGTTCGACGTGGAAGGGGCGTCGAGGCGGGCTGCCGCGAGGAAGTCCCTGGAACTGCTCGCAGATTCTTCCAGCATAACAGTGCCCTTTGAAAACAGCATTATCAACCAGACTATGCCAAACGTCCGTATGACCAGGGCGCTGGATATCATGAACAGGATCGTTGTATCTCCCCTTGAGGAGGTTATGCAGTATGCGGACACCTCCTTCCTTGAAGGAATTGCGAGGAGGAAGTTCAGGGGCACCTATGCGGTAACGCATGCCTCCGGCCTCGAATGGGAGAGGAAGGGGGCGCAGTCGATTGTAGCAGAGTTCGGCGCCGATGCAGCCGCGCTCAGCAGGATGCATCTATTCCTGAGCATGAGCAGGGGCATGGAGAACAGTGCCGAGAGACTCGGGGAGGAGGTCGCCGGGAAGCTTGAAGGGTGTGATGTAACGGTTTGGGTAAGGGATGCCGAGGAAGAGGGGCACAACAGGATTGGCGCGCTCGGCCTCAGATAGCGGCCGTCAGTCTGTGAGCCCCACGAGTTCAAGCTGTTCGGCGCCCGAAAAGGCTGCGAGAGCTTCAGCCTCCTTGAAGTGAAGCCTTCCGGGCACAACAATGCAGTGGGGCGGTGCGCCGAAATCCTCTCCACTCAGCCTTGATATCCTCCCTGCCCTCGTTGCGCAGTCCTCCCTCCCTGCCCTCGAAACTGTGCAGCAGAAAGTGCCTTCACCGAGAAGCACCGAAGAGAGTTCCGCGCCCATTTCGATGATTTCTGAAAAAGCCTCCGTCGGTGACATGAAATAGTCGTGCTCCGCGTCCACATCCAGGAGAACCAGAGTGTGGGCGCCCTCCTTCATGTTAGACTCGATCAGCCTGAAGGGGCTGACCGGCCTGTAACCGGGCTGGAACCTCGGGAGGGTGGCGGTCCTGCCGAACTTGTACTGATGCAGGCCAAGAAGAGCAGGCGCAGCAGTGAAAATGGAGGGACCGAAAAGCAGGCGCGTTTCGATGCCCCTTTCCGATGCCTCGATTCGCAGTGATGAATGGGTGGTGGCAGACATCGAATCCCCTCCGACGACCAGCACCGCCGTACCGGTTGAGGCAGCGTCGAGCAATGCATCCCCTCTCTCCAGCGCCTCCCTGCCAATGAGCTCGCACTTCCTCCCCGCAGCCTTCCCGAGGTCGGATGCGAATGAGCTGCCCAGAAGCGTCGTGTATGAATCTATAAAGACTGCATCAGCAGAGCTGACCGCCTCGAGGGCGGCCGTGCTCAGCGAGGATATGCCCGAGAGCCCAGCACCCACAAATAGAAGAGTTCCCATTTTATCGGCAGAATATGCGCGCAAGGGGCATTAGGATATCGCCGGAGGGGGCGGAAGGATGCAGAAGGAGGCTGCAGCAGCTTGGGCTACTTGACCGCACCCTGAGGAGCGTCAGCCTTGATGGAATGATCGTTTTCCCTGTAACTGCATATCCCGCCAAGCTCGAGGAAGGCGAACGCTGCGAGGCTGATTTTCCTGATAGCAGCTCACGGGAAAACTACAGGGATATCGTTGAGCTTCCCGATGATGCCATGCCGCTGCTTCCCTCCTCCTTCGACATGATCGGGACCAAGGCGCTCGTGAAGCTTCCGCCCGAACTCGAGCGCTTCGGGGGAGAGATTGGCAGGGCCATACTGGAGGCTCACGGTTCGCTCGATTCTGTCTTCCAGGACAGGGGGGTGGCGGGTGAATTCAGGCTAAGGAGGCTCACTCTCCTCGCCGGAAAGGGAGGGACTGAGACGAAGCTCAACGAATACGGGCTGCGCATGGCGCTTGATGTGGCAAAGACATTCTACTCGCCGAGGCTCGCGTCCGAGAGGAGGCGCATTGGGATCGCCGTGGCACCGGGGGAAAGGGTTCTGGACATGTTTGCAGGGGTGGGTCCCTTTGCACTGCATGCGGCACGCAGCGCATCGTCCGGACATGTGGTTGCGATTGACATCAACCCCTATGCGGTCTCATACATGAAGGAGAATGCTGCATCCAATTCAGCGGGCAACATGGAGGCGCACCTCATGGATGCCGCCGAATACACCGGGGGGCCGTTCGACAGGATAATAATGAATCTGCCCGCAGGAGGGGCGGGATTCGTGGGCAGGGCTCTTGCAATGCTTGCGGACGGGGGGACTGTGGACTACTACGAACTCATAGAGGACAGGAACCTGGAAAAGCGAATCCTGTCCCTGGAGGCAGAAGGCGGGAGAGTTGAGTCTCACAGGAAGGTGAAGAGCTATTCGCCTGTGCAGGGCATTTACCACTTCGCCATCAGGAAGGCCCTTAACCGCGGGGCTCGAGGGTGAGCCTGTCCTGCCCCTGGTAATTGCCGGACCTTTCAGCATAACCGCTCATTGAGGCCGAGCACATCCGTTCGAACACAATCTGCACGAACCTGGTACCGCGTTCAAGCTTCAGCTCCCTATACGAAGCATTGTAGCCGGTCAGCGTGAGCACGCCCATGAATCCTGCATCCACCTTGCCGAAACTGGATATCACACCGCGCCTGGCGAAACTGCTCCTGACCCAGAGCTGCCCTGTGATGTCCCCAGGCAGGCTCAGACGTTCCATGGTCGAGACTGCGAACCACCTCCCTGGCGGGATTGTTGCTTCCTCGGACGGCAGGGATGGGTCATCACCAACCTGCACGGATGATATGCGCAGGTCGTAGCCGTTGGGAGTAAGCGACAGCTCACTGTACTCATCGCTTATCAGAAGCTTCCTTGAGACAAGCGATGAAATATCCCTGTCGGAAAGTATACACATTCGCCACGGTATAAACGGGGGCATTATTATACCGTCGCCCGGCTGGCGCTGATTGCCTTCAGAAGATTAAAGGGTTTATAGGACAGGCTGTGGCGGCTACCTTGCATAGGGGGCAACTTGACTTTTATTCGCCTTGCGAGGGGGAGGAGTAGGCAAAACTACCGTCGTGTTGTCGAGCCTTTCATGGTCTGCCGCCATCAGCCTGAGCAGGAGTAAACCCTCATCAAGCGCATATTCCATATCTCCCTCTTTGAGGTCGGTAAGGAACCTGAACGCCGTGTTGAGTACCGTCTGCTCCTTGCTCATTCCTGTCCCTGTAACACAAGCTGTGCGGTGAGTATTAAAAGGGTGTAATCTCAGTATCATTATTGCAAATACCTTCAAAGCCAGCGTCCTGCGCTCATACCTGCTGGCAAACGGCGGCCTGCAGTGCATTTAGATAGTTGCTTCAAGATGTCCGGTTGATTGAAATGGCTAACGTCCTGCTAGACACAAGCATGGGAAAGATCAGAATAGAACTGTTTGAAAAGGATATGCCTGTGACCGCCGGCAACTTCAGGAAACTGGTGGAACAGGGATTTTACAATGGTGTCATATTCCACAGGGTCATACCTGGCTTCATGATCCAGGGCGGAGACCCGACTGGAACTGGCATGGGGGGGCCTGGCTACACGATAAAGGATGAATTCGGTGCAAGAAACAGGAATTCCAGAGGGACGATTTCGATGGCCAACGCGGGGCCGAATACCGGTGGAAGCCAGTTCTTCATCAACGTGGCAGACAACAATTTCCTCGACAGGAAGCATCCTGTTTTCGGCAGTATTGTTGAGGGCATGGATGTGGCCGATGCAATAAGCAAGACTAGGAGGGACGGCAACGACAGGCCGCTCACGAAGGTAGTGATAAACAGCGCATCGGTTGTCTGAGCGGCTTGAAGAGACCTCTGTCAATTGAGGACAGGCTGTGGCGGCTACCTTGCATAGGGGGCAACTTGACTTTTATTCGCCTTGCGAGGGGGAGGAGTAGGCAAAACTACCGTCGTGTTGTCGAGCCTTTCATGGTCTGCCGCCATCAGCCTGAGCAGGAGTAAACCCTCATCAAGCGCATATTCCATATCTCCCTCTTTGAGGTCGGTAAGGAACCTGAACGCCGTGTTGAGTACCGTCTGCTCCTTGCTCATTCCTGTCCCTGTAACACAAGCTGTGCGGTGAGTATTAAAAGGGTGTAACACGGGTATCAATTGCTGAAATACTGGCGCACATCCAGTCCCCTGGCAATGCTCCACTCCAGCGCATCCTTTTCTATGCTCCTGACAAGCCTCTCCTTCCCCTCAACATATGCCTCTGCATCCCATGGAAACTGCCTGGCGAGCCTCCTCTTCAGCGCAGCATATTCCCCTGCCCTCTCGCTGTTGGCGGACAGGTAGTCCCTGAATGCAATATACCTCAGGATATCCGCTGCACTGGAAATTCCATAGATGTGGAGGTTGAAGAGAGGGACGTAGCAGTCAGCCTCCCTGAAGAACGCCGCCTTTGTAAAGAATGCCCGGCCGCTCAGACCGTACTCGCCCATGTACTCATACCCTATGTATGCCATCTCCTCCGCCCTCCCTGCTGCCTCACCTGCTTCGGGCGAAACGCCCAGTATGTCGACGGTCGGCTTGGCAGGCATCCCCTCTATGCTCGTGCTCCCAATGTGGTGCAGCGCAGTTATGGCGCCCCCAAGCACGGAGCGCAGCAGCATCGACTCACAGAGGAACATTTCCCTCCAGGCCGGTCTGTAGTCTGTTACCTCCACCCTTCGCCTCAAAGCATCATCGACCCCTTCTGTTACTGAGGCGCCGCCTCATCCTTCATCTCCTGGGTCTTCCCGGGGAACAGCCCCGCAATCTCTGCATCTATGCCCCGTATGCTCTCCCTGCGCCCGTCCCATGTGGAAAGGCTGTAACTCTCCTCTATCATTCCCAGCACCGTCCTTATATTCACGTACCACCCGCGGGGCGGCTCACCCGAATAGATTGCAAGAATGAATGCATTCGAGCCCCTTTCCACGTAGATGCTGAAACGCCCCAGCTCTATCCTGCTCAGCACCTGCCTCTCACCCTCCATCTCGGGGAATGAAGTTGACACAAAGTCTTGTATGGCGGTGAACATGCCGACGAGGATATCCCTGTCAACCCCGCTGTAATCCTGCCTGTGCGTGTGTGAAAGCAGCCTTCCGTCGTTGTGTATCAGGAGCACCGATTCCAGCTGGAATGGTTTTGGGATGAGCCTCTGGAATATCAGCACCGCGGCAGCAGCCACCATGACGGCTAGGAGGGCGTAGAACATGATTGCATAGATGCTTGGAAAGCCGTTGGACAGGTGCAGTGTGAGCTGCCTTGTCAGCGTGGCGCCCGAAGCGGTTGTGAATACCAGCGTCAGTGTCTCTGAGCTGACTCCAGACGAAAGCACGACGAGCATTTCAGTCCCCACCACCGTAACACCCTTGCCGACTGCGCTTATTTTCAGCGGATCGCCGTTGGGGTTGCTGATGTACGCTGACAGGTTGATGACAGAGGAGGTTGAGTTCAGAGTCAGCACCTGCGGAAGTGTTATGATCGGCGGGATATAGACAGCATAGACTTCCACCAGTACCCTGAAGTCGTAGAAACCGCTGCTTGAATTTGCCTCGAAGAAGAGTGGAAGCATGCCTGAAAAGTACTTTGCGGGGGCTATGGTAACCACACCGTCCGGCGCCACGCTGGCCCCGAGCACGCTGCTTCCGGTTACTGTGAAATGCAGCCTGTCCGCTCCTGGTGATGTGATGTAGTAAGTGAGGTTCAGGGAACTGTACACAGTGTTTTCAGCCAGTGTGATGTAGGCGGGCAGCTGCACCCCTGGCACCCGGCCCGGAGGGGGAGTCGATGAGACGAGGACTGAAAGAGGGACTGTCACCGAATCCTGGTCGAGACTGCTGATGGGGCCACCCACGAACACAATGGTCGTGTTGAACCAGTACTGCCCTGCATAGGGGCCGGTGCCGTTCTGGCTGGACGGCATTGAGAAGAGAAGGGAAAAGTTGCCGATGCTGAATGTTATGTAGGATGTTCCAGTGATAACAGTGACCTGACTGAGAGGCACGTAGGTGTCAGTCACGTACCTGAGCAGCGGCAGTGCATAGTTTGCAGAGCCGCTGGTGCTGTACATCACCCTGATTTGAGGGAGGGGTGCCACCGACGGCGGCGATATCACGGACTGTATGTTCAGGCTTATCAGCAGGAAGGCAAACTCGCCCGCCTGGTTTTCCGCCTTGATGAGGACGCTGCCTGAATCCGCAGTCCCCGCGGCCGGGGCCTCTATGTGGAGTATGTTGCCCCGGGACAGTGAGGAATATGCACCAGTCGATGCAACCGAGAAGGTGAGAGACTGCTGGGAAACGAAATACGTTTCAAGCGGGTATTCAAGCGTAAGGCTGTCACCACGGCTGATGGTCAGGCTGGAAGGAGGTGCGCCGGCAGTGTTAACCGCAGGAGGCGGCTGGCTGCTGACTGTAACGATCTGGACGACGCTGCTGCTTACGTTGTAGCTGTTTGTTGCCGTGATGACCACAGGGTATGTCCCTGATGCTGCTGCAACCGGGAAGAAGTATGCAAGCCGGTGGCCGAGGACGTAGACGTACGGGGAAGATGTTGTTATGGCAAGGGAGAGGGCTGGAAGTGGAGACCCGTCCAGGAAATAGGTGTAATTGAGCATGTAGTAGGTGCTCGCGGGGACGGTCATGTACTGCGGGAGCGAGTTTATCCAGTGTGGTCTGGGAAGCACACTTATGTTGAATGTCTCGGTCACGGTATACCCCTGCGTATTGGTGACCGACAGTGTCATGCTTGCATTACCGTAGGCGCCACTGTACGGCACAAGCACCATCTGCAAATCGCCATCCACCCCCTGCCCGTAGCTGTAGACGATGCCGCTTCCGCCGCTTATGTACCACGCCATCTGGCTTCCCGTGGGATCATTCGGGTCTGAAAAATACGAGGTAAGGTTGAGTGAGAGTGATGTCCCGGACGGCCATGACTGCGCCTGTATAGGTGCAAGCTCCTGGGGGCTGAAGGCCGAAGGAGTGATGTTGAAAACCACGGTGTACGTGAGTCCGCCTGAAAAAGCCTCTACCCAGGCACCATCCATAGTGGACTTGGACGCAATGAGCATGGCCGAAGAGCCGTTTGGATACATGCTGCCGGCGTTTGTCTCCCACACAACACCCTGAAGTGCCACAGGGTTCCCGAAATAGTCGTAGCCGTATGCGGTGAAGAAGTATGTCTGTCCCGCCTGCACACCTGCAAGTGACGGGGTGATCGTGAGGTTGTACAGGGAGGAAGGGGATATGGCAACCGAGGCACTTCCGCTTGCGCCTGTCGCGCTGTCGGTGGCGCTGACGTTTGTGCTTCCGTTGACTGTCGCGGTGAAGAGGCCAGCTGGTGTGATTGTGCCTAAACCGCCCTGCACCGCCCAGGTTGCATTCCACGAGCTGTTGATGTTGCCGTAGGCGTCATACCCGGTCGCACTGAATTGCTGCTTCTGACCCGCCTGTAGCGATACGACGGAAGGGTGCACTTTGACAAGTGAGACAGGACCTGCCGTTATGTTGACGGGCTGAGAATCCCCCGATGCTGAGCCGTTGTATACCTCAACGACGATGGTGGCTGAGAGGGTCACATTCTCAATGAAACTTGAATGGCCTGAACTGAAGATTGCCGAAATCGCGCTGTAGGCCGATGCGGCAAGCTGCGTACCGTTGGTATAGAGCAGGCGGACAGATGCGCTGCCGTTGAAGTCGTACATGACAGACCCGCCATCGGAATATGCGGTGGCCGAGACACTGAACGGGATACCTGCCTGTGATCTGCCCGACGCCGTCACGGAGAATGACTGCAGCGATGGTGGGATCTGGATATAGGCGAAAGAGGTGCTGTTCACCGAATACCCCGAAAGCGTGGATGCACTTTCCGCAGTGATGTTTACTGTGTAGTTGCCGTATGGGAGTGTAAGCGTGTATTCAAATGCAGCCACGTATGTCATGGTCTGGGAGCCTCCGGGCGAGTACCTTGCCATTGGAGTGCTGTTCAGGGCGCTGTACCCACCCTGGCCAGTTGCTGAGATGAGTGCGGACGCAACATCAGTGCTTCCAAGTTCGTCGGTAACGTTTGCGAATATGGTGAATGGGACGCCCCCGTGCAGATTCGGCGGCTGCTGGACTGCCACTGAAGAGATCCTGGGGGAAAGGGACAGCGAGAAGGAGGAGGGGGCAGAGTTGTAGTCAAAACCAACGTACACGCTGCTGCCTGAATTGCTGTCTGTCCGGGTCAGGTTGAGGAGCAGCATATCCCCTGACCCCAGCGTGCTCGTATTGAGCTTCAGTGAGACGGTTACCGGTGTATCGGGTGAAAGCCGGATCTGACCTGTGGATATGCTGGCCACCACCGCGGGCGTGGAGTTGAGGGAGGTGGCGTTCTGCAGCTGCACTGTGAAGGAGAAGTATGGCGAAGAGGTGTTGGATGGTGTCATGTAGAATGTTGCATTGAAAAATCCGCCAAGGAGGATGGCTGCGCCGGCAGCAGGCCATGCGATCCACCTGAAGGACTGCATGACACCTGATGTGTTCATCTCTATCCCCTGATAGGAGCTGCTGATGAAATTTGGATTGACCGGGTTGTACGGTGCGCTTGTGTTTGCCCAGTCGAACCTCTTTCCGGGGTGCCCGAATCCCGCACCGTCGTCATGCAGGTAGAAGGTCGTGGCCGGCGTCTGGGACTGCTGGGCTGAAGCAAACTGTGCGGCGGGGAGCAGGGGGAAGGCTGGCAGCAGCAGCGAGGCTGCGGCTGCAAGTAGAAGCAGCGACCTGCCTATGCGCCTTGGGCTGTTCATATTTCGAGACCTCCCGCGTGGCCCTGCACCGCCGGGCGGCGCCGGGAAGAAGAAAAGAACGGCATCTCTATTTCTTTATTTTCTAGCGGTAAGCAGGGAGGCGAGTCGCATGAATGCTGTCTCGACATTTTCACCCGTCTTCGCGCTGGCAACCATCGAGGGTGAGCCGTAGGATGTGGCAATCTTCTCTATGTCCTGCCTCGAAACGACCATCTGGTCGGTGAGGTCGTTCTTGTTGCCCAGGAACACCATTGGAATATGTCCCGTGATGCTCTCCAGGGACTTTATCCAGTATTTCAGTTCCTCCAGAGACTCCCTGTTGGTTACATCGCAGACGCAGATTGCCCCCTCCGCGCCGTAGAAATACGACTCTCTCAGCAGTTCCCTGAAGCCCTTCTGTCCCATTATATCCCAAATGAGCATTGAAAGTGCTATCTCCCTGCCGCCGTCCTTCTTTACCGTCACCTCCTTCTTGGTTACCTTCGTGCCAATGGTGGAGGTGTACTTGTCGTCGAACGTGTCAAGCACGAAGCGCCTGATCAGGCTCGTCTTACCGACGTTGTTGTCTCCTACCAAGCATATCTTCGTCCTTATTTCTTCACTCAGCTGAATCACCACTCTGTCTGGTCACCGTCAGACGGATTAGTGTATCAAGCACCATTAAATATATTTCATCACGCTTCCACTTGATGAGATTAACAGCGGATGCTCATTCTCCCCTGAAAGCTGGTTTCCTCTTTGCGAGGAAAGCATCCATTCCCTCCTTCTGGTCCAGCGTCGAAAACAGGGAGTAGAAGAGCGACCTCTCGAGCAGCAGCCCGTCACGTATTCCACCCTCGGCTGCGCGCTGC
Source organism: Thermoplasmata archaeon (assembly GCA_021806165.1). Lineage (GTDB taxonomy): Archaea > Thermoplasmatota > Thermoplasmata > Sysuiplasmatales > Sysuiplasmataceae > JAJZXY01. The sequence continues at coordinate 18,531 of JAJZXY010000015.1, forward strand.
ACGGCCCTCTTTGCCGACAATACCGCGGCAGGAGGGAGCGCCGATATCAAGCCAGCGATCCTTGAAGCTTCCTCGAGCGCCTTTCCCTTCGGCACCAATGCGCTGACCAGACCCAGCCTTTCCGCATCCTCGGCGGAGAGGGGTTCGCCCGTTAGGATGTGCAGCATAGCCCTGTGCTTGCCCAGTGCCAGTGTTAGGCGCTGTGTGCCTCCCGCGCCTGGCATTATCCCCAGCTTGATCTCGGGCTGGCCAAACCTGGAACCCTCCTCCGCAATTATCATATCGCAGGCCATGGCCAGCTCGCACCCTCCGCCAAAGGCATAGCCGTGAACAGCTGCGATCAGCGGCTTTCTGATTGACGATATCCGGTCCCAGACAGTGAAATCGTCGCTCTGGATGAAGGAGGCGGTGCTCCTGCCGGCCATTTCCCTGACATCGGCCCCCGCCGAAAATGCGCTTCCCTCGCCGGCAAGCACGATTGCTGATGCTTCACCGTCGGAATCCAGGCTGCTCAGTGCATTCGACAGTTCAGAGACGAGTCCGAAGCTGAGAGCATTCCTGACCTCCGGCCTGTTGAGCCTGACGACTGCATAACCCTCCTTCTTCTCCACCGTCACAAGGCGGCCTTTCCCTCCTTCCATGCTGACGTGGAGGGCGAATGTGATTATATCATTTGCGAGCATCCAGCTGAACTCAGCGGTGCCGAGGCGTGGAGTTAAAAGGAGGAAGTTGCTTAACTTCAAAAAGGCAGGCGGGTGAGAATATCAGCGTCGTACCTGAAGAACTGAAGTACACTCGGTCACATGAATGGGTGAAGTTGGAAGAAGGCGGATGGAAGGTGGGCATTACCGACCACGCTCAGAGCGAGCTCACAGACGTAGTCTTCGTGGAATTTGAAAAGGTGGGCAAGAAGGTGGCGAAGGGGGATGTTGTCGCAAGCGTGGAGTCTGTGAAGACAGTCTCGGAAGTATATTCCCCGGCAGCTGGCGAAATTGCAGCTGTCAATTCATCGGTGACGGAAAAGCCGGAGAGCATCAACCAGGACCCGTATGGATCAGGATGGTTTGTTGTGATTAAGCCTGAAGGGGAGAATGAGGAGCTGCTCGACGCTGCCGGATACAGGAAGATCATCGGTGAAGAGTGATGCCTGCTCAGCTTATCACGGGACTTGAGGAGGGCGAGGGTGCCGGATATGCCCTGATATGCGGCGACCCGGCCAGGGTGCCGAAGATAGCATCGAAGCTTTCCGGCCCGTCAAAGGTCAGGAATACAAGGGAATTCAACATAATGGCCGGGACACTGGAGGGGAGCAGGGTCCTGGTGGCGTCCACCGGCATAGGAGGACCGTCTGCGGCGGTGCTTGTGGAGGAACTTGCCAATACGGGGACAGATACTCTTATCAGGATAGGAACATCCGGCGGCATTGCCGATGGACTCACCAAGGGGGATATGGTTATCAGCACCGGCGCGCTGAGGCGGGACGGGACAAGCGCAAGTTACGTGCCCGAATACTTCCCTGCGCTTGCACACCACGAGATTGTTGCCGCACTGGTCGAGTCGGCGGGGAGGAGCGGCAGGAACTTCCAGGTGGGACTGAGCCTCTCGGTCGACGGCTTTTATTCAGAGAACAGGGTGATCAGCACGGGGGTGCTCGGATCCATGTCGCATAACGGCTTCATGCTTCCGTCGTCGCGCGATTCGCTTCTTGATGCAAAGGAGATGGGTGTCAAGAACATAGAAATGGAGCTCGGGACAGTGCTGACTCTCACCACCCTGTGGGGACTCAGGGGCGGCGGCATCTGTCTCGTCTCCGATGTGGCACCATGGCACCCCACGGAGAGCATAATGGATCCGGAAGAGGGGATGGAAGCATGCATAGACACTGCGGTGGATGCACTGCGGTCCGTAATTGCAGCCGACGCACCGGCCCGCAGTGGGCGTGCGCCTACCCGGACCTAGGACTGTTGTAGAACCACTGCATAGCGGGTGGCTCGATTTCATCCTGCCACATAAGCGCGATAAGCTCCCCCATGTGGTAAAGCTGCTCCGTGAAGGACTGGAAGAGGCATTCCTCGACCGTCATGCTGATGTCATTCCCCTTCGACGTCCTGAATGTGACAGTACTGGACAGCTTGCCTGCATCCACGCCCTTCATGAACCGCGCCGTCTTCGCCTCCACCTCATTAAGGTGGCCGATGACCATGTCCATACCGCTGTATTCACCCCAGCTGCGCCTCTTGTACTCGCCGCTTCTTCCCTCCACCACATAGTTGACCATCCAGTCCTCATTGTCTATCATGTGCAGCATGATGTTCTTCATGCTGTGGAAACTCGCCTCCCTGTCCCTCTCGACTGCTTCCGCGGGCATGGACGCAAGCTTTTCAGCGAATTTCCTCCTGACTGTCGTGGAATATCTGTTCAGCTCTTCTATCGAAAACATGCCGCGGTCTATGATAAGCGGAATATTAAAGTTGAGGGTATTGCCGCCCGTCAGTACATGTCGAGCGCGAAAACCCTTGCCATGGCGCCGCTGGCACCCTCTATCTTCAGCGGGGCCGCGACAAGCAGGTATCTCTTCCCCTCTATCAGCTGACCGAGACCCGACAGGTCCTCTATGATTACAATATTATGCTTCATCAGAATGCGGTGAACCTCAAATCCGCTGTGGTCATACGGTTCTATGCCAAGGGCGTCAATGCCCACTGTTTTCACACGGTGCCGCACCAGGAACTCGGACGCATCGACGGAGAGCGCCGGAAAGTCGTAGAGGAATGCCCTCCTGAAGGAGCGCTTGGCGCTCCATCCCGTGTTTATCAGGAGCATTGCTCCGTCGAACTCACTCTTCCACTTTGCAGAAAGCATTTCGGCTGTTATCTCCCTGCCCTCCGGGACAACGGTGATGCAGAAGCAGTCTCCGACCAGGCTCTCGGGCTCGATCCTGTCAACAGTCCTACCATCCTCAAGCATGTGGTACGGTGCATCAACATGCGTCCCTGCATGCGTCATCGAGGAGTAGTTCTCTACATTGTAGCCGTCCCTCGCCTCAATCGCCACAGGCGTTATCACAGGCAGCGGGTTCGTGGGCCAGGTCGGCATGTTCGTCCTCAATGTTGCGCTGAGGTCGAAAACGTGTTTCAACTGCATGAAGCATGGATGGACCAAATGGCTAATAACACTTCACCACCCCCTTGGGGGACCACTCGGCTCGCCCGTCACTCATCACTGTTCAGCGCTGGGTTTCTCGTCATCGCGGCAGACGGTTCCACGCACTACCCCGTAAACTACTTTTCCATGCAGGCAAATCTATTATAGATGCCGCGGGCTACCGGCATCCATGAGAGAGAAGCTGATGGAGATTCTGGCATGCCCCGTGTGCAAATACCATCCGCTGGAGCTCAAGGTGGAGAGGGAGGAGAGCGGGGAGATTGTGGAGGGCACGATCAGGTGCCCCAAGTGCAGCATAGACTACCCCGTCAGGGACAGGATACCCAATATGCTTCCGCCTGAAATGAGGTAGTCAGAGCTTCTCCAGGGCTGCCTTCATGGAGTCGAGTCCGCGCTCGAGCGTGGCGATATCCGTTGCATACGATATCCTGAAATGATTCTCGCCAAATGAACCGAACGATGAGCCCGGGGTTACACCAACATGCGCCTCGTCTATCAGATATTCGGTCATCTTCTCCGAATCCATGCCCTGGCTGTACTTCGGGAAGGTGTAGAATGCACCCTTTGGTTCAACCACCTCTATCCCAGGCATGTCCCGGAGCTTCCTGACTGTCAGGTCCCTCCTGCGCCTGAATTCGGCAACCATCCTTCTTACAGGTTCTGCCGGCCCCTCAAGTGCTGCGATTCCTGCCTTCTGGGCAAAGGAAGTTGCGCATGTGACTGAGTGCGTCTGCACCTTCTGTATGTCCCTGACAAGTGAGGTGTCGGCATGCAGGTAGCCGAGACGCCATCCTGTCATTGAATATGTCTTGGAAAAGCCGTTTACTGTGATTACCCTCTCCTTCATCCCGGGGAAGGAAGCGGGGGAGTGGTTCAGTGCGTCGTACATTATTTTTTCATATATCTCGTCACTGAGTATGAGAAGGTCGTGGTCCACGGCAAGCTCACAGATTGCCCTGACCTCTTCCCTGCTTGCCACGGCACCAGTGGGATTGTTTGGCGAGTTCAGGAGTATCATCCTGGTCCTGTTAGTAATCTTCTCAGCAACAAGTTCAGGGTTAAGCCTGAAGCCTGTCTCCTCATCCGCCCTGACAGGCACCGGAACGGCGTCGGCCATCCGGACCATGGGTTCGTACGAAACCCAGGACGGGTCTGCGAGTATTACCTCCTCGCCCCTGTCAACAAGAGCGATTATTGACATGAATATGGCATGCTTTGTGGGCGTGACTATTATCTCCGATGCGGATGCGTCTATCCCGTTTTCTGCCTTCAGCTTGCGTGCAATTGCCTCCCTTAGTTCAGGTATTCCTGCTGACGGTGTGTATTTTGTGAAGCCTGATTTCAGCGCATCTATGCCTGCCTGGACTATGTGCTCCGGAGTCGGAAAATCCGGTTCGCCTATTGTGAACGATATTACATCTACGCCGGAAGCCCTGAGCGCCTTTACCCTGTCGGCAACCCTCACCGTTCCAGACTCCTGGACAGCCTGCATCCTGAAGGTCATGAAACTCTCCAATGCGAACCTGGTTAAATCATTTCCCAGCAGGTGGAGGCGCCCTTCCCGCTGGCATTGTGCCAAGAATATATACCCGGACTGTGTCTATGTATCACGATAGAGGTCGTAACAAATGCCACTTAATCTTGACCTGGCCGGTCTCAGACAGGGAACCGAGCTCATAAAGAGAGGATTCGCCAGCATGCAGAAGGGCGGCGTCATCATGGATGTCACCAACGGTGAACAGGCCGCCATTGCGGAGGAGGCGGGCGCGGTCGCAGTAATGGCTCTTGAGCGCGTGCCTGCAGACATAAGGGCAGCCGGAGGGGTAGCAAGGATGGCTGACCCTCTCAAGGTCGCCGAGATAATCGAAGCGGTCACAATCCCGGTTATGGCAAAGTGCAGGATTGGACATCTAGCGGAGGCGCTCGTGCTGCAGGAGCTGGGCGTTGACATGATTGATGAAAGCGAGGTGCTTACTCCTGCAGACCCGTTCCACCACGTGGACAAGCATTCATTCAAGGTCCCCTTCGTGTGCGGAGCGCGCGACCTAGGGGAGGCGCTGCGCAGGATAGGCGAGGGGGCGGCAATGATAAGGACCAAGGGAGAGCCGGGGACGGGCAACGTGATTGAGGCCGTCCGGCACCAGAGGGTGGTTATGGAGAAGATAAGGTCGCTGAAGGGGCTTTCAGGCGAGGAGCTTGAGGCTGTCGCAAGGGAGATCAGCGCGCCCGCGGAACTCGTCAGGGAGACTGCAAAATTACAGCGTCTGCCCGTAGTGAATTTCGCGGCTGGCGGTATTGCCTCTCCTGCCGACGCCGCCCTTATGATGCTGCTTGGCAGCGACGGCATATTCGTCGGCAGCGGTATTTTCAAGGCAAAGAACCCGAAGATGATGGCGAAGGCGGTCGTGGAGGCTACAATGCACTTTGACGAGCCGTCGGTGGTTGCAGAGGTCTCGAGGGGACTTGGAGAGGCAATGCAGGGTGTGGAAATATCCACACTTGCCCACGAGCAGAGGATGCAGGAAAGGGGATACTGAATAGAATCCGGTGACTACTTCCTCAGCCTGGCCGGAAGTGGGAAGAGAAGCGGGACGCTCGACCTGTACTCGTCATAGAGAGCCCCGTGCTTCAGCTTCATTATCGGCTCCTCCAGGAACTTGAGGTAGAAGAGATAGAGGAGTGAGATGGCGGGCATCATGAGGAATATGGCCACCGCAGACTGGAGAAGGACGCCTAGCCCGAGAAGTATTACGAGGTAGCCGAACCCCTTGGGGTTGCGGGTCAGCGCGTATGGCCCGTCCATTGTCAGCCTCTCCGACTTTTTCTTGTTGAGGGTGAAGGAGAGTGCCCAGAAGATCCACGAGCTGCCTGCCATGAACAGGAATGAGAATATTATGAAGTTCCATGGAAAGATGCTGAATGAGGTCCAGCTGAATGCACTGGATACTACGGGGGTCAGGTAGTCCACCCCCGCCATGAATCCGAATGGTATCAGCACGGCGACAGCATATGCTACTACAGAATGCTCCAGCGCACCGAGAAAGGTGCTCCTCGGCACGCTGTTCCTGCTGGCAGCCCAGGAATTCTGGTTGCCGCGTTTGGAGATCATTGCCTGTGGCTTACGCTCCCTTCCGAACAATGAGGCGTCCCATCCTGTCAGACAATATGTATGACGCTTATAAAAAACTAATGAGCGATCGGCATCGCTCCCGCAGCTGGAGCATTTCAGGCACTCTCCCATATCAGCAGCATCCTCAATATGTCAGGCTCGAGGTACTTGCAGCCCCTGCATCACAGGCTTATTGGGCGCATGACTGGCGGAGATGTTGTTTCCCGCGTAAAGAATGCGGGGCTGGAGGCCTCTGCAATCGAGGCTGCTGCGGAAAGGGAGGCCAAATCGTTCATACGCATGCGGCTGGAGGAGCCTGAGAGGAAGGACAAGTTCAGGCTCAAGAGTATCAAGGAGAGGGGCGGTAGAAAATGAAGCTACCCGCGCGGCAGCGGCAGGAAAAGGGTAATAAGGCGCAGGGCATAGAGGTTTCAGGAGAATAATTCAGATGGTAGGGATAAGCGGGCTCGCGGGTTTTGCATCATCCATGCTTCTTCAGACAGGGGATATAGTCAATATTGCTGTTGCGGGCATTGCCATACTCATCATTGTCATCATACTGGTGGCGGCGTCAATCAAGGTCGTTAGGGAATACCAGCGCATAGTCAACTTCAGACTTGGAAAGGTCCAGGCGGAGAAGGGGCCAGGCATAGTCCTTGTCTTCCCCGTCATCGACAGGCCTGTCAGGGTAGACCTCAGGGAGAGGTTTCTGCAGATTCCTCACCAGACGTGCATAACAAAAGACAATGCTCCTGTGGACATAGATTTCATCATTTATTTCAAGGTCATAAGCGCGGCAGATTCTGTCGTTCAGGTGAACAACTTTGAGGGTGCCGCCATGGGAATAGCCACGACAACGCTCAGGGCTGTCATAGGGGATATAAACCTCGACGAGGTGCTCTCCAAGAGGGAGGACATCAACGCAGTGCTGAGAACAAAGCTGGACGAGGTGACCATACGCTGGGGAGTCAAGGTCACGAACGTGGAGATAAGGGAGATACTGCCGCCGAAGAACGTGTCCGATGCCATGATACTCCAGATGTCTGCCGAGAGAAGCAGGAGGGCTGTTGTCACGGAGGCGGAGGGCAAGAAGTCTGCCGCAATCACTGTGGCTGAAGGCGAGAGGCAGAGCGCCATCCTGAAGGCTGAGGGCGGCAAGCAGTCCGCAATACTCCAGGCCGAGGGGTACGCGCAGGCTCTTTCAACTGTCTTCGGGGCTGCCAAGTCCATTGACCAGAAAACGCTCACTATACAGTACCTTGACACGCTGAAGGCGCTTGGCAGCAGCCCTGCGACGAAGTTCATACTGCCTGCCGAGTTCACGCAGTTGGTTGAGCCCATCAAGTCGATGATAGCCGCCGCGGAGCATGAGGCCTCCAAGGGTGGAGAAGATTGAGCGGCGGGCAGGCTCCTGCAAGAGAGCCGCTGAAGGAAAGGATATTCCTCTACGGCATCAGGCAGCTCCTCGTGGTGGTGGTCATACTGGCCGTGGGCGCATACGTGGCAGTTTCTGGCGTGGTCTACGGCGCGGTTGAAAACATCGTCGGTGGGATACTCATAGTTTTCATTGGCGCTGGACTGGCCTACGGTTTCAAGACTACGGCCGTCCGCAAGATCACGAAGCGCTACTACAATGTGTCCACCATGGTGGGAAGGGAGGGGACGGCGAAGAGCACGTTCGACGCGGGCACAAGAGGTGTCGTCAACGTGGAGAACGAGTACTGGAGCGCCATCTCATCCGTGCGCATAGTCGAGGGGGAGACTGTGACTGTGGAGTCGGTTGAGGCGGACAGGATAACCCTCAGGGTCAGGAAGAAGTGAGGATTGGGTTCAGTTCGACTCCTCCTCGACAAGCACCTTCCCCTCCGAGTACTCCAGGACGCGCACACTCCTGCCCTTGGCAATGGGCTTTGCGGAAACGCATGTCCAGTCCTCCGACCCTATGAGGCAGACGCCATCCTTACCTGGAACAACGTCGGTGAGCGTCCGTCCTGCCATGCCCTCGACCCTTTTCGGGTCCACCACCTTCGGCTGGCTCATGAGCGCCTTCCTTATCTTCGCGAGGTAGATGAAGCCCACAGCCATTATGCCGCCGACGATGCCCATGAGCAGGTAGCTGAGAAGTCCGTATGGGGAGGGGGAGTAGCCCTGCGAATTGCCCGCGAGCAGCCATGTGCCCACGAGGCCGACGGCCACCCCGCCTGTGACGAACAGGCCGTGGCCCGCCTTTATTTCAAGCAGTATCAGCACGGCTGACATTATGAGAAGCGCTATTGCCACCGCTGGGGCGCCTATCACCTCCGCCCCGAGGAATCCAAGGAGTATCATGGCTGCTGCGATGACTGTCAGGAAGAGTGTCCTGTGGAGAAGGTCAATGGCCAGGGCAACAAAGCCAACGACTATGAACAGCCCGTCCACAAGGGAGTTGCTCAGGAAGCTCAGGAACTGGTCATAGAGGGGTTCGCTGAATGTGTGCAGCGGAAGCGAGGACAGCCCGGCCTCTGAGAGAAACTGCTGGAATGTCTGTGCCATGCCTGTTATGAGCCCGATGGATGCCGCCTGGGTAGCTGTGTAGGCCGTGTTGTTCTCGGCCATGCTTACAGCTGCGGTGACGTTGTAGCCGTTCGTTGCGGCCAGGCTGCGCATGTATGCAACCATGGCCTGCTGCACATGCTGCTGCTCCGACTGGGTGCCGCCCACCACGTATGGGGTGGAAGGGCCTATTATGGAGCCGTTGGCCATGTAGACGGCATTTGTTGAGAGTGCAATGTAGCTGCCTGCGGATGCTGCCATGCCCTTTGGAGGCACATAGGTGTAAACCTGGAGACCGTGCGACTCCACGCTCTGAATGGACCCCACGATCGATACCATGTCGCTGAGAAGGCCCCCCGGGGTGTTCATCTCTATGACCATGTCGTAGTTGTTGGCTATGGCGGCCGCAGCGGCCTTCTGGACGTAGCCCGATGCCCCCTGGTCAACTGCTATGTTGAAATTGATGAGTATAATGCCCGAGGGTGATGTGGATGCAGCGCTTCCAGCCGCCGAGGCGGCGGGCATCGTGAGGAGCAGCGCTGCCGCGATCAGCGCAAGCAGTGCAAACACGGACCTGTTCTGCACGCAACTTGCTATGACTGACGGAGTAGATGTCTTTTTGCAGGCACGGGAGGGAATGCTGGCACGCATGCTGCTGCTTACAGAGTCTGATACCCGTCGGGCAAGTAATATAAAGTCTGGGCAGGTTGAAAAGAAATGTTCAAACCATTGGCCCGGTGCTTCATCAGATGAGTTCTCAAGGTGTATCAGTAGGAAAGTCAAGCTTCAAGTTCAGGACCCCGTCGACTGGAAGGGGAAGGGCCATATCAGGGAACAGGCGGGAGATACTGGAAACTCTCTACAACTATCCTGCTTCCAGCATCTCAAAGATATCAAGGGAGGTCAGGCTGACACCGAACACTGTCAAATGGCACCTTGCAGCCCTGAAGAGGAACGAGTACGTCAACGAGGAAAGGATAGACAACAGGTCCATCTTCTACCCGCTGAATTTCGTCGACAGCGTAGAGATCCACATGCTTGCGGTCCTAAATGACGAAACGTGCGGGGCGATATTCGCACGGGTGCATTCCACACCTGGAAGGACGCAGAAGGAGCTCAAGGAGGAACTTGGACTGACGCAGAACACAGCGGGCTACTTCCTGCGGAAGCTGACTCACATTGGGGCTCTGGAGGAGCAGCAGAACGGGAAGTTCAAGTATTATTTTCCCTCAAAACTCATGGCCAGGAAGCTCGAGGACAGGAGAGGCAGGTCGATGGAGTATACGGGCTACCTGTTCTCAAAGCTCAGGTCGGACGGCATGGAGGCGCGGGATGTGGAGGTGGAAGGCTCGGTTGTGAGCTTCAAGATCAGATACAGGAAGATGGAGGAGACAATGACATTCGCGCTGAACCCGTTCCTCTGCCTTCTCGGGGACCGGCCTGTCAGAGGCCGTCCGCGCTGATACTGTATTCCCTGCCCCGCCACGATATGGTGCGCATCCTTCTTGCCCTGAGCAGATTGGCCATGTACATAGCATCCATGGCCAGGAAGATTGGGATCAGCAGTGGATCCCTGCTTCCGGAGCGAATGTATATCTTTGCAAGGTTGAGGGCGAAGGGTGCAAGCAGCAGCAGGTAAAGGGGGGAGACTGCCGCGGATAGGATTATGGAGGAAACAAGCAGCAGCAGCCTCGATCCGTAGAGGCCTATTCCCATGCCGTACAGGTGCCTGCTGTTATGTATCGCAAGGGCGGTCTGCCTGTTGGACCACTCCCTGAATGTTCCGAATGTTTCCCTGGACTTGACAGTTACAAGCGTTCCGCCGCAGTATGCTATCCTTCCTCCCGATTCCCTTGCCAACTTTGTCAGGGCGCTGTCATCTGATACCGCCTCCCTGAACGATGCAAGGCCGGCTCCATCGAGCAGCCCCCTCCTGAATGCAAGGGAGCCGCCCCAGCCGAAGCGGGTTATCGTGGATTCCATCATGCTCGTTCCCACAAACCCCCAGACCATCTTGACCTTGGACCAGAATCCGCCAAGTGGAACGAACAGGGGGAACGAGGTGCTGAGTCCCGTTCCTGCATCCGCCAGCGGGGCAACTAGGCGTGCAAGCCATCCCTGCTCGAATGTGGCATCGGAATCTGCTATCACATAAATCGCGTATCCGGGGTTGGCCTCGATGGCCGAGGTTATGGCGCGAACCTTGCCGCTGCACCGCTCGCAACAGGCGTCGGCAACCATGAAACTCATCCCTGCGGCCCTGATATGCTCAAGAGCGGGGTCCTCCTCGCTGTCAACGACCGCAATTGCGTCGAACGGGCTGAACTCCTGCCCAAGGACGCTGAGGAGATTTTCCTGAAGTGAAATATCGTTGCCCCTGCAGGGGACTATCACAAGCACCTTCTCCACGGCACCGTCGGCGACGGCGGAATTCCCGGGCTCAAACCGCTTGACAGCCTCTATGAGCAGCAACCCTGCTGAAATCAGAGTCAGGAGTGCCGTGAGTAGTGTCAGGAGTATGTTCATCTCTGCCTGCCGACTCAACAGGCACTGACTATTTATCACTTGAACCCGCTAGGTTGTCGTGGCGTCCCCGCCTGGCCATTTGAAATAGGCTTGTCCGTAGATGTAAGGGATAACTGCCATATTCGGCCCCGGGGATGGACAAGCCTAGGGGAGAGGTGCGTCGGAATGGAAGAGCTTGATATTGAGGAATATGAAGAGAAGGGGCCTGAGCTTCGTGACATAGGGGTCATAGCTGCCATGCTGGGCCTGTCGGAGCGCGACATAGAGCGCTACGGCAACCACATAGCCAAGATACCACTGTCGGTCTTCCAGAGGCTTGACGCATCCAAGCAGGGGAGGCTTGTCCTTGTAACAGCAATGACACCCACAGCATCCGGCGAGGGCAAGACGACAGTATCCATTGGCCTTGCCGACGCCATAAGCATACTGGGGAGGAGGGTTGTGGTTACGCTCAGGGAGCCATCCCTCGGACCCTGCTTCGGCATAAAGGGAGGCGCTACAGGAGGGGGAAGATCGACAGTCATGCCCATGGAAAGGATCAATCTCATATTCACCGCAGACTTCCCGGCGATTGCGGCGGCCCACAATCTCCTCTCCTCCCTCATAAACAACCATATCTACCATGGAAACGAGCTCGATCTGGATCCCAAGAGAATCCTCTTCCCCAGGACACTGGACATGAATGACAGGTCGCTGCGCAGCGTTATAGTCGGTGCCGGCGGCAGGGACAGGGGAGTCATGGCCATGGACAGTTTTGTCATCACACCCGCATCGGAGGTGATGGCAATCGTGGGGCTTGCATCTGACTACGGCGACCTCAAGGAGCGCCTTTCAAGAATACTGGTCGGGTTCACGCGGACCGGCAAGCCGGTATATGCCGGGGACCTAAATGCCCAGGGCTCGATGGCAGCGCTTCTCAAGTACGCAATGCAGCCCAATCTTGTCCAGACCGCTGAGGGGACGCCAGCACTGATACACACCGGCCCCTTCGGGAACATAGCCCACGGCACATCAAGCATCCTTGCGGACAGGCTGGGACTCATGCTGGCTGATTTTGTTGTCACGGAAGCGGGCTTCGGCTCGGATCTCGGCGCTGAGAAGTTCATAAACATGGTGTCGAGGATCGGCAGGATAGGCGTGGATGCGGTGGTTGTGGTTGCAACTGTCAAGGCTCTGAAGAGGCAGGGGGGTGACAGAAGTGCAGCAAAGGACAACATGAAGGCGCTCGAAGCTGGAATGGATAACCTCCTGAGGCACGTGCACAACATGCAGTCGTTCGGCTTTGACCCGGTCGTGGCGCTGAACAGGTTTGCATCCGACACGCAGAAGGAGCTCAACTTTGTGACAGGGAAGCTTGCTTCTGAGGGGGTGGCATGCGCCGTGTCTGAAGCGTACGGGAAGGGAGGCGAGGGGGCCGTGGAGCTGGCCAGGCTTGTTATTGAGAGGGCATCCGCGCCCCCGAAATCGATACGCCGCACATATGCGATGAATGACCCTGTGAAGGTCAAGATCGAAAAGGTTGCAAGGGAGGTATACGGTGCGGGGGAGGTTGTATTTGAGCACGAGGCGGCGGCTGACCTGGCCCTGATAGACAGCATGGGTCTCTCGGAGCTGCCCGTTTCAATAGCAAAGACACAGTATTCATTCTCCGACAGCAGCGCCCTTCTCAACGCCCCCTCCGGATTCGAGATACATGTGCGCAGGGTTCACATATCCAGCGGCGCAGGCTTCCTTGTCCCGATTCTGGGGGAGATAATGACCATGCCCGGCCTCCCGAAGAAACCGGCTGCGGACAGGATTGACATCACGCCCCAGGGTGAGATCATAGGGCTGTTCTGAGCGTGGATGGGGCAGATGTTAGCTAAAGCGACTACCAAAACTATTTGTTATGCCTTCCCGCTTTGACACCTGTGCAGGAGCTTCAGGACTCGCTTGGCAGGAGAATCCAGTATCTCAGGGTATCGGTTGCAGATGCCTGCAATCTCAGATGCGTCTACTGCATGCCATCAAGCCAGATGACATTTACAAAGTTCTCAAAACTCATGTCTCCGGTGGAGATAGGGACTATTGTTGAGGCGGCAGCAGCTGTCGGCACAAGGACCGTGCGCATAACTGGCGGAGAGCCTCTGACGAGGCACGACATATCAGACATAGCCTCCAGGATAGCGTCTGCCGACGGGATCGAGGATGTGCCGATTTCCACGAACGGCATTTTCCTGAAGGAGAAGGCGGATGAGCTGGCTTCTGCCGGCGTTACGAGGGCGAACGTGAGCATAGACAGCCTGAAGCCCGGGGTTTTCAGCGAGGTTACCCACGGCGGCGACATCATGAGGGTGAGGGAGGGCATCGAGGCTGCCGTGGAAGCGGGCATCTGGCCCGTCAAGATCAATACCGTGCTCATGAACGGAGTGAATGACGGCGAGCTCGAAGAGCTTGCACGCTATGCTCTTGAGAGGGGTTACTCGATAAGGTTCATAGAAATGATGCCTCTGAAAAGCAATGTCCAGTTCCAGCCAAAGCTCTTCTACCCGGCAGCCAGGGCAAAGGCGGAGATTGAGAGGCATTTCACACTCACGCCCAGGCAGGCGGGGAAGGGATCGGGGCCCGCGGTAAACTACAGCGTCGACGGCTATGAGGGACAGGTTGGATTCATAACGCCCCTTTCCGGCAACTTCTGCTCGAGATGCAACAGGGTCAGGATTACCTCCGACGGGAGGCTGAGAATGTGCCTCTTCGGGGACGACATGATGGACCTCGTGGGAATCCTTCGCTCTGGAGGCGGCAGGGATGACGTAATCGCGAAGCTCAGGGAGGCCATACAGTTCAAGCCTGAAAGGCACTACCTTGAAGTTGGAAAGACAAGCAGTGAAACCCTTTTTGCCATGTCCCAGATAGGCGGCTGAACAGCGACATACTTCTATGGGTGAGGCAATACACGGCACCATGAGGGCCGAACTCACATGCCACAGGTTCAGGCTGACCCTGCTCAACCCGTTCACAACAAGCTTCGGGACACAGACTGAGCGCACCGGCTACATCTTCAGGCTGAGCGCGGGAGGGGTCACAGCCTACTCGGAATGTGTTACATCCGAAGAGCCTTTCTACAGCTACGAGGACAACTATACCGCGCTGCACATAATTACAGATTACCTGTCATCGATGATAACCGATTTTCCTGACCCTGCCGCATTCCTTGAAAGGTGCTCCATGATCAAGGGGCACAATATGGCCAAGGCTGCGATAGAGATGCTGCTCTGGGACTTCCACTGCAGGAGGGAGGGGGTGTCGCTATCTTCAAGGCTTGGAAGGGGGCGGGGATACGCGAACGTGGGCGTCTCGATTGGTATGGAAGACATCCCTGCCATGATATCGAAGGTTTCCTCGGCGGTGGATGCAGGATACAGGAGGATAAAGGTGAAGATCAAAAGGGGGATGGAGCAGTCCATCGTGGCCGCGGTCAGGGACAGCTTCCCTGAGGTGCCCCTGAGCGTCGACGCCAACACAGACTACAGGCTGAAGGATTCAGAGACTCTGGGTAAGCTCGACCGATACAACCTCGAATACATAGAGCAGCCACTGGGGCATGATGACCTGCTTGACCACGCCAAGCTCGCCGCGCAGCTGTCCACACCCATCTGCCTGGATGAGTCGATAACAGATTCTTCAAGGGCGGAGCAGGCATTCGATATAGGTGCCTGCACTGTCATAAACATAAAACCTGGCAGGGTGGCCGGGCTGACAGAATCGGTGCTCATAGCGCGCATCTGCAGGGAGCGCGGAGGACACTGCTGGGTTGGGGGGATGCTGGAAACAGGGATCGGGAGGGCATTCAACATATCGCTCGCGGGGATGGAGGATGTTGACTACCCCGGGGACACTTCACCCAACGGTAGGTACTTTGCAAGGGACGTTGTCACCAACCCCTTTACCATGGATTCAGGCAGGATAGTTCCAAACGCCGGACCGGGCACCGGAACGGTTGTGGACGAGGATTTCCTTTCCTCCGTGACAGGGCAGAAGTTGACGATCAGGGACTGGGATGCCTGAACCCGCACTGCACACAGCCGCAGCCTGTCCCCGGCGATACGATACAAACATATTTAGATATGTGAATATGTTCCAGCTACCGTCATAAGATGGAGAACAGCAAAGTGCTTGTTGACGACCCATCAACACGGGTGCTGGGAAGCATTTCAGCCATAGACAGGCTGCTTCCGCTCTGGATCGTGGCTGCCATGGCCGCAGGAGTGGGGATAGGCTACTACCTCCCTGGCAGCGCTGGAATTATCAATTCGATGCAGGTGGACGCGATCTCACTGCCCATTGCAGCCGGGCTGATCTGGATGATGTACCCCCCTCTCGCAGCAGTCAACTACAGGCGGATTGCGGGTGTCAGGAAGGCGGGCAGGGTGCTCACCCTCTCCACCGTGCTCAACTGGGCCGTCGGTCCATTCCTGATGTTCGGGCTTGCGTGGCTCCTGCTTCCAGACCTGCCAGGTTTCAGGGATGGAGTCATACTCGTGGGTTTAGCAAGGTGCATAGCAATGGTGCTTGTCTGGAACATGCTAGCCGGCGGGAACAACGAGTATGCTGCCCTTATTGTTGCAATGAATGCGCTCTTCCAGATTGCGTTCTACTCGGTATTCGCCTACCTGTTCATCAACATACTTCCCGCCTACCTCGGCCACGCGGCGGGAGCCGCATCCATTCATGTTGACCCGGCAACAGTTGCCTGGAGCGTCGCCGTCTTCCTTGGTGTGCCGCTGGCAATGGGCATCATTACCAGATACTCCCTTGTCTCCAGGAAGGGCGAGAGATGGTATGAGGAGAGATTCCTTCCAAGGCTGAAGCCTACCGCACTCCTCGGTCTCCTCTTCACTCTGGTTATGATGTTCGGGCTTGAGGGAAGGCAGATGGTTGCGCTGCCGGCAGACCTGCTGAGGGTCGCCGCCCCGCTGCTCGCCTATTTCCTCATCATGTTCACCCTTTCATACCTGATTTCGTGGAAGATGGGCTTCGACTACGAGGAAACCGTCACCACTTCATTCACAGCCGCGAGCAACAATTTCGAGCTGGCAATTGCTGTGGCGGTGAGCATATTCGGCATTACCTCGAGCCAGGCCTTTGCGACGGTTGTCGGTCCGCTGATAGAGGTCCCTGTGATGATTGGCCTCGTCTATGTGTCTCTCTGGCTGAAGGGACTGCTGTTTGGCAGGGGGCGCGGCAATGCAGCAGCTGGGACCGGTTCACGGGGAAGCGGGGCGGAGGGTGACTGGAGGGAGTAGGAATGGCAATGAAGGCAGATGCAGACAGTGTTGAAAACAGCAGCGTGCTGAGGCTGATTGAGGACGGACTCTGCACACTCAGCGACGTGCGCAATGCCAGGATGGAGGCGGCCAGGCTCTTTTCGCCCGGCAGGCTGGATGAAATGAGGGGGCTGGAGAGGAGCTTCAGGGTGCTGGGTGACAGGAACAGGCTTGCAATGCTCGCCCTTCTCTCAGGCAGGGAGATGTGTGTCTGCGAGATAATGTCCGCGCTGGGGCTAACGCAGCCGACTGCATCCAGGAACCTTGGCATGCTGGAGCAGGCGGGACTGGTGCTTAAGAGGAGAAGGGGGAAATGGGCATTCTACAGCGCGGCGGAAACGCCCCTCGCATCCCTTGTCCGCGGAAGGCTGATGGGCAGATGACAGGCCAGGGAAATGTGCTGTTCGTCTGCGTGGAGAATGCAGGGAGGAGCCAGATGGCGGAGGCATTCGCAAGGAGGGCCGGGTTACAGGCGTTGAGCGCCGGCACCCTTCCCTCCAGCCGGCTGAACGCGGAGGTCGTCCTGGCAATGTCCGAAAAGGGTATCGACATATCCGCTGGCAGGCCGAAGATGCTGACACCGGAGATGATTGACGCTGCTGAAGTGGTGGTTACGATGGGATGTTCGGTGGAGGACGTCTGCCCAGCCCCGATGCTGCGCAGCATGAAGAAGAAGCTTGTGGAGTGGCACCTGGATGATCCGAAGGGGAAGGATCCCGCGGCGGTAAGGGCCATAAGGGACGAAATAGAGCATCTTGTCGGCACCCTTTCCTCTGATATAGGCAGCGCCCCGAGCTGACAGGGCGCCTGCACATTCAATTGCCTGGACTGGCACCGTTCAGGTAAAGGCTGAGGTATGGTGATTTTGACTGCGTCGGTTTTGACCCAGCCTTTCCCAGGTGTTCCTGAAGCGTGGAGGTGCTGACGCCCGCCCTGGAGGCGAGATTGGCAATATCGGTGCCCTTTTGTATGGAGAAGTAACCAGCTCAGGCCGCCGAGGAGAGATGCGCTGCCTGCAGTTCGGTCATTGACCCGAACAGGTCTGAGAGAGATACGGTGAACGCCTCCCTCATGAAGCTGGGGCGCAGAACTTTCTTCCTTACCACTTCCACGCTGCCTGTACGCAGGAGGGATGAATAGAATTTCCTGAACATCGACTGGTCACTGGATATCACCGTCAGAAGCTCACTGCCGCCTTCGTACGCGACTGGAGCCCTCCAGAGGCAGCCCACATCTTCAGCCATGTTGACCGAAGAATTTTCAGATCCGCACCTGCAGGAGATGACGGCGGACAGCAGCCTGCCCGACTCCCGCAGAGAGAGCATTCCGCCCTTCACCCCGGCTGCAAACTGCCTCGGACATGAAGCGATCTGCGCCATCTCCTCCCCGCCGGAGGTTTCAAACTCCAGATAGTCGATGCTGGAGTTGCACCGCCTGTAGAATCTGACTTCAGGGAAGAGCTTGGAAATATTGTTGAACGGCAGTCCGTGACCCAGTCTCAGAGATACTTCTTCCATAATCGATAGCCGGTAATCCTTGACCGGGCATAGGAGCCGCTTCTGTATAATTTGACCCTTTCCGGAAGTTTGACTTGTACTTGTAGTAGATGAGCCAGCAGGGGCGTTTGAACAGCAGCGGTCTCGGAGCTACATGGCCGTATATCAGTCATGCGCATAACATGTTAAGCGGATAGTAGAATTATGACACAAGTGCTGCATCCCACCGATCCCTTATGACCAAAGACATTTCCCCCGGAATATGTGCAGCTCCAATACAGGCCGAGGGCGCTGCAGGGAATGGCAGCATCAGGATGCGCAACAGCGCAATGGCGGTGGTCGGATGAGGACTGTTCTGGTCAGGCCATCCCACAGGACTGGAAGCCTGTTTCTGAAGAAGCTGGGATTCCTGCCTGTGCCCATAGGCCTGCTGCAGCTGGCAGGAGAACTGCTGGAGGATGACGGGAATGAAGTTTCAGTCATTGACATGGAGGCCGACGACAAGAGCGTGCAGGAGGTTGCAAGGGACATTGCCGTCCGGAAGCCCGGTCTCGTGGGCATCACACTGCATGCAACGGCGGCACACAACACGGCTGTTGCCATAGTAAGGGAAACAAAGAAGCTTGTTGGCGGTGTGAAGTTTGTCGCAGGCGGCCATCATGCCACGTTCATGGCCGAGGAGCTTATCAGGGCAGGCTTTGACATGATTGTGCTCGGGGAGGGGGACGAGGCGATAGCCGAAATAGCACGAGCACTGGATGCTGGAGAGGGGCTTTCGCGTGTAAAGGGTATCGTCTATGGCGAGAACGGCAGCATCTACAGGACTACAAAGAGGAGTCTGATGAAGGATCTGGACAGACTTGCCATGCCTGCCCTGGGTCTTGTCGACCCATCGAAGTACAGGCTTGAGACGTTTGGCGCGGATGAGTCGGTCGTGTGCCTTGAAACATCGAGGGGCTGCCCGTATGCCTGCGAGTTCTGCTCCGTGACGCCTGTTTGGGGAAACAGGTGGAGATGCAAGTCCAATGAGAGGATACTGAAGGAGCTTGAGCATGCCAGGACGCTCGGGTACAGCTGGGTCTTCTTCACAGATGATGTCTTCTTTGCAGAGCCGGTTGTCGGAAGAAGAAAGGAGCTTTTCGATGCAATGATTGACAGGGAGCTCGGCCTGAGATGGATTGCCCAGACTCGCCCCGACGCGGTAGTGCGCCACCCGGACCTCGTGGCGCACGCTGCACGCGCGGGCATGCGGATGGCCGCCATAGGGGTTGAATCCGGGAGCAGGGAAACGCTGAGGAGGATGAGGAAGGGGCTCAGGCCGTCGACATCACAGAAAGCTGTGGAGATTCTTGACGGACAGGGGATAATGACTCTGTGCAGCATAATGCTGGGCGCCCCCTTCGAGAGCGTGGGGGACATGGTAAAGACAATCAGGTTCGGCTCAAGGCTTGTCGACTCCGGTGCTGACCTGATACAGTTCACCATTTACACTCCCTTCCCCGGCACACCTCTCTTCTATGATTCAGTGAGGAACGGAAGGCTGATAACCACCGACTGGGAGAGGTTCGACATACTGACTCCTGTGATGAAGACAAGAGTTAACCCCTCCGTCATACAGGTGCTCCAGCACTTCGGCGTCTACTACTTCCAGATCAGGAGCTTCCTGCGGTTCAAGCTGAAGAAGGACGACATGAAGGGGGAGAAGGGCATGCTGCTTGAGAAGGCGACAGGCTACGTCATCGGGAAGCTGTCAGCATACCTGGGAGATGCGCTGTCACTTCCGCTGCGCATGAGGGAGACAGCCAGGCTGTTCAAGTACGCCCTTGCCGGTGAAATGGATGGTGAAATACCCGGGGACGCTGCTTCACCCGAGAATACGCTCATATACGGGACTGCCGACTGAGTCCCGTTCACGAGGCCCGCCTGCCCGATAGCCATATTTAAACAGAATGCCTGAAACGGCAGGCCGCTCAAGTAGCTGGCGGCAGCCCCTTTTCGACCGATGCCCCTCCAGCAGTGAACTCAAGATTTCAGAAACAGGTACATGTCGCCTTGAGGCGAGGACGGGGTTGAACCGATGGCGGGTGGTTCAGTATTTAAATCCTGACCCTCACATGTGAGGAAGAGGGGACTAATAAGCGCAAGCATGACCTGTATAGCGTGATAAAATGCAAAAATCCGAAGTCCTCTTTGCATTTGGCGTGATAGTGATAATGGTGGGAGCACTGTTCGGCGGGTTCATGATTTCGAACCTTGCGATACGGAACAGTGGAAGCGGGAGCAGCAGCACCGCAGCCGCACAGGCTTACGACCTTACGCTTGTCATTACAACAGACAACTGGTTCAACAACACCATAGGGTATGAACCTGCGTTCTATGTTTTGCAGAACAACCAGCTTACCTCGTCTGCAAACATATCGCTCCCCGCGAATGTCCCCATACACATTACGATAGTCAACTATGATGACGGGGCCGCGCCTGTTCCCGCCATATTTGCAAACGTTTCAGGCACATCAGGCAATGTTGTGTTCATAGCCAATGACTCCACCGTGAATTCATCGCAGCCAGCCGGTGCATCAGCTGCCATAAACGTTGTCGACCCTCAGCCTGTCAGCTCCGTGAACGACAGCAACATAGCACACACATTCACTGTCCAGCTTGGAACTGCAACTGTGCTCAACATACCCATTGAGCCCTCGTCCGTGGAGACGGCGACCTTTACGCTTGCACCCGGCTTCTACCACTGGCACTGCATGGCAGCATGCGGAAGCGGTGCAGCAGGCTGGGGCGGTGCGATGCAGACACCGGGCTGGATGGCCGGTGTAGTCTACGCGTCCTGAAGCGGTTGCCTTGAAGAGCAGGCAAACAACTTAATCTCTGAGCGGGAGATCAGCGCCCAGGGCGTTGCTCCCCTGCTGTTTTTCCCGAAAGTCTTTCGAGTGCATGCAGTGTTCCGCTCCTGAAATGTTTGAGGTTGAAGCCTGAGAATAGGCGGTATATCCCGCGGAATTCTATTTCCCATTCTGCCCACACATTTCCTCCGGCGACTCCAAAACTCTGTCTGCCTGTAAAGGGTCCGCTGATGTATTCAAGCGTCACCTTCCTTGACGCAGCGTCGACCGATACCTCAGCGCTTCCCCGCCCGCCAAATGCGAAAAGAATATCGGCCATCTTCTTCCCTCCATCAGCGGCCCTGAGTGTGATGCTCTTCTGGCCGTGCCAGTAGAATGGCATCCTATTAAGGTCCGATGCCCGTTCCCACGTACCGTCCTGATCGCGGGAGCAATCCAGCGATTCAGAGATTCTGAGCACAGGCACCTGAGGTCTGTGCGATTATAGAATACCTTTGAAAAACACATCTTATCCGAATATGAAACTCAGAGCTGAAAGTGCGGCCGCCGTGGTCCCGGCATATTTCAGCATGCGCAGCGCCCGGGGGCTTTCCCCCCACTGGAACGAATACATGTTGCCCTCACCATCGGGCCGCTGCGCCGTGGACCGGCGTTGGATTCCAGTCAGTCCGAACTCGCACCTGTAGATTGTATCCATGTAAATGCCAGGGTCTATCATGAACGTTCCGCCCCTGCCTTCCTTCCCTTGAGGATCCTGTTCCTCATCATGACTTCAATGTCACCGCCCCCGAGCCCCAGTGTGTGTGCGTCAATGAGTTCTCCGAACAGTTCACGTGTGCGCTTCCAGCGGACGAGTGTGTCATCTGCGCTCATTTTTCCAACCTCCGGAGAGGATTGATTTGTCACACTTCAAGGTGAGCCGAAGGGTCCTGGCTGCAGAGGAAAGATACATAATCAGATGTCCGATTCAGAAACCGGGAGTTCAGCAATTGGACATTTTGGACGTCCGCATTCTGAGGGAGTTCGTGCAGGACAGGGAGTCGCACCCGCTCCAGTCAGAGGTCAGGAAGTCATTCCGTGCCGTGGCCGAGAAGCTGGATGTTGACGAGGCGACTGTCCGCAACAGGGTCAGGAGGCTCTTTGCATCGGGATTCATCGAAGAATGGAATGTTATCATAAACCCCGGACTGCTCGGACTCAGATTCTCGCAGTTCAGGTGCAATGTTGCTGATGTGTCAGCAAAGCAGGAAACCATCCAGAGGATTATGCTCGTGCATGGTGTGCTCATGGTCACTGACTTCTTTGGCAGCGCACTCAGGATCACCGCGTTCCACGAGGATAAGCAGACAGAGCTTGACCAGAAGGACCTGATATCTGGACTGTGCGGTGCCGAGATCATCGTAGGCAGTGACATGGGGTTCCCCGCCTGCTCGGTCAGACTGACAGCTGCTGACTGGCAGCTCATAAAGAGCATAAGGACAGACCCGTGGAAGCGATTCAAGGAGATTTCAAGGGAGACATCTCTCTCCACAAAGACAGTGAAGAGAAGGCTCATCAGGCTGATCGAAGGAAAGGCCCTCTACATGACAATGAGCATAGATCCAAAGGCGTTGCGCGGTGTGATACCCGCAGAGCTCCTGGTGGTGTATGAAAGCGCCGAAGCCAAAAGGAAGGCAAACGGCGGCGTCGTTTCGCGCCTTAGCGACATGCTGCTCTCGGCGCAGGTGGGTGACAGGGAGCATGCTCTCTTCATGCTTCTGCTGGGCAACGTGTATGAGGCCACGCTTTTCCTCAGGTGGCTGAAGGGAAGGTCGGGGATAAGGGAGGCGTATCTGGACATAGTCCAGGAGAGGATAGAGCTCTACGGGAACCTCGACAGGAAGATTTCCAGCGTGCTGAAGACACGCGAGCATGAACACGCATGATTATATCTCCAGTGGAATTAATTACCGCCAGTGTCTGATTGCAAAAGCCTTTAATTCGTACTTTCAGTTCTGGTGGCATGAATGAGTCCCGTTTTTTCAAGAATCTGGGAAAGGACATACCGCTGCTGATCGTCAACGGTACAAAGGGGTTCGCGGATCCGAACTTCTTCTACTTTTCAGGTATAAAATTCGGTGTCTTTGAAGCGTGCGCGATGGTCGTCCGCAAGTGTGGCTCGACCGTAATTTCGAACGGACTTGACAGTGAGGCTGCGGTGCAGGCGGGCTGCGACGTCAAGGTTTTCAACTCTAGGAAGCATCTCCTCGACCTCATAGAGGGGGAGCTGAAGGGATATGACGAGGTGGGAATCAACGGTGCGAAGATCTCAACCGGCACTTTTGAATCCATAAGAGAGAGGATGCAGGACAGGAAATTTACCGACGTGTCTGAACAGATAGCAGTCACAAGGCAGATCAAGACGAGGGACGAGCAGAGGTATCTGGAAAAGGCATGCCGCATAAGCACAAAGGCCCATGAAAATGTGCTTGGCACGATAAAGGAGGGGATGACGGAGGCCCAGCTCCAGGCACACCTCATTCATGAACTCATGATGAACGGCTCGGGCTTTCCCTACGCGGAGCCAACTGTTGCATTCGGCGAAAACTGCGCCTTCCCGCACTATTCGGCAGGCGGAAGGAAGCTAAAGAAGGGTGACCTGATACTGACAGACTTCGGGGCCACATTCAACAGGTATGTTGCAGACGTAACCAGGACCGTGGTCTTCGGCAGGGCGACCAGGAAACAGAAGGAAATGTATGAGGCGGTCAGCCAGGCAAGGAAGGCTGGCATCAGGGCAGTCAGGGCAGGCGTGAAGGGCGCAAAGGTGGATCTCGCGGGCAGGAAGATAATAGATTCCACCAGATTCAAGGGAAAGTTCATACACGGCATGGGCCACGGGATTGGCCTTGAGATACATGACCACCCGGGCTTCGGCCCGTCCTCGGAATTTCTGCTGAAAGAGGGAATGGTTATGACAATCGAGCCCGGTGTGTATATCGCGGGATACGGTGGTGTACGCGTTGAGGATGATGTCATTGTGACGCGCAGCGCTTCAAAGGTGATTTCAGGAGGCGGCCCCTCCGAACTCGTAGAGGTAAGCTGAAACCCCCATACATCTGCGAACCAAACCATTTACCATCGTTTTTTTAATTAGAGCGGCTGATGGATTACCTGCAGGAACAGAAGAATAAATAGAAATGGAAATGGTTTTTGTAAATGGTTTAGGCGCAGTCCTTCCTCACTTGTAGCTCAGGAAGTTGAAGAGCATGTCGTTCCCGAGCAGTCCGTTCTGTTCGTACGGGACATACACATTCGTATTGATCTTCGTGGAGACGATATGGTACTGGTATATCTGCTCCGTGAAGACATAGAATGTCATGTTGACGAACAGCTCGTTTATCTGGTGGAAGTAGGACTCAGCGAGTGTTGTGTTGGCCGTGTTGGTCGCATTGCCGTACCACTCGAGCAGCCTGTTGAGCTGGTTGACCTGTGTCTGGTTAGCCAGCGAGTTGTTGGGGCTGCCGAACCAGTAGGGCGTTATGTCGACGCCGCCAAGGTGCGAGTGGTTGGTAGGCATCTCTGAGCCGCCGACAGAGTCGGTCGGGTAGGCGTATGCTGGTGCAAGGCTCCACTCGAATATCGGCAGGGCATCATTGCCCTGTATGGCCGTCAGTCCTATGATCTCGGAGAACGGCAGAGGAACAACCGGTGTCTTTACTCCCGGAATGACCTTCGCTATGTTCTGGGCCCATGTTGTTGCGCCCTCAGTCATGACAGGATCTGATGCCTGAACGAATATGGGTATGTTCAGTGGAGCGCCCTTGTAGGTTGTCACACCGTTGACAAGCGATATGCCCACAAGCGAAGCTTCGCTGTTCATGAAAGCGTTCCAGTAGTTCTTGGCAATGGTCAGGTTGAAGTATGGAACCTGGGAGACATTCTGCATCACCGAATAGTTCTGCGCGAACACCACTCCGGTCTCAAGGAAGCCTGCGTACTTGCCGCCAAATGTTGTGTTGTAGATCTGATTACCAACCTGCTGGTCCAGATAGTACTGGTAGTTGAACGAGTATGCGAATGTCTTTCTCGCGTTCTCGCTCGTGAACAGGTTGCCTGGGAGGTTGGCGCCGTTGGATAGGGTGGCCAGCTGCGATGTGTTTACGTTAGCGTTGAATTTCCAGAAGAATATGGCAGGACTCTGGTACGCCATAACGCTAGCAAGGTTGTCCTTGACCAGCTGCTGTGTCTCGCTCCATGTGCTGGAGGGTATTGTTCCCTGTTGGGCAGCACCAGACTTCATGTCCAGGTATATGGTCGAAGCCTGTGAAACATACCTGATGACGATCTGCTGTATCGAAGGCTTGGGGAACCACGGTCCTGGAGAGTGGAATGTCGGGTTGGCTGTGAGCACAACCTCAGTTCCTGGAACAGTGTATTTCAGCATGTATGGGCCGTCTGCGAATATGTGGTTCTGGACATATGTGTTGTAGCCTGTCTCGCTGCCGAACTTCTTGTATGCGCTGAAGCCTGCAGGCGACCATGTTATGCCAGCGCCGTTCTGCTCAAGCCATGTGGCACTGGTTACCCTGTAGAAGGCGAGCAGACCATAAAGACTGATTGGAGTCATCGGCTTCTGCAGGTGGAATGTTATTGAGTTGGTCGCATTGTTGACGGATATGTTCTGGGTGATGTTCCAGAATGTGTTGGTGCGGGTGTATGAGGGTGGCAGTATGTCAGGGCCGAACATCCATCCGCCGGTAAGCGGGCTCCCTGCGTCAAAGAGAAGGACCCTGGCGTACGAATAGAGTACATCCCAGGCGCGCACGGGCTGGCCGTTCTGCCAGACAGAGTTGTTGCTGATGTAGAATGTGTAGTTCTGGTAAGGCTGCACGTTGACGGTGTAGTTAGCTCCCCACGGGGAAGTCACGTTGTAGCTGTAGGACTTCGTGTTTATCTCACCGTTGGTTGTGGATGGAAGGTTTGTGGAAAGCATCGGCACAAAGTTGGAGTCGGATGAGCCGTTGAAGCCCACGAGGGGCATCATTGTGTTGTATATTGGCTCAAGACTGACCGTGTCGAACGAGATTGCAGGGTCGAGCGTCGAGTAACCGCCTGTAACCAGTTCATCTATTACAAACTGGCCGGATATTGACGATGAGTGAGTCGCAAGTGCGCCGTTCGAGTAAACAGCCACGTCCATGAATGTGGATGTGTTGACTGCAGAACTCGAGGAATATGCTCCCGTGGAGCTGTTGGTTATCCGGGCCGTTGTTGTGTTGAGAACAACTTCATACAGCCCGCTCTGTTGCATCGACACGTCGAATGCAGTCGAACTTGCAACAGGCGTGTACTCACCGAGCGTCTGGTCCCATGTGAGTGCAATGGAGTGTGTTGCAACCTCTGTCTTGTAAATGAACACGGTGAATTCCTGTGAAACTATCTTGTAGGACTGGTTCACGGGCTCCGTGTAATATCCTGAGCTCACATTGACATTTGAGCCCGGTGCAAATATGGTCTGGTTGGCTACAAGTGGCGTCGAGGACGCCGAAAGGTTGTAGTCGATTATACCCAGAGACTGGCTAGTGGATATGAAGCCCGCCGCCGGAGAGACTGTCACCGGAAGCAGCTGGTTGGAAGAGTTGTAGTACTGGCCGTTGGTATACCGCTCTGAATAGTATACGTAGGCAGTTCCAGGCATACTGTATGTGTGCTGGACACTGTAACTCGTCGCATTTGTATTCGTCAGGCTACTGGAGGCCAGGTCGCCGTAGTACACGCCGAGCGAGCTGAAGCTCGTCGTGTTTATCGTTATGTTATACGGCTGTCCTGTCAGGACAGTAGCCCCACCCGCGATCGAACTTGATGGCTGCGTGGTCTTTGTCGTGGTGGTCTTATGCGGGAGTACCGCAATTGCCACGTATCCCACTATGAGGATAACCACAACCACTATAACAGCAATCACAATCTTTGTGCGGTTGCCGCGGGGCTTTGGGGCACTACTCTGGGTTGGAATGCTGCCGCTGGATGTCATTACAATCTGCCTTTGGTGGCGAGGCGTATACAGCTACCCGTTAAAAAGCTTCGTGTAATTCAGCTTCAATCATGCACATTAATGTCCATCATGAATCGAAAATGAAACAAAGTGTGATTGGAATGCGCAGTTTGGTGAACGAATCGTCCCTTCAAGCGCCAGAGACTGACGAACGGGAATTGAGAACATAGCCGGCTGCAAACTGATTCGCGGCAGGAGGTCTTTGATGTCATCAAGACATTCGAATACCGCTTTGGCAGGGAAAAATGGAATGCACCCGTGCGATATTTTGGAATAATTGTTAACTAGGAGTAGAGGATTTACCCTTCGGTAACTTGCGCATCCAATTCTTTATACTGAGACGGCTGCTCGCAATGATCCCGACACTTTTCGGGCTGACGCTGCTGATGTTTCTGCTGGAGCGTGCCATACCGAACAGCATACTCGCATCGCAGTATGTAAATCCGCAGAGCACTGTGCCGATAACCGAACAGCTTCACAATGCCTATATTCAGCTGGGGCTGAACAATCCCGCCCCGATACAGTTCCTGTACTATCTCAACGACATTTTCCACGGGAACCTGGGCTACATGAATACAAGCTACTACTCCGGATCGGTCTCCAGTGCGATCCTGCAGTATTTCCCCAATACCGCACAGCTTGTCATATTCTCCATGGCCGTGACGCTTGTAATAGCCATCCCTCTGGGCACGTATATTGGTGCAAGGCCTGGATCCGTGGCAGACCATGCGAGCAGGGTCTTCTCTATTACAGGATTTGCCATACCCACATTCTGGCTTGGCCTCATGCTTCAGATAGCGTTCGGGAAGGGTGTCCTTAACCTTCCTATTTCAGTGTTCCCTCTTGGGGGGGTGGTATCAAATTCGGCCCTTCCCTCTCCCCTCCCCTCATGGCTCTTGAACCCCACATCGGGAGCGCTATCATCCTCACCCACTCACATGGTGTTTTTTGACGCTATGCTGCACGGTGATTTCGCGCTCGCTGAGAATGCATTCGTACACATGGTTCTGCCCATAATCACACTTACCTACGCTCTTCTGGCCGGCCTGCTTCGTTTCATCAGGTCAGGTATGGTGGACTCCGCGTCGAAGGAATATGTCAAGACGGCCAGGGCCAAGGGCGTCCCGGAGAGAATGGTAATAAGGACGCACATCAGGAAGAACGCCATGATTCCAGCCGTGACGGTGATTGCACTGCTGATCGCGGATCTGCTCGGAGGTGTAGTGGTCACTGAGACCATATTCGGCTATCCCGGGATGGGGCTGCTCTCTGTGAATGCCGCAATTACTGATGAGATATACGGAGTTGTCGGAACGACGCTTGTCTTTGGCGTCATAATGGTAGTGGCTAACCTCGTAGTGGATGTAGTCTACGCACTGCTTGACCCGAGGATAAGATACTGAGGTGTTGGAATATGAATGTCGACCTTACACGGGAGAAGAAGGTTGCAAGGCAGCACGTCTTTGCCAGGAATTCAGGCGCATTCATGAGAAATCTCCTTAAGAGCGGGGCTGCCACCGCGGGTCTGGTAATCACAGTCGTCTACCTGATTCTGGGACTTCTTGATGCAGTATACCCGCAGTACCTTGGCGTTCGGAACGACCACACAATGCTGGTGTTTCTACCCGGGCAGAGCATCAGTTCTGCCCCCCCTACAGCCCCCGTTTTCAACCAGGGGTGGTGGTACTATTTCGGGACGACAACCTCCAGGATCCCAATTTTTCCATCCATGCTTGCCGCTCTGCAGTACGATCTGGGATATGCGCTCCTCATCGTGCTTGTCGGCGCCGGGATAGGACTGCTCTTTGGCGCCGTTTCCGGATATTTCGGAGGCAAGGTCGATGAGCTGATGATGAGGATAACAGACATATTCCTCTCAGTCCCGCTTATTCCGCTTGCAATCGCGGTGACATTCTTCCTTGGTGCCACGTTCGTAGACATGGCTTACGCCCTGATGTTTGTCTCCTGGCCCTCATTTGCCAGGCTGGCGAGGGGGGAAAGCCTGAGTCTCAAGTCCCTCAGCTACATGGAAGCGGCAACTTCTGCAGGCTCGTCGAAGGTCAGGAATGTGTGGGTGCATGTCATCCCCAACGTCCTCTCGCCGATATTCGTGCAGGCGTCGCTTGGCGTGGGCAGGATAGTGCTTGTCTTCGCCACCCTCTTCTTCCTTGGCATCGTCAGAGGCGCCCCCTACATGCCTGAGCTCGGAAAACTCATGGTTTTCGGTGAACCTTGGCTGGTAAACGGTGTATGGTGGCCGATAGTCATACCCGGGTTATTCCTGATCATATTCATTGTTGGAATAAACCTGTTCGGCGACGGGCTGAGGGACATACTTGACCCCAAGCTGAGGCGCTAGGTGTTGCAGTCGCGCTCACGCGAAGGCAAACAGTGCCGCGTCTTCTGCCAGGGCAGAAGCGTGGCTGGCAATGTTCCTGATGTCCCTGACAATCTGGGATATTGCCATGGATGACTCCTCGTCGCGCTCACGGAACAGCAGCAGGTAGGCGCCTTCGTTGAGCTTCCTCACCCTGTCAAGCCTGTCGATGACTGCTGAAGCTATTTCCACATTTCTACCCATAAGTGCGGCAGCTGCCTGCTCCTGCATTGATGCGGCCATCCTTGCCATCTCGGCTATGGCGTCTATGAGGGCGGATGCAGGTCTCCTCTTGAGTTCCAGGACATGCTGCGCTATCCTCATTGAATAGTAGGCTGCCCTGCCAAGCTCGCGTACAGACTGGAGGAAAACGACCGCGCTGGTGACGTTGGGGAGATTCATATGCACCCTCAGCCTCTTGTCGTTTGAACACTGAAGTGCCAGCCTGTAGAGCAGCCTGTAGTTCTTAGTGCTGTCTCCACCACGCTCGAATGCATCCTGTGCAAGTGACGGATCGGCGTCCGCTAGTGCCTTGACTGAGTCGGACAGGACTGCTATTGAGGCGGCAGAAAAGCGCTCAAACATCCTGAATGCGTCGAACTTCATCGGGTCGATAAAGTTCTGGAGAATCATCTGGTCAGAATACTCCTCCGAAATCTCCAGGCCTAAAAGATGTTCCACAGCCTCCCTTGTCCACCTCTTCTGCTCCGGTGCCATCTTCCTGCCCGAAACCACTTCGGTTACGTCGTGCCCCACCATGTAGGCAGCGGTGACACAGAGATCGAGCATCTTCATTTCCCTGAAGCCGCTGATCTCGAGTGGGCGCCTCTCCGGGCTAACGGACGCCGAGGAGGAGAGTATGATATTGTTCCCCTCACGTTCAACTGAAAGATGGTCACCCTTCTTCAGACCGAGCTTCTCAACCCAGTCCCTCGGCACGGTTACCATGAAAGTCCCGCCAGCCGTGGTCTGCAGCTTCCTCACTTCCATTTATTCACCGTCCATTGGATGGGACTTCAACTATTTACATACATTACATATGTTATGGAATATTTACACTATATGTTATCGAAATAGGTAAATTCCATACCATTTTTATACGGCTGCACACTGTCGTTTCCGGTGGATTGATGCAGCAGCAATTGCAGCTTCTTGGTGCGAAGCCCAACGGCACATGGATGCCCGGTGAGGAAGGCGCCCCCTCCGTCGAAGCGCTGGAATTTGTTGCAGAACTGGTAAGGCAATTCGCCCCGTGCATCAGGCTTGTTGCTCCCGAGCAGAACAGTGGCATACGACGCCACACCCTGCACATGAGTTCAATGGCCCCGACCGCTGATGGCATGCCGCAGACAAGTCACAATGTCGTGTGCGCAAAGCCCCAGAGGCAGATTGTTGTCCCTGCATGCAGCGCAGACATGTTCAGCAGCGCGATGGATAACAAGGAAAAGCGCGTAGTTGCCGAAGTGAGCGAGTTCCACGGAATGAAATGGAGAAATACGGCAGCTGCTCATGCAAATCTGGACCATGCCATTAAGGGAGGACGGATGAAACAACTGGTGTTCAGGCCTCGGCCCTTCGGATGGTTTGAAAGGGGAATGCTGGTCGATGGCGGACTGGTGCCTGCGGCACTGTTTGATGCGGGCCTATTCATATACAACTGCTCGATGCATATCAAGAGAGGCGTGCTGAGCCCCCAGCTTGAGATTCCGGGCGTTTCCTCAAGAGCTGAAGCGGTTCTCTGGAACAGCATCATTCACACAATGGAAGGTGAGATCAACATCACACCGGGAGCGGTGACTGCTTCTCTGGCTGTTGAGAGGGCATGTGCACCTGATGAGCTTGGTCCAATGCTGGATGCACTTGAAGGCAGGACTCGTGCAGTCTGCTTCTACCCTGAGACGTTCCTCACAGACTTAGCTGCAAGGTATGGAATATCTCCCGGCTGCATCCTGCCGCATATCTCGCAGCTGATGCGCGGATGCGCCCCTGTTGAGCTGGCAATGGAGCAGGTTGCAACGGAGGCAGAGAGCAAGGGTCTGGGGCTTTATTCCGCAGGTGGCATCGTGGTGAATGCTTCATCCGGAGTGTCGGATTTACATGGTGGCAACTTCGGGCAGCCCCGCATTGACGGAAAGGGCCTGGAGTCATACATATCCGCCGCTCTCAGGTTCCTTGCAAACCTGCTCTCGCCGGACTCTTGCGCGACGAAATCGGCTGCATCAGTCGACGGCCGTAGAGCAGAATTGTATGCTACCACGCTCTGGCAGTGGAGCAGGAGCAATTCCATCGCTTCCGACGGGCGGGTGGTTCATGCGGACCTGCTCTGCAGTATGACGGACAGGGAGCTCGCGCGCGCACTGGTGTCTACTGGCGGCGAGGGCAGAAAAAAGAGCTATCACATTGCATCACGCATTCTGAAGAAGTCACTGTGCTCGTGGGATGGCGCGCCGTCACTTGCCCGGATGACTGAAAATATGTTCGGGGAGCATCTCCTCACGGGTCTCTGATAATCTGGTCACTTTGCGCTTCCCTGAGCAAGATTGCCAAATCGAGACAGATTTCGCGTGATCATTCCCTTACTTCGGCAAATCCGGTGCCGAAGCCTGAATCTGTGAATGCCATGTAGGCCCCTGGCCGAAACCCTGGAGGACACCCCGGGTGTGGTCTTCCTCGTCCATGTGGCAGGCATATGCGCCTGCGCCGGGATCGTGGAGAAAAGCCAGACAGGTATGTTTTTCAGATTCTGTACATTGTCTCTTGCAAATCTTGATGCGCCCATGTCCCATCCAGACATTCTTCTGCATCCGCCTTTCACGGCAGCGTGGTACCTTGGCATGACTGAAACATGCTTCGTCCACTTCACAACTGCTTCGAATCCCATCATAGTGAGCTCGTCGCCGATAACCCTTGATACATCCAATACCGATGCCTGCCAGGCAGAACTGCAAAGATTATTGTACCACCTGCAGTCATGGCTTCCGGAGGGACTTGTCCAACAACAGGCTTGGCTTCCTTGGAGTGGCAATACTGCTCGCCGGAATGATTCTTGCTCTGTCCATAGCGCATGTTATCAATTCTCATGAGTATGAGGTTAATGCAACTTTTTCAGAGACTCTGCCCGGGGAGTTTGTTTCTGGCACAATCAACATGAGCAATTCAAATGGCATCCTCTATATCTCCAACAACTCCTCATCGGTCTACCTCGTACCGGCCCAGTACATTACAGGTCTGAACAGCTCGAATGCCGGACAGTACGCGGTGATCCCGTCAGAAACAGGGAATATCACGACTGGTGGATTCGCATATTCACTTGGCAGCTCCGGCAGGCTCTATTCCAACCTCACAGGTTCATACAACATAGTGGCATTCATGCAGAGCGCTCCCGCAGTTGCATACGACAGGACATCTTCGGTTCCAGCCGATACACTTGCAGTCTATTCGCCTCTCGTTGTTGCCGGTGAGGTGATGTGGGTTGGCGGCACCATACTCGCCGCATTCGGTTTCATCGTCGGGAGAACGAAGAAGGAGTAGGTGTATCACTTCATCTACTTGCTGTAGTCCTCTTCGAGAGCTGCCTTGAACCAATCCCGTTCCCTGCCGAGATCCGAGACGAATTCGGTCTTGGTCACCGGGGCAGCATTCCTTTAGTACATCGTGAAAGACATCTTGAGCTCCGTCTTCTCCTTGCCTTTCGAGGCGAGCGCGTAGTCACCAGTTATGTCATACCGCTCGCCGAACCTGTCGAGATGCCAACTCGATGGCGGCATGAGGGTAACGATCCTGACCCTCTCCGCACTCCTCCTTCGTTTGGAATCGTGCAATATCCATGCACACTTCTCCCTTGATGCTGACTCTATGCGCCGCCTTGAGGAGTCACCCGAGATGATGTGGTCGTCATCCCTGTAGTCTGTGCACCATGCATAGACAAAATCAAGTGGGGGGCTGAATGACTTTTTCAAAGTAAATGTCCTTGTTGCCATGGGGGGCTGCATGCATTATGGGGTTTTTTGAGTATCTGACTCATGGTGAGGATGTCAGCCCGCCTGAGGCCCGCCACTTCCTGCCGAACCCCACAGTATGACACCTGCCCTCATTCTTGCAAGCAGGTAGATGAAGAGCGCTGTGACACCCTGTATTCCCTGGACGGCTAAGCACTTCATAAGAACGTCCCAGAGGAAGATAACGGACAGCAGCCCGGTGCAAATCCACACCTTACCAGCTCACTGGCTGCCGAGCCCGCGCCATACCTCACAACAAGGTACGATGCCGGTCCGCCGCCATCAGCAATGCAATACTGGCGGCGGGCGGATTCAGGTTGCCAGTTGCTATTCCATCGACCACGATCCACATTGAAAAGAAGAGGGTCGAGCCTGCGGCTACAACAAGCGGCCTACCCTTCTATCTCCCTGTTCCCACTTTCAGAAAATCAGGAGGCAGGCGGCGGGCTGTCCAGACAAGCGCAAGGACGCAGCTGTGTACATGGCGAGCTGCAGACTCCCGGGTTTGCTAACTATCAGGAAAATAGAAGAATGTGACGAAGGAGAGATAGACTGTCATTATTGGAGCAGTCAGTCCCGGTCCATCCATGACTTCGAGATATGGTGCGGGAAGAAGAGTCCAGCCATAAGAATCGGAAGGGAGATGCTGTAGATGCTGTGGAATACTGTCAGCCCGGCTGCCCAAACCCAGTTTATCCCGAAGAGGTGGCCGTAACTTCCAATTATGCCCGCTGGACTGCCGGAAGTCTCGAAGAATGTGTGCACTCCCGCACCCTCCTCCATGATCCCGTATGCCCCGCCAGGCAGAATGACCGTTCCCACGCCTTACCACACCGTACTGCAGCTTCGTGCACAAGAAGGACACCGGAACCATAGAGGCCGATTATAAAGAAAAGTTGCAGTGCAAAGACTGCCGGGTTCAGCACAAGCATGGTACGGGGGTGAAGCCTGTAAGAAGCTCGGCTATGAAAGGTGAAAGGAGGACAAGAGCTGCAATGGGCCTGACGCTGCCGATGAGCTTCTTCATCCGCCGGTAGACTGCTTCCGTTCTGCTTAAGAAGCATCTTGCCGGGTCGCATGCCTGATATTCGCAGAGAATCAGCTCTCTGCGAGGGACCGCCTGTAGGAGGCGTACGTTTTGCAGTACCTGAAGCAGGCATGAATTGCATGCATCATGCTGGAATGGTCTGCAATGCCCTTACCTGCAATGTCAAACGCGGTCCCGTGGTCTACTGAAGTCCTGAGGAAGGGGAGACCGATATTCATGCTCACCGTGTGCCTGAAATCAAGCGTCTTGGCGGCTATATGTCCCTGATCGTGATAGAGTGAGACGACTATGTCGAATATGCCTTCAGCGGCCATGTGGTAGACTGAGTCGGCCGGGACTGGGCCTTCAACACTGAACTCCGCTCTTGCGTCTGAAACCGCCGGGGCTATCTCGTCAATCTCCTCCCTGCCGAGTATGCCGTTTTCACCTGCATGCGGGTTGAGTGCGGCAACAGCAATCCTCCTCCTGCCTTCCCCCAAATGTTTCAGCGCTTCATCTGCAAGGACAATATGCCTGCGGATATTCTCCCTGGTCACCATGTTGATCGCCTCCCTCAGAGGCAGGTGTTTCGTAAGGAAGATTGTGCGCAATCTGCCAGTCTCGAAGAGGGTGGTGACATCATGCGAGCCCGTTAGCGCCTCAAGCATGGTCGTGTGGTCAATGTGCCTGGACCCTGCCTTCAGGATCGCCTCCTTGCTGATAGGCGCAGTGCAGATTCCTGAAATTTCGCCATGGAGCGCTGCGGAGACCGCCTGCTCAATGCTCCTCACTGCGACCCTGCCGGATTCTATCCCCGGCCTTCCAGGTTCCACGTCGCCTGAGGGTATGTCGCGGAATGTGAATACATCGGCATTGAGCCCTGCAACGCACCTTTCAGCTGCAGAAAGATAGTGACGCCTGCTGCCGAAGAGTACAATATCCTCACGCTTGAACGCACCTGATGCAAGCGCCCTTGCTGTTATCTCGTAACCAATGCCTGCCGGATCTCCCAGTGTAATTCCTATCCTGGTCAAATCAACCGGGATGAGATGGGGCTGCTGGAAATTAAAGGATTTGGAAACAGCCAATTGCCTGAGTATTGCCGACCTCCATCAGCAGGCATATACCATTCTGGAAAAGGATGGGGGTTGTGGGATTTGAACCCACATCAGCGGGTGTCTCTGAAACGGCTCATCGCTCCAGTATTTCATCATCCTTGCGTCAGTTTTGGGAACAATTCACACACCGTTTCTGCCTCTGTACTTCAGT
>JAJZXY010000016.1 GCA_021806165.1 Thermoplasmata archaeon
GGCCCGCGGGGTAATGCGTGAACGCAGGCAGGACATCGCAATTACCGCCTGGCCGGTTTTCATGCAGCCGCGAAGCATGTGCTGAATTCAGCATGCAAATCGCTGTACGTTGCACCTGCAGTCATAGAAAAAAATAGTACATGATGGCTTTTAGATTACATGGAAGGAAAGAAGCCCTACAACCGCATCGAAACGGTGAAGGACTGGATTTATTTCCAGTATGCGACCGTCATCGCCCGCTCAATAATTGAGTCCAGAGGGGAACATGCTGAGACTAGGAGTGCGCTCAACAGCCACTTTGGCCTGATTGTGTCACAGTACAACGATTTGAAGAGTGGGCGAAAGAATATGTCCGATTACCTGAACGATTCCAAGAAGGCACTGAAGCTTGATCGCAAATGCATCTATTGCGGCTCAGAGGAAGGGGAACTCACATTTGAACACATTATCCCCAGGAAGGTAATCGGGGAGACGATGGCAAATCATGAGCACAACCTGGTGCTATCGTGCAGGGAATGCAACACTTCCAAGAGTGCAAGGGAACTCATAAGCTGGTGGGAGGCGAAATTCGGCGCTGACCAGCTGCCAAGGAAGCACGTTCTTTCAAAATACCTGAAGTTCCTCTACAGACTGCACCACGCGCAGGGGACCCTCAACCATCCCTGGTCGGAGTGGGACACCGCTATATTCCGGACGGGTGCGAGAAACCATTGATGCCTTTGACGGCTCACTCCGGGTTTGGTTCCGTACGCCTCCTCAGGGGACAGCACGGCACGCTTCATCCCCGGACTCAGACACAGCGTCCTGTCTGCCTTTCCATGTCGGCATCGGCAGGCATGCACCCGATTGCCGCATGCAGCTTCAATTCTGCCCCAAGTTGCCTTGAATGGGTGTCCTGCCGTCATTCTCAGCATACATGTCTGTGAAAAGTAAATAGGGGGCGGATGCATCCACACCTGAGCCTGAGGCAGTATCCTGACAACAGAACCAGAAAGCAAAGGGGGCCCAGGTGTCCGGCCCCCGCACAAGTATGAAGGCCCAGTGATTGACATCCATTTCCACCCGATGCTCGGGCCGGACCCGATAATGGGGGATTCTCCTCGCGGTGCCGCGGACTATCCGCGGGACGCCAATGGCATAGACATCCGGGCTGTCTGAGCCCTTGTCATGGCGCCAAAGGGTGATATGGCACGCACCAGGGAGCAAAACGACTCTGTTCTGGAACTCTGCAAGAAGGAAGGCGGTGTCTTCTATCCTGTTTGCTCGGTACATCCCTCCGACGGGAATGAAGCAGAGGGAGAGATAGACAGGGTTGCCGGTCTGGGAGCAAAGTGCATCAAGCTGCATCCGAACACTCAGGGTTTTGACGTTGCCGACCCCGAAGTCGAGAAGATCGTCCGCAGAGCTGCTGAGAATGGACTCCCCGTGCTCTTTGATGCGTACTCCCCATTTGATGCATATCAGGCCTGGAAGTTCGTCATGCTCGCCATGAACGTTCCTGATGCCAGGATAATTCTGGCACATGCTCACGGTGCTCATTTTCTTGATCTCATGGTCTACGGCATACTGGCAAAGTATCAATGGTGGAAGAGGAATGTATGGGTTGACATATCCGCTACGGGACCGCTTTTTTCAGGAAGCCCGTTCGCCGAACAGTTTCGCTGGCTGTTGAGGAAGGTGGGTATAGACCGACTGCTGTTTGGCAGCGACTATCCCCTGGACAAACCAGCGGAAGCGGTTGAGGCGATAGTCAATCTTGAGTTCAGGCCGGAGGAACTCCACCGGATATTCTTCCAGAACGCCTCGGAACTATTCGGTATTTGACTTTCCACCTGTTTAACGTTCCCCTGAGATATTGTCGGTGATGTGCATAAAACGTTTAAGCCAAGCAGGAACATTTACTTGCCATGGCAACCGACAAGATAAGATTCCTGTACGCCGGCATTGAAGTGACTGACCTGGCGCGCTCACTCGGGTTTTACGGAAAGCTCGGGTTCAAGGTTGTCAGGAGGGGCAAAATGGAGCATGGCGGCGAGTGGGTTCACCTGCGTATTCCACATCAGTCCCAGACGCTGGAGCTCAACCACTATCCCCCGAAAAGCAAATTCCACAAGCCATACCGCAAGGGCTCAGAGCTTGATCATCTTGGATTCAGGGTGGAGGACGCAGACGCATGGGCAAAGAAGGCCGAAAAAGCAGGTGGGAAAACGGTTGGCCGGGTGGATGAGGAGCACGAATGGCTCGTTTACGTGGCCGATCCGGATGGTATATGGCTTGAATTTATCGGAGATCCGTCTCTGAGGAAGCTCAAGAAGTGAGTCCAGCAATCTGTGACTGCAAATGCCAGCAGTGCTGGTGACTGAACAGACTACTCCCGGGATAACAACCAAATCATGATTTGGTTCCCCTCACCGTCTCGTAATGCAGTATCATCTCTCCATACTCCAGACTTTTCACAGACAGAAGTCTAAGTGTCTGCTGAACAGGCATTGTTCCCCGGTATTGCGGGCCACGGCAGAGCATTACTGGAAAGACGAGAATGAAGTAATCATCCGGAATTCCGAGGCGGATGCTATCCCGGTCCAGGGATGGACCACCTTCAATGATGATGTCCTTCCCGGGTTCACTTCTCAGTTGTGACATTATCTCCCTTGGATCCCCTTTCATTAAACGCGTATTTTCCCAGTCCTCCGCCTTCAGAGTGTTTGAAAGCACCACCTTCTTGCATCTGTCAAGCCATCAGGAGTAGTCAAAGAGGAACTTGGGATCAGAGTTCTTCCTTGCCTCTTCTGAATGCACGCTCAGGTGACCTTCATATGACCTCCGACCGAATATCACAGTATCCACTTCACCGTACTCCCGACCCGCATTTCATTGAATGCCTCGTCGGGTGTATCGGACACAACATCTGAACCGGGATATTCAGGGAAGTCTCCAAAGCCGTCAGGCGTCATGTACATGTTCGCTGTTATCTTCCTGCCCATGTGCCCGAATCTCCAGGCGCGTATAATACCTCAGGAGGGAGTCAAATGATACCGGTTCACAGCTTCCAGACTCAGTATGTCGGCCTGGCTTCCCCCTGCTGGACTCCTCACCTGAACAGGGCGGTCCTGGCCAGGTCTACAACCTCATTTCCCTTCCCGCTGAGGACCGCCTTTGCCATGTACAGCGTGAAGCCCTTCAGCTCCTCATAGTGTATTCCGGGGGGTACAATGAGTTCATGTCTGTTTACAGGGACATCGACAAGTGCAGGGCCCTCATGCCGTAAAGCCCTGGCGACCATGTCCTCCACATCCTCACCTTTCTCAACGCTCAGGCCGAAGAGACCCGCCGCGCCTGCGACCTTTCCGAAGTCAGGATTGACAAGGTCCGTCCCGTACGGTATGATTCCGGCGCTCTTCATCTCGAGCTCAACAAAATCCAGAGCGCCGTTCTTGAACACAATTACCTTAACAGGCAGGTTGTGCTGCCCGAGTGTGAGAAGCTCGCCCAGGAGCATTGAAAGCCCCCCGTCTCCCGAGAGCGCAATAACCTGCCTTCCTGGAAATGCAGCCTGTGCCCCGATTGCCTGGGGTAGCGCTCCAGCCATTGAGCCGTGGGAGAAGGAGCCAAGCAGCTTCCTCCTGCCGTTCATTGTCAGGTACCTGGCAGCCCAAAGTGTCGGCGTACCCACGTCACATGTGAATATTGCGTCATCCGCTGCCAGCCTGTCAATAACCCTTGCAACATACTGCGGATGCACGGGAACCTGCCCCCTGCCCGGTTGCGCAAGAGCGTCAAGGTCTGCCCTGGTCCTGGCGTAATGCTCCAGCGAGTTCTTGAGGTGTCCGTCCGCGTCCTCCTTCGCCTTGAGATACTGCCTGAGTGCCCTCAGCGTGCTCCTGACATCTCCCCTGAGACCGACATCCACATTCGTCCTCCTGCCAATCTGCTCTCCCCTGATGTCCACCTGTATTGTTTTGGCATGCCCTGGATAGAACTGCCTGTACGGGAAATCGGTGCCAAGCATCAGCAGTGCATCGGCATCCATCATCGCATGGTAGCCTGAGGAAAAACCAAGGAAACCTGTCATTCCCACATCATAGGGGTTGTCGTATTCAATGAACTCCTTTCCCCTGAGCGCATGCACCACGGGTGATTTCAGCATCCCTGCGATTTCCATCAGCTCATCGTGCGCACCTTCGCACCCTGCACCGCCCAGGATGGTCACCTTGGATGCGGCATTCAGTATGTCCGCGGCCCTTCTCAGCTCTTCCTGCGGCGGGATCAGGGAGGATTTCTGCTCACCGGCGGGTGCAGCAGAGGCTGCACCTTCCATATCAAGCAGGGAAATGTCTCCCGGGAGAATCACCACAGAAACACAGCGTCTGCTGACGGAGGTGTGGATGGCAATCTCCAGGACCCTTGCAATCTGCTCCGGACGCGACACGAGCTCACAGTATTCCGAGCATTCGCTGAAGAGCTGCGCCGGGTGCGTCTCCTGGAAATACCTGGTACCAATCTCCCTGCTGGGAATGTGGGAGGCTATCGCGAGCACGGGAACCCTGCTCCTGTAGCAGTCGTAAAGACCGTTGATGAGGTGCAGGTTTCCCGGGCCGCAGCTTCCTGCGCAAACTGCCAGCCTGCCGGTTGACTGGGCCTCCGCGCCTGCCGCAAAGGCCGCCTCCTCCTCATGCCTGACCCCGAACCATTCTATCCTGTCGGACCTCGAGTGGATCGCGTCGGCCAGGCCGTTGAGTGAGTCTCCAACAATGCCGTATATTCTTTTCACACCTGATGCAGCCAGCGTCTCTATCAGGAAATCGGCAACCTTCATCTTCGGCATGATAATCGAGGATAAGCGAAAGGCTGTATCGTATATCACAGTGCCGAAATCGGTCAGGCCGCATGCGTAATGCTTGCTGTGCTGCGCCTGGTCATACTATGACATATACGAGGACGGCGAGAAATGCAATCAGCAGATAGAGCATGTACCTGCTGAGATCGCTGTTCATGAATGCAAGCGCGAAAGCGCGCGAAGCCTTCCCAAACCGCCCTGACACTCCAATGAGCCATTCCCAGAATATGTCGAATGAGGGTGCGGGGCCTCCATCCGCCGCATCCCTGCCAGAGGGGTATACGTGTCTGAGTGTGAGCCTCAGTGCGTTTGCATATGCAAACGACACAGGTTCCTGCTCCCTTGCAACTCCGTTGTTCCACACGGGAACAACCCTCACCCTCTTCCTCCCGAACAGCGCATAGCTGAGCAGCAGGAATATCAGCAGGAGGGCGGCAACGAACAGCGGTGAAACTACCCCGAACGTACCCGCTGGTCCCGGTGAGGAAATCAGGAATCCCTGCGGCACGACAAGGAGACCGGTGAGCAGGCCGGCCGGGCTGCTTCCAGTTATGGCTTCGGTCACCCCGCCTGCGGAACCTATAACCGCAATTCCAGCAAGACCAATCAGCAGAGAGATGGCACCGGCAGCGAGGATGGGGCCTGTCATCGTCCTCGCAGGAGTCGCAGCACTCCTCCTCACACGCCCGCCATACCCGTAGAACTTTGTCATGGCAACCAGGGTGATGCCTGCCCCCAGCGCAGCCATGGCGCCTGTGAAGGTTGAAAGGACAGAGATTGAGGGTGAGCTGAAAGTCACCATCACAAACAGTGTTTCCAGCATCATCCATTCGCCCAGTCCGCCGCCGAATGGAAGCATCCCTGAAAGTGAAAGCGCATTGAGCAGCCCGCCGGCAGAAAACAGGCCTGAGGATGTGCCTCCAATCCTGTTGAGGTCCAGAGTTCCGCTGGAACGCTCAATCACGCCGGCAAAAAGGAAGAGACCCGTCTTCGAGACGGTGTGGGCGAAAACATACACCATCACACCAGCAAGAGCGAAGTTTGCAAGCAGCGAATCCCCTGAGTTCATGCTGACGACTGATGCACCAGTCAGAATCAGCATTGCGCCGCTGTTTTCAATTGTGCTGTAGGCTGGAAGCATCTTGACATGTTCAGAGGAAGCGGCATAGATCGCAGCGAAGAGGAGGGAGAACACGCCAATCGCCATCAGCAGTCCTCCAGTCAGGGTGGCGACCTGGACGAAGGTGAGTATGCGGAGTATGGAGTATATCGAAGCCATGGTCATGGTTGCGCTGAAGAGGACGGAGCCGTTGACAGGTGCGCCGCCGTGTGCAATAGGCAGCCACTCCGTCATCTGGAACGGTGTTATGCCGAGCTT
This sequence comes from Thermoplasmata archaeon, assembly GCA_021806165.1. Lineage (GTDB taxonomy): Archaea > Thermoplasmatota > Thermoplasmata > Sysuiplasmatales > Sysuiplasmataceae > JAJZXY01. The sequence continues at coordinate 6,216 of JAJZXY010000016.1, forward strand.
TACCAGGAAGCCGACGAGCCCTGCAAAAACGGCAACCTGGCTGTATGCCGCTGCGGTGAAATCAGGCTTCCCGGTGGCTGCGTAGAAGTATGTGAACATGAGCAGTATGAGCAAGGCGCTGACCTCCCCGAAGACAAGGAAGACATAGGGAGGCAGGCGCCCTGTCCCCTTCTTGTAGCTTATCAGGAAGTAGCCTGATACGGACATTCCCTCCCACGCAATGAGGAACGGGAGGTAGCTGCGCGACAGTATTACCACAACAATGGAGAGAACCGCCATGTGATATGCCGCTGTAACGGCCCTGCTGTAATTGTCATAGGCAACTGAGTACAGGGAGGTGAGAAGCCATGAGACTGCTCCAACCAGCAGGAAATACCACGACAGAGTGTCAAGCCCGAAGAGGGATCCGGCGGCAGTAAGCGACTCGCCTGCACCGTTCGTCATTATCGACCAGAACGCAGCAGCCGCAGTGACCAGCGAGGCTGCGATGCTCAGGCCGTACGATGTCTTCTTCGAAAATGCGGAGGCGGCCACGGGAAGGAGGAAGAGGAGCAGGAGCAGCTCAATCATCAGGGTCCCCCTTTTGCCTTAACCAGCGCATCGAGTATGGTGAACGGTGTAGGGGGGCAGCCCGGGATGAGCACATCTGCCTTGAGCAGCCCGCTCACGCCTTCACCGAGAATTCCGCCCGATATTGCGCAGGTGCCCGCAGCCATTACCAGCTTGGGTTCAGGCATTGCCTCATACGCACGCATAAGCGGCTCTTTCATCCCCTCTGCCAGCGTTCCCACAACAAGCAGGGCGTCCGCATGCCTCGGCGTGCTGGTGAAGTTGATGCCAAGCCTGTGCGCATCGTATATGGGATTGGACAGTGTCTTGACCTCGAGGTTGCATGCACCGCATGACCCTGTGTCGATGACGAAGACCGTGAAAGATTTCCTGAACCTCTTCTCCACCCTTCCGATGACCGAGATGTCGATCTTCCCCTCGGGGGAGAAGGGGCCGCTGCACCTTCCGCATGAAATGCACCTGTCCATCCTCACCTCCCCGTCTTCAATGGCATCCGCCGGGCAGGTTACATCCCCCTCACCCGTCCTGACGGGTCTTGTCGACCATGGGGAAACGGACTCAGGCTCCCCGTATGGGAAGCGCGTTGTCACCCTCCCCTTCTTCACCCCGCGCAGGACCCAGTTTCTCATGAATAACCCCCAAGCTCGGATATCCAGAAACCGAAACTCTCCCAGCCGAAGGTAAAGTCTGTGAGAATGCCCGATGTCGCCGACTGGACAAATGCCAGCAGGTTTGCTGCCGATGCAGAACGGATGTCGAAATCAGTCACGATGCTGTCGGCGAGGCCCAGAAGCATCAGCATGTCCCCGCCCGGCGTTTCCACGCGCTTCACGGCCCAACCCCTTCCGCGGACCTTCTCACTGCTGCCCCTGGCAGCACCCTTCATGCTGTGGCACACCTCATCCACCAGGATGGAGGAGATTTCAATCTCCTTCTGCCTGACCAGCGCCCTTGACAGCACATCGCCGGTGTCATCAGTGGCCACCTCAAAGCTCAGGTCACTGTAGGGCAGATAGCCGGAAAGCCTGCTGTCATACCTGAAATCGGCAGCCCTGACGGCAGGCCCGACCATCCATTCATAGTCTGCACGGCATGTGGTCTGGAGCCTGTCCAGGAAGAGCCTCGAGGATGTAAGATCCTCCCAAATCGAGGCAAACTCATGAGCCACACCCTCAACCTTTGGTGCCAGCGACCTCGTATCCAGGCCCCTTTCAAGCGCCCCGATGCCGTTGACGCCGAAGAAGTAGCGGTGGCCGAAATGCTCCGATGCAATCCTCCTCGTCCTCTCCTCCAGTGCGAAGAGGTGCTGGGCGGCAACGTTCTGGGATGCCCCCTCAGTCAGCTTGGCTATGACGTGTATGTGGTTCGCAATCCTCTCTACCTCCGTCATGAGTATTCTGGCAAGCTTGACTTCATGCGGCGGCTCAATCCCTCCTATCTCCTCCGCAGCCATGCAGAATGCAGTGGAGAAAGCAGCAGAGTATGCCCCGTTTATCCGTTCAGCCTTCAGGAGGGCGGCCGGCGCCTCCGAGCTCTTCATTGCAGGCTGCCTGTTCTTGAACAGCACATCCGGGCTGATATGCGCCATTCTCTCCCCGTCCGTGTATACATCCATCCTCACGCTCTCCAGGAGCCCGCCGGACACGGGCCCGAGGTTGAACCTGAAGAGATCAGGCCTCTCCCTCGTATCGGCCTTTCCGGTAAGGAAGAGGCTGTTCTCGTGCGCGCTGACCTCCTGGAGGGTGCACGGGATCAGCCTGGTGGACTGATGCCCCTTCACGCAGAGCATTTCACCCTCAATCGTGAAGACTGCCGAAAGTGAATCATCCAAGATGGAAACCCCCTGCAGCAAAGAACGCAACCGTCACGGCGGCCGACAGTATGAATGCGGTCATCGCCACTGCGCGCTGGGAAGCGCCAACCTCCCCACCGCCTTCACCCGAAGTGGAGAAGACCATTCCAGCCACCTTGTAGTTGATGCTTGCAAATGCAATGGCGAGGCAGGCGGCCACAATTGCAGATATGTACCAGAAGCCGGCCATGTAGAGTGAGAGGAGTATCAGGAATTCACCGATGAATGTGCCAAATGGAGGAGAGCCCGTGACACTGAGAGAGGAGAACAGGAGGGATATGGAGGTGTGGGGCATGTTCTCCCTCATGTTGCGTATGTCTGCAATGTTCCTTGTGCGGTAGCTTTCAAGCACGTTGCCAGATGAGTAGAATGCTCCAGCCTTGCCGAATGCATGCGAGACAAGCAGCACTATTGCCCCCGCGTATCCGACACCACCCGCGATGAAGCCGAGGACCATCAGTCCCATGTTCTCCATTGTAGAATAGGCGAACATGCGCTTCAGATCCCTCTGTGAAACAAGCATGAATGCAGCTATGGCAACGGTCATCACAGCAAAGAAGAGGTAGAGATATTCCATCCTCGCGCTGGATGTCACCTGGTAGACCCTGAAGAGGGCATAGACTGCAACGGGAAGAAGCACTCCCGAGAACATTGCGCTCACCTCCGAGGGGGCCCTGCTGTGCGCATCAGGGAGCCAGGTGTGCATCGGTACCAGGCCGATCTTGGTGCCGTAGCCCACCAGTGCGGTTGCAGCAGCTATCTCCAGCGGAATGGAGACAGCCCTCTTTGCCGAGAGGAGGACCGATATTGAGAGCGTCCCGTAGACGAAATATATCATGATGACTGAGATGAGACCTATGGTCAGCCCCGCTGAGACTATCACCACATACCTCCATGCCGCCTCCACATCAAGCGGCTCCCTCTCGATTACAAGCAGCAGTGCGCTGGAAACTGTGGTCGCCTCGACACCTATCCAGAGGAGGCCGAAGTCGTTGACCATCAGCGAGAAGAGCATGCTGGCAGCGAAGAGATCCATCAGTGAAAGATGGAACCTCAGATTCCTTGATTCCCCAAGCCTGCTGTGATAGCCCAGTCCGAACGCCACCGACAGCAGGTAGATTGAGGCCACCGTGAGCACAATGGGCCTGTTGAGAGAATCGACAAGGAAGAATGAGGACTCGCTTACAGAGGTCAGATTGAGCAGCAGGGCAGCCGCCGCTGTAACCGAGGCGGATAGCAGGTGCAGTATCCTGAACCTCCGTGCAAAGTAGCTAAGCGAGAATATGACGGGCACCAGCAGTATGACCGGCGGGAGGATGTTCATCATCCCATCAGCTCCCTTACAGGCACATGCTCGATCTTCTCATGTATCAGCACCGCGCCCGCAACCACCAGCGCCAGCACATCGAGCAGTATGTTTATCTCTATGACAAGGGGGAGCGCTATTATGCTCAGGCTCATGAGGACTATTCCATTCTCCTCCTCGACGAATCCTATGAAGTGCGCGAAGCTGTTGCGCCTGGTCAGGATCAGAAGCATTCCCTGTGTGATCAGCGCCAGTGCAATTGCGCCGTCGGGGTGCCCCACCGAAGGGTAGAACGCAAGCCTGTAGAGTATGAATGAGACTATGAAGACGACGACGCTTGAGAGGAGTGCGGTCCCCGTGCCCGTGGAGTATTCCCTGATGAACTTCCTGCCCTGCGGCAGCCTCTTCGCCAGCACGTACGTGAGGAGCACACCCCGGAGCAGAACGATGAGCGCAGCAAGGAGAATCAGGAGATAATTGCGCTCCGCAATGCCAAGGTATGTTGCCATGGCAGCAAGCAGGACCGATTGGGTGATGAGCGTGTTTATCATCGGCCTGATGTATGAACTGATCTGGACTGCGAGGGCAGATATGAGCATCAGTATTGCCAGGAAGTTTACAACCTCCTGGTCTATCAGAGCAGTCCCCCCAGGGAGTAGGTGATGACCGAGAACACTGCAAGGGCAAAGGAGAGAGTCAGGTAGTCCTGAATCTTGAACAGCCTGAGCTTCGCAAGCGTCTCCTCCAGATAGACAATCACCACTGCCACGACAAGCCACTTGCCCAGCATTATCGGTATGTCGAGCAGGGAGCCGGCCAGGCCCGCCTGCATGAACCATGGAAACACGAACACATTGATCAGAACGGAGCCGAGGAGATACTGTTTCATCAGCGAAGAGTACTTCAGCAGGAAGAGGTGCCTTCCAGAGTATTCGTAGTTGCGGGCCTCGTCAATCATGCCGAATTCCATCATGCCCGTACTCTCTGTCGGCAGCCTGCCTGTCTCGAACAGGAAGAGCATGAAGAATGCAACGCTGGAAAGGAGGTGGGGGAGTGTCAGGTAGTTGCCTGCCGAAGCAGCAATGAGGTCGTGTGTGATGTACGGGTTGTTGCTGCTGCTTATGAGCGCCACGGCAAAGAAGACCATGATCAGCGTTGGTTCGGCGTATGCGGAAAATGTAACGGAGCGGGCCGCTCCGAGGGAGGTGAAGGAGCTCCTTGCATCCAGGGCCGCGATTATCTGGATTACGGCTGCAAGCACGAAAAGCAGTCCGCCGCCCAGGAAGTCCACAACGGGGCTAAGCTCATTGGGATATGGGAGTATGACAGGTATCACGAACGAAATGAGCAGGTAGATGCTGAAAACCATGTAAGGCGCGAGGTCGAAGAATGCTGTCGTGTCGCTGTTGACCACCGTCTCCTTCCGCAGGTACTTCGCAAGGTCGTAATAGGGCTGGAGGATCCTCGGACCCCTTCTTGATTCAACCCTGGCCTTGATGCGGGCTATAAACCCCTCAACGAGAGGGGCAAGCAGGAGAACTCCGGCAATCTGTATAACCGTTTCAACCCAGAGGTTCGACAACCTACCACCTTTTTCAGAGTAGACGTCATCAACCCTCGGCGGGGTGTTTCACGGCTAACGTCATAGCCTACCCTCCGAATTGGGAGGGATATTAAAATCTTTTTGCAGCGGTTCGGGAAGGCGCCGGCCCTGATTCAGCAATGGCAAGTGCTGAAACGATTTCACGCCTCCTGAAAAGTGATTCACGCCTGCGTTAGACGGCTGTCAGAGAGTATTTCCCTGAGCATAGATTCATAATCTGTCCTTGTCGATATGTTGCATCTGCCGCTGTAGTGCGCCCCCACCTCACCGGCAGTTTCATCTCCGATGGCCCACAGCTCACACCGCGAAAGTGCAGCAGACAGGTCCAGGCCCCCGGCAGCGGTGGACGCTGCCATGAAGAAGTTCCTGGCCATCATGCTGCTCGAGAAGGGCAGTATGTACTGCGTGCCACCGATTATCTCCCCGACAACCGCCAGCAGATGAGAGCGATCAGCCGGAAGGCCGATGCGGTAGAGGGGAAACTCCTCTACTGTCAGCCCCTTTCCCTCCAATCCATTCCTGATAACGCTGCTTCCGCTGTCGCTGCGCAGCACAGCAACAACCTCCCCGCTGGCCGCACTGGCACCAACCCATTCCACCACCCCCCAGGATGAATGTCTGCGGGGCAGGTCAGGGCTCACACCATTCGACAGGAGGCTCTTCATCGTCCCCGTTCCGACGGCCACCACATGGAGGCCCTGCCTTGTCAGCATAGCTGTGCTGACACCCGCCTCGCCCACGGCCCTTTCCACCGCCGTCGAACTCATGAATACACAGTAGTCCGCCGTCTTGAGAGCGCCGTGCAGCCTTTTCCTGTCGACATCCATGCCTGAAATCTCTATCGCCGGTGCAATTACAGGCTCCACACCTGCCTCCCTGCATATCCTGGCCGCCTCTTCAGACCTGCCTGCAGGACGCATAAGCGCAATCTTTCTCTTCATCTCTCCGGCTGCCCTTCCTCCATTCCCGTCCACCTGCCTTCTATGATTGACCTGGAGACTTCGTCTGTGAACGGCTGCAGCACTCCACCTATCCCCTCCTTCCCCGCCACAACAGCCGAAACCTTCTTTTCGATGCTGCCGTCAGGGGAGAGGAGCTGGATCCTGATGTGCACGCCTCTGCCAAGCGAAAGTGCGCTCACACCCAGGGGTGAGTTACACCCTGCGCCAAGCTGTGAAAGGACCTCCCTTTCCATTTCCACCTCCCTCCTGGTTGCACCGTGGTCCGCCCTTTCCGCCACCTTTGCCGGGAGGCGCCCGGAGGCGGTCACAAGGGCGAGCGCCCCCTGGCAGGCAGCCGGGACAAACTTCTCCACAGGAAGGGGGTGGAGGTGCAGGCCGCTGCTTGGGCGGTAGCCTATCCTGTCAAGCCCGCACAGTGCAAGGACTGCCGCCTCAGGCTTGCCTTTCTCCACCTTCCCAAGCCGTGTCGTGACATTTCCCCTGAGCATCACCGGCTCCAGATCACCCCTCTCCCTCAGAAGCTGCGCTATCCTCCTGGCGCTGGAGCTTCCCACACCGGAGCCGGTGGGCAGGCGGGTATAATATTCGCGCGACACCAGGCAGTCGCCCCTTCTCCCCCTTGCTGGTATGACAGGCAGCTCAAGTCCCTGAGGGAGGTTGACAGGCAGGTCCTTCATGCTGTGGATTCCGCCATCCAGCTCTCCATTCAGCACAAGAATGTTGATGTCTGCGGCAAAAGAACCCACTTTAGGCCTCATCCCCTTCCCACCTCTGTCGCCTGAAGTCCTGACGGTGACCAGGCGTATCTCCTCATCCAGCCCCGCATCCCTGAGCACCCCCGTTATCTCCTCTGCCTGCGCGAGGGCGAGGGCGCTGCCCCTGGTTCCAAGCCTGAATGTCATTCAATCCAACCCGCCAGTTCTGGGGCGCTGTATGTGATGAGTATGTCAGCTCCGGATCTGAAGATGGATGTGGCAGCCTCGATTACGGCAGACCTGTAGTCGATCATGCCCAGCTTCGAGGCTGCCTTCAGCATGCTGTACTCCCCGCTTACGCTGTACGCGGCGAGCGGGAGATCGAATCTCTCCCTGGCCCTGCATATTATGTCCAGGTTTGGCATCGCCGGCTTGACCATGAGTATGTCCGCCCCCTCTTCGGCGTCAAGCTGAAGCTCCCTCATTGATTCCCTCGCATTTGCGAAGTTGAGCTGGTATCCCTTCCTGTCGCCTCCGGCCGGGGCGCTCTCTGCCGCCTCCCTGAACGGGCCGTAGAATGAGGACGCGCTCTTGGAAGCATATGCCATAATCATAGTTTCGCTGTGGCCGCTCCCGTCAAGCGCCTTCCTTATTGCTCCCACCTGCCCGTCCATCATGCCGCTCGGCGCGATGATGTGCGCACCCGCCTCCGCCTGCGAAACTGCAATCTTCGCATAAGTGCCAAGGGTCGCATCGTTGTCGATATCTCCGCCTCTGATTATTCCGCACTGTCCGTTGGAGGTGTATTCACACAGGCACAGGTCTGCCGCAACCGTCAGCGAGCTCCCTTCCCTGATCTCACCGATTGCGCGCTGAACAACGCCGTCCGACGAGAATGCTCCCGAACCGCTGGCATCTTTCGTGCGGGGCACACCGAACAGCAGGACGGAGCGTATGCCCTTCTCCTCAAGCTCAGCGGCAAGTTTCCTGAGACTGCCCAGGGGATACGTGAACTGCCCCGGCATCAGCATTATTTCGCGCTTCCTCCTGCTCCTCCCGTCAACGAATACGGGGTATACCATCCTCGAGGTGTGCAGCCTTGTCTCGGCAAGCATATCCCTTATGCCTGCGCTCCTCCTCAGCCTTCTCATCCTTGTTGCCGGAAATGACATTTAACTGACCTTCGCCATCTTGCCTGTTTTGTTATGCAGGACGCATTATTAAGCGTTGATAATGTCGAACATGGACAGGCAGGGGCTGTGCAATGCGTAAATAGTGAATCAAACTAGACTGGAGTGTTTCAGGAGGGAGTACGGACGCATAAGGTTGCTGTTATAGGCGGCGGCATTTCCGGCCTTGCTGCAGCTTACCTGCTTGGCAGGAAATTCCGGGGGAGCATCGCATTGTACGAGGCATCCGGCCGGCTCGGCGGGAAGATCCTCAGCAACAGGATCGGGCCGGCAGTTGCCGAGGGAGGTCCTGACAGCATTGTCGCCAGGAACAGCATCGTGTCTGAACTTGTCAGGGATCTTGGCCTTGAGGATGAAGTGGTAAGACCCAGGAGCAGCAAATCCTACCTCTGGTCGCGGGGGAGGCTGAGGCCAATTCCTCAGGGGCTGTTTGGCGGCTATCCTGCCGGGGGGATACTACCGCTCCTGCGCTCAGGCATCCTCTCCCCCGCCGGCATGGTTCGCGTGGCAGCCGAGGTGCTGCTGCCCCGCAGCAGGATTGCGGAGGGCGGTGATGTGTCGGTAGGCCAGCTTGTCCGCTCAAGGTTTGGTGATGAATACAGGAAGAGGATAGCAGATCCGCTTATGGGGGGTCTGATGTCATGCAGTTCCGACTATCTCAGCGCCGCAGCCCTCGCCCCTTCACTGCTCGAGAAGGTGCGCAGCAGCAGGAGTGTGCTCCTTTCCTCCAGGAAGGTCACCGGCCCAAGGCAGTCAGTTCCGTTCTTTTCATTCAGGAACGGGACGGGCGAGCTAGTGAAAAGGCTGGCTGAGGCATGCAGCGGCATTGACATTCACACCGGCGAAACTGTCAGCTCAGTGGAACCGGGCAGCGGGGGGTGGGTTGTCAGAAGCGGGAGGGGTGAGGAGTATTTCGATGCGGTCATCGCAGCCGTGCCTGCCTTTGCTGCTTCGCGCATGCTCTCCTCCATGGAGGAACTGTCCTCCCGGCTTTCCACCATCCACTACACCTCCGTGGCAAACGTCGTGTTCTCCTACCGCGATGGCGACTTCAGTCCCGGCCTGGAGGGGAGTGGATTCCTGGTGCCCGAATGCGAGGGTCTGATGATGACGGGCTGCAGCTGGCTTTCCTCAAAATGGTCCAATGCCGAGTATCCCGGTCACAGCATTGTAAGGTGTTTTGCAGGAACACCTGACAGCACAGGGTGGAGCCTCCTGGATGACGAGGCGCTTGCCTCCTGGCTGCATGGCGAACTGAACGCCATCGTAGGGACAGGGGGAAAGCCCGAGTCCAGCCTGGTCACCAGGTGGGACAGGGCCCTGCCGCAATACAGGCCGGGGCACAGGGAGCTTGTGGCAGGCATAAGGAAGCTCACACCTCCCGGTCTCTACCTCACTGGGGCGGCATACGGCGGTGTGGGACTCTCCTCCTGCATTGCAGACGCCTCCATGGCCGCCGACTCTGCCGCCTCCCGCCTTTCCAGTCTGTGAATGGTGCGCCCGGCCTCAGTCCCGCAGGGCGCATGCATCCGCAAGGGCGCTTATGAAAGCCTCCCGATCGTTGGGAAGGGCCGTTCTCCTCAGGCTGATGCCCCGCCCGGATGCAATTCTCACCGCCTCGATGTCCACATCGTAAAGGACTTCCAGGTGCTCTGATACGAATCCTATCGGGGCTATGAGAATGTTCTTCGTTTCCCCGGCGTCGATTGCGGCAAGCCTTTCCTCGAGCGGCGGGCCTATCCAACCCTCACCAGTCCTTCCGGCGCTCTGGAATGCAAGCTCGCTGTCTGCGATGCCCATTCTCCCAGCAAGGCAATCTGCCAGTTCAGCAATCTGTTCCCTGTACGGCTCTCCTGCCTCGATGTATTTTCCCGGTATGCTGTGGGCAGTGAATATGACCTTCTCCCCTCCTGTAAGCGACTCCTCCAGTATCTCCTCCCAGCAGCGCACGAAATTGCTGTTGAGATGCCAGGGGGAGGGCATTTCAACCGCCGCTCCGGCACCGGATGCAGCCTTCCTTGCAATCTTCAGGTAGCTGTCAGCGCTCACAGATGAGTTGAACGGGGTCAGAGGTAGGACCAGAATCCTGCTGAACCCGTCAGATATCATGGATGCAACGGCATCCTCTATGAACGGCGGTGAATATTTCATGCCGACCCTGACCTCGGTGGCGTTTCCCCTTGCTTCCAGTGCCCGTTTCAGTCCCGCAGCCTGCCTCATTGTAATCTCCTCCAGGGGGGAAACACCCCCTATTGCTGCGTACCTCCCCATCAGCTCTTCGAGAAGCGGGGAGGGAGGCTTTCTCCCCCCCAGTATTCTTGTGTAATAGCGTTCAACGTCATCAGGTCCCGAGGGGGAACCGTATGCGGTGAGAAGCACTCCCTTCATTCATCAACACCCCTGCTGTGCACGTAATCAACGAGTGCCTTCACATTCGCTTCCGGCGTCTCCTTGAGTATTCCATGCCCGAGATTGAATATGTGACCGTTCCTCCCCCTTGTACGATCAAGTATTTCCCCTGCCCTTGAAAGCATGTAATCTTTCGAAGCAAGCATGACAGCAGGATCAAGGTTGCCCTGTATTGCAATATCATGGCCCACAGCATCCCACGCCTCATCGATCCGGATCCTCCAGTCAGCAGAGACGGCTGTAACCCCCCTGCACCGCATTAGCGGCAGGAGTGAGCTGTTGCCTGTGAGGAAGCTAATAACCTCCACATTCTCCGAAGCCATGCTCCCCGCGATGGCGGAGGTGTACGGAAGGACGAATTCGCTGTAGTCACGGGCGGAAAGGCATCCGGCCCAGCTGTCGAACAGCTGCACCACCCTGCATCCTGCCCCTACCTGCATCCTGAGGTAGTCGACAACAGCAGCGGTGAGCTTCTCCATGAGCTTCCTCCATACCTCCTGCTTCCCGTACATCATCGACTTGACAGCGGTATAGTTCCTGGAGCCGCCCCCCTCGATGAGGTAGCTGGCCAGTGTGAACGGGGCGCCCGAAAAACCTATGACCGGGACTGCGTCGCTGAGCAGCTCCCTTGTCCTCTTCACCGACTCGGCTGTGAACGAGACTTCCGCAATATCCAGCGGGGCGATTTCATCTACATCCCCCATTACCCTTACCGGATGGGCAATCACCGGGCCCGCCCCTTCCTCTATCCTGAGCCTGACGCCCATGGCTGTCAGAGGTATAGTGATGTCTGAGAAGAGTATGGCGGCGTCGACACCGAACTTCTCCACGGGCATTGCAGCCACAGCAGACGAGATTTCAGGGGATTTGCACATCTCAAGCATTCCATGGTCCTTCCTGATCTCCCTGTATCCTTCCATGTACCTGCCTGCCTGTCTCATGAACCATACAGGGCGCACATCTGTGCGTTCAAGCCTGCAGGCCTTCAGGAGCCTTTCATTCGTTTGTACCACCAAACAGCAATGTGAGGTCGGAGGGACCTTTTCTCACGCCGGTGTAGACGGGCGTGTCCACCCTGGTGTAGAGCCTGCTCTCGCTCTCCCTCAATGCCATAACACAGTCTATATAGTATTTCAGGTCGTCCATCTCGTATGCAACAACAAACTCCTGGTCGTCTGCACCGAACGAGTAGAGGAGCGTCTGCGAGACCTCCGGGAACTTCCTTCCTATGGCAATATGGTCTCCCATGATTTTCCTCCTCTTCTCAAAGTCCAGAAGATACCACTCGGTGGTCTTTGTGAAAGGGTAGAATGAAAGGTATCTCCTCCTCTTCCCCGGGGCTGTAAGGAATTCATACTCGTTCTCAGTCTTCGTGTAGGTGGAGGGTTTCGTGACACCAGTGTAGGCAGCCACCTCCCTGAGATGCCTCCCGAACAGGGTGCGCTTCAGCGCGAGGTGGTGCTCCTGCAGCGCTTCGGCGCTCCCCGCAACCTTCCAGAGAAGCAGGTCCGCCGACGCCTTGAGGCCGCTCAGCAGGTAGGTGTGTGTCACAACGCCGGCGCTGTTCAGGTGTGAGGCGAAATCTTCAATTCCGGACACAGCAGCAGACGTTTCCACGCCTTCCCACGCGTGGTCAAGACTCAGCACCTGGAACTGTACAAATGAACCGCCTGCCACTTCAGACATCAGCCTCACCGCTCTCCCGTTTCAATGCGGATTTAAATGCTTCACTTATTCAAACATATCCATTCGCTTCCATAACGGGGCGCTCGGGGGCGGTTTGCGATCCTTTTATCGGTGCAGCACCTTGCATGGCTGCATGAAGGGAAGGGCCGGAACAAGCAGGCGCCTCTACAGGAGGGCTGAGAAGATATTCCCCGGCGGTGTCAACAGCCCCGTCAGGTACTACGCTCCATATCCGCTGTACATGTCGGGAGGGACGGGCAGCAGCATACGCGACGCCGACGGTCGCGTTTACACAGACTATCTCCTCGCCTACGGCCCTCTGATACTCGGACATTCACATCCACGCGTTGTTCGCGCTGTCAGTCGGGTCATGGAGGAAGGCATCATGTTCGGCGCTCCGGCGGCTGGAGAGGTAGAGCTAGGTGAAATCATTTCAGGGAGCTGCAGGTCTGTGGAGCAGCTGCGTCTTGTCCCAAGCGGGTCCGAGGCCACGATGCACGCCCTCCGCCTTGCCATGCTGCACACCGGCAGGAGGAAGATTCTCAAGCTGAGGGGCGGATACCACGGCACCAACAGCCTCGCTCTCGACCCAGCTGCGGCCAGGGAGGTGGAGTTCAACTCGGTCGCTCAGGCGGAGCGCGAGCTGAAGAAGGGGGAGTACGCCGCATTCATACTTGAACCCGCCATGGGCAACTGCGGTCTTGTCCTTCCGGAGGACGGCTACCTGCAGGCAGTACGGGATGCAACAGAGAAGAGCGGGACCGTCATGATTGCCGACGAGGTCATCACCGGCTTCAGGACCGGCTTCGGCGCGTATTCGGAGGCCATGGGAGTCATGCCGGACCTTCTCACCTTCGGAAAGATTGTTGGAGGCGGCCTGCCTCTCGCCGCCTTTGGCGGAAGACGGGATATGATGAAGCATGTCAGGCCCGCCGGCAGCTTCCAGCAGGCAGGGACTTATGCAGCACATCCCGTCTCGGTGGCAGCAGGGCTGGAGACACTTCGTATACTCTCCTCCTCCGACTACACCAGGCTGGAGGAGTGCAGCCGCATCGCGGCCTTGGAACTCGCGAAGACCGGACTGACTGTAAACAGCTCCACAGGCATGCTCTCCATCTTTTTCACGGGAGACCCGGTAAGAAACGGAGGCAGCGCGATGGCGGTCGGGGGGGAACCGTTCTTCAGGCTGTTCAAGGCAATGCTCGAGGAGGGAATATATCTTCCACCTTCGCAGCAGGAGCTCATTTTCATCAGCTTCGCGCACAGGAAGGCGGATGTCAGGCGCCACTTCAGGACGATGGCCGAGGCTGCCGCCTCCATGGCAGGGAGGGGGCGTGGGCTAAAAGTATAAATCGGCTTCCCCTGAATTGGGGAGCAGGGTGGCAACCTGAACCGGTCCGACGTCTTCCTGCTGACTGCGAACTTTTCTGACATGGGCGAATCTTTCTTCGACTCGCTCGGCCAGGTTGAGGCAGGCAGCATATACGGCTTCCTCTCATCTCAGGGCGGTATAAGGGAGGCAGTGGTTCTCCACACCTGCAACAGGTTCGAGATTTACTTCCACCCCGGGACTTTCGAGATCATAGGCGATTTGGACAACTTCCTTCGCGGAAAGCTCGCACATTTCAGGATAGTGCACGGAGATGAAACGGTCAGGCACCTTTTCGAGGTGGCCGCAGGACTGAATTCGATGGTCACAGGTGAGGATGAGATACTGGGGCAGGTGAGGGAGGCATGGGCCTCCTCCAAGGAGCATTCAATGAGCGGCCCTGCTGTGGATGAGCTTTTCAGCAAGGCTATCGAAGTGGGCAGGTTCGTAAGGTCATCAACCGGAATAGGAAGGGTGAGGAGGAGCGTCTCCCGCGAAGCTGTGGATGCATTCGAGGAGTGCGGTGGCAGGGGCCCCGTGCTTGTCATTGGCGCGGGCCAGATGGGAACCAAGCTCGCCAGGATACTGGCAGGGAGGGGGTATGAAGTGGCCGTGAGCGACAGGACGGCCGGGAAGGGCAGTCTGCTTGCGCGGGAGGTAGGCGGGACAAGCGTCCCGTTCAGCAGCGCCGACTGGGCCCGCTTCCCCTCGATATTCACGGCGGTGAAGTCGGACATTCCCCTCTTGTCGCCGCTGGAGCTGGAAGGCAGTTCTGCGGAGCTGATTGTAGATGTTTCCGTGCCCCGGGCGGTTGTTGCCTCCAGGGACGGCCCCAGGCTTGTCACAATGGAGGACATTTCCAGGCGGCTTGACAGGCTCAACGAAACGAGAAGCGGGCTGGCCGAATCGGCTCGGAGTCTGCTCAACAGCGAGTTTGCAAAATATATCTCGCTGAGAAATGACGCCAGGCGGGAGGAACTTCTCAGGAAACTGTACCTCTACACGGATGACATGGTCAGGGAGCAGCTGGCGGAGATAGTAAGGAGGGCGCCTCTGAATGCTGTGCAGAGGGAGGTTGTCGAGAAGGGCCTGCTCTCTCAGAGGAGCAAACTGCTTTCTGTCATTGTACAGTCGCTCAAGGGAAGCGATGAAGTCTGGGATTCTGACTTCATCCGCGAAGTTGAGAGGATGCTGGACGGGAATATACGCGCACGCTGAATCCGTCCTCCCCTGCACCTGTGCGCAGCGCATCATTCCTAAAATAGGAGTGGCGCGTTGGGTGGACCGGCGAAAGTATGCTTACTGTTGGACTCTACTACGACGTTGTCCCTGGAAAGGAGGGGGATTTTGAGAAGTACTTCGGCGCGGTCGTTGAGGCTATCAGGCAGAAGGAGGGGTTCGTTTCGGCCTTCCTCTACAGGAGGGTTGACAAACCGGGCAGCTACCTCATTTACTCGGAATGGAAGGACAGGGATTCATTCGAGAAGTTCATCAAGTCCAGGGATTTCAGCGGGGCGAAGGAAGGGGGCTCGGACATGCTCTCTGGCAGGCCATATCACAGGATATACAACGTCTGAAAGGGCTGCCTCACCCACTCATGCTCCTGTCGCCGAACAGCTTGTACCCGACGTATCCGAGGAGCGCCATCAGCACGCGAACCAGGGCGTAGAATGTCATCTTACGCCTGAAGAGCTCAAGGGGTCTGTAGCTGGACCAGAGCCTCCCGTACTTCAGGGTGAGCTGCTTCCTGCCAGCGCCGTTCCAGAATGCCTGCTTTGAGAAGGAATAGAGGTTCTCCCTCGTCTTGTGGTAGACAATTGCATCGTCGTTGTAGATGATGCCGAACTGCCCGTCCACCGCCCTTATGTTGAGGTCTATGTCTTCGGCCGTGATGAACCATCTGTCAAAGAGCCCTATGCTGTCAACAACCCTGCGCCTGTATGCGAGGTTGCATGACGGGTAGGTGACATCCATCCCCTTCCTGTAGAGTTCAACCCTTTCCAGCCCTATGTACGGCCCCTGTTCTATGTAGACAGTCCTGCCTGCGACCACATCGTGCGTGGCCATGCTCCTCCCAATCTCCTTCAGCCAGTTGAAGTCTGCAATGCAGTCTCCGTCAATGAAGACAAGCACGTCCCCGGCTGCCTTCGATATGCCTATGTTCCTCCCCTCTCCCCTCTTGCTTCCCCTGACGAATAGGTGTACGTAGCTGTACTTCTCCGCATACGATGAGACGATTTCCGCAGTACTGTCAGTGCTGTCCGAGTCGACAACTATAATCTCCTTGTCAACCTCCTGCCTGACCAGGCTGTCAAGCAGGTCGGCAATGTTGTCCGCCTCGTTCCTGACGGTGATGATTACGCTGAACAGCACAACTCGGCATTTGCGTTGAACTTAATAAACTGCCACCTCCGACACCTTCACTTCCCAGATTCCGACAGGTAGTCGGAGACTATGGCAAGTATTCCCCTTTCGCCGACGATTGCATATTCCAGTCCCGCCCTCCTCGCAAGCTCACCGTCTATGTCGTCCCTGTCCCCTATTACAAACTCACCCGAGCTGCCGAAATCCCTCCTTGCCATGTCAATCAGACCGGGCATCGGCTTCCTGCATGAACACATGTCATCGGGTGTGTGCGGGCAGTAGTAAAGTGCGTCTATATGCGCCCCGCCGGCCGCAAGCTGCTTCGCCATCTCGTCATTGACCTCCTCCATCTCCCTGAGTGTGAAGTATCCCCTTCCAATCCCCGACTGGTTAGTCAGGACAATGACCGGAATGCCCTCCCTGTTCAGGAGGCGGATGGCCTCAGCTGCCCCATCCACGAGCTTCACATCCTCTCTCCTTCGGCAGTACGGGCAGTCAATGATTATCGTGTTGTCCCTGTCAAGGAACACCGCCTTTCCGCTCATCCCGTGATTCATGAAGTGCGCTCAGGTCATGAAACTTTGCCGCAATGCGAAGCGTAGATTAAGGCCATCTCCCATCGGCCGTCCATATGGGAAATGAAAAGCTCCTTGCCCTTCTCAACACGCTGGGCATAAAACCTTCGGAACTGAAGAGGGAGGAGAACTTCGGCCTCAGGATGAGACTCCAGAAGGTCGCCTACCTCCTCCAATACATCGGGGAGCAGGGATTCGACTATTCATTCTCCACCTATTTCAGGGGACCCTACTCGGTGGATCTTGCAAAGACAAGCTCCCTTCTCACCGAAACGCCTTCTGGTAAGCTGGAAAGGAGCGAGGAGGCGCTTTGGTTCTTCGCCCGCGAGCTGGAATGGCTCAATATCGCAACAACCATCATGATGCTGGAAGGCGACTACCGTGGAAGGGACGGAGACCTCTTCCGGGCGGTTAAGCAATACAGGGAGAGGACCACGGAGGAGCAGTTCGGTGATGTGCTTCGCGTGCTCCGGAAAAGGGGTGTTCTCAGGCCCTGAATTCAGAAACCCTTCCTGGCGGCAGTCGCCTTCTCAAGCTTCATGCCTGACGCCCTCGCCAGAAGCAGCAGTGTGAGTTCAGGCATTCTGCCTGTGGCCTGCTCAATCTGCAGCGCGCACTCCTCGCCGTCTGTTACAAGCAGCGCGCCGCGACCCATGGCTCTCTCCGCTTCAGCAAACACATTCCTTCCTATCTCCATCGACAGGTTGAAAGTCTCCTTTGCAAAGCAGTAGCTTCCTCCGGCGCCGCAGCATCCTGCCTGCAGTTCCTCCACCTCCGCACCGGGGATCATGCGCAGCAGCTCCATCACCTCTGCATCCGTTCCAAGCGCCCTGGAGTGGCAGGACGGATGGTAGGCAATCTTCTCAGCCACCGGCCCGAATTTCAGCTCCTCCCCCGGGCCCGCCAGCATTCTGTGCAGGAATTCATGGACGTCAACCGACGTCCTGGCAAGAGCCCTGCTCCTTTCATCATCCACGACGCTCGGGTAGTCATACCTGAAGGAGATGACAGCAGACGGGGACGAGCATATGACTGGAATGCCCCTGGCCGCATACGGGTAGAGGTAGCTTATGTTCTCCAGTATGTACTTGGATGCCTCCTTCAGCATTCCCATGTGTATCAGCGGCTGCCCTGTGAATCGCTGCCTTGGAAACTGGACCGAGTAGCCGCCCGCCTCGAGCAGGCCGACTACCGCGCGTCCTATCCTTGAATCAAAATAGTTTGCATAGATGTCAGAGAAGTAGGCAACCTCCCCCCTTCCGCCGGGCCTTGACACATGCTGCTGAAACCATTCCGAAAAGGGCTCGAGGTCGAACTCGGGGATGCGCCTCCTCCTGTCTATGCCCAGCGAATGTTCCAGTGCAGAGCGTGCATTCGTCGAGCCAATGAGCCTGTTGGAGAGCCTTGCAACGCTGGACGCCACCATTGTGTAGAGCTCATAGTCCGAGAAGAATCTCGAAGCCCTCCCTATGTTGGAGGCGCCTATCCGCTTCACATGCTGCGCCCTTGCCTCCATCATTATCTTCGGGGTGTTGACATGGCTCGGACACTCGGCGGCGCACATCTTGCATTCGATGCAGTAGTCGTATATCGAGCGGGTGTAGTCCTCGCTGTAAAGTGCGATGGTCGGAACTCCGCCGAGGTTGCTTAGCTGCCTCACAAGGTTGTTCATCCCCCTGGGTGATGTCAACTCACTTCCCATTGTCTTGTAAACAGGGCACTGCGTCTCAATGAAGGAAAGGGTGCGGCACTCGCCGCAGCCGTGACATGCGTCCACCTCCTCAATCATGGACAGGGGCCTCTCGTCGAACCTGCTCGGCACATCCTGCGTGTTCCAGTTGAGCAGGGGCCTGAACTGCTTCCTTTCATGCTCCGGCCCGAACCTGTATGTCTGTTCCTGCACCTCCTCCGTCGGCCTGGGCCCTCCGAGTATATGTGCAGGGTCGAAACTGTTCTTTATCATGGAGAAGGCTGTTACAGCCTGCTCGTCCATGGCATCCTGCAGGTAGGGGAGAAGCTGGAGGCCTATTCCGTTCTCCGATGCCATTCTCCCCCCTTCCGCCCTGACAGCCGCTGAGAGTTCCTTCATGAATGAGGAGAGCTTGTGCCTGTCATCCTCCTTCCTGAGATTGAGCAGCGGCCTGGCATACAGAATACCCTCCGACGCGTGACCGAAGATCAGGCATTTTAGCGCATACCTCCTGGATATCTCCTCGATTGCAGTCAGCGCACCAGGCAGCCTTTCAGGACTGACCTCCAGCCCCTCCGCTGCAACGACATACCTTCCTGCCTGCCCCGGCCGCTGCAGCCTGTGGAGTGCATTCATCAGCTTCTCCATGACCGCTTCCGGATCCGTTCCGAGATCGGTTGCTTCCACTCCGTCCAGAGCGGCTGTCGCCTCCTCCCCCTTCTTCCATATCAGCAGCAGTCCGTGCCTGCCCCTGGGAATGCGCCCTCCCTGACCTGCCTCCCTCTGGAAGGTTGCGAGGGCTGCGGGGTCAAGGTACTCGGCGCAGAGGGCTCCCGCCCCGGCACCTCTGGCAAGGTCGAACGCCTCCCTCGCCGAACGGCATGCGGCCAGGGTGCAACTGCAGCCGTCAATTCTGTCAACTATCCTCACTGTTGCGGATGTGAACACAGACAGCGTCCCCTCTGACCCTGCCATAAGGTCCACGAGATCCACCCCCTCCCCCTCAAAGGCGGAGAGCCTGTAGCCGAAGCTTCCCCTGAAGCTGCCTCCCGCGACCCTTGTCAGCGGCCCTATCTTTGCCTTCAGTATCTCCAGATCCGGGTAGGAGGCGCTCTTATCCCTCTTCAGTTCAAGCCTGTTTCCGTCGGCGTCCACTACTTCCAGCGACAGAAGGAGATCATGCATCCTGCCGAAGCCTGCCGACAGGAATCCCCCGGCATCTGTCCCAATGCATCCGCCCAGGGTACAGCGCCACCCCTTGACCGGGAAGAGTGGGACCATCTTGCCATACTTCTTCAGCTCGCTGTTGAGGGACTCCAGCGTAATTCCCGCCCCTGCCCTGACCAGGCCGTTTGTGACATCCAGCGCGAGTATGCCGCTCATCTTCCTGCTGAAGTCCAGGACAATACCCCTGCCCAGGGCAGCGTCGGTAACACTGCTCCCGGAACCCCTTGCTGTCAGGGGCATGCCGTACTTTCTGCAGAAGCGCACAACCTCCGACACATCACCATCGCCCTCGGGCGTTATCACAGCCACCGGTGCAATCTCGAAATTACCTGCGTTTGTGGAATAGGAGCTGGTCTCTATGGCAGAGTCGGCAATCCTCCCGCCTATTCTCCCCTCTAGCTCGGCCCTGTGCCTCCTCCAGATATCCTCAAAGCCCCCGGATGTGAGCAGTACCATTTCAACTGCCCGAAACAACCGTGGGGGGCTATTTAAACAAATTCTGCCCCGCAGGTCGGGAAGGCCGAAAAAGAGAACAGTTTATTTTCACGATGCCTATCAGGACGCAGGGTTTTCATATGTTAAAGGAAGGCGACAAGGCGCCTGATTTCAGGCTGAAGGCGGATGACGGCAGGGAATACAGCTTAAGCTCATTCAGGGGAAAGAAGGTTGTCCTCTACTTCTACCCGAAGGACGACACTCCGGGGTGCACCACGGAGGCATGCGGCTTCAGGGACAGCCATCATTCCATAACCGGCAAGAATGCAGTAGTTCTCGGCGTCAGCAGGGACGATGTAGAATCGCACAGGAAATTCAAGTCGAAGTACAGCCTAAATTTCCCTCTTCTCGCCGACACAGAATCTGCAGCCTCTGAGGCATACGGAGTTCTGGCCGAGAAGAACATGTACGGGAGGAAGAGCATCGGCATTGTGAGGAGCACATTCGTGATAGGCGAGGACGGGAAGCTCCTGAAGGTGATATCACCAGTAAAGCCTGACGGGCATGACAGGGAGATACTCGCACTGCTCTGAGCAGTTCATTCCAGTATGTGGTTCATCTTCCTGCCCTTTGTCTTCAGGTAGGCGGCATTCATTGGATTGCTCCTCACCCTGAGGGGCTCTCTGCCAGAGACCGCCACTCCCAGCTCCCTGAGCTGCATAACCTTGTCCGGATTGTTGGTCAGCAGAATCACAGACTCGACACCAAGGTCGGAGAGTATGCGTGCCGCAGCGCCATAGCTCCGCTCATCAGCCTCGAATCCAAGTATTACATTTGCCGCAACCGTATCCAGCCCCTGGTCCTGCATATGGTATGCCTCGACCTTGTTGAGCAGCCCTATTCCCCTTCCCTCCTGTCTCAGGTAGAGGAGTATTCCCCTCCCCTCCTTCTCGATCCTCCTGAGCGCCTTCCTGAGCTGCTCGCCGCAGTCGCACCTCCTTGAGCCAAGCGCGTCGCCGGTGACGCACTCGCTGTGGACCCTGACAAGGACATCGCGTGCAGCGCTCACATCACCCTTGACGATTGCCAGGTGCTCATCCCCGTCCCTTCCCTCCCTGTAGCCTATCGCTCTGAAATTGCCGAACCTTGTGGGCAGTTTTGCGTCGGCAGTTCGCCTGAGCCTGCCGCTGCCGCCCGCCTTCCTGCTGCCTCCCGCGCCGCCCTTCATCTCCATGATATGAGATGCAAGCATGACTTAAGCATGTCGGGTTCACCGCCTGACCCAAATCCGGATTTACTTTATCTATTCCCTCACCATTGCTCAGACGATAGAATGGTCAGCGGACGAATTTCCAGGAAATCGCTTCTATCAAGGCCGGTGAAGAGCATCGACCTGGAAGAAAGCGGCAGCATAGTCGGACTGGTGGATTCCTTCAGGTCCGCATCCATACAGGCAAGGAACATTGGCAAGGCAGCCGAGGTCTACGAGAACATGCTGGCCGATCCTGACAGGCCCACGGTGATACTCGGTCTATCCGGAGCACTCATTGCGGCCGGACTCAGGAAGGTGATCAGGGACCTTATTGACAGGGGGCTGGTCGACGTCCTCGTATCCACCGGCGCTGTCCTCTACCAGGACCTATACCAGGCGAGAGGATTCAAGCATTACGTGGGGAGCCCTTTTGCCGATGACGCCGTCCTGCGCGACCTGTCCATCGACCGCATCTACGACACATACGTGGATGAGCTGAAATTCGAGGAGACGGACAGGTACATAGCGAAGGTTGTTGGGGAGATGGGACCGGGGATATATTCCTCAAGGGAGGTGATGCATGAGCTCTCATCCAGGCTGAAGGATGAACAGTCAATACTCTACACCGCATACAGGAGAGGCATACCCGTCTTCAGCCCGGCGCTCAATGACAGTTCAATCGGCATAGGCCTTACCCTCCTGCACTTCAGGGAGCTCGGGAGGAAGGAGTCGTTCGCACTCGACTCCATAAAGGACAATTACGAACTTGTTGAAATAATACTCAAATCGAAGAAGACGGGGGTAATATACATCGGCGGGGGCACGCCTAAGAACTGGATAAATGATGCAGAGGTGATGGCCGGGTATGCCTTTGACACCGAGATCAAGGGGCACAGCTATGCCCTGCAGCTCACCACCGACGTCCCGCACTGGGGCGGCCTTAGCGGCAGCACACTGGAGGAGGCGCGTTCCTGGGGAAAGATACAGAAGAAGGCCACAACCGCCACCGCGTATGTCGAGGCAAGCGTTTCACTCCCCCTCCTTGCAGGGTATGTGATGGGCAAGAAGCTTGACACGGGAAGGAAGAGGCTCACCTTCCGTTGGAAACGTGACGGTGCACTTGAACTCAGCTGACAGATCTGTATCAGGCAAAGTTTATCTACAAAGCCAATTTCTAATGCACAAGAGACGTGAAGTATGGCAGGCAACTTAACTATAGACAAACCGATGGAAGTGAATGACCACACTTTCAAAGAAACCATTAAGAAATACCCAATGGTCGTTGTGGACTGCTGGGCAGGTTGGTGCCAGCCCTGCAGGATGATCGCACCCTCAGTGGAGCAGCTGGCCAAGGAGATGTCCGGAAAGGTGGTCTTCGGCAAGCTGGACGTGGATGCAAATGCAATAACCCCGGCCGAGTACGGGATCATGAGCATACCGACGCTCCTCATTTTCAAGGGCGGCGAGCATGTCGACACAATCATCGGGGCAGTACCCAAATCCATGATTAAGGAATCAATAGAACGTCACATGTGAGAAGCATGTGCAGAATGATGGGTGCAATCTCCCCGGCGCACCTTCCGCACGGCGAATTCGAGGCATTCGCCAACTATGCTGTTTCGGAGTGGTCGCCTGACGGCAGGGGGCACATCGACGGCTGGGGGCTCTACCTCGACAGCGGCGAGCACGAAAGGCTGCTGGTAAAGGAGGGCAGGAGCGCATTCGGCAACCTGAGCTACCTCGCTGCCGCCCACAGGCTGGAGGGGAAGGGTGGCACATCCATTGTGCATCTCAGGAATGCTTCGGTCGGTTCTGTGAGGGCTGAGAATGCCCATCCGTTCGCCAGGGGGCGTCTCGCCCTTGCGCACAACGGTACTATACACTTCAGCGGCGCGGACGACATAACCGATTCGGAGCTGCTCTTCAGGATTATTGCAGACAGCGCAGCAGAAAATGGATTCAGGGAAGCCTTCCTGGGCGGAATCAGGGAGGCCAGGACCAGTGGTTTTACCGGCCTTGTCATCCTCGCCACGGACGGCGATGCTCTCTACGGTTTCAGGGATTACAGCGAAATGGGCTACTACCACTCACTCCACTACTGCGAACTCGAGGGAGGGGGCACGCTCATTTCACAGGTCAGGAGTCCCGGGCATGAATGGAGGGAGATCGGGAAGGGGCAGCTGCTCACCGCATCAAAGGACGGCAGCCGCCTGCTGGAGAATATTCCCTGAACTCACTCCTTGGTGGGAAGAGTTTCCAGCCCGAGATGCTTGTTCCTGTTTTCCTCCCTGCAGTGCATCTGCCAGGCGCGCTCTACATGTTCACATGTGGCAAGTCTGTCAAAAGCAGGACAGTCGCAGAAGGTCCTGTCCCTGACGATGCTCACGGTCCTGACCCTCCCAGTTGAATCGGCCCTGACCGCATAGACGTATATCCACTCGTCACCCTTACCCTTGATTGCCATCAATGTGCATCCCGCTGCACCAGATGGCGTTTCTTGTTATTAAGCCTTGTCAGTGTCTGTTGTTTGTCGTCTCTTTGTCAGACACATTTTCCCAGCCTTCCCTGAACCACCGGGGCATAAACGGGAACCATTCCACGTCGTGCTCCGTCACTGTAATCAGGTTGCCCTCCGGGTCGCGCACCCTGGCAAACCTTCCCCAGAATGTCTCACCTATTGCCGACTGTGCAATGCTGCCGTCCTCCCTGAGCCCGATATCAATGTCCTCCGGCTCAATTCCGGAGGAGCGGAGGTGCGATACGGCCTCCTCTATGCTGTCGACCTCGAACTGGATATCCTGTCCTCCACCCTTCCCGGGAATGAATTCCAGTGAAACGCCAATGCATCCCAGGACCGCATGCCCTTCACCCCTCTTCAGGACTGGGAGCTGCAGCGCCCGGGAGAAGAAATCCGCAAGCTCAGGCGGGTTTCTGCACCTCACCGGGATTACGGCAATGCCTGCCTTCATGCAAAACCCGATGCACCGCCTGATATAAGGCTGGCATGCTCTCAGCCCGAAGCTATATTTTTATATCTAAGACATGCATCCACCATGCATGGCATTCGAGATTACTGTCGTTTCCAACACTCCTCTCACACCGCTTGCCAACGTCGATGAGGTCCTCTCGATATTCCTTTCTCAGGTCGGTTACCTGCCTCCCGGGTATACCCCGAGGAATGAGGCTGCCGATGTCGAGAGCAGCATCCCTTTCAGGATATTCAGGGATTATTTCCTGAGAAAGGGGGACAGGGTGTGGCTGATCGAGGAGATTGCGGCAGACCTCGGCGCAACCAAGGCGACAGTCTACAGGCACATCAACAAGCTCAAAGGCCTCGACCTTCTTGAGGAGGCGTATGTCGACAGGGGGGGCACGCAGAAGAAGGGGTACCGCATCAGGTATGGCAACCTGAGCAAGGCATGGAATTTCACCGAGTCCAATGTGCAGGCGGCCATGGACTCCTACAGGAAGACGGTTGACCACATACAGAAGCTGGCGGAGGGAGAGCAGTGAGCACCGAAGATAACTATTCGCTTGTCAAGGGATCTGTCTACAGGGTAAGGAGCGCAGGTGCTGGCGACCAGGGCATTGAAACAGAGGGGGAGTTCCTGGGATATCAGCAGTTTGGCGAAGAGACATCTTTGAGCATCAGGATTGCCGGGAAGGAAGGTCCCGGAAGCGTAAGGATAATCCCCTGCAGCGCCGTCCTTTACGTGGATGTCATCAGGCAGGCACCCCAGGAGAAGAGCAACAACTCCAGGAAGGAGAAGGTGGAATTCTACGGCTGAATCCATTCAGGGCCCCAGGGCTGGCTCAGTCTAAAGTACGCGCCCTTCCATCATGGTACGGTGGTCAAATGTCGCCCGTTAAGAGATTGAGTGATCAGGAGGTGGCGGAGAGGCTCGGGAAGCTGCCCGGCTGGAGCGCTGCCGGCGGCAGGCTTGTGCGCACCGCGAAGTTTGCCTCATTCGAGGATGCAATCGCTTTCATGGCAAGGTCCGCGTTCGAGGCGGCCAGGCTCGACCACCATCCTGACTGGTCCAACTCCTACCGGACCGTCAGGATAGAGCTTACCACCCATGAGGCGGGCGGCCTGAGCGATCTCGATTTCGAGCTTGCATCGAGGATGAACAGGATTATGTCCGCCTTCGATCTACAGTGAACCGCGGCCCCGCAGGGCCCGGTAAGGCATCGGATATGGTGCATATGATAACCGAACATTTCACAAAGGCAAAATCGATGGTCTTCCCCAGGGAGGTTCTGGCGGGGCACGGCGTGATGTCCAGCGCAGGCGATATCTGCGTCTCCCTCGGCCTTGGAGAGAAGGCGCTCCTGGTGACAGGCGGCCGGACTTCCTCCATTGCGGGCCGCAGGGTCAAGAGGCTGCTTGAGAGGAAATCCATTGAGGTGAGGATGGAACGCACGGGTGCCGCGACCGAGGCCAATCTTGACAAGCTTTTCGCTTCCGCTTCCTCCTTCTCCCCTGATATGGTCATAGGCGTAGGCGGCGGCAGCAAGATTGATCTGGCGAAGATGACCGCGCGGAGATGCGGCGCATCGTTCGTGAGCATACCCACATCGGCCTCTCACGACGGCATATCCTCCCCGGTTGCCTCAATCAAGAGGGACGGTGTCAGCTGTTCTCTTGACGGCGTGATGCCAATGGCGATCCTGGCAGACACCGAGGTGATATCCCGCGCCCCTTACAGGATGCTGGCCGCAGGCTGCGCAGATGTGCTTAGCAACTCTACCGCCCTCAGGGACTGGGAGATTGCGGCTGAGGCCGGGAGGGAGGGAATGAGCACGACCGCCTACGTGCTGTCGAGATACGCCGGCGAATCCATCATGAGGGACGCGGGCCGGATAAGGAGATATGACGAAACATCGACATGGCTGGCGGTCAGGCCCATAATCGCCTCCGGCCTGGCAATGGGCGTAGCAGGATCCTCGAGACCTGCCAGCGGATCCGAGCACCTCTTCTCACATGCCCTGGACTCGCTGCGGGCGGGCAATGCAATGCATGGGGAGCAGTGCGGCGTCGGTGCAATACTGATGACCGCAAGGCAGGGGAGGGACTGGAAGCCGATTGCCGCAGCGCTGAAGAAGCTCGGCTGCCCCACAACCGCCCGGGGACTCGGCGCATCGGATGAGCAGATTGTGGAGGCGCTGCTGAGGGCAAGGGACATGAGGGAGAGGTATACCGTGCTGGACAGGAAGCCGCTTACCAGGCGCAGTGCCCTTGCGCTTGCAAGAAGGACTGGAGTGATATGAGCTCCCGCGGGCTAAGACAAATTCATGTATGCGGGCGGCGATAGCGATGGCATGTCACGATTATTCACCATGACCAACAAAGGAGATGTTTTCTGTGTCCGGTATCACACTGATAGGGGAGCATATAGCAAGAGAGGGAATGCAGTTTGTGTTCAACGGCGGAGCGCCGGAGTGCAGGGAGTGCAAACTGAAGATCGCATGCCTGAACCTCGAGCCCGGTCAGCATTACAGGGTGGCCGAGGTAAGGCCGAAGCACCATGATGAATGCGTGATCCACGAGGGTGGCGTCCGCATCGTGAGGGTGGAGGAAATCACCCACAGGCGGGCAGTGAGGAGGAAGCAGGCTCTGGAGGGGTCCATAATCACTCCGGACGAGAGGAGCTGCCCGGTGATAGGATGCCCCAGCTACCGCCTCTGCTTCCCGCTTGGAATTGGAAAGGCGAAACACAAGGTGCTCAGGGACCTGGGTCCTGTGAAGTGCGCGATCGGGGAGGAACTGAGGCTCATCGAGGTCTGAGCGCAGGGTATCCGCCAAGCAGCTCAACGTTAACCGTCTCTCCCCTGGCTATTGCCTTTCCGGCCGGCTGCATGACAAGGCCGTTGGCGCGGGAAATGCTCGTTATCGCGCCCGATTCCTTGAAGACAGGTCTGCACCTCCCGTTTGCAGCGCTCACAGGCAGTATGTGGAGCATGCGCTCGTCAGCCTTCTCCTCGCCCATGTACGCCGCGCTGACAGCTGCAGGCGCCGGCGGAGGAAGGCCGGCCATCTTCCTTATGCAGGGGGCGAGGAAGTAATGCGCCCCGAGGAATGCCGAGACAGGATGGCCCGCAAGCCCGAACACCGGCCTGCCGCGCACGACGCCGAACATGGTAGGCCGGCCGGGCCTCATCCTTATCCCGTGGAAGAGCAGTTTTCCCTCGTCAGCTATCGTCCCGGCGACAAAGTCCCTCTGACCGGCCGAGCTGCCGCTTGAGAATACAACCGCATCATAGCGCGCTGCCGAGAGGAGCGCCTTCCTCACCCTCCCGGGATCGTCTGTCACTGTTCCCAGGGTTACAGCCTCCCCTCCCGCCATCCTCACCTCGCTGCCTATTGTGGTTGAATTGACATCATAAATCTGGCCCCTCTTCAGCCTCGTGCCCGGGCTTGCAATCTCATCCCCTCCGGGAATCACCGCAACAACCGGCCTGCGCCTTACCCTGACCCTTGTTATGCCCTGCGATGACAGCGCACCCATCAGTCCAGTGCCGACAACGTCACCGCGTCTGGCAATCAGCGCGCCTCTCCGTATGTCGGCGCCCTTCCCGGATACTTCATCCCTTCTGCCCACCCTGAATGAAAAAGAGATGCATCCCCCCTGTTCGCTGACACGCTCGTGCATGACGGAGGCGTCCGTCCCCTCCGGCATTGGCGCTCCTGTGGCAATCCTGACGCACTCCCCCTTTGCCACCCTTCCGCGGTGGAATTCGCCTGCCTTCACCTGGCCAGCTATGCGGAGAACCGTTTCCCTGCCGTCCGCCGTATCAGAGCTCCTTATCGCGAAGCCGTCAACGGTGGACCTGTCCCAGGGGGGAATGTCCATCCTGCCCTTGATGTCTGCAGCGAGGACCCTGCCGGCCGCCACCGGTAGCTCCAGTGTCTCCTGGCCGCCAACCGGTGCAGCATGTCTCAGGACCGTGCCGAGCGCCTGCTCGAATGTCCTGTAATCCCAGCCGCTCATCTTCTCATCTCCCTCGCTATGTGCCCTATCTCGGGGAGTATGATCTGCTCAAGCGCAAGCCTGACCGCTTCAGGCGATCCGGGCAGGCAGAACACCGCCCTCCCGCCTGTGATGCCTGCGAAAGCCCTGCTCATTATGGATGCGCTTCCTATCTGCGGGTAGCTCAGGTGTCTGAAGAGTTCACCAAAGCCGCTCATCTCCTTGTCCAGCAGCGGATGTATTGTCTCATAGGTAACATCCCTGGAAGTTATTCCAGTCCCGCCTGTAAGAACTATGGCATCGGCCCCGCCCTCAATAGCCTTCCTGAGCGCCGCCAGAATTTCCTCCGGGTCATCCTTTACAAGCGACCTGGAGACTGTGCTGTGCCCGCCTCCCCTGACAAGCTCATCAATCAGGTCTCCGGATGAATCGCTTTCCCTTCCCCTGCTGTCGCTCACAGTGATGATGCCGAACGAAACAGCCCGGGGGGACGTGTCCCTGTGCTCATGGACGGTCATTCACCCACCCTTCTCCTTCCTGACAACCCCGATGCTGACTATGCTTGTTCCCGGGTACTGGCCGGCGGCATCCTTCTCACTGCGCTTGACCATATCCCAGACGGTGAGCAGGCCGACGCTCACTGCTGTAAGTGCCTCCATCTCCACTCCTGTCTTCCACTCTGCCTCCACTGTGCACGTGCATTCCACGCATCCATCCTTCAGCGAAAATCGGGCCTCAACAGATTCAAGCGGAATCTGGTGGCAGAGCGGGATCAGCTCCGACGTCCGCTTCGCGGCGCTTATTGCGGCAATTTCCGCAACTGCCAGCACGTCGCCCTTCCTGCCGCTGAGCTCGCCTATAGCCCTTATGCTCTGCGCCGAGAGCGAAATGGAGCCCCTTGCCACAGCCCGCCTGCGCACGCTCCTCTTCGGCCCTATGTTGACCATTGAGGTTTCCGCCCTCACTTTCTTTCTGACTGCCACTGAGTCCTCTCCCCGATATCCTTCTTCCAGATGGGTACCTCGCTCTTTATCCTGTCCATTATCTGCGAGCATCCCTCGAATGCCTCCCTCCTGTGCCCCGCAGAGACAGCGACGACGACGCTTTCCTCACCTGCGGGCACATCGCCGATCCTGTGTATGACAACGGCATCAGTGAGGCCGTGGGCTGCCACAGCTTCCTCCACAATCCCCCTGATTATCTTCTCCGCCATTCCTGGATAATGCTCGTAGTGCAGCTTCTCAATTGACGCCCCGCCCTCCAGCGGCCTTACTATGCCTGAGAATGTAACAGCGGCTCCCGCCGCATCGGTGCTGAGCATCCTAAGGGCTTCCTCCGACCCTATCTTCCTGTCAGTCAGTTCTATATGCATCAGCCACCACTCACCGGAGGCATTGCGGCCAGGCTTGACTCGGGCCCGAATCTCGAGCCGTCACGTGCCATCACCTCATCCACTGCGAAAAGTGCGCTGCCCATCCCGGCTGCCAGCCTTGGGTACTGGTCTGAAATGCATCTGCGGAGCTCAGCCACCGTCCACCCGTCTGCCTCGGGCATCTGCACTTCTATGAAATCGCCGCCAGCTATCTCCCTGTAGGATGCAAAGACCAGGACCTTCACCTTCAATAATTCACCCTTCCGCCGGTGGAATCCGCTGTTAGCCTACAGACTGTCCTCTACTACTACGTTTTGTTTGCCCGTGGTGGCGGTACAGGGCAGGCGGCGGCATAATTACAAAACCAATTATATCGGCAGTTATTAATTTGCCACGGTTAACATGGCCAAGAAATTCGCAGGCATATTCACGGCAATCCTGACACCGTTTGACAGGAAAGGGGGACTGGATGAGGAGGCGATGGGAGCTCTCGTGGACTTCCAGCTCAATTCGGGCGTGAACGGTATCTACGCATGCGGCAGCACGGGCGAAGGCGTTTCCATGACGCTCGCACAGAGGAAGCGGGTGGCCGAGATATGCCTTGAGCACTCGAAGGGGAAGATAACAGTCATGACCCAGGTCGGGGACGAGGCAATGGAGAATATCAGGGAGCTTGCCCTGCACGCCGCCGACATTGGCATTGATGCCATCGCAGCGCTTACACCATACTACTACAAGCCTGACGATGCAGCCGTAATCGACTACTACAGGGAGATAGGCAGCTTCACCGAGATGCCGCTGTACATCTACCACATCCCGCCCTTTACCGGGCTTTCGCTCAAAGCAAGGACGATAGCAAGAATCATGGAGGAGGTCCCGACGGTGAGCGGGATAAAGGACAGCAGCGGCGATTTCAAGCACCTGCTTGAAATACTCTACTTCAAGCCCAAGGGCGCAGTCGTCTTCAGCGGCTCTGACGAGTATGCGCTTGCAGGGCTGATTTCAGGGATGGACGGAACAGTCACAGGATATGCAAGCGCCTTCCCTGAGAATTATGTGAATCTCTACAAGCTGTTCACACAGGGAAAGATAAAGCAGGCAGTGGAACTTCAGGAAAGGATGACAGCCATCAAGAGCCTTCTCAAGGTGCCTCCGATACAGCCTATAAAGGAGGCACTGAAGCTCAGGGGAATAAACGGCGGATTCGTAAAGAAGCCTCTCCGTCCCATGACGCCGCAGGAAGTGAAAACGCTCAAGTCCGAGCTCAGGAAGCTCAAGGCAGTATAATGGCCTGTCAAACGTATCAGGGAGGGGAAGCACAACCCTCCAGAACCCGTTGTGAACCGCTTCCGGCGACAGCAGAGACAGCAACGGTTATGAACCTCTATTCTCATGGAAGCGGGAGCAGACTGAATCCCTCAGCCGGTGATTAGATGAATTTGCTTAGAAAGGGCAAGGTGAAGGAAGTGTTCGAGGTGGACAGGGATACTCTCGAGTTTCTATTCACCGACCAGATTTCAGTGTTCGACAAGATCATACCAAACCTGATACCTCACAAGGGTGACACGCTCTGCAGGGAAAGCGCATCATGGTTCCAGGTTGCCAAGGAGATGGGCATCAGGACGCACTTCAAGGAGCTCGTCTCATCAAACAGGATGCGCGTGCAGAGAGTGGACGTCATTCCAGACTACTCCAGGCTGAACAGCGATACTAGGAACTACCTCATACCGCTAGAATTCGTGATGCGTCACTACGTCGCAGGTAGCCTCATGGACAGGCTGAATTCAGGTGAGCTCAAGGCAGGGGACATCGGGTTCAGCAGCGGGCACAGGGTCACATACGGCGAGAAGCTTGATGAGCCGCTCTTCGAAGTCACCACCAAGCTGGAGCCCACAGACAGGCACCTTTCTTTCAGGGAGGCAAAGAAAATCTCAGGCATGACAGATGACGAGATGGAACAGGTGAGAAGGGTAGTGCTCAAGATAGACAGGCGGATTGCGTCTGAGGTCGGTGAGAGGGAGCTTATTCATGTTGACGGCAAGAAGGAGTTCGCGTTTGACAAGGATCGCTCGCTCCTGCTCGTCGACACCTTCGGCACATCCGATGAGGACAGGTGGTGGGATGCCGAGGCGTACTCGAACGGGAATATTATCGAGCTGAGCAAGGAATTCGTAAGGCAGCACTACAGGAAGACGGGATACCACGAGCGGCTGGAGAGCGCGCGCCGCGAGGGCAAGTCCGAACCTGAGATACCGCCACTCCCCCGCGAACTTGTCGAGAAGACGAGTCAGCTCTACGTGGATATGTTTGAGCGCATAACAGGGGAGTCGTTTGAATAGGCAGGCTGGTTACTGCAGATGAAAGCACTTGTAACAGGGAGTTCGGGACTGATAGGCGCACGCATATGCCATCTCCTCCTTTCCAGGGGATGGGAGGTCAACGGAGTAGACATAAAGCACATTCCACAGGAAGGTGTCAACCACTTCCAGTGCAACATACTCGATGCGGACGGGCTGAAGAAGGCAATGAAGGGGTGTGATGTCGTCTTCCATGAGGCTGCAGCTTCCTCCTCCCCGATGTTCTACCCCGACCCCAGGGAGGGATTTCATGTCAATGTGGACGGGAGCCTCACCGTCTTCCAGGCCGCCCATGAACTTGGCGTGGGCAAGGTTGTCGCCGCCTCGACATCGAGCATATACGGCAATTCCGAACTTCCATCAAGGGAGGGCGGGCTGTTCGTCGCTCCCAATATGTATGCCTCCTCAAAGCAGGCAATGGAGGATGCGGGCCTGACCTTCTCCGAGGTTACTGGGATGCCGGTGGTCTTCCTGCGCTACTTCAGCGTCTACGGCCTTGGCGAGCGCAGGAAGGGGCCAATCGCAAACATGCTCTCACAGTTCATCTGGGACGCGCTTGAGCTTGACGGCAGCGGCCGCCGACCTGTCATATACGGTGACGGCAAGCAGACCAGGGATCTTGTTTTTGCGGATGACATAGCAATGGCCAACCTGCTGGCAGCCCAGAAGAGCATACCCCCGGATGTGTACAATGTGGGCACCGGGAAGGAGACATCCCTCAATGAAATGCTCAGGGTCATTGGCAGGGTGACAGGGAAGGAGCTTGAAGGGAGCTATATCAAGAATCCCATCAGCAACTACATCTACAGGACTCTCGCGGACACCTCGAAAACGCAGAAGACCATCGGCTTTACAGCATCAACAGACGTGGAATCGGGCGTAAGGGCAATAGTGGCAGAGCTGTCAGGCAGCTGAGCCTGGCGGTCATTTCCACCTCCACATGGTTGAGTCGCCGCATTGGCTGTCCTGAAATGCGTGCACAGGGTATTGCCGGATGCCCCGGGAAAGTGCTTTTAACCATCCCGCCCATTGGCCTGCGTGCAGGGTCAGGAGTGCTGAAAGCAGGATGGCAGGACAGGGGCTCGCCTTCGTTGTCCACAAACACAAGGCCACCTCCCTCCACTATGACTTCCGTCTTGAGATCGGTGATGTTATGCCGTCGTGGTCAATTCCGAAGGGACCGACGCTGGACAACAAGCTGAAGAGGCTCGCAATGCCGACGGACGACCATGACCTTGAATACAGGAATTTCGAGGGGGTGATCAGCGGGGGACCGGTAATGATTTGGGATGAGGGATACTACTGGCCCGAGGTCGAACCTTCAAAGGGGGTGAGGAGGGAGATTACCGGCATGTCAGAGGCCCTGGAGGTGGCAGCGAAGAGTCTTGCAGAGGGAAATGTCAAGTTCATGCTCTACGGCAGCAAGCTGAAGGGTTCATTCGCTCTAGTGAGGACCAGGGGTATCCGGGGGAAGGAGTCATGGCTTCTCATCAAGCACAGGGACGAGCACTGCGTCGATGGGTATGATGCAAACAGGCTTGATTTTTCCGCCAGAAGCGGCCTGTCACTTGATGAAATATACTCAGGCAGAGGCAATGCAGAAGATTGATTCCCCCCGGGGCTTAGGATTGGTCAGTCTACATGATGCCTTCAGGACTCTGAGTGCGTTGACCGTCAGCATCCCATTTCGATACGAATCCCAGTCGATCGCTTCATAACCGCCGCAGCGGCGCTTTCTCCACTTCTCCACGTGCGAAGGCAGATATGTGACATTTCGCCAAAGGATGGCGGGCGTGGAGGGATTCGAACCCTCGACCACTTGCTTAGGAGGCAAGTGCCATATCCTGACTAGGCCACACGCCCGTGCAATGCAAAAGTGAATAAGTGGTTTAGGTAGATAAACGGCTTTACTTCTCTTCCGTTTTCTCTTCTGCGCTGCCTTCAGCGGGCTGCTCCTCGGCAGGCGGCTCCCTGGGCTCCTCAGCCTTCTCCTCTTTCGCGGCCGGCGCGGTCTTTGTGTAGCGCTCGACAAACTCGACCTGCTCCATGCCTGCTGTTTCATAGGAGTCTGCCACAACGCGCAGCTTTGCAGCAATCCATTTCTGGTCTAGCTTTACGCTGTCCGGCAGGACAACCCTTGTCTGCTTCCCGTCTATGGAAACGTCAAAATCGGCATTGGTGCCGTAATACATGTCAATGAGTGCCTTGACCTTCTCCAGGGGTTCGGCGACCTTTCTCAGCACCTTGTATCTGTACTTGAGCACATGGCCCGCAAGCGGGTTGTTGAAATCAACCCTCACCCTACCTACGGTGACCTGGGTAATCCTTCCAACCCTGTCGCCGAGGCGGACATCAAGACCCACCTTGGGCTCCACTTCCATTCTTTCGAACTCACGGACGGAATATAGCTTGACCTGGCCCGGATCCCTCGGTCCAGCCGCATCTTCGGGCTTTATGTCGACTTCCATCTCTTCCCCGACCTTGGCTTCAAGGATGGACTTTTCAAGGCCCGCAAAGAATCTGTTCTTTCCCACAATCTCGTAGATTGGGGAATAGACCAACTTCTCGTCATAGATTCCCTCCTTTTCAGCATTCTCTTTGTTTGTCGTCTGGAAGAGCTTGCCAGTCTCCTTTATCCATGCATCCACTTCAAGCTGAATCAGGTCGCCCGAGCTGATCATAGAATCGTCTTTCTTGTCTTCTGTGCTGGTCTGGGCGTCATTTGCCATCATGTATCACCAGTGTAATGAAGATGGGATTACAGGGCCGTTTTTAAAGCTTGGCATGCATCCATGCACAGGCAAGGTGCTTCGGACGCCCTCATGGACAGCTGGAGTGTTTAAATACCCGTCCCGTGGGTCCATGCGCTCTCCGCCTGCGGCAGCATGCTTCCGTGCCCGGTCTTCGATGCCTGTCAAATAATCTATTTAAGGGCAGCAGGGGGCTTGAGCAGCAGAGGTGCAGAATGAAGGGACTTCAGAGAACATTAGCTCTTTCCCTTGCCGCACTGGTGATGCTGTCCGCAACATCGTTGGCTCTTGCAGACAACGGGCAGAGCAGCCAGTCACAGCATGGGAAGGACGTGCCAGTATCAGTTCAGTCCGATTCGGGCAAGCTTATAGTACACAACAGCCAGATCACTATATGGTTCCAGGGGTACAAGCCGGTGCTCCACATATTCGAAAGGAATGCAAGCGGTAACACCACCGGGTTCACCGTCGGGATAAACGGCGTGTATGAAATCAACTCGACAAACGCCCCCGTAGCGGTACTGCCGATGAACAGGGCATTCCCCGAGATGGGTGACAACAACGGGCCGCTCAACTACAGCAGCGGGGTTTCTGTGCAGTACAACAACACAACCGGGATGATGAACATAACATTCAGCCTGACTGCAAACGAGCTCAAGGTCATGCCTCTGGGCATGAACCAGTCCGGTGCGAAGTCGAGCGACATTGTCCAGTGGTCCGGAAACTCAATAGGCCAGGCATCTGTCGAGGTTGTATTCCACATCAATGCCAACACCGCCCATGTGAAATTCGACTTTATTGTCAACCATTGGACATGGGCAAACAGCACATCCGACAGGCTTGCTCTCAGCGCGGCTGTAATAGGGCATCAGACTGTAAAGGACAATCAGGGTCAGAGCCCGTCAGACCAGGGAACACAGGTTGGAAACGACAATGGCAACGGCAACACGAAAGACAACACAGTAACAGCCACCCCGCAGAACAATATGGCAAAGGCGAATGAGGACAACGTTTCAATCGTGGGCCAGAACTTCCTGAAGCTCGGTTATGTCAGCTGGGGATCAGAGGCAAACGCGACATACGCCAACGGCACAACAACCGCTGTCGGTGTCTCGTTGCTTATGTTCAAGCACGGCATGACAGAGGACGACTACAACTACAACAGCCTGCTCTTCGTGTTCAACACGCCAGCCGGCTGGAACACGAACTACACCAGCCTTGTCTACGACCCGACAATCGGCCTGAGCGCATCCGGCGGATCCGGAATATCCGAATTCGTAACTGCCGGTGCTGTTGCCGGTGCCCTTGCAGCAGTAGCCGCAATAGGTGCCGCTCTGGTCATCCGCAGAAGGAAGTAAGCCTGCTGCCAAACACTTTGGCCAAACCATTTAACACACATTTTTTTCCCGCCTGAAGTCAGCAAAGGTTAAAGCATGAGGCGCCGAGTTAGCCCCGGGTTGAAAACCAATGCAGAGCGGCAGGAATATGACTCTTGATGAAAGGATTGCCTCCGATCCACTGCTTCATGCCGAATTCGTCCTCTACGTCTACTACCAGTACAACGAGGAGCTGACAGCCTCTGAAGTAAAGTCGGCCGTCGACTCGCTTCTGTCGGGGGAGGGTGCTGGATTGAAGGAGGGGACGCTGGGCCAGGCTATGCACTCCTCCCTGACAGGCAGCCAGGCTGCCGGAAGCGCTCTTTCGGCAGAGCAGCTGCAGGACGCCCTGCGGAAGATGAAGGCGAACCTTGAAGCAGCTGAAAGGGAGTCGCATGATTTCCTCAGCGACCTGGTGATAAGGGATTACGCAGCCTTCGAGCCCTACCTGCTTGGGGCATACAACCAGTTCATGAACAGGACAAGCTCACTGGCGTCAGTACACAATTACCTTGACGCTGAGATGGAGATGTACAGGGCTGCGAGCTTCTGCTTTCCGGGGATGAGGAAGCATTCGGAGGAGATATTCTCCAGGCTCTACAGGAAGCCGGCGGCAGCAGGCAGCGGCGATCACGAGGGTGTACGGCGGGTGGAATTCCTCCAGTGGCTTGTCACACAGTATGTGATTCCGGCGGTTGAAATGATAGTCTCGGAATGGTATTACTCCAGATTCAGGCGGTCGCTCAACCAGAGGGTCCTGCCCATATTCAGGGACGTGGTGCAGCAGAGAAGATCGGTCTTCCTCGTCACAGGACGGTCGAAGAACAATGTGGTTCTCAAGGACCTGCTCTACGCGGAAGGGTTCAATGTCAAAATGACAGACGCCGGGGCTCTTGAGAAGGGGAATGTGGTGGAGTGCACTCTTATAAGGCACGCCTCCTCGAGCAGGATAAACAGCATAGTGCGCCTCATAGCACCTGAAGAGGCGCAGAGCGTGATTTCAGACATAAGCTCCAGGCGCAGGCTTATGATGAGGATGCACGACGGCTTTGTATCGAGATACGGAGGGGAGGCGCTCATACTGCAGAATCCCATGGAGGCAATATCCAGGTACAATGAGTTTACTGCCTCGTTCTCGGATGCCAACGGACTGAAGGACATGCCAATCCCCAGACTGGTAAACGCCGAGGCATTCAACGCCTATCCGGGGTTCAGGGCCGCCCTCCTGTGTGAAACCAACAATTTCTACCTCTCGATATACTACCCGATGCTCCTTGAGGCGATTGACGGCAGGATGAACCCCGGGCCGGCGGGTGAGATTGCAGACATATGCCTGGGCAACGCGATTGCAATGCCTTTCACCTCCCTCAAGCGGATAATAGCGGAGCACGGCGGCCGCATGGTCAGTCTTGCCTCAAGACTTCACCCCGAGGTGAGGGATGTGGACGGGCTGAAGAAGCTCGTGATGCGCGAACGGGGACACAGCTGGGACTACCTTCCCCTGCCGCTCGTCGCGGGCGGCCGGGTGCCCGGGCAAAATGAAGCCGGGAAAGCCGAGTGACTGTGCCTACGCCTTCAGCTTCTCCCTGTAGAAGCTGCTGCTCCTGAGATTGGTGAACGCTTTCCTTGTCAGGTCCACGGCCTCAGAATATCCGGTGAGCACATGCTGCACCTTCCCGTCCTCATACTCGAAAAATAGCTGCGGCACGATGTAGTCGGGGCACCAGTCTCCATGCTCCCTCACCATCGCATCCGCCTCCTCCGTCCTCTTGTCAATGTCCAGGAGGACTGCCTCCGCACCCAGCTCGGCAGCAATCTCCCCAACGGGGTCGACGGCTGTCGGGACGCAGTGCGGACACCACGTTGCATAAACCAGAACTACCTTTTTCACACCAGACATTCTTTCACCTCCCGCGCTCCGGCGCATGCTCATGCCCTGCGCCGTCTATTCCCGACACGTAGAGCGCTCCACACCCTCCGCAGAGGAACAGCGCCTTCCTGGAAGCGTCTTCGGACTTGGTCCTTCTGTAGTTCTGCGTCCAGTATGCCTCCCTGACAGAAACGTCCCCTCCGCCGGGCCCCTCCGCGCCGAGATCCCACGGATGCCTCGTAGCCACCCGTATGTCATCATCGGTTACCTCCCCGATCTCCCCGGCCTTCGAAATTATGTACTCCCTGAACGCACCGGCGTCCACCTCATCCCCGTACATGATTATTCTAGAAACATAGCCCCCGGGGCATGACATGCAAGCAACCAGCCTCTCCCCCTCCTCGATGAATTTCACATCCGTGCTGCTGCTGCAGTGGCCGTAGCACTTCGATTCCGCCGAGAGGTACTTCCTTACCAGACTCTTCCTGTCCATGGATTACCGTAATGTGATCGGGAGCTGCAACATAAACGTGTGCAAATCAGGCTGGCTTGCCGAGTGCTTCCTCCAGCCCGTCCATCGCCTTCTCCATGACATCGACTGGCGCCAGGAATACAGAGCGGAAGTGCATGTTCCCGAACTCGGGGTTGAAACCCGAGCCGTTCACAAACAGAACATGTCCCTTCCTCAGGACATGGAGTACGAATTCCTTGTCGCTCTTCCATCCACCTGCCTCTATCTTCGGGAAGACGTAGAATGCACCATCCGGTACTGCTGCGGAGATGCCCTCCATGCTGTTGAGCCTCCTGACGGTATAGTCGCGCCTGGCTTTCAGCTCGCGCACCAGCTTTGTGACATGTGTCTGCGGTCCCCTGAGCGCAGCAGTCATGGCCCTCTGCGCCGGGTTGCTTGCGCACAGCCTTGCCCTGGCCTCCCTGAGGAATGCCTCCTTCAGCCCGGAAAGGAAGCCGCCGCTATCCCTGAACATGGTGTATCCCACCCTCCATCCTGTCACGAGATAGCTCTTGGAAAAACCGTTGAACACAATGACAGGCACATCCTTTGATACGGAGGTCGGAGAAACGTGCTCCTTTCCGTATGTAAGCATGTCATAAATCTCGTCCGATATCACGGGCAGGCCGTGCTCCCCGGCTATGTCGCATATTCCCTCTATGTCCTTCCTGCTGTAGACCGCCCCCGTCGGGTTGTTGGGACTGACAACAAGCAGCGCCCTTGTCCTGTCAGTAATCTTCGACCTGATGTCGTCAAGGTCCGGCCTCCACTCCCTCGCCTCAATTGTCCTGTAGGGGACCGGGCTGCCTCCGAAGAATCTTGTCACCGAGCTGTACGGCGGATAGGTAGGCCCGGGGACCAGAAGTTCGTCCCCGTTGTCTATCATGGCACCGAGCAGCATCTGAATCCCTTCTGTGATTCCTGTGGTGACAACAATGTCATCCACTCCTATGTCATTGGAATTCTTCCTCCTCTCCCTCTCGGAAATTGCTTCCCTGAGCTCGACATCACC
This sequence comes from Thermoplasmata archaeon, assembly GCA_021806165.1. Taxonomy (GTDB): domain Archaea; phylum Thermoplasmatota; class Thermoplasmata; order Sysuiplasmatales; family Sysuiplasmataceae; genus JAJZXY01. The sequence goes on from JAJZXY010000016.1 coordinate 45,620, forward strand.
CTCGGAGTCGCCATAGCTGTTGTGCCCCTCTATGACTGCATCGAACAGGGCCCTCTTGATGTGCTCGGGAGTATCGAAATCGAATGCGCATGGATCCCCTATATTGAGGCGGATGATGCTCTCCCCCTTCTGCTCAAGCTCCCTTGCAGGAAGTACAAGGTCACGGATGGCATACTCCATCGCCGACGCTCTCTGGGATGGCCTGAAGTTCATGCCTCAATGAGCTTCTCTGAGAATAAAAAGATGATCTACGGCTCGCTATGCCAGCTTCCTCTGCAGCTTCCTTAGGTTCTTCTCAGCCTGCTTCATCGGGGGGTTTGCAGACGCCGCCTTCTCGAACTCCGCCTTTGCACCTTCCAGGTCCCCGAGACCTGCAAGCGCCACCCCGAGGCTGTTCCTTGCCATGGCGCTCTCATGCATGTCAATTGACCTGCGCAGTGCCCTTGCGGCTTCCTCGTGGAGTCCAGCTTCCAGCAGCGCCGCGCCAAGATTGAAGAGGTATGGCCACCTGTTGTATTTTTCTACCGTCCGGAGAAGTGCCAGCCCCTTTTGCGTCTCCCCTTCGAGTATGAGGGAGACCGCCTCATTGTTGACAGCCTGCGGCCCCTTCCACTCTGACGCGGCGAGGTAGTCGGCTGCGGCCGCGGGTCCCTTGCGCTGCATTACTGCCATTCCCCTGTTTGAAGCGAACAGGAAACCGTGATTGTCCCTGAGTATGCGCTGCGCCCTTGCACTCTTCCAGGCCATGAGGTTGAGGGAGACGGTCACGGCCCTGGAGAGCCTTGTCCTCTTTGTCCGCAGGATGGCGAGTGCATCCTCATGCCTCCCCTGCAGGGCAAGGTCGGCTGCCAGCCTCCTGCTGGCTGGCTCCGAAGGTGAGAGGGAGAGCATGCGCCTTGCGGCCCTCTCGGCCGAAGCATAGTCGCCCCTTTCGAATGCATCCTGCTCCTTCAGTGAAAGGACATCATCCCTGCCCTCCCCATCCGCTCCCGCGATTATCCTTTTGCGCAGGACCGCGGCTGCTGCTGCCGTAACACTGGTGCCCAGGGCGCTGAGCAGCCTGAAGGAGTCCATCATTCCGTCGACCCCATCCAGCAGCCCGCCGCGTTCCATCCTGCCTAGAAGCTCATCCGGCGTCTCCTCCGGCGCAGCCTGAACCCTGTCCTCCTCAACCGGGGGAGGTGTGATGGTTTCCTGCTCCGATGTCTCATCCGGCGGCGGCGCTGCAATCTCCTCCGCCCGGGCTGCACCTCCCTGCCGGAGGCTCTTCATGACGCCCATTACATCCTCGTCCTTCTCGATGGATGTGTAGCGGCTCAGATAGTCCAGCGCCTCAGCCCTTCCCTGCTCAGCAAGGATGAGTCCCTTCATCCTCAGCGCCCTGGCGTCTGATGTGTCAGTGCGCAGCAGCTCATCAAGGACCCTGAGTGCACCGTCTGCATCGCCCAGCCTGTACTCGGCTATGGCAAGATTCCTCAGGACTCCCGTGTCCCTCCGGCCTGCCCGGAGGAGCTTCCCGTACGCCGCCACAGCCTCCTGCAGCCTTCCCAGCTGCTGGAGCGTAGCGCCCCTGTTCTGCAGCGCGCCACGGTGACCGGGCTTAAGCTTGAGTATCGTATCGTAGCATTCAAGCTCCTCCTCGAACCTGCCAAGCTCATAAAGCGCCGATGCCCTGCCGAAGAGGCTGTCTACGTTCCTAGGATCGAGTCTGACCGCAGACTCGAATGCCATGAGCGCCTTTCCCGGGTCACCGGACTTCAGGCGTATTCTCCCCTCAAGCCTGAACGCCTCCTCGGAAAGGGGCTCAATGCTGAGCACCTCCGAAACAGTATCCAGCGCTCCCTCCAGCCTGCCGCCGTCATACATTTCCCGGGCGCGGCGCATGAGCTCCCTGTATCGCCTGACCGCGGAGCCGGGAGGCTGCTCTCCACCTGCCTCTATGCGGCTCCTGAGCCTTCTGAATGGGGCGGACCCTGCCGCGGTGCCTATGAAATCGGCACCGCATCTTGCATCTACCAGACTCCTGTTCTTGAGCACAACAGGATTCTCGCCGAAGGGGGAGAGGAGGATTACATGCCTCCCCCCCTTCGCCGCTGCCCTTATGATTGAATTGAGCGCCTTGTCAGGCAGCCTGAGCGAAGGGATCGGTGCAACTACGCTGGACGCCTTGCCCCGCCTCCTTCCCTTGAGAATGAGCGTCTTCCTGACGATCTCATGTTCTTCTGCCCTGAAGCCCATCGTTCCCGCCACGGCGATACACACTTCGATGTACTCGTCCAGTGTGCTGTCCATCAGGCACGCCGCCGCATCTGAGGTCTCGTCACCCGCAGCTTCACTCCTTGCCGCCATAGCCGCTCCACCTCCTGTTGACGTACGTCCTGAAGACGCCCTCCATCTCGGGCCTTCCAAGCTCCCTGCTGAGCCTCAGACCCAGGGATGCTGCCTCCGCATCATCCTCATCCTGGTCAAGCAGCCTTGCAAGGCTGTCCATGGCATCCTCCTTCCTCCCCATTTCAACAAGTTCGGCTGCCTGAAGCCTCAGTATTGACGGCTGCAGCTGCCGTGCGGTCCCGAGTGTTTCGAATGCCTGCTGGTGCTTCCCTGTCTTGCACTGGAGCATCCCGTGCCTTACAATTGCAGGGAGCAGTATGGGGTTGAGCTCCATCGCCTTTGCATACGCCTCCTCCGCACCGTTGAAATCACCCTTCTCCTCCAGCGCCATCCCCATGTTGGTCCACATGTCAGCGGACCATTCATCCTTCTCCACAAGCCCCATCACCTGGAGGGCCGCCCCCCATGTGCCGGCTGAGAGGTAGACGCTTGAGAGCAGTTCCACCCCTGCCTGTAAGTTCCCGACCCTCCTGCTTTCCTCACTCAGCTCCTCATACTTCTCCCTGAGGCTGTACTGTTCGCAAACACCCTTCTTCAGCAGGAAGCCGGCTGCGAAATTCCCCTTCTTCATTTCATTCTGCGCGAGCTGAAGCGCCCGTCCCCAGCGCCCGTCCTTCCAGTCCAGAACAGCCTTCATCAGGTTATCGTCGAACGCGAGCTTGGCCGTCTTTGAACTTTCCTCCAGTCTGTCGAGCAGTGCCACCTTCCCAGTCCTCATGCAGAGCAGCGAGGCAAGGGCATAGTCGTGCTCAGTCCCCAATCCCTCGTCAATGATGCTCATGATCTCGGCAAGGGCGGTATCGAAACTGAATGACAGGTAGTGGAGGTAACCCCTCCTTCTCCTGTTCCTTATGAATGCGGGCTGGCCGCCTTCGGCGTGTGCCGCGCCTGCCGTACCCCTGTCACCGCCCTCGGCCCTCAGCTCCTCCTCTATCTCTGCAATCCTCTTCCTGAGCGATTCTACCCTCGGGTCGAATGACTGCGATCCGGCCTGCGCCTGCTGTTCCACGGGAGGCATGGGCTGGGGGACTGCTTCGGCCGCAGCCTCCACCACCTCCTGACCGGCGGCGGGCTGCGTTTCCTGCTCCAGCGGATAGACATTCTCTGGCGAAATACCGACAGCGGTTTCCGCCTTTACCTCACCAACATGCGCGGGATCCCTGCTTCTCCAGTATTCGGCCTGCCTGAGCAGCCCCTCCTTCCTGGATGTGATAAAATCTTCGGGGAGGTAGGGCAGCCTGTAATGCAGGGCAGCAGACTCGTAGAGCATTGCCAGCCTGCTGTACGTCTCGCTGTTGCCGCCCCCTTCGTGCTCCGCCTCGCATGACTCAAGCTTCCTCACAATCTCCCTGAGGAAATGGAATGGCGGCGGCACAAATTCACCGCCCTCGGTCCTCTGCCCGAGATCCTCCATGATTTCATTGAAAAGGGTGCAGACTGATGCATACCCTGCACCGTCGTCCGGGAGGAGGGCAAGCCTCTCCCCAATTCCGCCTCCGTTGAGAGCGACAGTGTAGCCGTTCCCGTCAAGGACGGCGACAACGTCGGTCATGCCAAGAAGTCTTTCCGTTCCCCAGTGGCCGTCTGCAGAGCAGTACCAGTCATCCCTGAGGTTGGCGGAGGCGCAGACGCTGCAAACGGCAGCCTTGCCTTCAAGCCGGGAATTGCACAATATGCATTCCATCTCAGGCACACCGCTCCCGCTGGTGCCGGTCCTCCGGCAGTATATTCCTGACGGTATAAGGTTCGCGGAATGCCAGCATCAGCTCTCTCCGCTATTGGTAACTGCCCTCCATTTAATAAACATTCGAACTTATTTTCAGTATGCGCATTCAGCCTGCGCTGGCAAGCTTCTTTCCCATGTAGCTCATGTCCCTTTCATAGCCGAATTTCCTGTAGTACTCGCGGGCGCCGACGCCGCTGGTTACCCTCATTCTGGACATGCCAGACCCGGCTGCAATCTCCTCTGCCCTGGCAATAAGCCTGGACCCGAATCCCCTGTGCTGCCATTCTGAGGCGGATTCCTCGCCCACGGGGACCACCCTGCCAAATACCTTGAGCTCCCTGATGTACGCGCATTCGCCGGCCGGCAGCCTTAGCCTCAGGTAACCCACTATGGCATCGTCGACCTCGAACGAGAGAAATTTCTCAATCCCGCCCCCGGCAGCATACTCCATCTCCTCCATCTCCACATCCGACTGCCTGATGCCATCCTCACCTATGCCAAGGTGGCCGACCTCCCTGCACCTTATGCAGTTGCAGCGCCAGCCCCTGCTCTCCATTTCATCCTTTACAAGCTCGCGGAGGTTGCTCTTCCTGACGCCTGCGCCAATCAGGGGCGCAGGTATGTCCCTCTGTATGCGCTGTATCCTCACATACCGTGGAATGTCCCTTTTCACTTCCGCAAGAAGGCGCACAGCCTTCTCAAGCGTGAACTCCTCGTAAAGCCCCCTCCTGTGCATTTCGAAGAGGGGTGTTCCTGGCATTATCAGCGTTGGATAAATCTTCAGCATGTCCGGCCTGAAATCCTCATCCTCGAACAGCATGCTGAAGTTCTCCCTTTCCATTCTGTCGGTCATTCCGGGGAGGCCGGGCATCATGTGGTAGCCTACCTTGAGGCCATGGTCCCTTACGCTTCTGGTTGCCTCCCTGACACACCTGACATCGTGCGCCCTGTTTGCCCTCTTCAGCACTTCGTCGAAAACTGCCTGGACGCCTATCTCCACCCTGGTGGCACCCATGTCAAGTATCCCCTTCACCTGCTCCGGGTTGAGCTGGTCAGGCCTCGTCTCGATTGTCATACCGATGCACCTGTTTTCCCCCTGCTCGTTCAGTGCATGCGCCTCCTCCATCGTTGCTGAGTCGGAACCGTTCATCGCATCGAACGTCCTGCGGATGAACCATTCCTGGTATTCCCTGCTCCTGGAGGTGAAGGTGCCTCCCATGACTATGAGGTCTATCTTGTTGGTTGAATGGCCGATTGCATTGAACTGCTCAATCCTGGATCTCGCCTGCCTGTAGGGGTCGAAGTCGTTCATGGCGGCCCTCCTGGCCGCCGGCTCCTTTCCTGTATATGCCTGCGCCGAATTGTTCGCCACCCCGCCGGGGCAGTAGATGCATGTCCCGTGGGGGCAGTTGTATGGTGATGTCATGACGGCCAGCGCAGCTATGCCGCTGATTGTCCTCGACGGTTTGAGCCTGACGATCGGGAGGACCTTGCCCACCAGCGCTGCCGGTGTCCTGGCAAGCACCTCGGAGTTGGGAGGTATGGTGCTCAGGTGGTATTTCCTGCAGAGCTGTATCTTCCTGCGTTCGAATTCACCGGGATCTCTGATACTGTCGCTGCTTATCTCCTGGATGAGTTCGCCGTAATAGTCCACGGACGCACTCATCCTTTCAACTCTCTTAAAGTATGTGCCTACTGCTGCCTTCCCGGAGGCACGAGCCCTCTCAGCTTCCTCTCGGCAGACCCGGTCCCAATGAGGACAAGGATTGGCGCGATGACGGCTGCAAACGGTATGATGTAGAGTATGGCGGCAGCCTTGAAGACAGACTCGCTGTACCTGGAACCGAATCTCCATATTCCCAGCAGGAGCCCTATTTCGCCGATGAGCACGAGTATGGCAGCAACTATTATCACGAGGCTGCCGACGATAAGCAGCGCAAGTGATGCGCTGCTGGCAGGCTGGGCGGGCGGCTGGCTCTGCAGTGCAAACGCAAAGCTCAGAACAACCACTACCCCTATGACTATCATGACAAATCCCACATAGAGGGCGAATGTGAGGGACAGCGGAGTGTGGAAATTGCGGTCAACCTCCGCAAGTTCCCTGAAGGCACCTCTTGCATAGATTATCGACATGATCTCCAGAACGACGCCCACAATGAGCAGCACAAGTATGCCCACCAGAGCGGCCGCGGCAAGCTGAACCCCGGAAACTGTCGAGGAGGAGGGGATGAGCACGGACAGGTAGTTGAAGCTTGAGAGCACAAATGTGAATGAAAATGACAATATCAGACCGATGATACCCACAATGGCGAAAACCCTCATCTTGGAGAGGGCAGCAAGATCCCTCGGCGACCACTGCATGGACGCCTGTGGGGGTCCGTAAGGCTGCTGGTAGGCAGGTGGAGGGTATGATGGCGGCCGGGGCGGAGGTGCGGCTCCCGCAGCCGGAGGCGCTGCATATGCACTCAGGAATGTTCCGCAGTACGGGCATGTGGCGGCATACTGTGAGGGCAGAACCCTGCCGCAGCTCGGGCACGCTTGTCCCAGCTGCGCTGACGCGGATGGCTGGGCCGCAAGTTTTGCACCGCACGACCTGCAGTATGTCGCATCAGTGTCATTCGCTGTACCGCAGCTTCCACACTTTACTCCCGCACCAGGCTCCATGATGATGAGAAGCAAGCCGATTGGATATAATGGTGTCTGTCAAATGCCTCTCCCGCTGATTATATAATTAAGTATTGACTGCACGATCCCACAACCTCATGGCTGAACTCAAGATAAGGAGAAGGCACAGGCTGAGGCAGAAGGAAATCGAGGAGATCGCCCGGGCCATCGATGCCTCTCTGGATACACGTTCATTTTCTCCGGATGATGCTCTGCAGGTTGCCGAGATTTACGGTCTTGAACAGAAGATTTACATACTCGGTACCGAGATAGTTGCACTGGAGATAGACGGAAAACCGTTCCTGTCAATATCAGGTCTGCTGAAATACGGCGCGAAGAGGCTGTATGTGACCGTCGACATGGGTGCTGTGAAGTACGTGGCAAACGGAGCTGATGTAATGGGTCCCGGGATTATAGGTGGCGACCCGGATGTCAGGACGGGCCAGACGGTCTGGGTCAGGGAGGAGAAATTCGGCAAGCCTCTGGCCATTGGAAGGAGTCTTGTTGACGGCACTGTTTTTGGAACCAGGGCACCGGGGAAGCATATACAGTCGCTTTTCCACGTGGGGGACCGTGTATGGAAGCTGCAGGAGGAACCTGCCGGTGACTGAAGAAGTCATACTTCGGCCGACGGGACGGTGCTGAATTTGCCCAACCAGCGCAGGGCCGCATACAGCATGTCCGGTACAGGCCTCATTTTCATAGGCGGCGGCTTCATTCTGGCAGCCATCTCCTCCCTTTTCCCCTCACAGGGGCTGTCGCTTCTCGGCCTGGTTATCACGGCGGTGGGCATTGTCCTCTTCTTCATGGAGTGGTCTGCATTCACCCCTTCCGAAAGGAGATTTTCGGCATACGGCGCCGGCCTCTACATCATTGCGCTCATAGCATCGGTGCTGGTGGGAGCATCACTTTTCACAGTAAACTACACATCCCACTCCCTCTTTCATTCGGGAAGCCCCCTTGCCGCACCCCTCCAGGCCGTGGGGGATGGGTTCACAGGCATACTGCTCTACCTCTCATTCCTCCTCTTTCCGTACGCCTTCGCGAGGCGTGAGGAGAAGACCATGCTTCTCGTCGGCTTCGTCGGAGGCTTCATTGTCGCGGTTGTCCTGAATCCGATAGCCATAGGAGGGAGCCTTTACAACATAACAAACATATCCGGCCTGGTCAGGCTCGTCACCGACATAGTCTCACTGATATTCGGCGTCTCCTACCTTGTCATAGGCAATAACGTCCGCATCAGGCGCTGAAAAACAGCACCGGCAATTGCGCATGAGAAAATAGTCAGAAGTCAGGTCGTAACTGGTCAGCCTGTTGAAAACAGATGATATTTGCCGAATATCATTCGGCACTGCCACCATGAATGGCGGCACGCTATCCGGATGATGGCCTGATGAGCTTAGCGCCATCAGTGAACAGATCCAT
>JAJZXY010000027.1 GCA_021806165.1 Thermoplasmata archaeon
TCAGTTACGATAATCAATTCGTTCGGTTTTTCCGCATTCTTATAGAGAGTCTGTCTCTTTCCCCCCATTGACTTGACCATAGACTTCCCCTCGTCGTAGACTGTCTTCCATTTTGGGTAGTCATTCACACTATGCCTTACTGTCACGATTGCCATGCTACACCGATCACGACAATCTCAAGATAATTTGATTCTATAGAGTATGACGATATTTCCAGCTCAAGAGACCTTCATGGCAACTTATGATACCGGATTAGGGAAAGTGGAACGATTCTTCAATTTCAGATGCCCGCCTGAAAATAGAGTTGAAGTGGGTGGTAACACATATTCCAAAATCATTCTGCAGGGTGGCTCCTGTATGGGAACAATAATCAGCTACCCCCAACGTAACTGCCGTTCTTGTCCCATTAACACCATCGCCCATTCAATCGCGAGAGGTCTTCAGTCTTAAGATGTGTTTCTCAACTCATATTCTGCAGGTATAATGCGAATTGTAATAATTTATTGAAAATCCACTTCGAATATTTTTATCGATTATTATAAATATGAAAGGGGCGGTTAAAACTACGGCTTGGCGATGGAGAAGATATCATTCAATGCCAAACTGGGACGCGCCGCGGCACCGTATGAAATCAGCCGTGATCCAAGCAAATGGTCATACATCCACCATTTCAGAGTGCACTTCACCACTGCCAGAGTGCAGCTGATTGCCAATCGTATAGACGTTACTCTCGCTAGTGAATCACCTGCTCCACCATCAGATGTGGAAGTGGCTCAGACTGCCGATCCTCAGATAAAGCAGCAGCTTGCTGCGGGAGCGATGTGGTGGGGTCTCAGATCTTTTAATATAACAAATATAGAATATAAAGAGACTATTGCAATGCCCAAGACTGATTCCGGCTGGTAATTTAACGCCGCCGCCTATCCCGCTGTGCATCTGATAGCGGTGGCCATACAGTGATTTCAGTCGGCTTCAGCCAGATACTTACGGACAGGTTCTTCAAAAAAGCCAAGTATGACGCCTCTTATGGACAGAAGAGTTACATTCGGGGTGAAAGTCTGGGCAAAATAGACCTGAAAATGATACACAGCCTGAAGAGCCTTGGAAACCTGGTCTACATCAATTTCCAGGGTGAAGGGGAGTGCGAGATTAACGGGACTCCGGTGTCCTTCAAGCAGGGATACGCGTTCCCGGACATCGGTATAACGCTGAAACGGTCGATATTCGAAATGATGGGGAGTCCAAACCCGTTCAGCATCACCATAGAGTGGGATGACCAGCCCGGCACTGGTTCCAGGGACGATTAGGTCCACCCTCACCCCGGGCTGCCTGATCTGCGTCTGCTTTTATACTGCGCTGCTCCTCCAGACTGCCAATGTTCCTGTCCGCCGGCGATTGGTAAGGTTAAAGTTGGAGTTGTTCTTAGGAAGCGGTATAAAACCTCAGGAAGGAATGCAAGATTAAGCTGAACAGGGCACTCTCCGTCTTTTCGCCGCTCTTCTTTGCCCTGAACTATCTCAGGAAGGAGAAGAAGATACTGGCACTTGTCTTTGCGGTGGGCGGCCTCACCTCCGCATTCACGCTTCTTATCTCGGTCTTTATCGGCGATGCTGTGAACAAGGTGCTCATATCGGGCCTTGGCGGGGTCGAGTATTACGTCTACCTGATAATACTGGTATCTGCGCTCGCCGCACTTTCGCAGTTTGTTGTCAGCTACGGCTCGCAGTACCTTTCCCAGCGGTACGCATATGAGCTGCGGGAAGACGTGTTCCACCATCTCGTCAGCAAGAAGTTCCGTTTCTTTGAGAGCGAAACATCGGGAAACCTTCTTTCCAGATGCACCATGGATATAGAGGCAACCAGGAATTTCGTCCTGAACCTGCTCTCACAGATGATACCCACGTTCCTGCTCATAGGGCTAGCCTTCTACTTCCTTCTGCAGCTCAATCCAGTCTATTCCATCTTCTTCCTCGCCGCAGTCCCTGCCCTGATATACCTGGGCATGACATTCCAGCGAAAGCAGCATGTGCACTGGAGAAAGATCCGCGACGAATACGGCGTGATGAACGAGAGGCTCCAGGAGAATATCACTGGACAGCGGGTGGTCCGAAGCTTCCTCGGGGAGTCCAGGGAAATCGGGCGTTTCAAGGACACCACGGACACATACTTCGGGGAATACCTCGTAGTCGCAAAGCTGAGGGGCGTGTACAACAACCTCATGCCACTCCTGATAAGCATCGCAGCAACAGCTGTAATCATATACGGCGGGTACAGCAACATTGTCTCTCTGTCCTCTGTCGGTTCCCTCGTCGCTGCCGTGAACATACTCAACACGATGATCTCACCGGTAAGCATCCTGGGAAGGCTCATAGTGTGGGCGGAGAACGCAAGGGCCGCCATAGATCGCATTGGCGCCGTGCTCTCAGACGCGGACGAGGAAGACGTCGATGCTGCCGTGGCAAGGGATGCCGAGCCACCAGTGGCAGTCAGCGCCGTGAACTTTTCACGCGGAACAAGGCTGATACTGGACAACCTCAGCCTTGACGTCGGAAAGGGTGAATTTGTGGCAATCACAGGGGGCACCGGCAGCGGGAAGAGCACGCTCATAAACATGCTTCCAAGATTCTACGAAGTCGATTCCGGCTCCATATCATTCAACGGCACCCGGTATGACGGCTTCTCCCTCCCCGAAATAAGGAGAAGGATAGGCGTTGTCCCGCAGGAGGTCAGCATTCTGTCAGGCACCCTGCGCGAGAATATAGCGTTCGGAAACGGGCAATACTCCGATGCCGAGGTGGAGGAGGCTGCGGGCGTCGCCCATATTGCAGACTTCATCGACTCCCTCCCCGACAGATATGATACCGCGGTCGGAGAGAGGGGCATAACACTGTCTGGAGGGCAGAAGCAGAGGATTGCAATTGCAAGGGCGGTGTTGCCCAGACCTGAGCTGCTTATATTCGACGATGCGACCTCGAGCGTGGATGCTGAGACGGAGCTGGGCATTTTCAGAAGCATACGCGAGAAGCTCAGGGGAACTTCGGTCATCATCATCTCCCTGAGGGAGACCGGCCTCCTCTTTGCCGACCGTGTGCTGAGGGTCGAGGACGGGAAGCTGAACCAGGTAACAGATGTCAGGAAGGAGCTGTTCACTATCACGGCTGGAAGCCATGAGAAGGGGGGTGCGGCAGATTCCCAGAACCTATGAGGAGGTGGAGGACGAGATAATCAGCGGAGGGAAGGGATTCTCCTCCTTCAGGAGAATGGTCGCTGAAATGCTCAGGCACAGGCGCGACGTGAATCTCCTGATACTCTCCATCGTGGTCACAGCGGTTACATCCACTGTGGCATTCTATGCCATCGGTCTTGTCGCGGACCAGATAAAGGCAAGAAATGCAGGCATGCTCGTACTGTACGCGGCGGTCTTCCTGGCCATGTATGTCCTGCAGTTCTTCTCCAACAGGCTGAGGACCACAACATCGACCTTCCTTTCCCAGGCTACAATAAAGAAGCTCAGGGATGACGCATTCGCCTCAATCCAGGGGGTGCCTGTTTCATTCTTCAGCAGGGTCAAGACAGGCTACCTGATCAGCAGGATAAGCAATGATGGCGAGTCCCTGAGCGAATTCCTGACATTCCAGCTCCCGTCCGTCCTGTCGGGTGTGGCGACGCTTGTGATTTCAGCAGCCTTCATGCTCTACCTCGCGCCCGGTCTTGCACTCTACTCATTCATTGTGATCCCCATACTGGCGGTGTTCACTTTCTCCATACAGCCCCGTGTCAGAAGGAACTACCTGAGGACGAGGCGGGCGATTGCCCGCATAACAGGTAACCTGGCGGAGGACATTGGCGCAATCCGGGCAATCAAGAGCTTCAACATAGAGGACAAGGTGGCTGGCAAGTTCAGGGAGCTCAACAGGGAGAATTACGAGGCAAACATCAGGGCAGGCAGGCTTTCCTCTTCTTACAGCGCGGTGATAAGGATAATAGAAGCACTCGGAATAGGCATAGTGCTGTATGAGGGGGGGCTGCAGACTCTCCACGGCGCCATCTCCCTCGGCATACTCGTTTCATTCGTATTCTATGTGCAGGGATTCTTCAACCCCGTCGTGCAGCTCTCACAGACCTACAATGCATACCAGTCTGCAATGGTCGGGCTGACAAGGATATACGGCATCATCGATGCAGAGAAGGAGAAGCAGCCGGAGGGGCTGGCAAGGGTGGAAGGGTTCAGCGACAGCATTTCTCTCAGGGACGTCACCTTTTCCTACGGGGAGGGGTATGCGCTGAAGAAGGTCAACCTCGACATAAGGAAGGGACAGAAGATAGGGGTAGTGGGACACACGGGTGCAGGGAAGACAACAATTTCCAACCTCATCCTGAAATTCTACCATCCAACGGAAGGAAGCATACTTATTGACGGCAGTGACCTGGAGGGGATACAGACCGAATCATACCGCAGGCTCATTGCTCCGGTGCTGCAGGACCCGTTCATGTTCAGGGGCACCGTGCTGGACAATATACGCTTCTCCCACCCGGGAGCCTCAAGGGAGGAGGTTATGGAATGCATCAGGCGTTTCGGCCTCACATCGATATTCAGGAGGATGCCCGACGGCGTCGACACCGAGATAGGCGAGATGGGCAGGAACCTTTCCGAGGGACAGAGGCAGGCAATATCCATTCTCAGGGCTTTCATACTCGACCCGGAGATACTCGTGCTGGATGAACCGACATCCCAGATAGACCCCCAGTCTGAGAAGGCAATAATAGACGCCCTGGAGAAATTCCTGAAGGACAAGACGCTCATACTCATTACGCACAGGTTCTCACTGATAAGGCTCGTGGACAATGTCATAGTGCTCGACCACGGCAGCGTGGTGGAGGAAGGCGATGTGCCCACGCTGCTGGAAGGAAACGGCAAGTTCTCGCAGCTGTACGAGTACCAGAGGCACGACTACGAGCTGATGTGAACGCCTCGCGATGGCCGCGTGGCATTAGCCCAGGAGCAGTTCATGCCTTGAATGTCGACATGCCCTGTATCCTTCCGGCCCCCTCAAACGCCTTTGACCAGTGCTCTCCCAGGTCCCTTGAGAAGAACACTTCACCCGTCGTGGTGCCGAAATAGACGCCCGGCGTATCCATCTGGTCCAGCGCCATGGCATCCCTCAGGACGCACGTGTGGCTGCGCTTCGGCAGGCCTCTTGTCAGCCTCTCCCATGACTTCCCGCCGTCCGCCGACCTGTATGCAGCAACAGGTCCCTTGATGCACGAATTGTGCTTCCTGCATGGCTCGCCCTGGACGGACGGTATGATGAACAGCGTCCCCCCGTTTGCATCGCCAGCGCCCTCGGCCAGCGCAATTGGAAAACCATGCCTCAGCGTATTTCCTGGACTGATGTCGGTCCAGCTCCTTCCGAAGTCGGAAGACCTGAAAACGCCGCAGTGGTTCTGCTGGTAGACGACCCCTGATTCGCGGCCGGAGACGGTGAGCTTGTGAGTACACTTGTGCATATCGGCAAGGTGCCTCTCCATCAGCTTCTTCGGGTCGGTCTCACCTGCGCCTGAAAAATCCATCTTTGCCCAGTCGGACGGGCACGTGTCCTTGACTCCCTTGTCCAGAAGGCTCCAGCTCTTCCCTGCATCCTCCGTCCTGTACGGTCCCATTCCCGAACTGACAATGTAGAAGCTGTCCTTCCGCTCGGGGTCCATCCTTATGGTGTGGATGCACAGCCCCACGGTCCCAAATCCCCAGTCTATGCCCCATTCATTTCTCCTGGGTGCATCGAACAGGCCCGTGACCTCATCCCAGCTGCGGCCCAAGTCAGCTGACTTGTAAAGATGTCCGTACTGGGTGCCTGCATATACGGTGTTCCTGTTGTGGGGGTCAAGTTCAAGCGTCCATGCCTTCTTGACATGCAGGCCGTCATTCCGCTGCTTCCACGTCTTCCCGAAATCCCTGGACGCGAATATCCCATTGGTGTGAGTTGCCGCGAGCAGAGTCTTTGACGCCCTGTCATAGCGAATGCAGTTGACGCTTTCCTTCCGGAGAAATGGCCCGATCTTCTTCCATCTGCTCCTGTCCGAGTCGGACACAAGCAGATAGCCTCCCTGGGTTGTGCCAACACCCACAACATTCTTTCCACTCCTGTTCGAGCGCGTACCCATGACCTTTCCCGGCATGATAAACCCCCATTCACCAGTTCACAGGAATAAGCCCTGCTTCCACTGGTACAAGCTTAATCCGGCCACCGTCTATATATTGAATAGCTCTGCGAGCCCGCTACCGCAGGGAGCGCCCTCCGCCGTGGCCTTCCACGATTCCCCGGTGCGGTTTGAATGGACTGCTGGGATATTTCCAGACTGCAATTCAGTGTTCGCGCCATGTATAGAGGCGCAGGACCAGGAACAGCCCTATGACCGTGGATGCCACAAGCAGTCCGGCATCAACCATAATATCAGTCGTAGTTGCAGGGATAAAGCCCAGGGAACCCTGCACAAGAAGCGCCGCATATGTCGCTGGCAGGAAGTGGGCTGCAGCCTGCCATGCGGGCGGCAGTATTGACAGGGGGTAGTAGAGGGGGGAGAAAATGCCGAGGGCGGTGAAAACCAGGTTGCCCACTGGCCAGACCTCCATCTGGCTCCTGACCCTGCTGGATATGGCAAGGCCGACTGCGGAATAGAGAACCCAGACAACAAAGATGGATGCGGCCAGCACCAGCCATCCGGCAGGGGAGACATGAGCCACAAACGAAAGCAGCACGCCTAGTATGACCAGCGCGGGCAGCGCAGGGATCATGTTTGACACCGCGATCCCGAGCAGGTAGCGCACCCTGTCGAGCGGCGAAGCTGTGAACAGGTCCTGGAGATGCATCTCGAGGCGCAGTTCAGCAGCATCACCCAGGCACCAGCTTCCGACGTTCTGCGTTGTGAAGAGCATCGCGCCAGCGACCTCCAGCGGGAAGTACTTGGGCTGCGAAATGAGATGAAGGAAATACAGGAAGAAGAACGGGAGCAGGACAGGCACGGCAACGGCAATCGGATTGCGCGCTATCCACCTCCATCCGACGAGGGCAAACGCGGGAAAAACCCTTCCCCTTGTAACGGCTTCTGCCGTACCGGCCTCCACACCCTCCATTTCACCCCTCCCTCGCTGTACGCCTTGCCCAGTAGATTCCAGCTGCAAGGAGGAGAAGCGCCTCGGCAGCGAGCGAACCGGCCCCGAGCACGACTTCGCCCGGAGACAGACTCACCATTCCGGCTGCCTTCTCTATGAGCGCAACCGACGAACTTGTCGGGATGAGCAGCGCCAGCGGCCTGAGCGATGACTCGAAGTAGAACAGTGGGTAGAATACGGGCGGTACAATTCCGAAAAGGTTTGTAAGAAGGCTCGAGTATGGCCATATGGTCTTCATATCCCTGAACCTGGTAGAGACGCCGTAGCCCAGCGCTGAAGAGAATGCCCAGACTGCCAGCAGGGAGGCGATGAGGGTCAGCGCCGCAACGATGCCAAGCGGATGGAGTATCTCTAGCAGGATGGCAAGGAATGCAACGGGCGGCAGGTATGCCAGCAGGATTCCTGTCGACATGCCCAGGAAATACGACTCAGGCGACATCGGGCTGGCATGGTACAGCTCATTGAGCTTGTGGTCTACACGTATGTATGCGGCCTCGTTCAGCACCCTCTGCCCCACAAGGAACACCGAGTAGGAAAGTGCGCCAACGAGCGCGTAAGCAAGGAGTCCTGGAGCCCAGACCCAGACGAACACGAGCAGGGCTGCCTGGACCATGGAACCTGTAAGCACAGCAAGCCATTCGTGCATCTGCACCATGGTCTCCGTGGCCATGAAGCTCTTCATTCCGGCAAGCCTGATGCCTGCTGCCATCGCTCAACCCTCGTCCTCGTCTATGGACCTGCCGACAAGCTTGAGGAAAGCCTCCTCAAGAGTCACAGGGCCGACTGTTGCGGCAAGGCCGGCATTCACCGCGAGAGCCATGATCTCGTTTATCCTGTCAGGGCCGGTGATGAGATTTACAGTCCCTCCATCAGAAACTATCTCTCCGAAAGTGGACAGCTGCTCCCTGAGCTTTTCCCCGTCAGTGACAGAGACCTTGAGCGTTCCGCCTACCTGCTGCTTGATGGATGCAGCAGTGCCCTCCACTAACACCCGGCCACCCTCGATGACATACAGCCGCTGTGAGAGCGACTCAGCCTCGTCGAGGTAGTGGGTTGTGAGCAGAATTGTCGAACCCTCCCGCGTGAGCTTCCGCATGGACTCCCATACCTCCCTCCTTGCGAAAGGGTCCATCCCTATGGTTGGCTCGTCCAGGAAGAGAAGGGGAGCCTTTGTTGCTATGACTGTTGCAACCATCACCCTCTGCTTCTGCCCCCCGGAGAGCGTTATGGTCATCATGTCCGCAACTTCATCCAGCCCCATCTGCCCCAGCGCCTCGGCCGCCCGCTCCTTGGCCGTTGCCCTGTCAATGCCGCGCGCCCTAAGGTAGGCATAGACCTGGTCCCTCGGTGTGAGGTGGAAGAACGGCTTTCCCTCCTGCGGTACCACTGCAATCAGAGGGCGCACCTTTTCAGGATGTGCAACAACGTCGTTGCCGAAGACCTCAAGGCTCCCGGATGAGGGGAGGAGGAGCGTGGAACTTATTCGAAGGAATGTGGTCTTTCCGGCGCCGTTCCGGCCGAGAAGGGCAATCCTTTCGCCCCTGCTGAGCTTCAGTGATACGCCCTTCAGCGCTTCCACTACAGGTGCACCATGTGAATGGTATGTCTTTGCGACGTTCTCTGCCCGAAGTGCTTCGACGCTCACGGACTGCTTGAAGTATGGCACTCATATAAAAACCGCCCAGTTGCCTGTCCGCATGACAGATGCCAGTCCCGGGGGCCTTTGATCGCAATGCAGCCTCGGTTATCCGGAATAACAGTATGTACCCTGTAGTAATTCAGCAGCCAGTCCTGATTGATGGATTTGCAGGGAGGCAGGACTCAAGTCACAGCACTGACCATTGACTCCGAGAGCGCCGTGGTGTTGACGGGGCCGTGGTAGGCCATTGCTGTTACTACCATGTAGCAGCAGTAGCTCCCAGTATGGATCAGCGTTACATACGACACGATATCAATGGCGGTGACCCTCAGCACTGTGACTTCAACTGACTTGTAAGTGAAGTTAGAGACACCCAGCCCCGCTATCTTGGTGTAATTTCCAAATTGCTGGGATGCCAAGCTGGCGGCTATCTGGGTAGAGTTCAACTGAACTTCAGTCAGCTCGCAGTCCAGGAGGGCGGAGCTGTTTGACGAAGCATTGTAGAAGACGGCCTCAATCTTCTTGAAGAAAATGCCGCCGTATTCGTAGTTCGTCTTTGAATACACCTGCGACCTGGCCACGCTTGTATTCAGACCGCTGGAGACCTGACTCTGCGAGGGGAATCCGAAATGGGCGCCGGATGCTCTTGACGAAGGAAGCAGCTCATAGCCGGCAAATGCAACAACTATTACTGCCACAACTATGACTGCAACCAGCGCGCTGAGTTTTCCTCTGCTGATATGCATTGATCACTTTCCCCGGCACACTGCAAAAGTCTTGTGCGATATATCAATTTCCCCCGGTGACTGCTGTACTCCTGGTTGCTGAAATTCACAACCTATCACATTGCCGATAGCCGGGATAATTATCCGCTGGCAGAAACCACCAGCCGCCGCTGACAATGTTCCACGATCTGTGGTAAACGATAATATTCCGGGTTGCAATCACAGTTCAATGTCCAGTCTATCCGCGTCAGATGTCCTGTCCTACAAGTCAGTGGGCGAAGTCCAGGTTGCAGCGGACGGAAGCCGCCTCTGCTATGTCATCTCAGACCCCTACAGGCACAAGGGGGAGGCAAAGGAACGATCGTCCGTCTGGGTCCAGGAACTCGGCGGTGGAGTGGCCTGGTGCGCGTCATCCGGAATAGGCTTTCCGAACCATCCGAGTTTTTCCCCGGACGGCTTCAGGATAGCATTCACGGGCATTCCTTCGGGTTCGGGCAGCGATCAGCTCTTCCTGCATGAGGCGGCATCAGGCCGCACTGTTCAGCTGACATCGCTGGATATGGAGACAGATGATTTTCAGTGGTCGCCGGACGGCAGCCGTCTATTCATGCTGCTCAGTGAGAAGGCACCACCTCCGGGTGACCCTGAAGAGTTCGAAGCGGACGCCCGCCCCTCATGCCTGTACTCGCTGGAACATTCTTCGGGTGAGCTGCTCAGGCTCAGCGGCGCCCACCACATCTGGGACTTTTCGGTCTCGCCTGACGGCACGCACGCCGCGGCACTGGTCTCCGACGAGCCGTATGAATGGGCATGGCATGTTTCATCCCTGTCACTCCTGGACCTGAGAAACAGGACTTCCAGGACCGTCCACAACCCGCATCCAAGGCAGATGGGAGCCCTGAGGTGGTCCCCCGACGGGAAGGAGATATTCTTCATCTCCTCCATAATCAGCGACAGGGGGCTGATTGGCGGCGACCTCTATGCCCTAAGCCCTTTTTCGGGCGGCAGGGTCAGAAACCTGACGCAGGACTCGATTGGGACTGTCCACTGGTATGACTTTGCTGCAGACGGAAAAATTCTGCTGCTGAGCACAGACATGGGCCGCTCAGTTTTCTCCAGGCTCGACACCGCAGCGTCATCCCCAGGACCTCAGGCCATAGGCAGGCATGAGTTCTGGATCAACCCGTTCTACCATCCACGTTTCTCGTTCAGCAGCAGCGCCGGCATGATCGCGGTTGTGAGGGAGGACCCGTCAATGATGCAGGAGGTATGGACAGGCAGAATCACTGGAAATTCTGTAGACTGGGTTCAGCAGACCAGGCTGAATGAGGGCAGGGGGGAGAAGCTGGAGGGAGCTTGTACCCTGGTCGAATGGAAAGCTTCAGACGGGCTGGCAATGCAGGGATTCCTCTATCATAAGCCGGGGGAGGAAAAGGGAAGGCCGCTTGTGGTCAGCATACACGGCGGACCATCTGAGGGCTACGGCTTCAGATTCAATCCCAGGGCGCGTTACTTCATCTCCCGCGGCTTCAATGTATTCGAGCCAAACCCCAGGGGCAGCACCGGCAGGGGTCCAGGATTCTCGGAGCTGAACAGGGGCAACATCGGCGGCAGGGACTTTGACGACATTGTGGACGGCATCAATCACCTCACAGCCAATGGTCTGGCCGACCGATCCAATCTGTTCGTGATGGGAGGAAGCTACGGCGGCTACCTTGTCGCATGGGCTGTGACTCAGAAAGACATGTTCAACGCGGCAGTCATGAACTTCGGGATAAGCAACCTGCTGAGCTGCCATGGCACAGAGTGGAACATCTACTGGGACGAGTTCCTGTTTGGCATTGACCCGTACAGGGAGCCGGAGAAGTATCACATGAAATCGCCAATAGACCACGTCCTGAATGCAAAGACGCCAACGCTGATACTCCATGGGAAGGATGATCCGTGCGTCCCTGTCAGCCAGGGCAGGGAGATGTTCAGGGCTCTGAAGGAGCTGGGGGTGGAAACCAGGCTCATCGTCTACCCGCGGGAGAAGCATGGCTGGACCGAGCGGGAGCACATAATAGACGCGATGCAGAGGCAGGCAGACTGGTTCACCGCCCACCTGAGTCGCTGATTCCCCCGGCCGGGCGGCCCGGGAGGCGCGGGCATCATATTTAGATGGAGTGGCATTCCTGCCCGTGGTCCAGCGCGCAGTGGTATCCCTCGCCCTGTATTCCCTCCTTTCAAGCAACAGGTCGGGTGTGTTCCTGGTGTTCTTCCCCATCTACCTGGTGACAGTAAGGCATGCCACGGTGGCTGTTTCACTGGCATTCCTCTCCGCAGGCTACCTGGGAGGGAGCCTTATCGGCCCCCTCGCGGGCCGATGGTCGGACAGGATCGGCCAGCGCCGCCCTTTCCTCCTGGGGGCGGAGGCCGGGGCAATACCGTTCTACCTGTCAATACCCTTCATGCCCGGCTACTTCTACAGCGGCATTGCATTCGTGGCCGGGACTGTCATACTGACTGTGGGCTCGCCGGCCCTCACAGCCTATGTTTCGGATGTAAGCAGGGAGAGGGAGAGGGGCATTTCCTACGGTGCGCTCAGTGCATCAAGGGCAGCCGGATCCGTGCTCGGCTTTCTGCTTGTAGGCTGGCTCATAGACACATTCGGCTTCACATTCCTATTCTACTTCGCGGGCGCCGCAATGGTGGGCACCATCATCTTTGTCGTCCTTGCAGTCCCTGATGCCCCGGTGGTTCCAGGGGGAACAGGAGCACGAACTGGCACCATCATCCCCCTGCTGCTGTTTTCGGTTGTTGTATCCATCAGGACGCTCGGTTCGGGCGCGGTCGGCTCATTCTACGGCATCTGGGCAACCACCCTTGGAGCAAGCAGCTTCGGTGTCAGCCTGATAGCAGTCGCCGGTCTTGCAACCACTGCCATGGTGGGAATTCAGGCGGGGCGGATGGTGGACAGCCACGGGGAGCTTGCAAGCCTTTTCGCGGGAACGCTCGTAAGCATACTGGCTTTCACAGTATTCCTTCTGGCGCCTACATGGTATGTGCTCATACCGGCCCAGGTCGTCAGGCAGCTTGGCTTCGCCATACTGTCACCTGCAATGCTTGTCTGGGTCTCCAGGATTGCGCCTGCAGACAGGAGGGCGGAGTACATGGGCGTATTCACACTTGTCAACTCATCCCTCTGGAGCATCGGTCCGCTGATGGGCGGGGTGGCCTACCAGTTTGGCGGCGCCGAGAGTCTCTTCCTCTCTGCAATTGCAAGCGGCGTCATATCGCTCGGTGCAATTTACCTCTTCTATTCACGCTACCTTAAGGGCAGGCATGCATCTCCATCCTAGACAACCATTGGAGTGGACAATCTCTTTTTTCTCAATAGCGTATGATTTATGGACATTTATTCCGAATTTTTAGATTACAATGTATTTT
>JAJZXY010000017.1 GCA_021806165.1 Thermoplasmata archaeon
CACAAAATCCTTAACCTTCCTTTCGTTTACATTATCTGTGGAGTGCATCCCTTCACCCAAACAACGGAATGCACTCTCACATCAAAAAATGTCGCCAGTGCAGTAATTTCCCTATGCGGGACTACTGAGAGGATACCGATGCGATGATCACAAAGGACAGCGCCGTTCTGCCGTCCGATCAGGACGATGTCGCAAGCACGATTGCTATGTATGATGCCAGAGTGGCAACAAGATAGATTGCAGGCATGTTCGCAACGGCTGACCTGAATTTCCTGTGCTGGCGGACTGCCATGGTTGCTGTCTGAAGCGAAAAACCGCACCATGCGGCGAATAGCATTCCCGCCCCGGCTGGCTTCCCCTGGAACAGCAGGAGCAGCGCTGCGGCAAGCAGCGGGAATGTGAGCACCACTTCAACCGCAATCGTCCTCCCCCTCGGCAGCGCACTGTAGGCGGCAAGGGAATTAACGCAGTACATCAGTGCGAATGCGGACATCGCTGCAAGCAGGTAGAATTCCACATCCCAGTCTTCTGCCGGACCGTAGTAAGGCGAGGTGCCCGACTGGAGGAAATGGATTGTGAAGAGCACAAGTATGCCCGCGCTCACAGCCATCGGGTATCTAATGCGGTCCGGTCCCGCATGAAGCACCTCGTCGAACGGCCTCTCATCGTCAGGGAGCGTCCTGTATCTTCTCCTCCCTGCCAGACCGGACAGTGCGTACAGCGAGTCGGCAGTGATGAGGGAGGCTATCATGGCCACAGCCCACGGGTAGATGTTGGCGTAGGAGACGTGCAGCATTCCCTCACACCACCGGTGTGTAGCTGAAATGGTTTGTTACCGCCATCATGACTTCATACTGCACTATGGCAGTGTGCACACCGTTTGACGGGCAGACCTGAACGAACAGCAGGGCCGATGAGTTGAATGCGAGCGCAGACAGCATTGTCATATTGAGCGATATGGAGGAGGATGACTGCAGGGGAGCATTCTGGCCCGGGCCCCCAGGCTGGCCTCCGGCCTCATATGATATCTCCCTGTAAATGCTGCCTCTCCCCTCCACCAGGTTCACCTGCAGCGACTGCACATATGTCTTCCCCGAAAGTTTACCCAGCGTCAGGTAGATGTCAAGCGCCGAAGAGGAGAGGGAGGAGATCAGGAGCAGCGGTGCATAGTGCTGCGCGCCGACCAGGCCGTAGTCGAACACGGGCCATTCAAGAACCAGGGATGTGTTCAGTTTGGATTCCAGCAAAGTTCCGTTGGTCTCGATGACATAGAATGCGGATGTGACAACAGACTTCTGGTATGCAATCCCCTCATTGGTGCCTGTGACATCGATGCTGACACCTATGGCTGCAAAGCTCGAAGTGTTTGAGGGTGCGGTTCCGGACACTGGATTGTTGCTGGCGAATACAGGTGTCTGGTTCTTCATATCAATGACAAAGATGTAGCTGTTGCCGAAGTTGGTGCCGTCATTGCCTATCGCAAGGCTGGAGGTATCCTGAGCCGAGGTCTTCCCGTAAACCGCCCAGCCTGCCTGTGCAAGTCTGAGCACCGTGCCGTTGAAGGCGAGCCCGTAGAGCTGCCCCGTCTGGTATGCTGCAGTGGCGACAATGCTGTAGGCTGATACATTCCGGTTCAGCCAGCCGCTACCTGCGGGCGCTGCGGGATCAAACCTGTATACGCTGCCGCTGACATCTGTGAAGTAAAAATACTCGCCTCCGCCTGAAATATAACCGTTCGTGTTAGCAGTCACTGAACTCCATTTGCTCCCCGCGGCCGGCAGTGGAATGGAGTAGGCCGAGGTCGCGTTAGACCACTGTCCCGAACTCTCGTTGTAGAAATAGACATATCCGTTGACTGTAAGGAGCGCCACGTACGTGACTGTGCCGGCAGAAAGCGAGGTGAAATTGACCGCGGCTATGGAGGTGACCTCGCCGGGCTGGGACATGGTCGTAAAGGGGCTTCCGAGCGCGGTGTCTGCTGTCAGCAGCACGTATCTTGCGTAAGTGAGACCATATGTCGTTGTCCAGAAGATGTTGCCACTGTCATCCGTGGCGATGGCGCTGGCCCAGTTGCCTGTCACGTTGAGGTATGCCATCGTGCTGCTGTTCACAAGGTTTCCAGTCCAGAGTGGCGGTGAGTTTGTGCTGTTGTTGAAAACGGTGAAAGCGTTTGGGGCCGGGACTGGCACTCCATAGGTGTAGATGGTTGTCACTGCCCCTCTCGCAGCAACGCTTGCCGCCATCAGGGTAATCAGCGCCAGGGCCGCCAGTCTCAGGCAACCCCGCCGGGCCGATCTCCTTTTGCCCATGCAGTCATCAGCCGTCGTCTGCCATGTCCGAGAGCCTTGCCAGCTTAACCAGCCTTACATCTGGTACTGCAGGGTCATGGTTCCGGTGCCTGTGGCTGCGGATGTCACTTCAAAGCCTATGTAGAGCACTGTCTGACTCGCACCGTATAGGTGGACCTGAGCGCTGAAAGCCGTTGCAGGCGATCCGGGTGAGGCCAGGCTGCTGACAGATGCACCTGAGAGAGTCGCGTTGGTGACAGCCGAACCGGTGAACGACATCGGTATGGCACTGTAGAACAGAGTCACGCCGCTTGGCAGCGTCCCGTTTATCCAGACGAACACATTTGTGTTCGCAGGCAGGGAGGTCGCGTTCACGATCTTAAGAACATTGAGCATGTAGACTGTCCCGCCGCCCGCACTGCTGCCGAACTGTATCGTTGTAGTGGAGGTCACCTCATTGACAGTCGTGCTGCCTGTTGTGACAGACGTCTGCGTTGCAGTAATCATATTGAGTGAGTTGGCTGCTGCGTAATTGGGTCCCTGGGCCAGATAAATCTGGTCGCTCTGTGCTGCCACGCTGTTGGGGTAACTGTATGCGACAACAACCGAAGCCACGACCACCGAAGGCACTGCAATCAGGAGCAGGAGGTTCAGTAGACCAATCCTGCTGATGAATCCGAATCTGCTCTTCCTTTTCATTTTGTTTCACACTACCGTTGCTGTCCCTGTCTGCAGGGGATGCTTTGCTCAACCCTCCTGGAAGCTGGATTTGCACGCGGCCTCAGACTATTTAACGAATATCTGCAGGCTATCTAAAATGAAAGTCATCTCAGCGGCCGGGAACGGGCCAGGATATCATATTTAAGCATATTCCCGAATATGTTGGCCTTGCCGGTAATATACTCCGCAAGTCAATCAGCCGGTTCAATCATGGACCTTTACAACGATGATCTGCTGCCCCGCGACAGCAGTCTGCCCGGCGACCGGATGGAGCCGCTCGTCGTCCGTGTGGACAAGGGCCTTGCAGGGTTTGAGAACAGGCCAGTATGGCGCAGGGGTGTCAGACTGGCGAAAATAGTCGCCCTGATATTCGGTGCGCTGTGGGCAATTGACGGGTATTTTAACTTCCAGATGGGGCTCTACAGGCTGCTGCCTGCGAAGGTGCTCGCAGCATCCGCAGGCCAGCCATCATTCCTAGGCGGGTGGTATTCATGGTGGTATTCCTTTGTTTCCACCTATCCGATGATTGCCGCCTACGGGACGGGCATCCTTGAGCTGATGGTTGCAGCTGCTCTGATCCTGGGCTTTGCAAGAAAGGTTGCCTACATCGGCGGTATTGCGCTGGCTCTGCTGATATGGAGCGTCGTGGAGGGTTTCGGTGCACCATACGGGCCAGGATCGGTCACAGTCGGGCAGTCAAACATCTATGCCATAGGGCTGCTTCTCCTGATAGTATTCAATTCCACCTACGGCAGCAACCCGTACACACTCGACAGGATAATTGAGAGGAAATATCCGTGGTGGTCGAAGGTTGCCGAAATGCCGAAGATTACCCCATCAGGGCTGAAGGGCTGGTTTGCAAGGAATTCAATGAAGCTCAGCAGGGGTTTTGCTGTTGTGTTCGGCCTCGTCTACCTTGCGGAAGCATACCTGGCTTTCAGATACGACCTTGCAGGGAATATAGTTGCCGTGGTGCAGTCGCAGTCATCCAGCGCCCCCTCATTCCTTTCCGGATGGTTCGCTTTCTGGAAGGGGCAGGTGGCCGCCGCCCCCGCATTTTATGCTGCGGCAGTAGGAATTCTCGAGGCTTTGCTCGCCATCTCCCTGATGCTGGGTCTGGGTAGGAAGGTGGGCTATGCCGGCGGTGCCGTGTTTGCGATAATCGCCTGGGGAGTCGGAGAGGGTTTCGGAGGTCTTCCCGCATCAGGTTACACCGACCCGGGCACAGGTATAATTCAGGCCATAGTGTTCCTCATGCTTCTCAGTCTCAATGCCACGCACGGAACAGACCCATTCACTCTTGATGCCAGGATCGAGAAGAGGTTCCGCTGGTGGAGAAGGATTGCGGAAATGTCCTATTGAGGCATGCCTGAGGCGGCTATTCGAAGTAGTCGTAGGATGTTGCCTTGTGCTTTATGAACTCGCCAGTCTGCAGCTCCTGGAATGCATCAGCCAGCTGGTCCCGCGTGTTCATCACAATGGGCCCGTACCATGCAACCGGCTCCCTCAGCGGCCTGCCTGATATGAGCAGGAAGCGAAGTGGCGAGTCCTCAGTCCTTATGCTCACCCTGTTCCCCTCCCTGCGGTAGAGCACCACGCTCCTCTCACCGGCAGTCGCGTTCTGAGCGGAGTCGAATATTCCGCGACCGTCCATCACGTAAGCGAATGTGGTGTATCCGTCCTTCACATCATATGTGATGCTGCTCCCCTCCTGCATGGAAATGTCGAGGTAGTGTGCATCCACATACGGATTCTGGACAGGGCCGGTCAGGTGTCCCAGCCCTGGAACATCCTTCAGCTCCCCGGCAACCACCTTGACCTTTGTTCCGTCATCCAGCTCGGCCGCTGGAATGTTCTGGCGCAGGAGGTTCTTGTAGTTGGGTTCATCCATCTTGTGGGTCGAGGGTATGTTCACCCATAGCTGGAAACCACGCATTTCCGTCCCCGGATCCTCTGGTCCGGTCTTTGGAGGCGGCCTGGGCATTTCGGAGTGGTAGATGCCGCTGCCTGCGCTCATCCACTGGAGGTCGCCGTCCCTGATAGTCCCCTTTGTTCCAGTGCTGTCCTCATGCTTCACCTCGCCCTTCAGGAGGTATGTCACAGTCTCTATCCCCCTGTGCGGGTGCCACGGGAATCCTGCCATGTATTCGTGAGGTGCGCTTGAGCCGAAATCGTCCAGCAGAAGGAATGGATCGAAGAGAGGCGCAAGCTGCGGGCTTCCGAATGCCCT
Organism: Thermoplasmata archaeon; assembly: GCA_021806165.1. GTDB lineage: Archaea > Thermoplasmatota > Thermoplasmata > Sysuiplasmatales > Sysuiplasmataceae > JAJZXY01. Next base: position 5,239 of record JAJZXY010000017.1, read on the forward strand.
CATGAGCTTGACACCTGCCCCCTCCAGTGTCGGCCTTCCCTGCAGGACTTCTGCAACAGCTCTTGTTTCCATCTGTCTGTCTCACCGCTTCAGATACGTGTTTATTGATTGTTCACCTATATGAACCTCCAACCCTCGTTGGCAGAATTATAGCTGGTATTGTCCATAGAACCGCCCCATTCCGGCGTGCCGCGGTCCCTCCCCGCAAGCTTAATGCAGGAGCAGGTGTAGGCCGCGGGATATGTGCCCTCGCCTCCCCACCCCTGAGGATGGCCAGGGCGATTGCAACTCCTATAGTGGAGGCGGAGGCGAGGGGCGCCACATGTATCCCTGTATGAATGCGGCCGCCAACGGATATCCCCAGAACAGCACCCGCAGAAGAACCCGCTCCGCTGCGGCCGCAGGCCCTGCCCCTGTCCGCAGGCTGGAATGTGTCTGCGATTATAGCACCGCTGTTGGCGGATATGAACGCACCTCCGAGGCACTGAAGGATCATGAATGCTATGATTTCCAGTTAATTCAGCGCGAGTCCTCAGAGATGTGAACCGATTGTGAAGACGACAAAGCCAAGGTTGTGCATCCTCATCCTGCCGTACATGTCTCCGAGCCTTCCCGCCTGAGTCTCCACAACGGCCGGTATGGGCACATATGCCATACGACCCAGACCATGCCTGCTATGCTGGCCTGCAAATCATTCGCAATCACCGGAAGGCCCAGGACCACCGCCGTCGTGTCGGCCGCAGTCATTGTGACGCCCGCCATTACAACGGGTATGGCCATCGTGCTGTCGCGCCTGTCAAAGCAGGCGCCAGATGATGCATTTATGCCATGCCTGCTACCTTTACGCTGCCGGCGCATTAAGTTTATTCCTGAAGGCGTGCTGCCGTCAGAGCAGGTCCACGAATGCCCTGACAGGAGCAAGGCTCTTCGGGATGAGGTTTATCAGAAGCTGCTTGTCAGCATTGCTCAGCGCGGATGTCAGGCGGAGCATGGCAATGTATGCCACCACCCCTGTGATTACATAGAGGGGGAGCAGCACGCCGAGGAATCCTGTCGCAGCCGCAAACAGGTAGACGAGAGCTGCCATCACAATGCTGGAGAGCCATATCCTGCTCAGCATTCTCATGTCCACCATGACCACATGCGCCTTCAAGGCGTAGTAGAGAATGATGGCGAAGGAGACCACTATTATCGATGAGTATCCTATGGCTGCACCTATGAGGGAGAAGGTGGGGATCAGCATCAGTGAAAGCACAAGGTTGGAGAGAAGTGACATTGAGGCGGACAGCACAAACACCTTGGTCTTCCTCGTTCCCTGCAGTGCGCTTGAGAACGACCCCTTCGCTATGAACAGGCCGTTAACAACCAGTATTATGACCAGCGGAATGCTGCCCACAACGTACGCAGGCCCTCCCAGGACCCTGAGCATGGGAACTGCAAGGGCAGAAAGACCGAGGGCGGAAGGTACGTAGAGCACAGATGCAGCATTGACCGAAATGCGTACGCCCTCCCTTATCATCTCATTGTCCTTCCTGGCATAGAATTCAGAGAATTTCGAGAAGATTATCGAACCGATCGGGGAGCTCAGGAGCGTGGTTCCGCTGACTATGAGCAGGACCAGGGTGTATATGCCTATGCTCGACAGGTCCTTGAGAAATGCAACTGTCAGCCTGTCTATGTAACTGGCGCCGAAACTAAGTATGCCAGTGGCGTATAGTGGGATGGAGTACCTGAATACATCGCCAATCTCCCGCCTGCCAGTGGCTTTGGCACGCCTGCCCCGCCTCAGCTCAGTGTAGTAGAGGATGACTCCGGCCAGATATCCTATGCCCCATCCGATGGGAACGGCCTCAATGGAGTGCAGGACATTCATCAGCACCACCGCCGAACCGTAGACGAGGACGATGTAACTCATACCTATTATGCCCGAATTCCTGAATCTCTGCAGCCCCATCATGATGCCGTTGAGTATCGAAATCATAATGGCGGAGGGTATGTCAAGCGTCAGGAGAAGGACAAGATTTGTGTATTCGGCTGTGTGGAAGAAGAATATCGAGATGTAATGCGCAGTTGCAACAAGGAATAGGACTGCGGCGAGAGACAGGAGCAGTCCAGTCCGCATTGCCTGCCTGATTAGCCTCCCTATCTCCTCCGAATCCCCCTGTCCGATGCCGTAGGAGACAAAGTGCTGCCAGCCGTACTGCAGACCAAGCGTGAAGAAAGCGGGGAAGAGGCCGACTATTGCAAGCAGCAGTGATATGGAGCCTACAACCGATGTCGGGTAGAGGTGTGTGACATAGAGGTAGAAGGCAGCCCCGGAAAGTGTCATCGCAGCGAAGTATGCATACTGGAAGACAATGCCGCTGCCTATTGATTCCTTCCTCGAAAGCTCTTCCATCGCCGATGCATTACAGCCGATATATTAAGAATTATATGCAAATATCGCACGCTGCGAGAGTCGCGATTTTCGTCACATTGTACGCTGGCATTTCACATCGCTCAAATCAGGGCAGAATGACTCATTCAGACCTATGCTTTCATAATGCTGTCTACCCAGCGTCAAGTTCGCCGCCTGTTCGATAGTGTGCATATGAACTCATTATAAGCGTTGAGGGAATATAGCAGCAACGGGCAGGCACGGCCCTGCTGCTCAGTGGCGGAGGTGATATGCGTTGGAAGTGATAACTGCAATACTGGTTCTCTTGGGAATTGGCCTTGTCCTGGGCCAGGTTTTTGAGCGGTTCAAGCTTGCCGCTGTCGCGGGGGAGATTCTGGGTGGCTTCGTCATGGGCCCCGCAATCCTGAATATAATCACTCCTGGCAGGGAACTGTCAAGCATCGCAGACGTTGCTCTCTTCTTCATTGTCCTGCTGATAGGCATCGAGGTCTCGACCTCAACGATACTGAAGTCATACAGGTCGGCGCTGCCGTTCAGCCTTGTCAGCTTCGGCGTCCCCGCTGCCTGCATGGCCGCACTGCTTTACTTCGTCTTCTCGGCCGGCGTTGCAGCATCAACTCTTGCGGCCATCGCGATTGGCGTCCCGTCGATTTCAATCGTGAGCGTTCTTGTAAAGAACTATGGGCTGCTGCAGCAGCCATCAGGCCAGCTCATGATATCGACAGTCGTCATATCGGACCTGGCAGCATTCATAGTCCTCTCCTCCTTCCAGAATCATGACGGCTTCCTCTTTAAGATGGGTGCGATTGCCATCTTCATTGTCGCACTCTTTATAGGTGACCTCCTGCTGAACAGGTATTCCGAGGGAGTGGTAAGGGCATTTTCCAGGCTGCACGCAACCGAACACGGGGAGCGCATTATATTCGGAGCGATCATATTAATCGGGCTGCTCGCTGCGATATTCTTCCAGGAAATAGGTTTCTCGTATGTCCTTGGAGCATTCTTTGCAGGCATGATAATCACGGAGTTTGTAGTCGGTAAGGAGCTGCTTGGAATACTGACGAGGACGCTGAACAGGATGAATGACGGGTTCTTCATCCCTGTTTATTTCACAGTGGCAGGCCTGAGCGTCGTCATACCCGGACCCTCCTATTTCCTGGTCCTTGTTGCACTTCTGCTTGTAACCGGAGGCCTTGGCTCATACCTGACAAGGAAGCTCAGCCGCACACTCAGTGTCGGGTTGAGCCCATCAAGCACAGCAGGTTTTCTTGGAAGCAGGGGGGCGGTAGGAGTGGTCATTGCCTCCGCCGCGCTGAGCAATTCACTGATAAGCTATGACCTCTACTCTGTGGTCCTGCTGGGCACCGTCATACTCGCCCTCTTCTTCCCGCTGTTCATCAGGGTTGAGAAGGGTGAGCAGCAGGCACCGGAGGCGGCAGAGTAGCTCGTCGGCGGCTCAACCCTCCGGTCATGCACGGACCGGTAATGGAAATAATACCTGGTATTGGTGAATGTTAAATATTTGACTCCTTCTAACAACCGCACTGAGGTAACAGAGTTGGCAAGGATTATATTGCACGAGGCAAACAGGCCGGCCGTCATAACGGTCGGGGATAAGAGTGTGTACATATGCCAGTGCGGACTTAGCAAGAACAAGCCCTACTGCGACGGCCATCACAAGCTGACTGCAGCTGAAAAGGATGGTGTCATGTACTTCTACGATGGAGAAGACAAGCAGCATACACTGCCAGACCTCTATCCAAAGGAGAAGGCCTGAAGCACTTCCCCCTCACTTTCCTTTACGCTATCAAACACCATACATTTCTTCCCGCCTTTTCCTTAGAGATTTATAACCACGTCAAAATTTACGTGCAATGTTTTTCTGATACGTCTGGAATTGTTTTACAAAAGCTAAAACTTTTAAACGTAAATGTGGATACAGAGCCGCCTTGTCGCATTGCTTGGGAGAAGAGTGGGCGGCAATGCGAAGGAGGGGGGTTAACGTATTGAACAATAGGACGAAAATTGTGTTTTCAGCAGTCGTCGGCATCGTCATGATCGCCGCGGCGCTGCTTGTGCCTATAGGGACGCACGTTATTGCGTCGCCCTCGCAAGGGGCGGGAAACACAGCGATAGTGAAGCAGATGCAAAGCTCGCCGCTGACAGCGGTGACAGGACCGGCCTCGATATCGTCCGGCAATGCCGTTCTTGGGCAGTTCTCGGTACTGCCTGAACAGTCACTGTTCAACCCGGCTGCTCAGATATCCATCACGGTAGGTCTGAAGGCCAAGTCGGGTCTGAACTCGTTTGTCAACTCGCTGAACAATCCGAACTCGCAGAGCTTCAGACACTATGTCACGACTCAGCAGCTCGGCTCGGCGTTTGGCATCAGCAGTGCAGCTTACAGCACAATTGCCAGCTACTTTGAGTCATACGGCCTTTCGGTGACACCAAGCAACACCATGATGTCAATGCAGGTCTCCGGCTCTGTGGCACAGGTCCAGCAGGCACTGCACACGACTCTCGGTGCATTTGTCACCCAGTATGCCTCCAACGGCATATGGCACGCCGGATTCGGGAACGCTTCTGCCCAGGCGGGCAGTGTGTCAACCTCACCTGTCTATTATGCGAACGTGGCAGACATCAGCCTGCCCTCGCCAATAGCATCTTATGTATCTGGCATAGTCGGACTCAGCGGCGCTCAGGCTGTGCCTGACATAGCAGCTCCGTACGGCGTATCACCCGGAGGAGTTTATGGCAACACGAACAACCTCTCCGCGCTTGAGAATTTCAGCACCAGCGGACTGGTTTCATCATCATCCTACACAGTGCAGAACATTCAGTCTGGAAACTACGCCTACATTCCGGCGGAGTTCGCCCAGATACTCCTTCCAGGCTACACGGGCGGCAACTACCAGATACTGTTCCCGAGCACAATGCATGTGCTCACCGGAGCCACAAACCTCTGGAACGGGCTGAACACAATAAGTTCGGAACCTGACCAGGGACAGGGCATCACCGTTGCAGTGATAGAGGTTGGTTCCATCTATCCCTCGATTCTGCAGTCCTTCTCGCAGATGGTATGGAATGACTCCAACCACATCACCAACAACCTCACAGTGATACCTGTGGGCAACTTCCAGTACAACCCGGAGGCAACCGGGCTTATTTACGGCTGGATGCTTGAGACTGCGCTCGACATCGAGTACATTGCCGCGATGGCTCCGATGGCACACATCGACCTGATAGCTGTGCCAAACCCGAACTTCTCATCGTTCGACATGGCCTACCAGTACATTGCGCAGTATCTGACAAACGGCCAGACACCTGCTTCCAGCATAACCATAACAAGCAACTCATACGGCTCAGGCGAAGTGTACACCGCCTTCTTCGGCTCGCCCATGTATCTGACGGTCGAGGACACGCTGCTTGAGAATCTCAACGCAGTCGGTGTGACTAACTTCTTTGCATCGGGCGACTACTCCGGAGCGGCATCTTCAAGCGCCGCCAACTCTGCAGGCGTGCCGGCAATATCCCCCGGCTCCACATCGGTGGGTGGCGGACAGGTTACTGCCTACGGTGTCAACGGCCAGGAGTTCCCTGCTTCCAACACGTACTTCTCTCTCGGGACGCTATATGAGTATGTGCCCTATCCGCCCTATGTAATAGTGATCACCATTCCCGGCTTTATTACGCCTGCGATGGGTGTTGCCAACTACACCTACTGGGCCTATGGTGAGGGTATACAGGGAACATTCTCCGGAGTTGTCGGCGGCGGCTTCGGACAGTCAATAGCCGAACCACAGCCCTGGTGGCAGAACGCACTGGACACATACACCACTGGCGCGCTGATAGACCCTGTAGTCAGTAATGCAGCAGCATTCAACATGTCCGTCTGGATAGGATTCCTCGGCGGATGGCAGTTCTATTACGGCGGAACCTCCTTCGCCACACCCATAACGGCAGGCGAATGGGCGCTCATCGAGCAGCAGGCAAACGTTGCGTTCGGCTCTCCGCAGATGGGTGACATAAACCCGTTGCTCTTTGCCGCACACAACGCCTACCAGGCAGGAGTGTCCTCCTTCCACAGCGACCCGTACATAACAATGACCAACCAGGGATCGAGCTTCGACGCCTCCCCTGTCAACAACTACAACTGGTACTACTACAACCTCTCCATAACCGAGCCTGGAGACCCGCTTCTTCCATGGTGGTTCAACACCATATTCAACCCGGCGGGAAGCGGATGGAACTACCTCCAGGGACTTGGAATGGTCAATGTGCTCACAATGGACAACGAGCTCATAGGCCAGGTGCCTGCAACACAGCACTCGCTGATGAACGAGCCTTTCAGCGTGATGCAGGTCACATCCGGAGGGCTGCAGCCAATCACCACGCTCACAGCGGGTCAGACGTACATGCTGCAGATAGTGCTCGCCAACGGCCAAACGGGAGGCGTCTACAATGTCATGGCTTACAGCAACAATCCGAATGACGGCACATACGGCGGCGGGATGATGTCCACCTTCCAGACAGGGAGCAGCGGCCAGTTCAACTACACGCCGATGTGGAACAGCATGACTCCAACCGAGGCAGGAAGCAGCTACGGCTACATACTGGTCACTTCGGCTGGCAGCAATGACTGGTCATTCCAGCCTTTCGCTGTAGCCACACCGCCGCTCACCTGCGGCAATCTGACAGTGGGCGTTGTCAACGCTTACGGCCAGCTGCAGACAAGCACGGCAGAGGTTACAATGTTCACGACAGGACAGACAGGCTACTACAACGTCTACGGACTCGGACCTGCGGAAGTGACACTCAACGGGACACCTGTTGCCAACGCACTTGTGACGGAGACATCCGTGAATGTTTCCCAGTTCGCGATTGAGGACCCGACAATGCCAATGAGCTCCTATGCTCCCGGCGTCGTCCTGGGCAACTTCCTGAGCGACCAGAGAGGCAACACACTCTTCTGGACCGACGCATTCCTCGCTGAGAACAACGGACCGCTCTACACTCAGGTCGTGACTCTGCAGGCATCCTACAGGGGACTGACGTCAAATGTTGTCACGGTCTACATAGAGCCTCAGACGGGCACATTCCACCCAGCCGTTACAATGAACAGCGCCGGCACAGCTCTTGTCGGCAATGTCGCGTTCAACGGCATGAGGAATGTCAACTACATCAATATCTCCATAGGGAGCATGCCAGGGCAGTACGTGAATGAGTCATTCCCGCCTGCATACTATGACAGCGCCGCAGGCATATGGCTTAGTGGTGTGAACGATGGGGTCGTACCCATCAACTTCACCAACCTGCCTTCGCCTGGAACACCGGTGCAGCTGAGCATGGTCGCACAGGGAGCAAATGACCTGTCCATCGTGGAGATATTCTTCGGCCTGAACTTCGGCTTCAGCGCAGTCCAGAACCCGATATACTACAGCGACCCGATAACCATTGCCAACCTCGGGCCCAGCCCGACCGCGTCACTCGCTTCTCCGTCAGCCAGCACTGTCAGCGGCATACTGCCTCTGGACTTTGCAGGTACATGGGGCGGCGGCAGCTTCAACGGCGTTCTGACAGTATCGTCTGCTGCCGGAACCACGACACTGGCCACAGGTCTCTCAACGGGCACATACGCTCTGAACACGAGCGCCTATATGGACGGCTTCTACACAGTGACATACACAGCCACTACAAGCACCGGGCTGAAGGCATCATCGTCCCTCAGCTTCTACTTCGACAATCAGCAAGCTTCGCTGAACTCGCTCGTAGCCCAGCTGCAGTCCTCACTCAGCAAGGCACAGGCAACCATAGCCACGCTGCAGGGAGAACTCGCTGCAGACAACGCGACAATTGCCACAATGCAGTCACAGATAGCCACGCTGAACAGCCAGATAGGCACACTTCAGTCGCAGCTCGCCTCAGCCAGGGCAAGCTACAACTCGACCGCTGCACAGCTTGCAAGCGTTCAGGCGTCGCTGAATTCCGCGAACAGCAACATTGCGGCACAGAAGGCACAGGTCGCATCACTGCAGGCGCAGCTCAAGACGGACAGCACAACAATTGCCTCGCAGACCTCACAGGTGGCATCGCTGCAGGCACAGGTGACTCAGCTGCAGCAGCAGCTGAACTCCAGGAAGGGTATGGTTCCAGCAGCCTGGTATGACATATTCGGCGGGGCTGGAATATCACTGCTTGTCTTTATCGCAGTGATATCCCTGCTTGTGGGTCTCATCGCAGGCGGCAGCGTGGCTGTCTCGAAGAAGAAGCGCAATGCCGAAGAGTCCACCAGGGTTCCTGAAAAGGCAAGGCAGTGAACGCGGTCTCTGTCGCAAAGGACAGCAAACCTTTTACACAAATCATTTCCAATTTTCATTTTGCATCTGTGCCATTGCACCATCATGCACCGGGAGCAGGACCGCCGCCTGTCATGTTATTAGGTCTATTGTCTCATCCTCGGAAAGTGCAACGAGCGTCCCGTAGTGATGCTACCATGATTCCCCGCCGGCAGTCTCATCTCAGTTGTTTCATCAGGCGTTTCAATATCCGGACTGCATCTGTCCTGCCGAGTGTGCAGTAGAGCGCAGGGTTCCTGACGTCTTCCCTATCCTTCTTCTCGAACATCCTGTCTATCTCCTCCACATCGCTCTTTCCTATCCTGCCGTTGAATTCAATCAGGCTGATGAAGAGCATGTATTGTGATCGTCAGATGCTGCCTCATTTCAAATTCCATTGGACTCAGGTGCTGAAGACGAAACCCTTATCTTCACCCTCCTACGCTTCTCCACCCATGTCGGATGAACAGCACCGCAGGCCACATGGCCACTCTTCGCATGACCCTAACCACGTACACAATTTCGACCACATGGCTTCCAGTCTGCTCTCCGAGGAGAGGAGGAGCTGGCAGGACCCCGAGCGGATATTCGATTCTGTTGGCATTCCGGACAGCGGTGTTATGGTGGATATAGGATGCGGGCCAGGTTTTTTCACCGTCCCCGCCGCTGCCAGGTGCAGGGGCACAGTGATAGGTATGGATGCGAGCCCCCACCTCCTCTCGATATGCCGCAGCAGGCTGGACGTGGCTGGATGCAGCAACGCTGAGCTTGTGCTCATGGATGCAGGAAATTCAATTCCGCTTGCCGGGGAAAGTGCTGAACTTGTGCTCATTGCAAACGTGCTGCATGATATGACCAGCCCTCCGGCGCTGCTTGCCGAGGTTGCCCGCATACTCAAGCCGGGCGGCAGGCTCGTCAATATAGACTGGAGCAGGGACGACTCCGAATTCGGCCCTCCGCAGGAGATCAGGCTCTCCGCGGATGAGAGTTCCTCCATGATGCTCAGCGCAGGGCTGCGCATTGAATCGACATTGGATGCGGGACCATACCACTACTGCCAGGTGGCGCGCAAGTGACACAGGAATTGCAGAAGTGTTATTTCCACGCCTGCCATCATGGAAGGCATGGGCAACCTGTCTCCTGACGACTTCTACAGACTGAGATTTGTAAGCGATCCGCAGGCGAGCGGCGGGCGTGTGGCATTTGTATCAAGCGCGCCGGACAGGAAGGCGGATGACTATTCCTCCTCAATATGGGTGCATGACGGGAGGGCACGCAGGTTCACAAGGGGAGGGAAGGATTCCATGCCTCGATGGTCACCTGGCGGCAGGAGTCTGGCATTCGTCTCCAGGGATGTGCAGTCCAAGAAAAGCAGACTTATGGTCATGCCTTCGGACGGCGGCGAGGCTGAGGAGATATGCTCCTTTGAAGGCGAGATAGACTCCCTTCTCTGGTCGCCGGATGGCAGACGGCTTTTTTTCATCGGCACTGCAAGGAGAGGGGAGGAAATCAAGCGTTTCGGCAGATATCCATTCTACTTCAATGCAAAGGGATTCCTGCATGACAGGGAATCACACCTCTACGGCGTGAACCTTGCAGGCAGGGTCCGTCATATCACCAGCGGCGCCCTGACTGTCAATTCGTTCGACATCGTGCCCGGAAGGGACCTTCTAATACTGTCAATAAGGCGGGATGAATGGGACGTATACACATCAGCTCTCTTCAGCTGCACAACGGGAGGGAGGGAGCTGAAGATGCTCACACCCTCTCCATCTTCCCAGGCATCACCCGCCGTATCTCCCGAAGGCAGGACGATAGCCTTTATACACAGGTCAGCAGGCAGCCCGCTTTACACCCACCACCGTGTTGCATTCATACCGGTGGGTGGCGGGGAGCCTGCAGTGAGCAGTGGAAGCGACCTCAACGCGGGCAACGGTCTCAACTCCGATTCCAGGGTAACTGCAGGGAATGAACTGAAGTGGGCAGCCGACGGCAGCGCCGTCTACTACCTGAGCACGGAGGCACCAGACTGCAGCATCTACCGGTGCGACGCAACCTCCCTCAAATGCAGCAGGGCGCTTGGGGGGATTGGAAGCATAGACTCGTTTGACCTCGTGGAGGGGGGGTTTTGTATTCATACGGCAGACTTCAACCACCCCTGTTGAGCTGTACAGCCACACCTCAGGGAAGCTCAGGAAGCTTACCGCGTTCAACACATTCATCACCTCCCGTCGGCTGCGGGAACCGGAGCACACACCATTCCGCACCTTCGACAGGAGGGAGATAGACGGGTGGGTGCTGGGCCACAGCGGAAGGAGGAAGGGTATTGTGCTGGAGATACACGGCGGGCCAAAGACAGCATATGGCAATGCATTCGAGTTCGAATTCCACCTGCTTGCCTCAAGCGGCTATGATGTCATCTACTGCAACCCGCGGGGAAGCGACGGCTACGGCGAGAATTTCGCCAGGCTGGTCAAAGAGCATTTCGGCGACGGCGACTACAGGGACATCATGCGGTTCGTGGACAGCCGGGTGAAGGGAATGCCGAAGGCGGAGAGGAAGCTCTTCGTCACAGGCGGCTCTTACGGCGGTTTCATGACCAACTGGATTGTAGGCCACACAAACAGGTTCAGTGCTGCAGTAACACAGCGTTCTATAAGCAACCAGGTCTCATTCTACGGCACTTCGGACATTGGACCCAATTTCAACGGCGACCAGATTGGAGGCGACATATGGGCAAACACGGACACATACTGGGAGAAGTCCCCCCTCCGGTACGCGGGGAGTATGAAGACACCCCTTCTCATTCTGCACTCAGAGGAGGATTACAGATGTCCCGTGGAACAGGCATACCAGCTGTTCACAGCTCTGAGGCATCACGGTTGCGAGGTGGAGATGGAACTTTATCCAGGGGAGAACCATGAACTGTCGAGGTCTGGAAAGCCGTCCCACAGGGTGCGCAGGCTGAACTCCATACTGGACTGGTTCCACAGGCATGCCTGAAGGCTCTGTCAGCATTCAGTTGGCAATCCCGAATCCCAGTTCCTCGTCAACCGCCAGTCGTGCGTTCCTGAATTCAAGGATGAAGGTGGTGCCCTGGGCATAATCGCCCGGGACTCTCTCCCTGATGCTCACACTGCCCCCTATGCTCTGCATGATCTGCCTTACAAGCGGCAGCCCGAGACCAGTGCCTCCTGCCCCCTTGTTGAAACGGTCGAAGACCTCCTTTGCCCTTGCAGGCTCAATCCCCCTGCCGTGATCAGAGACTTCCACCCGGATGAGACGTCCGCCTCCTGCCTCGGGTGAAGATGCACTCACCTCAATGAGCGTCTCCTCCCCATTGGAGTATTTCACTGAATTGGAGAACAGGTTCATGAAAACGTCCTTAACAAATTCGGTCCCTGTTATCCTGTACGCACGTGAGCCCTCCCTGTCAAAATCCAGGATAATATTCCTTCCGGGGAAGCTCTCACGGATTATGCCGAATGAACTGTCAATAATATCCGCAAGGCTGTATTCCCCGAGCGTGCCTATCTTCCCGGCCTCCAGTTTCACTATTGTCAGGACCTCCTCAAGGAACCTGTGCGCTCCGAGTATACCATTCTTCAGTGCGGCCAGGTTCTCATCAATGTCTGCAATCGTCTGCTGCTTCCCCGCCCCCTTGATGCGAATCAGTTCCACGTGCGTCGATAGAGCCTGGAGGATGTTCCTGAGATCATGTGCTATAAGGTTGTTGCGAGCTTCTGCGATCTCTCCCCTCTCGCGTATCTGCGCGTAGAGCCTTCTGAGATTCACGGACATGGAAAGGAGCCTTGCGACAGTTGCAATCACCTCCTGGTCCAGAGGTTCGAATGCATTCCTCTTCGATGACTGTACATCCAGCACAGCATAGCACTGTCCGTCCACCAGGATTGGTATGGCCAGCTCGCTCTTGGTGGTCTCGCCGAAGAGATTGAGGTACTGTCCGTCCATCGACGTGTCATTGACGAGTACAGGCCTCCTTTCACTTGCAGCCCTCCCTATGATGCCGACCTTCGCAGGCAGCTTTGTCCCCTTTCCCCTCTCCGCGCTGATGCCTTCCGGCCAGCGCCATGCTGTTGCGGTAAGCGTGTCATCCTTTTCAAGCAGCCAAACGGACGAACTTTCATACCCAAGCATTTCGACCAGGGCGCCGACAACCTCATCAAGACCCCCGCCCTCATCATCCCCCACGTTCGTAAGTATCCTGGTGGTCTGCACCATTGCGAGCATCTGCGAAACCGTGTGAGCCCTCTTCTCGATTATTCCCTTCTGAACGACCGACGAGGCATACATGCTTGCCATCTGCAAGAGGAATCTCTTTTCCTGCTGCGTCCAGATAACCTTTGCCTCCTGCCGGACGCCAACAAGCCTGTACATGTCGTCGCCGACCTTGTTTGATGTGAGCATGAACCCGTTGCCCAGCAGTCTGGCAACACCGTCCCCATTCACCCTTTCGTCCTCATGTGTGACAACAGTCGGCCCCTCAAGGTACTGCCGATCGCGCAGGTCAATGCTCAGGCTTTCAGGCATCTTTCCCCTGGTTTCACCCGTTGCGGGAATACACTCCTCCAGCTTCCAGTTGCAGCCGTCACTGGATGTGTATGAGAATGATATGCCCTCCGGAAAGTTCCTGGCCACCGTCTCGATGGGCCTGTAGCTCCTGTCCGGTGTGGAGAGGGAGGAGAGGAACCACCATCCCGCATCCTCGAGAGACATGCTCAGCCTGTTGCCCTGGCTGAGTGCAGCAAGGAAATCCAGCACCATTCCCCAGAAGGGGAAGAGGAAGGACTGGCCCAGCAATATGCCCTTCACATACCAGAGCAGTGTAAACTGCCCCTCCTGAATGCTTGCAGTCGCCATGCTGAGAGCCTGCATCACCAGGAGTATTATGAGACCGTCGACGCTGTATCTGTAAGGCCAGTTGCGCTTCATCATGAGGACGGCCGCTGCAATGACGCAGGCAGTGATGCCTATCGCATGAAGCCACCCTTCCAGCGAGGTGAGATATCTGCCGAATGCGAGTCCATTAAGGCCGTATACGCCTGTCGGCATTCCCATCAAGACGGCTGAAACAGCCGCTGCTGCCGCAAACCAGGCAATTGCCTCTTTCCTGCCTATTCTCCTGAACCTGTAGCCGGTGACCGCCCCGGCAATGAGCACCAGCCCGGTAACGATGGAAGCGAAGTGCTGCAGGAGGTCCAGTCTTTCAATGACATCAGCATTGTAGTTCATCACCAGTATCTGATTCGCCAGCCCCGCGCCGTAGACGTAGAACAGGAGCGCTGAGACAACTGCGACCGCTGTGGCAAGATCAAAGCTGTAACCGCTCATCCTGTAGCGGAGGGCGTAGAGTCCTGCCGTTATGAGCAGAAGAGCCACGCTGTAGTTAACTATCAGAAAAGGGTATGCTGGAACGACCGGGAGGGAATTTGCAAGAAACAGGATGACCATGCTGATGATTAAAACCAGGGTTGCCATTGCCGGGACTGTCCATCCTCCGAACAGCGACACGAAGGCGGATCCGATCCTTCCCGGAATCCCTCCCCTTTCAGACATAAGACATTACCCTTAAGGTGCTAATGCGTCCACTCGGGTGTGATTTGGCACGAAAGGTACTTAATGCATCCACCGTGCTTATCAAACGTGCGAATCAATGGCGCTATTTTCCCTGTCTGCGTGCTTCCTGTAATTCAGCCTGGGTACGAGCAGCTCGAATCTTGCCCCCCTGCCCTCCTCACCTGTTTCGGAAATGCTGATGCCTGTAATGCCAAGTATGTCCCTTACGAGCCTAAGTCCGTGGTTGGGTCTCTCTGCCGTCTCGGAGAATATGAACTTCTTTGCAGGTGCTGGAACGCCGACTCCGTCATCTGTGTAGGTGACGAGTGCCGCATGTCCCAGATCATTTACCCTGAGCGTGATCCTGTGCACCTCTCCGCCGTGCCTGATGGAATTGTCCACAAGGTTATAGAAGACCCTGTCAAGCAGCGGATCTGCCATTATCTCCGCATCGCTTCCTTCCACATCGACGTCAATGCCCCCGAGATCCACGCCTCTTATGCTCTGAATAAATGTTTCACGCACATTCAGCCACGCCGGGTTTCCTGAATACTGGAGATCCTTGAGTGCGCTCAGCTGCATTCTCATCTGGTCGGCTATCCTCTTGATTTTGTCCACAGTAGCCGCCATATGCTCCTCCATGCTGCTCCTGAGGGCAATCTGTGCGTAGATCTCTATTGCCTGAAGATGGTTGAGCATGTCGTGGCGGCTGATAGTTTCCATGAGACTGAGCTTTTCATTGACCTTCTTCAGGTTCTCCCTCTGCTCCACCAGGTCGGTTATGTCCCTCTGCAGCTGTACCCAGTGGGTTATTCCGCCCTTTCCGGTGCTCAACGGGAAGAGTGAAGTCTCGTTGTATCTTGGGGAGCCTCCGTCGCTCTTGACCACGATTTCCCCCCTGTACGAGGTGCCTGATGCAAATGCGCTGTACATCCCGTTCATGGCCTCCGGACTGACAGAGGCGCCGTCCACCTCCCACAGCCTCTTGCCTTGAACATCATCCGCCGACAGATTCTTGTTCCTTAGGAATGAGGGGTTTGCGTAGACAACAACGGGTTCTCCCTTCCTGTCTGTTTCGGCAACAAGCACCATCTCCTGCAGATTCTCAATAACAGTGTGGTTGAGCTTGATCTCCTGCTCGTTCCTCCTTTCAGCTGTCACCTCCCTGCATACGCTGATGAGGTGTGTAGTTCTTCCCTCGCTGTCCTTGATAGGGGAGAGCGTTACCCTGATCTGTATCAGCCTGCCCTGCTTGGTTATTCTCGTTGCCTCGTAGCTGGTTGGTATGCCCTTTACTACCTCCTCGAACCTCTTCTTGAGCGCATCGAACTCCCCCTCAGGCACCAGGATCTTCATATTCTTCCCAACTATCTCCTCAGACTTCCAGCCGTAAGTATCCTCGAAAGCGTCATTGACTGAAACTATGTTGCCCTCAAGATCGGTGGAAAGCACCATCAGCGGTGTGTTCTTGACAAAGGACTGCATGTTTTGTAGCAGGAGTCTCAGCTGAGCCTCTGCCGTAATCCTTGCAGCAAAGAGCCCCGCCTGCTTTCCTATGTCAGTTATGGTATTCATCATGTTTTCATCCGGCTGCAGCTCGGTCCTGCTGTATAGGAGCATCACGCCTATGAGTTCCTCCTTGCTTGTCAGAGGTATGCCGAAGGCAGATCTCAGTCCCGCCTTCTCCACAAGCTCGCGCCTTATGAACGATTCATCGTCAGAGAGGTCTGGAATCCACTTGGGCCCCATCTGCTGCCAGACTGCGCCTGGAAGGCCCATTCCCCTTGCGAATTTGAACTCATGTGCCATGGTGGCATACCGCTCCAACTCAGTTGAGCCCCTGTGCCAGGATGTCCTGAGGTGCAGCATATCATCATCCTTCTGGGGCATCCACAGTTCTGCAAGGTCCAGTTTCAGACTGGCGACCAGAGCCCGAAGGACCCTAGGCATGGCGTCATCCATCGACTCGCTTGTGGCTAATATTTCGGAGACCACTCTCCTTGCCTCGCGCCTCCTCTCAGTGAGCTTCCTTGCGGTGGCGTCCCTGAAGACCAAGACGACTCCCCTGATGTTGCCGGCGGAATCAGTCAGCGGCGACGCTGAATCCTCAATAAGCTTCTCGCTGCCGTCCTTTGAAACAAGAACAGTGTGATTGGATATTCCCCTGACGAGTCCGCTTTTTATCACTGTGTCGACGGGCACCTCGACAGCCTCACCCGAATCTTCGTTCCTGATGTGGAAAATGTCATCTATATTCCTGCCGGCGGCTTCCTCCTTCCCGTATCCGGTCAGGCCGGAGGCGATGCTGTTCATGTATAGCACCCTTCCGCTGACATCTGTTGCTATCACCGCATCGGCAATGCTCTCAATGAGTACATCGAGCTCCTCCCTCTGCCTCGCAACCAGCTCGAACTCATTCTGCTCTTTGGTAATGTCCCTGGCGAGTCCGGCTATTCCAACTGTCTTTCCGTCAGGTCCCTTCACTGCGGAAATTGTCATACTGGCCTCGAACTCAGAGCCCCCCTTCTTGAGCCTTCTCCCGCTGTAGTGTATCGGCCTTCCCGTCCTGGCGACCTCGTTGAACATGCTGTCAACCCTCTCCAGCTCCGCCTCTGGAACCATGGGCAGCCTGCGTCCCACAGCCTCAGCCGATGTCCAGCCGTATAGTGTTTCAAAGGCCGGGTTAACCGCACGAATCTTGCCGTCCATGTCGAAAAGAAGAATGGCATCAGATGTGTTTTCCATGAATGATTCGAGTCTGCTGCTGACATCCCGCAGCTCATTCTCCTTTTCCCTTCTTCCCACCGCCAGCCTGATGTAGTGGGTGAGTTCGGCAAACAGCGCATTCGGTTCTCCCCCTTTCTGCACGTAGTAGTCAGCGCCATTGTTGAGCGCTTCAATCACAATCTCCTCCCTGCCCTTACCGGTGAACAGAATGAATGGTATGCCGTTACCGGAATCACGCAGCCACTTCAGGAAGTCGATGCCTGACTTCCCAGGCATCTGGTAATCGCTGACAACCGCATCGAACTGGCGGGTGCTGAGCAGCCGGACGGCCCCGTCCACCGAATCTGCTGTCTCAACATCAATGGGGTAGACGGCCTCCATGAACTGTTTGAAAACGGAGCGAATTGTGGACTCGTCGTCCACGTAAAGTATGGAAAGCCTGCCACCATCGTTAGCGACTTCTTCCGGCACTCAAAGCAACCCTCCCTTGGATATTGCCTCACATGTACAGTGTAAGCGACATTATGTTCCCTGATAAACCTTTACATACGCCTATCATGCGCCGATACGGTCTATTAAGGGCCATCTTCCGCTCCCTCCCGGCAACCCAGCTGTGGCTTATATGCACAGATTGTTATTTATTGGTGGTGCACCGTGCTGAAGAAGTTTAATAAGACGCTGCCACATACAAACAGGACGTGTCAAAAGTTCTTGTCACCGGAGGGATGGGTTTTATCGGCAGCCATACCGTTGATTCGCTTATCGCGGACGGCTATGATGTTGTCGTCATGGACAACCTGGAGCGGCAGGTTCATCTGGGCAAGAGGCCAGATTACCTCAACAGGAAGGCCAAGTACGTAATTGGAGATGTTCGCTTCCAGAAGGATTGGTCAAAGGCATTGAGGGGCGTGGACTCTGTCATCCACCTGGCTGCAAGCGTCGGCATTGGCCAGAGTTTCTGGGAATCAAGAAAGTACCTGCAGACCAATGTGGTCGGGACAACAACGCTGTTCGAACTTCTCACCAAGGAGCCGGCACTGAAGAAGAGTATAAGTAAAATTGTGGTGGCATCAAGCAAGAGCCTGTACGGTGAGGGAGCATACAGGTGCAGCAGGCATGGTGTATTCTACCCTGAGCAGAGGGGCCTGTCCCAGCTACGCGCCGGGGACTGGGAGGTCAGGTGCGCCGTCTGCGGTGCTCCCGGCTCGGCAGTTGGCGTACCGGAGGAAAAGCCTCCCCAGAACCTGAATCCATACTCACTTTCCAAGTATGCAACCGAGCGCCTTGCCCTGGATTATTCATACGCCCTCGGCATTCCTGCCGTTGCATTCAGGTACTTCAATGCATATGGTCCAAGGCAGAGCCTCTCCAATCCGTACACAGGGGTGCTTGCCATCTTCCTTTCAAGGATAAAGAACGGGAAGAGACCTGTCGTCTTTGAAGATGGAAATCAGCTGAGGGACTTCATCTACGTGGAGGACATCGCCCACGCAAATGTGCTTGCCCTTGAGAGGGGGGAGGGTGTATACAACCTTGGCACCGGCAGACCCTCTTCCCTGCTGCAGATGGTCACCATGATTAACAACGAGCTTGGTACCGGAATAGAGCCTGACGTGACTGGCGATTTCCGGCCGGGCGACAACAGGCACGACTTTGCAGACAACATGAAGTTCCTGAAGTCATTCGGACCGAAGGTTTTTACAGGTCTGAGTGACGGCGTCTCCAAACTGGTCGAGTGGTCTCTCAGGCAGAAGGCACAGGACAGGTTCTCGTCAGCAGAATCGCTGAGGAAGAAGTACATACCCGGGGCCTGAGTCATGGTCACGCGGGGTAATGCCGATACGTTCATTCCTTACCGTGTATGGGATTTGTTTATCAACCCATCCTGTCTGAAGGCCAGCAGAAGGGGGGAGGAAGCTGGAAAGGGAATTCATGGAAAGGCATTTCGCCAGTCATTCCCGCATACAACGAGGAGAACAGGATTTCAAAGTCACTCGACAGCCACATACCAGTTCTGCAGCGAACCGGTATGCAGTATGAGGTCATAGTGGCCATAGATGGAAGCGACAGGACCTATGACGTTGCCGTGAGGTACGCAGGCAGCGGTGTCAGGGCGTACCGTTTTGACTCTAAGCCGGGCAAGGGCGGGGCGGTCAGGAAGGGGATTGACCTCTCCTCCAACCGGTATGTGTGATGGGTGGATGCGGACGGGGAGCCTGTTTCCCGATGCCCCTGGAAGAATGATGGAGACGGGGAAGAGCAGCGACTGTGTGGTCGCCCACCGCTGGCTGAAGGACAGTGTGTGGCTTGGAAGGGAGCCGCCTTTCAACCTGGCTGTCGGGAGAGTGTTCAATTTCCTGGCCAGGGGGATGCTGAGCCTGCCTGTGATGGATACGCAGTGCGGCGCCAGGCTCCTCAGGGCTGAAGTTGCAAGGAGGGTCAATTCAACCACGGCGGTCACCAACCGCACCTTCGATGTCGCTATGCCCTACCACGCGAAGAGACAGGATGCATCAACCGGCGAGATAGGGGTGAGGTGGAAGCATGACCGCGAGACAAGGATGCCAATCTTCAGGGTAATCCACATAATGCTGGTCACGCTGCCTGGCATCAGGGTGATGAATTTCCCAACCAGGCGGTACTTGCCAGGGAGCCTTGCCGGCTGCCTCGCACGAATGAATGCCTGGGATTGAAAAGACGCTCTCACATCCTCACGGCGTATAGAATACTCTATAAACACGGTTTGGAGTCGTGAATACGAGGCAGTGAATGGGCAAGAATATACTGGTCACAGGAGGAGCCGGATTCATGGGTTCGTGGCTCGTCGACGAGCTTATCAGGAGGGGACACAGCGTTTCGTCAGTCGACGACCTTTCAGGCGGCTACATGCGCAATGTCAGCAAGGAATGTCGGTTCACGAAGGGTGATCTGCGCGACAGCGACCTGGTGAACAGGCTGGTGAAAGGGGTGGACATAATCTACCATCTTGCGGCGTACGCGGCGGAGGGGCAGTCAGTTTTCTCCCCTATATCAATCAATGACATCAACATAAAGCCCATGAACAACCTGCTTGTCGCTGCAGTCAACAATGGTGTGGAGCGCTTCGTGTTCACATCCTCCATGGCCGTCTACGGCAATCAGCCCGCACCCTTCAGCGAGGAGATGGCAAGGCTTCCGGAGGACCCGTACGGTGCAGGAAAGGCATACTGCGAGAACATGCTCGAGATATTCAGGGCGGCCCATGATCTCGATTATGTAATCATAAGGCCGCACAATGTTTACGGGCCGCGCCAGAATATTGCCGACCCGTTCAGGAATGTCATAGGCATCTGGATCAACAGGCTCATGTCCAACAGGGCACCCATAGTATATGGAAACGGCGAGCAGGTGAGGGCCTTCTCCTACATCGAGGAATCCACAGACGCAATCGCCAACGCAGGCTTCGCTCCCGGGGCGAGGAACGAGATAATCAATGTCGGGAGCCCTGAAAGGGTCACGATAAACGAGGCATGCTCCAAGGTGCTGAGGCTCATGGCCTCGGAGCAGCGCCCCGAATATGTTCCGCCGCGCCCGCAGGAGGTCAAGGTGGCCTACAGCACCACCGAGAAATCGGAAAGGCTGCTTGGCTATTCAAACAGACATACGCTCGAAGAGGGCATTGCCTGCATGATCGAATGGGCCCAGGGAATGGGGCCGCAGGAACCAAGCTACAGGCTGCCGCTTGAGATTGTCAAGTCTGCACCCAGGGTGTGGGTTGACAAGTCGATGTGAGCATCCACTAACCATTTAGTATCACCTTTGCCATATTACACCATGCATTCAAGACAGGGATATGTGGACGTCCAGGGCAACAGATTCTATTACAGGATATTCGGCGAGCAGAACCGCGGCAGCAACATTGTCTGCCTCCATGGCGGACCTGGTGCCACCCACCACTATATCCTCCCGCTTGCGGACCTTGTTTCCAGCGGCTACATGGTTGTGTTCTATGACCAGCTTGGCTGCGGCAGGTCCCAGTTTCCAAAGAACACGGCGCTGCTTACAATCGAGAGGGCTGTGGAGGATCTCGAGGTGCTGAGGAGGAAGCTCGGACTGGGAAGGATACACCTCTTCGGCTCAAGCTATGGCGGGCTCCTTGCAATTGCCTATGCACTGAAGTACCAGCGCAACATGAGGAGCATGATAACAGCGGGGGGGCTCGCCAGCGTCCCACTCACCATCAGTGAGATGGAAAGGCTGAGGTCGGAGCTGCCAAAGAAGGTGCGGACAACGATGGAGAAGTTTGAGTCACTTGGCAAGTACTCCCACAGGGATTACCTCAAGGCTGTCGACTTCTTTTACAGGAAGCATCTCTGCAGGCTCAGGGAATGGCCCGAAGAGCTCAACTATTCCCTGCAGCACACAAGCGTCCCTGTCTACGGCACCATGAACGGTCCAAACGAATTCACCATCATAGGAAACATAAGGTACTGGGATGCCAGCGCAGACCTGCACAGGATCAGGGTTCCGACACTGGTCACGGGCGGGCGGTATGACGAGGTGACGCCAAAGGTTGCATCCCAGATACACAGGGGCATAAAGGGGTCGCGACAGGTTGTGTTCGAAAGGAGCAGCCATCTTCCAATGTGGGAGGAAAGGAAGAAATACATCAGCACTCTGGCATCCTTCCTTGCCACTGCCGGTGCGCCCGGGAAATGAGCCAACCGCAGATACGGGGCAGCCGATATTACTTACGGAATAATTTCGTTAAAAACAAGTAATAACCAACTGCTCCTTCGCAACCCCGGTTTACATGACGATAAAGACAACCATGACCGGGAGCTGGTTCAGGCCAGATGATATAATGTCTCTGCTTGCAACAAGCAGTACGGGCGAGATTTCCAGCTCACACAGAGCAGTTTATGAAGCGGCCGAGCGCAGGGCAATCAGGGACCAGCTCCATCCTGGCGGCTCACTTTCAGGGCTGGACGCCGTCAGCAACGGGGAGCAGAGGAAGTCTGGTTACACGCAGTACCTTGCAAACAGGTTCAACGGCTTCTCAAAGACGGAGAGGGTCAACATGGCATGGTCCGGCGATCTGGTTGCCGAGATACAGGAAAGCAATCCCTCAATGCTCGCAGTCCTCGGCAGCCCCGAGAATTCAGCTGCATTCTCCGCACCAAATATCGTCGACCCTCTCCAGTATACGGGCAGCAGCCTCGCAAGGGATGAGGCATCGGATGCAGTCAAGCTTGCCAGGGAGGAGGGGGCGGGGGAGATATTCCTCAACTCCGCCTCCCCGGGGGTAATGACAATGTTCTTCCCCATAGGCGGAGCATACAAGGACCATCTCGATTACCTCTTCAGCCTTTCAAAGGAACTGAGGAGGGAGTACCAGGCAATCCTCGGCGTGGATGGACTCAAGCTGCAGATAGATGCACCCGACCTTGCAATGGCCAAGCATCTCGCGGGCGACTGGAAGATGGACTTCTATGATGCCCTCCCCCATCATGTGGACGCAATAAACGAGGCAATTGCAGGTCTCCCGGCAGACAGGATAAGGGTTCATTACTGCTACGGCAACTACCTTGGTTCGCACAGGTACGATGCAGACTACGGCAGAGTGCTCCCTGAACTGCTCAGACTCAAAGTCGGGACAATAGTGGGGGAGGCTGCGAACCCGAGGCATGAGGGCGACTCCATAACACTCCGCCGCTACCTCAGGGAACACAGCTGGCCAAGCCACATGAAATACGCAGTGGGGGCTATTGATGTGAAGACGCCGTTCCTTGAAACGCCTGAGACTGTTGCAGCGCGCCTTGGGCGTTTTGCATCCATTGACCAGCTTGGGCCGGAGCGCGTCATTGGCGGTACAGACTGTGGATTCCAGACATTTGCATCATTCACATCTGTGCCATATGCAGTCGGTCTCCAGAAACTGTCATCCCTCTCTGCAGGCGCCAGGCTTGCATCGGGGGAACTGTAGTTCAGCCGGATAAAAACGGGGTTGGAAATGGTTTGGTTAATGTGTTTGCACCAACCCGAGTCCCGTTCACGGGGCGCTTGCAAGGTGTGACGGTATTGCCTCGAGTCCAATCATGAATGCAATTACTGCCGCCGCAACGAGGAAGAGGAGGAAGAGCACGAATGTCAGGTTGGTTGATATCCCGAGCCTGTACTTCGCCTCCCCAACAACCTTCTGAGCGTGTGCGGCAACGAGCACGGTTCCGGCGGGTATTCCAACTTCCTTCCTTGCACCGCTGCCGGATGGAAGAACCCTGGACGCCGATATCCTGTCGATGACAAGCGTCATCGGGTATGTGAATATCCCGGCGCCGCCGAATGCAATGTAGAGCCCGAGGAGCGCAATGGGCTCCCTCGTCATGCCCAGCAGGTATCCGTGGTAGCCGTAATACATGGTCACCGCTCCGGCACCGAGCGCGAAGAGTCCGAGGTACTGTGTCTTGAGGTTGAAGGCTATGGTGAATGCATATGCAAGCAACACTATGCCGAACATCATCGTGGGGTCATAGAACAGTATGTTGTACCTGACTCCCGCAGTCCCGGCGAAGAGGGGCCATGCCAGTTCACCGAAAACACCAAAGATAAGGACCACAAATCCGAGGATCCCGATTAGTGGTGCACTCGACTTCAGTTCGCTCATCGCCTTGTCATTTCCGCCTGTCCGATATCTGATGTAGGTCCTCGCTCCGACATAGAAAATGACCAGAGCGATGAGGCCAATCAGTATCAGCTGCAGACCCAAGTCGTCTACGAACGCCATTTTCGTTCACCGTGTGCAAGAATAAGCTCGGCTTTAGAAATATTGAAAGCTCAATATGTAAGGTACCGCGCTTATAAAGAGTTCGTATGTATACGATTTACGGCGTGCTGCTGCGGAGTGCGCCTCTCCTCTCAAGACACAGAGTCAGCGCCCGGGTACCGGCTCATTCTTCGCCTCATCGGCCGAACTCATCTTCACGCTGCTGCCATCTCCCCTGAGGTCCAGGAGTTTCGCCATGGACCTGATACTCTCAAACCGGCCGATCAGGGAGCTGCAAAGCAGTCTGGAGTGGATGTGAAGTGTCACGGGCATTACGGATGTACCGAGGGAAGCGAACCTGTCGTCAACGATCAGAAGCCTTTCGCTGAGCGAGGGCAGGAGGTAATAGCCGGTGCGGAGAAGGTGGCCGCAGCTCATCACCGTCCTGTTCCATGTTGTCCTCTCCTCCGCAGACATGTGCTCCATGAACCGCCTGGGCTCGATTGATGTGACTATGTCCGTCCGGACGCTCTCCCTTATCCTAACGGGCGAATTCCTGGCCCTGTCCAGAAATCCCGAACCAGGCACAAGGATGCGTATTGACTCCTCCGCCTTCTCCAACTCTTCGAATTCCTTCCTGCGCAGCGCGTCTATTCCCTCTATGAATTCGACTGAACCCTGCCCAACTCCTTCATCAAGTCTGATCACAGGCACGAGCGATGTGATCTGCCTGACCCAGACATCCCTGAACTGCCTGTCCGGTGACCTCCTCACCGAAGAGAGATTCTGCAGGAGCGGTGTCATTATGTAATCCTCCACTATCTCGCCGAGGGGCTTGGCAACATATTTCTTCGGCCGGCCGCCGACATTCCGCACAATGCCCTTCTCCTCCAGTCCGACAAGGATGGAGTGTATCCTGCCGTACGGCACATCGGTTTCGGCCATGATGTCCTTGTAGTCCAGGGGGCCGCCATCGCCCCCGACAAGCGCAAGCACAACCTCAGTCTCGTATTTCGAAAGCCCCAGCCTCCTGAAGACCGCCGCAGTATTCTTCGATACAGAACCCAATGTATGCACTCCCGTTCTTCAGCCTTCTTCCATGTGCGAATCACCAATCGCTCCACTCATATTTATACAACTCAAAAAAGAGGCAAGCAAAATAAGGTCCTGTCCGGTTACATCAAAAAGGACTGCACAAGTCAGGTGTCGGAGGAAGAAGCCACAGCCTCGGGTCTTGACACCCGGATGGATATTGTGCTGTGGTCGCGCACTCTGTGCCCTGCACGGCATCCTATCCTTCTAACGGCTCCGTATACCAGGCGGCTCCGGACCGATTCGAACGGTCATCACCTGGTTAACAGCCAGATATCTTGCCCGTTGGACTACGGAGCCATATGCATTTTGCTCCCAATACAAAGCCGGTTATTAGCTTTTTGCTGATTGTGTTCACGGGCCAATGTTCAATCAGTTTTATATCTTGCCCCGAATCTACTCGAATCGATATTATGATAGACAGAACAGACAGCCGTCTGCTCGATCTGCTAAGACAAAATGCCAGAATGCCCGTTTCCGCCATTGCAAAGCATCTGGGTATCGGAAGGGCCACTGTTAAGCAGAGAATGGACAGGCTGGAAACTGAGGGCGTGGTGAAGAAGTATACTGTCGATGTCGACGAGGGAAAGGTAGGCACAGGCTATTCGGCTGTCGTTCTCATATCATTCATTCAGGGTGTTGCGTCGCAGAGGGAGGTTGCCAGGCGCATAGCCTCCATCAAGGGGATAAGCGAACTGCATCTGATATCCGGTACATGGGACATGGTGGCCAGGGTGCACGCACCTAGCACAGAGGAGATTGGAAGGCTAGTCATCGACCAGCTGCGCTCGATAGAGGGTGTTGGCAGGACGGA
This sequence comes from Thermoplasmata archaeon, assembly GCA_021806165.1. Taxonomy (GTDB): domain Archaea; phylum Thermoplasmatota; class Thermoplasmata; order Sysuiplasmatales; family Sysuiplasmataceae; genus JAJZXY01. Next base: position 30,927 of record JAJZXY010000017.1, read on the forward strand.
GACCTGCTCTATCTTCGCGACAATCAAGGGGTGATGCTCTGGCGGGGCTCTCTCCTGAGGAGATAAGGCACATATGCTCACTGGCCATGCTTCCTATACCTCCTGGCGAGGAGGAGCGCTTCCGCTCGGAAGTCAATGCCATACTCGAATTCTTCGGCGACATTTCCGGCCTTCCGCCTCTGAAAGAGCAGCCCCTCACGACCGTCGGGGGAGTGAGGGATGACGAGGTCGGCGGAAGCAAGGATGAATCGGCCGCTATTGCACGCAACTTCCCGAGGACGGAGGGGGCAAGCCTTTCAGTTCCAAGGAGTGAATGAATGTCTTCCTCCCATGCACGAAGACTCTTCAGTTCAAGGCTCCGCAATGCACGTATGAGCCAGGGCAACACATTCATCACTCTCTCCGATGAGCCTGCGGAGGTCCCGGAAGGGCCGCTTCACGGAGTGGTGCTGGGCATAAAGGACAATTTCGCAGTTGAAGGGATGAGGATGACCTGTGCCTCAAGGATACTCGACAGCTACACAGCCCCATTCGATGCGACCGCTGTTTCGAGGCTGAAGTCGGCAGGCTGCATGATACTCGGGAAGAACAATATGGATGAGTTTGCCTGCGGCTCCTCGGGTGAAAACTCCGCATACGGTCCTGCCCTCAACCCTCTCCTTCCTGGAAGAGTTGCAGGTGGAAGCTCTTCAGGATCGGCTGCATCGGTCGCCGAAGGGCTTGCGGACGCGGCAATGGGCTCGGACACCGGCGGATCGGTCAGATGCCCCTCGGCATACTGCAGCGTCATAGGGCTGAAACCAACCTATGGAAGAGTGTCGAGATACGGTCTCGTGGACCTCTCCATGAGCCTTGAGGGTCCGGCTCCCATGGCAGCATGGGGTGCGGAGCTCACACTCGCGCGGATGATGGATGCAGTCAGCGGCCCTGATGCCAGGGACCAGACAACGGCATTCTCAACCAGAACAGACGCGGAGCGCAGAATCGATTCATTCGAGCCCCGTGCAACCAAGGTAATATTAGTTCAGAATGCAGTCGAACAGTGCTCGGCTGAAGTCGCCGGGGCGTTCGAGCGGGCCATATCCTTCCTCGCTGAGAGGGGTGTCAGCATAGAGCGCAGGCGCATGTCCTCTCTCCGTCTTGCTCTGCCGGCGTATTACCTCCTCATGTATTCCGAATTCGCTTCGGCCATGCAGAGATTCGACGGCCTGAAGTACGGAAGGAGGGGGGCCGGATTCACTCCTGCTGAAGCAATGGCTGACGCTCGCTCCCTGCTCGGGCCGGAGGTAAGGCGTCGAATACTGCTTGGCACCTACGTCACCTCCAGGGAGGGGTGGAGCACATGGTATGAGAGGGCGCTCTCCGCACGTGAACAGGTTTCCGCTGAACTCACATCCATGCTGCAGGAATGCGACTACATTGCCATGCCGACGATGCCTGCGGCGCCATTCGCACTCGGTGAGCGCGCATCCGACCCTGTGAGCATGTATGCGGCCGATATACTCACCGTCCCGGCCAATCTGTCAGGAATTCCAGCCGGCACCCTGCCCGTGGGCACAGGCACCGGGCTGCAGCTGCTGGCTGGGAGGAACGGGGACGAATCCATCATAGCAGCGATGCACTTCTTCAACAGGGAGGGATGGAAATGGCGGAGGGAGTGAAGATTGGCCTTGAGGTTCACATTTATCCGCGAACGGTCAGCAAGATGTACTGCAGCTGCAGCTCAGACTTCCTGAACGCATCTCCGAACTCGAGGATATGTCCCGTCTGCTCCGGACAGCCCGGATCGAAACCCATGCCTCCAAACAGGAGGTGCATAGAGGCTGGACTCATGATAGCAGCCGCACTTGGCATGAGTGCTGCCGGGGCTCCCGTCAGGACGCTCAGGAAGCATTACTTCTACCCGGACCTGCCAAGCAACTACCAGCGCACGGCCGAACCAATGGCCACAGGAGGATCGCTGCACGGGTTCGCACTGGGGGAGATACACTGGGAGGAGGACCCCGGGCAGTATGACATGGCAAAGGGACGCGTGGACCTGAACAGGTCGGGCGTCCCGCTTCTTGAGCTTGTGACTGAACCGTCCATGCACAGGCCACAGGATGCAATGGATGCACTCGATGACCTTCTCCTGCTGCTGCAGTACCTGGAAATTGACAGGCGGGAGCTCCCATTCAAGGTCGACACAAATGTATCGGTGGCAGGTGGCGAACGCGTGGAGGTGAAGAATATCAACTCGGTCAACGGAGTAGTCCGCGCACTCGAGTTTGAAATCAGTCGCCAGTCCTCGCTGCTGGAGGGCGGTGGAAGGGTGGAGATGGAGACAAGGCACTTCGACGAGATAGGTGGGAGGACAGTCTCCATGAGATACAAGGAGACTTCGGAAGGCTACAGGTACATGGCAGACCCGGACATGCTCCCAGTGGACCTGAAATCGGTATCGGTTTCATGCCCGGAGAATCCATTTGCGATACTGGCGCGCATGAAGGATGGCGGGGTGAGGGAGGAGGATGCGCGCGTCATCATTTCCGACAGGAGGCTTCTTTCTGTCTATGACAGCGCAGCAGCGGTAACCGGGGCCAGGTTCGCATCAGTTTTCGTAGCGCGCGACATAGTTGGGGAGCTGAATTTCAGGAAGCTTCCCTCATGCTTTATCGACGGCACGCTCATCGGGCAGCTGCTGCCGCTTGCATCCGCTGTTCATGGAGGGCGCCTGAGCAACAGTAACGCATCCAAGCTGCTGCGTTCAGCCTTCGACGGAAGGGACATCGCTCCCGAACTGGCAAAAATGGAAGGTGTCTTCGCCGGCCGGGACGCCATCTCGGCAGTTGCGGATGAGGTCATTGCGTCGGAGAAGGAAGCTGTTGCAAGGTACAGGAAGGGGAGCAGCGGTTCGCTGAACTTCCTTGTCGGGCTCTGCATGAAGAAGCTTGGAGGAAAGGCAAAGGCGGGGGAGATAATCGCGGTGCTCAGGAGCAGGCTCGACGGTGCAGGCGATCAGGAGATGAAATAGAGCAGCTGTCCGCCAGATGCATCAAATGCGACAGTAGCGCCAGAATGCGATGTGAGCAAGTACTCCACGGGCGCATACATGGAAGGGGGAGGGATGAATGGTGTCAGGACGGGGAGATAAGGCCGGTTCACCGCAAAGCTGAAATCAGAAATTCCCAGGTCTCCGGATGAGTTGAGGAAATAAGGTGCATAGGGACTGCTGCGCAGCAGGGAGAGCATGGACTGCAGCGTCATTATGCCGCCGCCGGGCTGCGCCTCCGGCGTGAGCGGCACATCCCTGCCCGTGGCCGATACTGAGCCGTTTGCAAATGTTACGTTCAGCAGATAGCCGTTCCCGCCGGGGGAGGAGAATGTTACGTACCATACCCTGTTCGTGTAATTGTACGAGGCGGACGAGATGAATGCTGCACCGTTGCCTGCAAGGTAGCCTGAGAGGCTGGTTAGCGAGCTGCCGTTCTCGACAGCGCTCGCGAGGCCGACAGGCAGGACTGAAGTGTCATTGAGCGGGGGGGTGGCAGCTGACCACTGGATGTAGCTGCCTCCCCTCCCCTCCGGAAACGCAGACGCGGATGTCAGGGGCACAGTCTCCGAGCCTCGGTGTGCTGCCATGCCGCCTATGTCCACCTGCACTCCCGTGGTCAGATTCCCTGTTGTTCCCGACTGATGAATGCTGTAGGCCTCGGGAAACGGGCTCCCAGAATCAAGTGTGAGCGTATAGTAGGCTCCAGGCAGCGTTCCGTTGACATTCCGCATCCCTATGATAAGTGAGGAGGTGCCTACACCGGGGACGAATGTAGATGCGGTCCAGCTGTAGCCGCAGGCGGTGCCGTTCAGGCCCATGTCTATTGCCGGGGGGACGTGGGAACTGTATGAATGCATCTGACTCTGGCTGAGAGCGAATGTGCCGTTGTCGCCCAGACTGCTGAACAGCAGCCTTGGCGGGAGCTGAAGCGCGACAGGAGAAAATGAGGCAATGAGCGTGGATGTCGGCCCGACTATGCTGATCGTCCTCCCTCCGTAAACAAGAGAAAGGGAGTAGGTTGCGCTGCTGTTCTGCGCGATAGCCTCCCCTCCTGCAACTGTCATGACGCTTTCCGATTGCACTGCAAGCTGCAGCTGCGCCGTGAGGTTCATACCTATCCCGGCAGCCAGCGCGTTGACATAGCCGGTGCCTGAGAGGTTGAGTGTGCTGTTGACCGCAAACACCCTGTGCTGCGCAAGCAGCGCGTCTGCGGCCTCAAAACTGGAACTGCTGACAGAAGAGCTCAGGTTGCCGGTCAGCTGCAGCCCGATGGAAATGACGCTCAGTGAGCTGCTTCCAACGGGGGTCTGAAAGGGTACGCTGTATATGCCGAACGGATCGGAGGCGGTCAGCGACCCGCTGATGTTCCTGTATTCAGCCGAATCCCCATACCTCAGGGCAGCCGCGGAAAAGTTCGAGGGCAGAACTGTAAGCTGTGCAGTCGCCTTCCCCTCCGTCCCTCCGTATATGAATGACGCTGCCACAACGTACCTGCCGGGCCTGTTGAAGACCTGTGTCCCGGTGTAGCCGTTCATGTCCGCAACCGGCACGGGCTGGTGGGTGCCGTTGGCGGGCGCGTAGGTGACATTCCGAAGCTGGAAGAAATGCCCCCTCCCGATTATGCCGGGCGGGATGACACTGATGGTGACAGGGTTGCCTGCCAGTGATGTTGAGGGTGAAAGTTCAAGCTGAGGATGGCTCGTAAGCTGCACGGCGACAGCGATGCCCGCGACGGCGGCGACCACCACAACGGCGGCGAGAATTTCCGCCTTCGCCTTTTTGCTCAGTACCACACTGCCTATCTTCATCCGGTCTGCTACCGGCCGCTTCTACCCCGCGCCACTTTAAAACCTTTCCTGAGCCGCGCGGGGGGGTGCCTGGAAACGATAAATAGGTTCGACCGATCCTTTCCGCGTGGCAGAGGATGCGCCCCGGGGACCCGCGCTGCGCAGTGTGGACATTACTCTTCTTGCGGCAGTTATCGCCCTTTATGCCGCCGCTGTCGCTGCCCTGTCCTACCTCCACTACGAGGACTTCCAGACATTCAACTGGGATCTTGGCATTGCAATGCAGTCCATGTGGAGCACCGCCCACGGGGGGCTGATGTTCAACACGGGCGGGCTGATCACTCTGGGCTACAGGAGCTACCTGGCTGTCAACAGCGCTTTCATCGGCCTCCCTCTGGCACTCGTCTACGGCATATTCCCGGATGCGCTCACACTGTTCCTCATACAGTCCATAGCATTCTCCCTTTCCGCAGTCCCGCTGTTCCTCATCATCCGTTTCCACGCAGGCAGCAGGTCCGCTGCACTGCCGCTCGTCCTCCTGTACCTGTCAAGCTTCGCAGTCCTGTCCGGCCTCTTCTATGACTTCCACTGGGAGGCTTTCATACCTCTGGAATATTTTTCATTCTACTACCTTCTTGCAAGGAGGAGGATTCTCCTGTCGCTCATCCCCTTTGCAGCGGGGAGCCTGACGCTGCAGCTCTTCCCCCCTCTTGCGGGAGCCGTCATACTCCTGCTGGTGTGGAATACCCTGTCGGGGAGGAGGACTGGGGATGAGAGGAGATGGATGCTTGCTCTCGCGCTCTACGCCGTCGCGGCGGCTGGGGCATTCATAGCTCTCGAGGCTGCTCAGTCGCTGATTGCCTCATCACCGCTGACATCTGGAAGCACGCTGCACTACATCAGCACGGGCAAGTTCGGCTCCACCCCGTTCCAGCTCTTCCCAGGGCTGTCACTCGTCTACTGGCTCCTTCTCCTCTCCTCCGCCGGCTTCCTGCCTCTGCTGTCGCCGCGCCACCTCCTCCTCAGTCTCCCGTGGTTCGTCGAGTCAGTCTTCCTTTTCTCAAGATACTCATCCTTCTTCGGCAACCAGTATTCTCTGATAGCCTTCCCGCCGCTGTTCATAGCAGCAGCGGCAGGGATTGGCAGGATCCGCGACAGGTCTCTCCCCCGGCTGCTGCTGCTGGTCCCAGCGTGTGCGGCGGCAGTCTCAATCTTTATCGCTGTGACGGGAGTGGTGAGGTCATTGCTCGACCCTGAAGAGCTCTGGCAGCTGCTCATCATCGCAGTGCTCTCCCCCCTTGCGCTCTTCATTCTGTGCTATTCCTCGCTCTTTCCAGTCCGTTACTCCATTCAGGGCAGCACCCTGCTTTCAAGGATGAAGGGGAGGAGGGCAGTGCACGCGAAAACACTGCTCACCGCCCTTATCGTGTCCCTTCTGCTCTTCAACATGGTTATGGGCCCCCTGAACCCCGAGAACTACGGCGCTACCAGGTTCCCGGGCTATTCAGTCTCCATTCACCTCAACCCGTCAGCAGCTTATCTCCACGACCTGACATCACTGGTTTCGGGGAGGCCAACGATGCTTGTTTCAAACAACCTGATGCCGTATGTGGCAAATGATCCCAACGCTTACTCCCTTCTCAGCCCCTATTCGAAAATAAAGCCTCCATACTTCCCATTCACACCTGCGAACCTGCCTGAATTTGTATTCACCGATTCCTGTGAGGCTGGAATCATGCCATCATTCATACTCGGCGACCTGTTCAACTCAACTGTATACGGTCTTCGCGCCTACATATTCAACCCGGGCTTCCCGGGCACAATATACCTCTTCCAGCTTGGCTACGGGGCGCAGCCCGTCTCCTATGTCTCCGTCCCCCCTCCCTCCAGCTACTACTTCTCCTACAGAAACCTCTCCACCGGCCCTTCGGGCAGGGTTGTTGCAGACAGGACAAGCATGTTCGGCCGCGTAATAGAAAGTGTCAACGGGAGGGCGCTTCAGCCAGGAAACGTGAACAATGCGTCGATATGGTACGGTCCATACGTCACACTCCTCCCGGGGGAGTACAGGGTCACCTTCTCCCTCTCGGGGCAGGGCGCGACTCCAGGCGCACTGCTCTACATGGACGGGAGCGGCTACGGCCTTCCCTATTACTACTCGTCTGATGTCAACGCCACCGCAGTCAGCGGAAGCGGATGGTCTGAAATCTCGTTCACAATGAACATCAGCCTGCCTTTCCTCATGAATGAATTCAGGGGATACCTCATCTACCGCGGAGGTGCGCCCGCCGGGACCGTATACCTGAATTACATCAGGCTGCAGAGGATATGAAGCTCATGTCCATACCACTCCCTCGCTTCCAGCATAGTTCGCGGCAAAACCCAGCATGATGCCCACGAAGTTGGCAGCCAGGTACTCCAGGTGAACGAATACCAGCCCCGCGAGAACCATAATGTTGGTGGCAGCTCCGAGGATGGTTACAGTGTTGTACTTGGCCAGCCGCTTGAAAAGTCCCGAACCGCTTCTCCCCCTGAATGTCCAGAAATTGTTCATTATGAAGTTGGCTATTATGGATGCCTCCACAGCCATGGCAGACGCAGCAAGCAGCGGTGTGTGCGGAGCAAGCAGGAAAAGCAGTCCCTCGTTGACAATCACGCCTGCGGAGCCGACAAGGGTGAACTTGAGCGCCCTGTAGTCTGAAAGCTGAAGCACCAGCCTCAGGTAGCGTATCATTTCGCCTATGCCGAGCTTGCTCTTTCCCCTGAGTCTTGTGCCGAATGCATATGGTATTTCGGAAACCTTCCTCACATTCCCCCTTACCAGCATCTCAAGGAGGACCTTGTAGCTGTTTGAACGGATGCATGAAGGATCTATGACGCCATTCCTGAATATGAAGAATCCTGAAAGCGGGTCGGCTATGCTCCTGGTCTGCTTCAGCAGAAGGTGCGATATTCCAGTGGCCGTCCTCGAAACGAGCTTTCTAGCCGCGCCGAAGCTCGACCTGCCACCCTGCACGTACCTCGAGGCGATTACCACATCCGCCCCCCTGGTCGCCTCCTCCAGCATCACCGGTAGAAATTCGGGAGGGTGCTGCAGGTCGCAGTCCATCACTGCAATGTATTCACCGCCTGCCGAACGCATCCCCTCACGGATGGCGCTCGTGATTCCCATCTTCCCCTCCCTCCTGATGACCTTGATGTTTCCAAACCTCGCGGCCAGCTCTTCAGCTACCCTGTATGTGCCGTCCGGGCTGTTGTCATCCACAACAACTATCTCGGCATCCATGCCGAGCTTCTCTATCCTCTCCACAAGGACAGGGAGGTTTTCAGCCTCGTTGTAGGTGGGTATTTCGATGGAAAGGAGTGTCATGTCCGGAACCCCTTCAGCAGTAAGCTATTAAACTTTGCGCCGAAGGAGCCTGGCTGCGTCCAGCTTCCTGCAAGGTATGCAAAACCTGCTCTGGCAGTCGGCCATCCAGCGGATGAGGCCAGCGCCTCCATTGCTGTGAAATTGACCACTGTCATGTTTGTTATGACAACAATCATATTCGCATCAGGCCTGTATACTGAATAGTTTGCGCTGGCGTTGTAGCCTATCCATATCTGCTTCAAATCCCCCGCAAACTGCAGCTGCACACCGTAGAATATGTCAGGGAAACCTGACCTTGTGACATTTGAACCCGGGGTGCAACCCTCAATCTGTATGCTGTATGACAGCGTGTAACCCCCGCCGGCAAGCCCGGAGAGGTTTATGCCTGTGTTGGTAAACTGTGACACAGCCCAGGCAGTCCCATGCACTGTCTTTGTCGCATTCAATGTTAATTCAGTCCCGATGACCGAGTAGCTGGCCGTGCCTCCGGCAGTATCGGGCGTGAACTGCCATCCCGGCGGCTGGGCCTCTGACCTGTCCGCCGCAGGCGTGACCATGTACGGATTGACGAAGAGAGGCGCGCTTCCCGGCTGTACCGGTGCGGAGCTGAATTCAGCCTGGTAGCTGCCATAGTATGCTATGAGCCTGAACGAGACTCCGAACGGGAGGTAGTCGACGACTGTCAGAGGTATGATCGTGAGGTTGCTGGTGCCAGGACCTATGTTCGGGTCAGGCGACGTCCACAGAAGTCCGTTGGCGCTTATTATAGGGCTGTCGGTAAGTATGCGGAAGAAGACAGGGATGCTCCTCGGCCCCCCGTCCTGGGGTGTATATGAAAGTGTGACGTTCATGGAGGTGACGCTCGTCCCTGTCTGAGCGGTGTCTGCAAACCCGCCTATGCCGTCAATCCTGAGCACCTGCTTGGAGCCCGTGACAAAGCCGTACGTTGTGACTGCTGTCCCGGCAACCAGGATAAGGACCAGCAGAGCCGCCTCCACCTTCTTCCTTCCGATCCCGCCGAGAAACTCCCTTATGCCCAGGAGGGGCCACATCCTCTCCTCCTCAGTCACGGATATCTCATGCAGCAGGTCCGGCAGGAGGAGGAGTACCAGGAAGGGCCAGTAGATGATGTAGTTGAGCAGCAGCCGGTAGTAGAATACGAACGCTATCACAGGAAAGGCGAAGAATGCATACTTCATCCTGTCATAGTTGGAGACATACACCACGAAACAGGCTGCAAGTATCAGGGCGGGAATTGCAAAGAAGACTATGCTCGCTATCTGCAGCACTCCAGTGAAGGCAAGTATAGACGGACCGAGGCCAATGCCCACAATCGGCTGGCTTGCCACCCCTGCAACATTGTGAAGCCAGTCAACAGGCGACATCATGATGAAAGGGATGTTCGGGAGCAGGAAGCCTGCCGCCGTCGCTCCTGCAAATGAGATTGACCTGCGCGCGCTCCTCCCCCCCTCCATGTACAGGAAGTAGAGGAAGAAGGGGAAGAGCAAGGCGGGTGTCTGCTTGAATGCCACCGCGAGTCCGAACAGCGCGCCGGAGGCGTAGACGTCAGACCTGTACACGTAAGCGAGAGCAACAAGCACCACCCAGACAATGTCTGTGACACCGCCCACCGAGTAGTATATCCAGTTGATATTGATGAGCAGAGCGAATGCGGCATACGGGTAGAAGTCGGTGAACTTCCTCTTCCTGTAGTAGAGGAAGAGAACCACGAAGCCCGCAAGGTTGAACAGTATGAGCATGATGCTGCTCTGCACACCAAGCAGGACCGCCGGCACGAAAAGCAGCACAGACAGGCCCGGGTAGGTGAGGTAGTGGACGTAGCCGCCCGTGAGGACAGGCGTGATGAAGTAGAGGGGGACATGGTAGAAGTTGAACACATTGATGAGGTTGCCATTGCTGTACGGGTTCAGCCCGTGAATGAAGATATAGGCGGAATAGGTGTCAATTGCCAGCTCGTCCGTCCCGAACACGGGGAAGCTCTTCAGCAGCGCCGCGAAGACCGCCGCCACGCTTGGGACGAGCAGGGCGATGAACAGGTAGTCTGTCTTCGCCTCCGCCCCCTTCATGGCTGACGCTATCAGCGAAATACCTGCGGCAATCAGCAGCACCCACACGGCAGCAAGCATCTGCAGGTCGAGGTAGCCGTTGGCCGACCATATCATGGTTGCCGAGGTTATGTCCACTATGGTCAGCCCTATGTACGAAAAACGGTTGACAATCCGCCTCAGCCTGGCGGCCTCAAAATGTATCTCCGGACCGTCTCCCATTCAGTGGTTGAAGTCAGCTAACTAGTATAATAACTGATTGAGGAAGAATAAAAAAAGGGCGGCGCATGAGATGCCGCTCCTGCAGCCAAATCATCTTTTCATGTCATCTTTATGAGCGTCATGGTGTCTATCACGCCCGGGAACGAGCGTATCTCATCCACCTTGTTGTTAAAGAGTTCAACATTGTCCGCCCTCATCTCAGCCGCGAGGTCATATTCACCGCTTGTCTCGTAGATGGCCACCGCCATCTCCCTCAGTCTCTTGCCCACAACCCTCATCTGGTCGAGCTGCGTCTTTATCAGTATCAGGCCGGAGACGTCGTTGCTCCTGGTGACGACGGTGAACTTCTCTATCACACCGTCCTTGAGCATCTTTGCAATCCTCGCCCTGACACCCCCTTCGGTGAGATTCACACGCCTTGCAATCTCCACGTTCTTCGTTCTTGCGTTTTCCCTCAGTATGGAGAGTATCTGGCTGTCAATGTCGTCAACAACCCTCACAGACACCTTTTTCATTGTTCGGTCTTCAACACCGAGACTCGTCATTAAATTCCAATTTATGCATCGCTGTATTTAAGTCATTCCTATTGTCCATTCATTCTGTCGCAAAATTCTGTTACCAGCAGTCAGATTGTCCCCTGATGCGCGCCGGCCCGGATCTCCCCGGCCGTTCACACGCCGCCGCGCTCCGTATCGTTTGATTTTCTGACTGATCCACTTAAATATTCGCTGAAGCGGATATTACCGTGTGTCTGCCGCCAGATCCGGCCGGATTGCCTCCGGGACACTGCTGGGCATATCGACCATCATCCTCCTCCTGTTCATTGTATCGATAGTGCTGCCCCTCGCCCAGGGGAAGGTCACAGTATCGGTACCCAAGTCAGGAGGCTTTACAGAATCGCTCACTCCCCAGACTGTTTTCATCAACGGGTCTGTCAGTGTTAGCAACCTGGGTTACTACGCGATAAGCGGTCTCACCCTTAACGCCCTCCTCCTCTCCTCCAACGGCTCAACCCTCTTCAATTACACCACCACGCTCCCGGCGGTCAGACCGGGGCCGCCGGTTCTCCTGCCAGTGTCAATCCCAGTCCCGCTTTCGGCGCTTTACGGCGCTCACCCTCCGGCGCAGCCTCCCCCCCGGTCGAGCGTCGCGCTCTCCCTGACAATAAACGGGAGCTATGCACTCAGCGCTGTCACATTCACTCTCCACTTCTCGTCCATAGTGCAGCTTTCTGCAACCTATGGCGGCGGCGCGCAGGGGGCTGCCTGAATGGAGGAGATGCAACCGAGGGCACCCCATCCTCTGCATCCAGGCAGGGCAGCTCTGTCGGGCGTCAAGGGGGCACTGCTCTTCCTTGCACTGCCACTGGCTCTGATAGCGATATTCTCCACGCTCATAGCAAGCCAGAACATACCGCTGAACACAAGCTTCTCCTCTGCCGGCAATGACATAATCGCCATCGGGACTTCAATCGTGATACTCTCGATGCTCTCATCGCTGATGGGCGTGGAGCGCATGTCGGGCCTCGCCCTCCGCGCAGCAAGACAGATGGCATCAGCTGTCTATGCGGTTGCGGTCGCGGGAAGGGGCTATTCGTTGATTGTCGATGGCAACCTTTCGCTGTCGTTCAGCCTGCTGCCAATCGCACTCGCAATGGCGGCGCTCTCGCTGCTGGGAATAATACCGGCAGTATTCGAGCATGCCGAAAAGAGGGAAAATATCCATTAGAAGATGGCGGAAGCTCCAGCAGGTCTCAGATTCCTTCGAATTCCCTCGAGGCCCGCCTCATCAGCCGAGTCGGTCTGAAACAGGCCAGCAGGCTCCATCTCCTTGGACACTCTGGAGTTCCTGCAGATTGCGCACTCGACCCTCTTCTGCAGTTTACGCTTGGTCGCAACGGCATGTGCATCGAGCCTTATGCGCATGTTGCAGCTCTCACACTCCACCTCAACCATATCTGCTTCGCTCATTGAAGACACCTACCCTATCCCCTCTGCTCCCCGTTTCGCATGCCGCTGCGCAAGTCGCAATACTGGAAGCAGTCAGTGTAATGATAAACTGTTTTTAATCGTTTGCATCGCCGTTTGACGAATCTCCGTCCACGCCCACAAACTCCTCTATTCCCCTGTTCATGTACCTCTTTTTCAGCTCAACCGTGTCAAGCTCCTCGAACATCTTCCCTATCATTGCAAGGTCCTTCTGGTCGAATGTGAGCCTGTTGATCGCAGCAAGCATCACCGCCCCTCCATCGACCACCTTCTGCATGACATTCTCCATCATTGCAATAACCCTGATCATGTTGTTGTTTGCAAGCAGGTATTCCACGCCGTCGAGGAAAACCACTGCATTGTCATGCCTTTCTAGGAATGAGATGATTGCGCTTGTGATGACAGACAGCTTCGACGGGTCAAGATTGTTGTTGCCCACGACCTGTGTGAGCCATCTCAGGTCTGCTGTTCCCAGGTCATACTTCTCCCTGAGCTTGGACGGATGCTCCCTGCTGATCACAAGGGCGTCGAAGCCGGCAGATATGAGGTCCAGCAGGGTGGCGTATGCCACGGCAGGCTTCTCTTCTGAGACGGCATAGCTGAAGCCCCGCCTGAGCTCAAAGCGCATGCCGCGGATTTCAGCGTGCCTCTCCATTACAAGGCCGGTCCCGCCCGGAGTCGCCTTCTCCTGCCTCACCGCCCCCTCATCCCTGGCGTAGAGGACAGTTCCGCGCTTCTTCCCCCTGTCTGTTATCTGCTTACCTGAAACGTGTATCCTCCTCATGGTGTTGCCCACATGGAAGGTGTATTCTCCTTCGAAGCGCTCCCCCTTGCGTATCGATTCCATGAAATCCACAACCTGCAGAGAATCGGTGTCGCTCAGCAGCTCCACCAGCTTTGGCGCCCTGTCGCTCCCGTCAAGCCCGAGCATCTTTCTCGCAATGCTGTTGGCGAAGGATATGGCTCCTTCGTTGTCAATGCGTATGATGCCACCTTCTATCCCGTCCAGGAGTTCAGTCAGCTCTGCCTTCTTGAGCTCTGCCTTCCTCTTCATCAGCTTCTCCTGCTTGAGCGCCTCGATGGTCTTTATGGAGGCGGTTATGTTGGAGCTGAGTCTCTCAAGAATCCAGACATCATTCTCGTTGAAACCCTGTCCCCCAAGCTTGTTTATCAGCAGGATAAAGAGCGGAGGAAGACCGCTCTCCCTGGCGGTCACGGGGTATATCATCAGATTCTGTATCAGCCCCGCCGACACATCCTGTGCTATGAGCCCGTCAGATGCGTCATTTACAATGCTCTCCATCCCCTTCTCCATGGATTTGATTGCAAGCTTCTCAATGAATTCCGGGACCCTTGTATCATAATATCCGTTCCACTCTATGTTGGATGAGCTCAGGAGGCCCACAAGCGCATATTCAGAGCCAATCAGGTGGCCTGCGGCGGACGACACGGCGTCGAGCATCCTGCCGAACTCGCCCTGCCTGACAATGCTCCGCGACATCTCGTCTATCAGGTTGAGAAGGCCTGTCCTGTGCCTCTCCTGACTGAGTGCCGTAAGCTGCCTGACCTTGGCCGAGAGCGTCTTGAGCAGTTCCGAGAAGAATGCCTCACCGGCAGACATGTCATTCTCCCTGTCATAGCCAGCCACCACGAGGTAGTCCATTGCATCCATTGATGATATCTTCCCCACAAGGAGGCTGTTGGAGAAGAATGAGTGGAAGGGCAGGTCCTCCCCCTCCTGGCGCAGACTGGTTATCTTCTTCCTGCTCTGTATTGCCGTGACGAGCACCTGCGCCTGCTCCATGGCCATCCTCTCCGGAGGCTGCGGCATGCCGCTGAAGGCCGTGGCAGCCATCCTGTCGAATGATGAATTTGAATAGTTAACCAGGTAGACTGCTGTGAGTGAGCAGCCTGCAAGGTCCGCGATTGCAGGAACCGCCTTCTCAAAGAGTCTTGTCATGTCCGTTTCCGCGTACACCAGGTCTTTGAAGTATGAACCCTTCTTCGCCCTGAGCAGCTCATCGCTGTCTATCTTCCTGTCATTAATTTTCGAGTACCTCAGTTCAAAGAAGCTGAGCAGCTTCTGCAGCAGGTGCCCCCTGAACAGCTGCCTGGACTTGGCCTGCTGGAATCCAAGCCCCATGAATACCGACTCACACCCTGCCGATCCGCCGCCGCTGTAGGCAAGCATGTATGGCGCTCCAAGACCGGAGCCGTCTCCGGCCGCATCCGTATCGAGCGTGAAACCGAGCCTGTCGCATGCATCCTCCACACTGTACATATCTTCGATGATGCACACATTGTTGGCAAGCCTCACCCCCTGCTTCTTCAGCGCCTCCATCTCCTCCCCCTTCAGCTCCCTTGCCGCATTGGGCCGCATCACGGGCCTGAAGGCAACGCACCTGAAGATGTCTGAACCTGCCATCCTCACGTAGAGCGCTCCAGAATCACACCCCGAGAATTCGGAGCACCTCCTGAGCATCCTCGGCGCCAGCGTCTCCTGCCCCTCCTCCCTGAGCTCCTCGATGAACTCCTCCGCCAGCTGGGAGGAGAGCATTGCCTCCGTCTCCTTCTCCTGCACTATCTTTCTCATCTCCACCGCTGCATTCGCCCTCTCCATCACTGTGGAGAGCTGCCTGGCGACCAGAGATATGACATCCATGTCCTCAGGCGAGTATCCCCTCTTCCCCGACCTGTGCAGTGTTATTACACCAATATCCTCCTTGATGCTCTTGATTGGTATGACAAGTATGGATTCGGGCTCATTCGGCGCACCGGGCATGTTGACAGCACGGAGGTCTGCCCTGGCGTCGTTGATGATTTCAGGCTTGTCGTTCGATATTGCCTTCCCCACGATGCCTTCCCCTATCGCCACGGAGAAGGACAGCATCTCCTCCGCAAAGAGACCCCTGGACGTTACAGGAATGAGTGTGCTCCTCGATTCGTTCAGCACATAGAACACGGAAATGGTGGAGGGCACAACAGATTCGATGAATGACAGCGACTCGTCGGCAATCTTGACAGGATCTGACTCCCTGTGCAGAAGCAGCATCTCCTCCAGAAGCATGTTGCGAAGGAGCACCTTCCTGTCCCTGTCCGAAATGAATATGCTTGATGTCAGCCTTTCCGAGAGCATTGTGGAAACAAGCTCAATGTCCCTGAGCTCGCTCTCGCTGTACGGCGAGCTCCTGCGGCTCTCAAGAATCAGCAGCGCATTGTGTCTTGAGTGTGTTTCCAACGGCACGAGCGCGGCCCACCTGACCCCGGTACCCAGAGGGCGGTAGCCGGATGTTTCAATGTCACCGATGACTAGCTTCTCCTTCTGTCCCGTCACTGTATGTATTATCTTGCCCAGCCTCATGCTCTGGGGTGTATCGTAGAGCGGTGTCAGCGACTCGCTTATTCCTGCTAATTCCACCTCCCCTCTCCCCTCGTCAAGGATTATCAGAGCAACGTAGTCGACACCCATCTTCTTCTGTATGGTGTCTGCGGCCCTGTTGAGGAAACTGGAGGCGAGTGCGCTGTCCCCTATCTGGCTTCCGAGTTCTATGGCAGCGGCAAGCCTGGCAGAGTGGGCGAGCTGCTCTCCCACGGCGAATTCCCTCTTGATTATTGAATCAAGAACAACTGTTACAGAAGCAAATGCATCGATCTCCGCCTGCGAGAGAGACCTCCTGCCTCCAGTGTACAGGTAGACGGAAGCGTTGCCTCTTGAAGTCCCCCTGAAAAGAATGAATTCCGTGCAGCCTGTCGATATCGAGATGCTGTCTATGAGCTCAATACCTGAGGAGGGGCCCCGGACCTTCTTGACGCTCTCCCCGAAATCTGCATTCAGCGGAAGGAGCTCCTCGTACTTGACCTCCTGGCGTTCGCCAAGCCTGTCCATGTGGGTGGTCCACCTGAATCGGAGTTCACCGCTGACGACAACGAAGACGGCGAAAACATCTCTCATGTGCAGTGCTATTTTCCTGCTGAAGCCTGTGAGCAGAGAACGCCAGTCGCCCGCCTCCCTCAGCGCTTCAGTGGCCTGCAGCATTATCTCCGCTGCACCAGAATCCCTTGCCGTCCCATTACCGGCGCCGGTCCCCTGCGCCACCTTCTCAAAGATACTCCTCTGAGGTACGAAATCTTCTCCCATCTTCATCTGATTCCCGGCTTTGTCGGGCAATGTGCAGAATCACCCTGTTTTTGCAGCACTATCCGGACGGTTTCTATTTAAACAAGAATAGTCGCGCTATCTCTCTTGATATTGAGCTGGCGATGTAACGTTCAGCCTTCTTTCGGCCGCAGTTGCCGCAGGCATCCTTCCGCTCCGGAGAGATTTAAATATTGATTCAGCATTGTCCGACTCATGTCTGACGCTATCCTGAACGGCGGTCAGGACCACTATTACTATGTCGGCAGCGACAGGTTTCCGTTCGCTTCCGGTTCCGGGGCTGAACCCATCGAGGATGCACTGGGCCAGCCTGCTGAAGAGTCGATTGCGGCATTCCCCATGGGTGCCTCGCTCGGTGCAATCGCCATGTCCCGCAGGGAGCGGATATCATCCACAATGTCATTTGCGGCTTCAATAACCGATTTCTGCTCCGGTCTGCTTCGCTCCATGGAGGAGCGATATACAACGGGCGAAGTGCTGGCTGCATCTCACCAGGCAGACAATGCTTCGGGCAGCGACTCCATCCAGGACAATGTGCAGCCTGAGTTGCCCGAATTTCCCAGGAGCCAGAAGATCGGAAGGGATACATGGGAGACGCTCTTCCGCCTGGCACAGTCGAGGCTCTCGGAGGAGGGTTGCCTGATAACACAGAGGGACAAGAATTACCTCTCCTCGAGCAGCGGCGTCGAAATCACCCCTTACATCTGGTCCACCCTTGTCCATAGAATGAATCTCAGACGGGTGAAGAATCCATATTCCTCCTCAGCCCTGGTCATTTACGTGCCGCGAGCATGAATTGTCATCCCCGCCCGGCCTGTGCAGCTTCGGCTGCAATAGGATATTAATGGCTGTGACACATTGTAATGGCCATGCTCTCAGTCATAGGCGCAGGACTTGTAGGCAGGGCCATCATCGATGATCTTTCCAATGACTTCGATCTTGCAGTCTTCGACAGGTCGAAAAAGGCACTTTCACAGGTGGAGACGGGGCGCAAGTACTCCGATGACATATTCTCCAGGAAGCAGGTGCTGGAGCGCTCCGAACTTGTTATATCAACTCTCCCAGGCAGCGTCGTCTATCCTGTCGTCAGGAAGCTGCTCCGGTCAGGTAAGAAGGTGGTTGACACGTCATTCATGGAGGAGGACCCTTTCTCGCTGGACAGCGGGGCCAGAAGGAGCGGCGCTCTCTATATCCCGGATGCTGGATATGCGCCGGGAACCACCAATGTGCTTGCCGGAAGGCTCTTCAAGAAGGAGGGGGCATCTTCCATAGAGATCATAGTCGCGGGCCTGCCGCTGAAGGCTGCCGAACCATTCCTTCACGCCGCAACATTCAACGTTGAGGGGCTTATTGACGAATATACAAGGCCGGCACGGATTGTCCGCGGAGGCAGCGTTGCGACAGTCGACCCTCTGGGTGATATCGGGAGATATACATTCCAGGATGAGGGGGAATTCGATTCATTCTATACCGACGGCCTCAGGACTCTGCTGACTACATTAAGGGTAAGGGAGATGTATGAGAAGACGCTGAGGTATCCGGGCCACCTCCAGCTCATGAAGGCACTGCGCGGCCTGGGCTACTTCTCAACTGCGAAGGTTGGCGGCGCAGTTCCCAGGCGCGTCAGTGAGGAACTCTTCGCTTCGCTTGAATCCGATTTCAGGGATATGTGCCTCACCTCAGTCACAGGCATGAACGGTGGCAGAAGGGCAGTCTACACCAACGTGGACCGCTACAGGAATGGCATGAAATCCATGGCAAGGATGACCGGTTACGCCGCCTCATCCATGTCTAGGATTGTTCTGGATGGCATGGTGGATTCCACTGGAGTATACCCTCCGGAGTATTTCGGCTTCTCCGACAGCATATTCCCTGAGTACATGAGACTCCTTTCCAGGAAAGGCATACGTTTCGATTACAGAGTGGAAGAAGGGCAGTAGCGGGACACCCCTGGCGATTCTTATATACAACAACTGTGAAACACGGGCGGGAGTTGGCAGAGGATGCATCAGAGGGATGGGATGCATGTGCGTGACACAGGACTGATCAGCGCCTCAGGTATAGGCACATTTGTATTCTGTGCAAGAAAGTACAGGTTGAGGACTGAACCCCCTGATGGTTTCGTCGGGACACTGGAGTCAGCCTCTCTCAGGCGCAGCGGCATAATCTACCACAGGAGGAGGGGTTTGGCACTGCTCGGGCGATTGATACTCCAGCGGCTGATGCTGGTCGCTGCTCTGCTGATCATTTCAGGGGCAATCGTGCTATGGCTCTCTCCACCACTGCCCTGACGGTGCTGCTTGCACTGAGCGCCCTACTGCTCTTCCTCTGGTGGAGGATCAGGAGGGTGACAGTCAGCCAGGATCTGCTCCTTCGCACAGGAACCCCTCTGGTTTCACGCACTGCAGGAATTGTCGGAAAACCGGATGAAATCAGGAGGAGCGGGGGTTTCTACATTCCTGTGGAATACAAGAGCGGCATATCAAGGGGCACCCCCAGGGAGTGGGACATCGCCCAGCTTCTGGCATATTGCCTCCTGACTGAGGAAAACATGGGACCGGTGAACGGAGGGGAACTGGCATACAGTGATGCATCCTTCCTCATTCCTTGGAATGGTGAAAACAGGCGGTATCTGCTGTCTGTCTTAAGAAACATGAGGAATGGAGACGGAGGCTTGACTGCAGATGTGTGGAAATGCAGAAGTTGTGAATTCGGCAGCTATTGCGGGCGCTAGTGTGCTGTTACACAAATAGCTAGTGTTATATATCTTCATGCCAGTCAGGTGTCGTGCGCAAAGCTGTATCTATCACAGTCACACCCGAGGAACGGCTGCAGCTTGAAAAATGGAGCCGCG
>JAJZXY010000004.1 GCA_021806165.1 Thermoplasmata archaeon
AGCATCTGTCAAGGGTGCAGATGCTCAGTGTGGATGGCAATTGGATAATGACTGAGATACCTAAGAAATCGAGGGAAATAATCAATGCGCTCGAGATACCTATTATGCATAATTGACGGAGTTACGGGTTAAATGCACCAGCTAAGGTGTCAGGCAGTCCGTTCAAACAGGCACCGGTGCGAGGTTTAAATCGGTGCAGGTGAATCTGCATATGGTGGCAGGATGAAGGTGGATTTCAGGATTAAGCGGTCTGCCCCCTTCAGGGCAGCGTGCATGACTGAGGAGAAGCCGTACAGCGACAGGGCCATTCGTTCCTCGTTTGCGAAGGTTGCGGAATGGGCAGCCCGGAGGAAGCTCAAGACGGGAAGATGGCTCTTCGTGGAGCACTGGGAAGAGGGGGGACGCGTGAAATGGGACGCGTGCATTGAAGTCAAGGGGAGGGCAAAGGGGAGCGGAGGAGTCGCCGTCAAGAACCTCAGGGCGGCAGACGTGGTGAGTGTGACATTCAACCCGGACGAAGTGTCCCCGAGGATTGTGTATCATGCAATAAGCGACTGGGTCAGATGGAGGAGGAAGGACGGGACAATATCGAGGACAGGAAGGTTCAGGGAGGTCTATCCGGGTGATCCATGGAAGGAAGCAGCTGCCTGGCAGAACATGGAAGTGCAGCTGATGATCTCGAGGAAGAAGTGAGGAGGGTTGTTTGCGGACCGGGCGCGCGGTGATTGAGATTGGATCTGGGGGACGGAATATACAGGGTTGACGGCGTCAGTGCAAACGTCTATGTTGTCGTGGGAGACGGAATAACAGTGGTCGATACGGGCATGCCCGGGAGCGGCCGCAAAATCCTGCGCTTCCTGAACGGGGTGCTCAGGGTCGATGCAGGGGATGTGGACAGCATTGTGATCACGCACCAGCACATTGACCATGCCGGGTCCTCCCTGTTGCTCCGTGACGCCACAGGCGCAAAGACGATGGTGCATGAGGCTGATGCAGACTACCTGTCCGGGGGCAGGAAGCCCCTGAGACCCAGGGGTGCTGCAGGAGCTGCAATGGCGCTCTTCTCCCCCTTTTTCAGGCTCCGCACGTTCGACCCGGACGTGAGGCTCAAGGAGAGGGATACGGCGGGAGGCATGGAGGTTGTTCATCTCCCCGGCCATACGCCGGGGAGCATTGCACTGTACGACCGGGGAAAGGAGATAGCGTTCACAGGCGACATAGTTGCCATGCGCGGTGAGCATCCGTCCTTTCCGCCGCATGCATTCAATGATGATGAGAGGGAGATGCGCGCCTCGTTCGGAAAACTGCTGTCCCTGGCGCCTGCCACCTTGCTTCCGGGGCACGGGCCGCCTATAAGTGCAGGAACAGACCTTTCGTCCCTCCTAGCGGGTGACGGTAATAAGGAATCGCCGCCATAGTGATTGGTGCGGTTGAAATGAAAATAGCGGAAGGCAGGAGCTTTGCGGATATCGATTCCATGGGTGCCTATCTCAGGTCACTCGTTCTCGACGGGCGTGAGATTCTCATGGGCACCGAGGACGGGAGGCAGACCCACGGAGGCGCGGCCAGCCTCATACCATATGCGGGAAGGATCAGGGGAGGGAAGTACAGTTTCGGGGGGAGGGATTATGCCTTCAGGCCCGGGAAGGACGGGAACAGCATTCATGGTTTCGCGCGTGAAACGGAATTCAGAAGCACCGCGACAGGCTCCGGGAATGGCCTCTTCAGTGCCTCCCTGAAAGACGCCGGCTATCCTTCAGTGCTCGACATGGAGATAGGTTTTGCAGTGGGGACTGATTCGCTCGCGGTGACTTACAGTGCTGCAAATGCGGGGGATCTTGCTGCGCCGCTGGTAATAGGCTGCCATCCCTATTTCCTTGTGGAAGGCCCGTATGAACTGCACCCTTCCGCACATGCGAGGAAGCTGAACCTTGAAGATGTCTACTTCCCCGACGGAACGTATTCAGAGTTCGACTTCGATCGCAGCCTGGACGACATACAGCTTGACAGCTGCTTCGAGGGTGGTGGCCTGCTTAGCCTTGTGAGCGGCGGGAGGACGATTGAGATTTCCAGGAGTGGGATGGACTACTTCCTTGTTTACAACGGGGAATATGCAAGGGGCCGGTCGGTTGCCGTCGAGCCCATGACAGGTGCGCCCGACGCATACAACAATGGCATCGGTCTCACAGTCCTGGAGCCGGGGCAGAAGCTTGAGTGCGGTTTTACCATAAGGCTGGAATGAGCCGGGGTGCCGGGACTATTCGCCGCTGCCCTTCACGGCGGCATCCCTCAGCGACCTGACGAAATCACCGACTGCTAACGGCTCCATTCCGGAGCCAATCCTTGTCACTATTGCGCTTCCGACAACTACGCCGTCGGCACCGGAGGCTGCCAGGTCTGCCACATGCGCTGGCGTGGATATCCCGAAGCCGACCGCCACGGGAAGGCTCGTCAGTCCGCGGTATGCCCTCACAAGCGACTGCGCCTGCCCGGGAAGCGATGAGCGCTCTCCGGTAACTCCGTACCTGCTGACCAGGTACAGGAAGCCCCTGCCTGCCGAAGCTATGAGCCTGGCCCTGTCCGGCGGGGTTGCAGGCGTTGCCATCAGGATATGGTCTATGCCATGCCTTGAGCAGCTCCTCCGCAGGTGCCTGCCCTCCTCGAGTGGAAGATCGGGGACTATGAGACCGCTCGCTCCTGCCGCGGCAAGAGCGGCGGCGAACTTCTCTTCACCCATCCTGAATACCGTATTGTAGTAGCACATTATTACGACAGGTATTGATGAAGTGAAGGCTGAACATGCCTCCAGGACCTGTGAAACCCTCGTCCCCGAAGCAAGGGAGCGCATGCCTGCGGCCTGCACCGCCGGCCCGTCAGCAACAGGATCGGAGAATGGTATTCCCACCTCCAGTATATCCGAGCTGGCGGCAACGGAAGCCGCATATTCCAGGAAGGAGTCGGCATCGGGGTCTCCGCCCATAAGGTAGGACACCATAGCGGCGCGTCCCCCGGCGGCCGCCGCCCTGAATGCCCCGGCAAGCCTGCTCAGCGCCCTCCCCCCCTGTATGAGGCGGCCGTGTCGACATCCTTGTCTCCCCTGCCGCTGAGATTGACAACCACTATCGATTCCCGGGGCATTCTGCGCGCCTCCTCGACCGCAGCATGGACCGCATGGGCCGACTCAAGTGCGGGTATTATGCCCTCAAGCCTGCTGAGCAGCCTGAATGATTCCATTGCCTGGTCATCCGTGACTGCAACATACCTCGCCCTGCCTGTCTTCTGCAGGTGTGAGTGCTGCGGGCCCACGGAAGGGTAGTCAAGGCCGGCGCTGATGCTGCTGGTCTCCTTCACCTGGCCATCCCCGTCCTGGAGAAGCATGCTCCTTGCCCCGTGAAGGACGCCCGGCTCGCCAGCAAGGAGCGGGGCTGAGTGCCTGCCGCTATCCAGGCCGAGGCCTCCCGCCTGCGCTCCAAGGAGCGCAACCTCCCTGTGCCTTATGAAGGGTGAGAAGGCGCCTATTGCATTGCTGCCGCCACCCACGCATGCCACAACCATATCCGGAAGCCTTCCCTCCGACTTCAGTATCTGCGATCTTATCTCCCGCCCGATAATGCTCTGGAAGTCGCGCACCATTGCCGGGTACGGGTGTGGCCCCACAGCGCTGCCAAGGAGGTAGTATGTGTCCCTGACATTCGTCACCCAGTCGCGAAGCGCTTCGTTTATTGCGTCCTTCAGCGTCATTGAGCCGGAGACAACAGTGTGCACCTTTGCACCGAGCAGTTCCATCCTGACCAGGTTCAGCCTCTGCCTTTCGGTGTCCTTCCTTCCCATGTATATTTCAGTCGTGAGGCCGAGTGCGGCGCCTGCTATTGCTGTCGCCACACCGTGCTGCCCGGCGCCCGTCTCGGCTATTATCCTCCTCTTCCCCATCATGCTGGCCAGCAGCGCCTGGCCCATCACGTTGTTGAACTTGTGCGCTCCCCCGTGCAGAAGGTCCTCGCGCTTGAGGTAGATGCGCGCCCCGCCTGCATATTCAGTTAGCCTTGCCGCGAAATAGAGCGGCGTGGGCCTGCCTCCGAACTGCGTGTTATAGTAGTGCAGCCTTGACCGGAAGGCGCTGTCCTTCCTCAGCCTCAGGTACTCATGCTCCAGCTCCCCGAGCGCCGGCACCAGCGTCTCAGGCACATACCTGCCGCCAAACTCGCCGAACCATCCTTTTGCCAATCTCTCACTCCCCTGCAATCCCGATGAACTCCGATACAAGCTCCCGCGATTTCCAGCCCTCGCGCTCCACCCCGCTGGACACATCAACCACGGCGGGGTCGACTGCCCTGACTGCCTCCCTGAGGTTCAGCCTGTTGAGTCCCCCCGAAAGCATCATGGCAGACGGGTACACCGCATCCCTGACGCTCCTGCTGATCGCCCAGTTGTGCGTCCTGCCCGTGCCGCCCGTCCTCCCGCCCACCACGGTGTCGGTATGCACCATGTCGGCCGCTCCCGACAACGCCTTCGCCCTTTCCGCTGCCCCTTCGGACGGATCCACCAGAGCGATTATCCCCGCACCCAGCGAGTCGCCCAGATTCTTGATGAGCAGAGGGTCTGCCTCCAGCTGCAGCTGCACATAGTCCGGCCTTAGAATGGAGCACACACCGGCAAGGAAGTCCATGTCTGTGGACTTCACGACAGCAACCGTCCTTGCGGTGCGTGCCGCCTTCCTGAAGAGAGGCGCCGCCTCCTGGGGAGTGAGCGAGCGGAAGGAGTCTTCGATGCCGATTACGAAGCCGAGATAGTCCGCGCCTGACGCATAATCTATGTCCTCCATTCTCCTGTTACCGCATATTTTCACTTCTGGCACTGGCAGCAGCCTCCGTAATTTCATTCAGCAGCCCGGCATCGCCCCCCATGACGGATGTGCCTACAAGCACGCCGTCGGCCCCCGCCCTGATCATGGCGGCAGCCTGTTCGCCTCCCCTTATGCCGCTCATTCCGATTACAGGCCTGTCCTTGCCCTCGGCGGACAGTATCTCCTCCGTCCTGCGGGGCTCAAGCGAAAGATCTGAAAGATTCCTGTTGTTTATGCCTATAATGTCGGCATCCGTCTCCATTGCCTGCCTGTACTGCTCCACAGAGTTCACCTCGAGCACAATCTCCAGGCCCGCCGATCTGGCATCCTCCATCAGCACGTCAAGGTTGTACCTGGAACGGTTGAATATCTCGAGTATCAGAAGCACGCAGTCCGCCCCCAGCCTTCTTGCCGCATCAATCTGGTCGGTAGATATGATGAAATCCTTCATGATTACCGGGATGCCGAAGGAGGATGCCTCGGGGACATTGGCAAGAGCGCCGTCGAACCTGTGCGGTTCGGTAAGCACGGAGAATCCGCACACGCCTGACCTGTAGAATTCGGCCAGCCTCTCCCTTACCGGGACCCCGGATGAAAGCTCCCTGACAGATGGCGTCCTCCTCTTGAATTCGGCTATGACCGGCGCCCTCCCTCCCGACAGTGCTTCCTTCAGGGAGAGTATCTCCCTGCTGCGGTCCTCCTTCACCCTGTAGTAGCCTGACATAACCAGTGAAAAGGCATTATCCACGAAATAGTCGAGCTCATCCAACGCTGCCCGCCCTCCTGCTGGCCTGCCTGAATTCCTCGAGCTTCAACCCTGCCTTCCCGCCCGCTATGCAGTCGAGGGCCATCCCCATCCCCCTCTCCATGCTGGACGCAGCGCCGGCGGCATAGAGCGCCGCGCCCGCGTTTAGCAGGACCGGGCTGAGCTCCCCCTCACCGGCGCGCCCTTCCAGCACGCGCTGTGCAAAAATCGCGCTATCCTCCGGCCCGGGAGTTGCAGGTGCGGTCCACTTCCCCGTGCCGAATCCGGTGAAATCAGAGGCATCTATGACATAACGTTCCACTCCGCCATCCCTTATTTCGGCCACTGCTGTCTCCCCGATGGGCGCAACCTCGTCCATTCCGATCCTGCCAAACACTACCATTCCCCTCCTGCATCCGAGTATTGCCAGCGCCCCAGCTATCCTGTCCAGGTACTCCTCCGAAAATACACCCACGAGCTGCCTGTCCACACCTGCCGGGTTGGTGAGCGGGCCAAGTATGTTGAATACAGTCCTGAATGCAAGCGAGCGCCTTACCGGAATGACGTTTCTTGTGGCGGGATGATAAAGGGGTGCGTAAAGGAACGTGATGCCCGCGTCAGCGAGCATGGTTGCCGCATCTTCGGGCCCTATGGAAATGTTCACACCGAGCGCCTCCAGCAGGTCGGCGCTGCCGCTCCTGCTTGTGAAGGATCTGTTGCCATGCTTCGCAACGGGTACGCCCGACGCCGATACGACCACTGCACTTACCGTGGAAATGTTGTAAGTCTTCACAGCTGCGCCCCCTGTACCGCACAGGTCGGCAGTTCCCTCCGGGGCGTGCACGTGCCTGCACTTCATGCGCATGACAGAAGCCATGGCCGCGATCTCGGAGGAACTCTCACCCTTCATGCGCATGGCCGTGAGGAATGAGGCCATCTCAGCCTCCGATGCCCTCCCGTCCATGATCTGTTCGGTTGCTGAACATGCCTCTTCAGTGGTGAGTTCCATTCCGCCTGCAAGCTTTGAGAGTATTTCCTTCAGAGCGATCCCCTCACCATCTTCCTGAAATTTAGCAGTATGTCATATCCCCTGGGGGTCAGTATAGACTCCGGGTGGAACTGCACCCCGTATGCCGGCCTTCCCCTGTGCGACAGTGCCATGATCTCCCCGTCCTCGCTGGTTGCCGTTACTGCGATATCTGCAGGCAGCGTCTTCCTGTCAACCGCAAGCGAGTGGTAGCGGCCTCCAGTCAGGGGGGAGGGTATGCCTTCGAAAAGAGGGCTGCCGTCGTGCTCAATGCTGGAGGGTTTGCCATGCATCACCCTGCCTGCATGAATAATCCTGGCGCCGAAGGCATGGGCTATTCCCTGGTGTCCAAGGCAGACGCCGAGTATCGGGGTGCTGCCCAGCTCCATAATGAGGGCGGAATTGATGCCGAAATACCTCTTCCTGAGGGGTGTGCCCGGGCCGGGGGAGATTACTATGCAGTCCGGGTCCAGCTTTTCCACATCCTCCAGTGTTACCCTGTCATTGCGCCTCACTGTTATCTCGAAGCCGGCCCTGCCGAGCAGCTGGTACAGGTTGTATGAGAATGAATCATAGTTGTCCATCAGCAGCAGCTTCACCTTCTTCCCCTCCTGAAGACTTCAAGCAGTGCCCCCATCTTGTTTTCAGTCTCGGCATATTCCTTCTCCGGGACTGAATCGTTGACTATTCCGCCGCCTGCCTGGAGGAATGCCCTGCTGCCCTGCCTGAAGAATGTGCGGATGGAGATTGCGCTGTCCAGCGAGCCGTTGAAGCTGTAGTAGCCGACGGCACCTGCATAGGGCCCCCTGCGGCAGCCCTCAAGCTCATCTATTATCTCCATGGCCCTGATCTTAGGTGCACCGCTGACCGTGCCCGCAGGAAAGACGGAGAAGAGAGCGTCCACTGCATCCTTCCCCTTCTCAAGAGTGCCTTCCACGCGTGACACGATGTGCTGGACATGGCTGTACTTCTCCACCTTCATATAGCTGGGAACCGTAACAGAGCCATACCTGCAAACCCTGCCTACGTCGTTCCTTGCAAGATCGACGAGCATGTTGTGCTCTGCACGCTCCTTCTCGTCTGCCAGCAGCTGCCTCCTGAGCCTGGCATCCTCACCCCTTTCACCTGTGACGGGCCTGGTCCCTGCAATTGGATGAGTGACAACCTTCCTGCCGGAAACGCTCACCAGCGTTTCGGGGCTTGAACCTATGACTTCCCTGTCCCCGGACCTGACGTAGTACATGTAGGGCGAAGGGTTGAGGCGCTTGAGCGCCGAATAGAAGGGAAGCATTCCTCGCGTGCCCCTGATGCCTGTCCTCCTCGACAGGACCACCTGGAATATGTCTCCGTCACGTATGTACTCCATCGCCTTCTCGACGGATTCAATGAATGCACCCTTTGCCTTCCCCCTCTCTATGGTGGGGGTGCCCTCCTCCTCCTCTAGACGTGGGTTGGACAGCATGTTTCGCTCCCTGTCATCATCCCATGAGAAGTAGTAGCGCTTGCCACGCAGATGATCGAAAATGAAACCGTCTGTGTACAGGCCCAGCTCGGCATCAGGGAACCCGGAGGAAGGATGCCTGTCCGGCAGCTTCTCGAAGTGTCTGACAGTATCATACGAGAAATAGCCAACGAAGCCGCCTATGTAGGGGAACGGCATGCTGCGCTGGGGCCTCCTCCTCTCCATATTTTCCTTCAGGAAGAGGTCAATCCTGGCGGACGAGCGCGACCCGTCGAAACTCACCCTTCCCCCGTCATAGACTGCCTTTGCACCCGGGGATGACCCCAGGAAGCTGAACCTGGCGGACCTCCTAGGTCCGGATGCGCTTTCGAGCAGGAAGCAGTCCTCGCCTGAGCTGAGGAGCCTTGAATAGAGCTCGACGGGCGATTCATCGGCAATGCTTTCCCTGAAGATCATGTCAGTCACCGAAGAAGACGTCGTGGACGGCGTTCATGGCTCTGTCCAGATCCTCCATCTTCACCGTGAAGTGGTAGGCCGCCCTCGATGCCCCGGCGGACATCATGCCCACGTTTACACCGCAGGCGGAGATTGCGGTGAAGACGCGGGCAGCTATGCCCTTTGTTGTTCCGAGGCCCTCCCCCACTACGCACATGAGCGCCACCCTCCTTTCACTCTCTATCTTCTCGATGCCCCTGTTCATGCTCTCCCTGAGAGCGGAGACGGCCGTGGGAAGGTCTGAATTCAGGACGAGAAAAGCGATGCACGTCTGGGAAGTGGTTGCAGACATTATGTTTACACCCGCGCGCCCGAGGAAGCCCGATATTTCAGAGATTGTACCTGCCTGGAAGCCTCCTCCGCTGACGTAGACCCTCACGATGGAGAGGTTCTTCAGGCATGAAACGCTCTTCACCACTCCAACCGCCTTCTTCCTGCTGGATGTAACAAGAGTTCCGGTGGAGGGTCCCTCTATGTTCCTGATGGATATGCGTATCTTCCCCTCCTCGGCAGGCTCGACAGCCTTTGGATGCAGGACGTTGGCACCAAAGTATGAGAGCTCTGAAGCCTCACCATAGGAGAGCTCGGCGATGAGCTTGGCCCTGCCCACATACGAGGGGTCCGCTGTGAGGAAGCCGTCCACGTCCTTCCATATGACCAGCCTGGAGGCGCCCATTGCATATGCCACAATGGATGCGCTGTAGTCCGTGCCGTTCCTTCCGAGCAGCGTTACATGCCCCTCCCTGTTGGTGCCGAAGAATCCAGTGACGACAGGTATAGTTCCCTCCTCAACGGCAGCATTCAGCTTGTCATGGGCCATCTTCTTTGTCATGGGAAGGAGCGCATTGCCGTTACCATAGTTGTTGTCGGTGAGCAGGGGGAGGGTGTCGGCGTCAAAGACGCGGACTCGCATGCCGGATGATTCCAGCGCCCCTGCGATCACCCTCGCTGAAAGGCGCTCCCCGAAGCTCATCAGCAGTGCCTTCATGCGCTGCGTCAGCTCCCCTGTATAATAGACGCCGTAGAGTATGCGGCTGAAACCAGCAACTGTCTTCCTGACATCATTTGAATATCTCTCGAGCATCTCCCCTGAACAGAATACGCCGAGCATCTGCAGGTGCCTGGCCGCGAGCTGCTTCGTGAACGCCTCGATGCTCTTCTCGCTGAGTCTGCCTGTTATCTCCCTGACTATGCTGTCGGTAACGCCCGCGAGCGCACTTACCACGAGTGCCACCCTCTTCTCGCGCGACGTTATTGCCACTATCTTCCTGATTCCGTCGGTGCTCCTCAGGCAGGAGCCACCGAATTTCATCACAACAGACCCGGATGGCATCACAGCACCCCCCTGCTGTGGAGAATCTCCGCGTTGAGGACCGAGCCTCCAGCAGCACCCCTTATCGTGTTGTGCGTGAGTATTATAAAGCGGACATTCCTTCCCGAAACCCTGACCCTCCCGACGGTTGCGGCCATGCCCCTTGCCCTGGCCGGTTCCCCGGCATTGACGTCCAGGATAGGCTGGGGCCTCCTGATGTCTGCTGCTAGTATGACCGGCCTGGCAGGTGCGGAGGGGAGTTCGAGCCTCTGCGGAAGCGATGTGAATGAGCTGAACATCCTCCTGACCTCGTCCGCGTCCACCTCTTTCCCGAGGCTGACGAGGACCGACTCCATATGGCCGTCCCTTACCGGCACCCTTGTGCAGGTGGCGCTGACCTCGACCGGGGAAGGGGTGATACCCCCCCCTTCAAGCGTCCCGAACATCTTGGGTATCTCAATGCCCAGCTTTTCCTCCTCTCCGTCGATATACGGTATGACGTTCGATGAGGCATCGAGGGATGGGACGCCCGGGTAGCCTGCTCCGCTGAGCGCCTGCATTGTTGTCACTTCCACCCTTTCCAGCCCGAGCGGCTCCAGTGGTTTAAGGCCCATTGCCAGCCCTATAGAACTGCAGTTTCCGTTTGCGACGATGAATCCTTCCCTTCCCTCAACCATTCCCAGGTGCTCATGATTGACTTCGGGCACGACCAGGGGGACCTCCCGCCTCATCCTGTTCGATGACGCATTGGTGAATATGCGGCACCCCTTCTCCATAAGAGGCATCTCAACGCCCGAGGCGACACCGGAAGGGAGGGCGCTGAACACTGCGCCGAAATTGCCATCCGCAATCTCACCCATATCGAGTGGCCTTATCTTCGCGCCCAGAAGTTCGTCCGATATCCTTGGTTCGGGAATGGTGAGCACCTCCGCGATGCTCTTTCCCCCGCTCCTCTCCGAACCGAACAGCACAGGAGTGTCGAAATAAGGGTGATCGGAAAGCATCTCGCAGAAACGCTGGCCCACCATTCCGCTTGCTCCGAGCACCGCGGTTGAAACCTTACTCAACGGCGCTGCCCCCGAAGTAGCCGCTGCCTGCCTCCATTATTCCATCGAAGGAAGAGCTGTTGTCTGAGAAGGAGGCGCTCCTGAGCTCGTCGAGCGATTTCTGCAGCCCACCGAAGACTGCATCCCTGTGCCTGTTGAGGTTCTGTATCTCATAGTACAGGTGCGGATTTTCCCTTGCCACATCCGATGCAGTCTGCATCTGCTTCCTGAATGTTGTGCTGGCGAGCTGGGAAAGCTCCGCATAGCTGTAACCGCTCTGCACCAGTGCATTGAAGAGCATGATGTTGACCGCATGGGTCATGCCGAGAAGGTATGACATGATTCTGTCATGGCTGTCCAGATCCATCCTCCTTATTGAGAGGCAGGTGTCGGTGAACAGGGAGGCTGCCTCCTCTGCCGCGGCACTGTTGCCGCAGTCGCAGACGATCATGTTCTGGTCGGCAAGCGTCATTGTATCCGGACCGAACATCATGTGGATGCTGGTTACCCTCCTGCCTGAAACGGCGGCTGCTTTAAGCGCCGATGCGATCGGCGACTTGAGGCTGCACCCGTCCATGACGAGCGCATCCCCTCCCGCGGAGAGGACCCTGCCGAGGAGCGAGGAGGTTGCCGATATGGGAGTGGAGAGCAGCACAATGTCGGACTCGGCCGCACCCTTCTCAAGGTCATCGACCATCCTGAAGGGGGAGCTGCCGGATATGTCGTTCACGGCAACCTCGTGCCCCTGAACATTGAAGAAGCGGGTGTACCACTGCCCCATCTTGCCGTTTCCGCCCACTATCAGTATCCTCTTCTTCGCACCGGTGTAGACCCTGGCATCGCTTGATGACTGGACTGCAACCGCGGCGCCGATGAGCAGCTTGGCGATATCCCTTCCGATATGGCTGTCGATGCCCAGGCGTGAGCACACTTCCTCGGCGTTGCCCATTACCTGTGCCTCGACCGTGTAGTCCCTCAGGGGGGCGCTCTCACTCCTCTTCAGGCTGCCTATCCGCCTGGCGGCCTTGAGCCTTTCAGCCACAAGCTCCAGTATCTGCGTGTCAAGCTCCCTTATTCTCCTGCGCATTCTACCAATGTCGTCCGAACTCACTGCAATCCGCTCCTGATATAGAGATCTGAAAGAACAAGTGCGCAGGCCGCCTCAACTACGATTACAGCCCTTGGCACTATGCATGGATCATGCCGTCCCCTGACCACGAGTTCCCTTTCCTCCATCGATGACATATCCACGCTCCTCTGCGGCATGGCAATTGAGGATGTGGGCTTCACTGCAACCCTGAAAATGATGTCCATGCCGTTGGTTATGCCCCCGTTAATGCCCCCTGCGTTGTTAGTGGATGTTGCCAGGAGGCGCTCCTTTCCACTCCCTATTATGAAAGGATCATTGTTTTCGCTGCCGTAGAGCGCAGACCCGCCGAAACCTGATCCGAACTCCACGCCCTTGACCGCGGGTATGGCGAAGAGCATCTTCGAAAGTTCCCCCTCTACTGTATCGAAGAACGGTTCACCAAGTCCGGCGGGGATGCCTGACGAGGCACACTCTATCACCCCGCCGACGCTGTCCCCCCGCTTCCTGGTCTCCAGGATGCATTCCTTCATCCTTGCCGCCGCTGACGGGTCGACGCACCTGACCTCGTTTGAAAATCTCCCTGCGCTCACTTCGTCAAATGTGTAGTGCCTGTCGTCGCTAACATCGTGTATGCTCCTCACCATTGCAGCGATGCGCACTCCCCTGGAGGAGAGAAACTGCCTGGCAACAGCGCCTGCCGCCACAAGTGGTGCGGTCAGCCTTCCGGAGAACTGTCCGCCGCCCCTGTGGTCTGCAAAGCCCCGGTACTTTACGTATGATGTAAAATCGGCATGTCCCGGGCGCGGGACATTCTCAGTTGCGCGGTAGGATTCACTCCTGATGTCGCTGTTGTCGAACAGGAACAGAACGGGTGCGCCCGTGAGCTTTCCGTCCCTGATTCCTCCTGTGATGGAAACGATGTCTGGTTCATGCCGCGCTGTGCCTATGAGCGGGGCGGGGCGCCTGAGGTCCACCTCCTTCTGCACCTCCGCAATATCCACCGCTGTTCCCGCAGGAAGTCCGTCCAGCACCGAACCGACATGCTCGCCGTGGCTCTCCCCGAATATGGTCAGCCTGACGTGGCTTCCAATGCTGTTCATGCCAGTGTCACCTCCGCGCCTATAGAGCATATGTCCCTGATGAATGACGGGTATGACACGGAATGGGACTCGCCATCCGATATCGTGCACCCCTTCTTCGAGGAAAGGCCTGCGACGCATGCTGCCATTGCTATCCTGTGGTCACCCATGCTCTCAACCCTTCCGCCGACTATCCTCCCGCCTTCAATCACAAGATCGTCCCCGTCAGCTGCCGCGCGGACCCCGAGGGAGTGGAGCATGGCGAGGGTAGCCTCTATCCTGTCGCTCTCCTTGAACCTGAGCGCGCGTGAGCCGTGTATCCTGCTGCGTCCCCTGGCTGCGGCAGCAACAGCGCAGACCACAGGAAACAGGTCGGGGGAGGCGGTACAGTCTATATCAGCACCCGAAAGCTCCTCAGCGTGCACAGTTACGCTGCCGCCACGCACCCTTGTGCTGCAGCCGAAGGAGGCGAGCATACCCGCTATCGAGGCGTCTGCCTGCGCACCGCTGCCCTTCAGTCCCCTGACTGTCACGCTTCCGCCGGTAACAGCGGCAGCTGAGAGAATGAACGCCGCTGAGGAGAAGTCACCAGTGACTGTGAAATCCCTCCCGTGATATGAGCTCCCTCCAGCACAGTAGATTGTGCCTTCTTCAAACACGGACCTGCAGCCGAAGAGTGCGGCCGTTTCGACTGTCAGCCGAAGGTAGGAGGGAGACTGCACCCTGCCTTTCAGCCTGATCTCGGTGTCCCCCTCCTTGAGCGGGCATGAAATGGCAAGGGATGACGCGAACTGGGAGCTGAGGTCTGCCTGCAGGGTAGCGTATCCGCGGTGCATGACGCCCCCGAAGACTGCGGGAAGGGTGCCGCTGCCGAGTGTGGAGAATGCCCTGCCTCCCAGCTGCCTCACGGCCCTTATCACAGGCTCCATCGGCCTGGTGCGCAGGGAGGCGTCGCCAGTGATGACTGCATGACCCGGAAGCAGCGCGCACACCGAGCTCAGCAGCCTGGCAGTGGTTCCGGAGTTGCCTGCATTGATTACATCGGGTGCCTGGCGCAGCGATGGCCTGATGCGGAGAGTCCTCCCGCGGCTGACGACGGAGCCCATGAGCGCAGCCGCATCCATACTTCTCAGGGTGTCGTCGCAGTAGAGCGGGTTGCGTATGATGCTTTCGCCTTCAGCAAGCATGGCAATTACCACCGCCCTGTGTGTAATGCTTTTCGAGCCTGGTGCAGTCACACTGCCCGAAAGCGGTCCGGAAGGCTCAGAATGCATATCCGTCTGCACTCACCCCCGTAGGCCTGGTGAACATGACCTTCCCGAACCCTGACATCGCTGCTGCAACCCGCCTTTCAGTTCGATTGCCTGCCACCGCAAAGAAAGCAGGGCCGGTGCCTGTGAGGCCCGATATCAGGGCGCCCGCGTTCATTGCCTCCAGGGCTGGGGATGGATCAATATCAAGCAACCCGCAGAGCAGCATGGTGCTGCCCCTGCATGCATCGCCTATGCTGCCACGCTTCGCCTGATCGAAAAAGAGCTTCATGGCTGATGCATGCCTCCTTATTCTCTCCATCGGCAGGGACTCCTTTGTTATCCTCCTTTCGGGAACGCAGAAAAGGACTGAATAGCCGCCCCGTACATGAAGGCGCCTGACGGTCCTCATGCGCCTGTTGTCGGCGAATATCAGTCCGCCGAAATGGCAGGCCGCCGCATCGTCGTAGGCGCCTGTGATCGAGACACCGGCTGCTATGGCGGATTCGGCTGAGGCGACAAGGAGCCCCCTTGGGGTAATCCTTCTGCCGGCGGCCTTCATGAGAGCGCCTGTCACGGCAAGTGAGACGCTGCTGCTGCTCTTCATGCCGCGGGACGGCGGTATTTCAGAGCTGACCTCAACTGTGACACCGCCCTTCAGCACACCTGATGCTCTCGCGCGCCTTACGCACTCGGAAACAAGCCTGGTATCGCTCTCCCCACCGTCTATTGTGATGCTGGTTTTCTCCCCTTTGCCGAGCACCACATGAGCAATGGTCTCCAGGGATACACCCAGCGTGACTCCATAGAAGCTGCCTATTGCACTGACTAAGGTGGCCGCACCGTGCTCCACTGCCCGGGCTTCACCTTCCATTCGCTGCAGCCCCCAGGTGCCTCATCAGATCACCGTATCCGAACTCTACTCCAGTCCAAAGCCTGAATGAGAGGACAGCCTGCCTTGCCAGTATTTCGAGGCCGCCCACGTAGTCGGCTGACCATTCCTCGGCAAGCCTGCCGAAGGGCGTTTCGGAGTTTGAGTAGACAAAATCCACCACCGTTCCAGCCCTGATGCCCCGCAACGCCGGCGGCAGCTCAAATGGCCTCCCTTCCATGCCCGCAGGTGTGCAGTTGACGATCATGTCGAACCGGGTGCGTGAAGCGTCGAACTCGCCCATTCCAAACTCGCGTGCAAGCAAAAACCCCTTCTGCCGGTTGCGCGAGGCAATTACCACGTCTGCTCCCCTCAGCGCGTGGGCGGCAGCGCGCGCGGCGCCACCGCTTCCAAGTATGAGGGCGGTCCCGGGCCTGCGTTCTCTGACGATCTGGTATGCCGCCTCCGCATCTGTGTTGTATGCCCGGAAACCACTGCCTTCCCTGACAAGAGTGTTGGCAGCCCCGACCGCCCCGGATACGCTGTCTGCACCCGACGCCAGTGAAAGCGCCTGCTCCTTGTACGGCATTGTCACATTGAAGCCAAGGGCGCCCGCATCCGAAGCGGATTCGAAAAATCCAGGCAGACCGCCCTCCTCAACCGGGAAGCGCAGATAGAGGCCGCGGAGACCCGCCTCCTCTAGCATCATGCCCTGGATGGCTGGCGAAAGGCTGTGCTCTGCCGCCTCCCTGGAACCTGCTATCCCCAGCACTATCCCGTCAAGCGCTGCCTGCATTTCCTCGATAGTCAGCTGCCCTGGAGCGGTGGCATCCGCCTGTGAGAGGCTGGAATAAGCGATGGGGGCGGCATGCTTCATTGATGCTACCCTCGACAGTGTACCGCTCTCGCCGGTCGAGAAGGCTGTGACCCTCCCAGGGCTGAACGCACGTGCGGCCATGAAGGGCAGCCTGGCCCTGGAGTAGCCGGCGGAGGTGTTGATGCACTTCACAATGGAGCATCTTCCCAATGCGCTGCGAATCAGGCGATCAGCCTCGTCCTCCGACTGCACATCTCCATGGTAGGAAAGAATGAGCTTCTGCCTCATCCCGTCCGTAAGGGGCAAGGTTCCCTCGTCATCCAGTCCAATATCGACATAATCAAATGTGCCGAAAATCTCCTCAGCACCTCCGGAAAGCAGGGAGAGGGAGTCGCCCTTGAACGTTGCGATTGACACCATATCAGCAGCTTTCAGGCTGAGCACCCCGTCAAGCGTTGGGGATTCAAGAGAATCTATCCTGAATTCCACCGCCTCCGCGCCGCGGGCGGCGGCTGCCCTTGCCCTGGAAAGCATTCCGCCGATGCTGCCCGACATTATGGAAGCGCATATCAAGGGGATAATCACCTTTCATGAATTGTCTCTCTCACCTTCATGCCGAAGTGCCTCCCGCCTTCCTCCTTGTGCACCAGCACCTTGTCACCCTTCCTGACAGAGGTGACAGGTTTCGCCCCGTCCGGGGTGCACAGGTTGACAGTTTCAGCATTCTGAAGTATTATGCTGCACTCAGTGCCTTCCGCAAGGGCGCGCACTATCAGCAGCGGCCTGCGCTCGATCTTCACCCTGCCCACTGTCACGGTCCTAGCGGAGCCGTCCTTTCTGACGGCAAGAACCTCAGCGCCGGCGCTGAGCTCCGACAGGTATCCTGTCCTTCCGCCCGGAAGCGGCAGGTATGAATGCACTGGGCCGGCGTTGACCCTGAATGGCCTTGCGTTGACGTACTTCGTCTCCAGCGATTCTGAATGGACGAGAAAGAAGACTGAAGACTGCGAGCCGACCAGCATCCCCTCACCCGGATCCAGGAGGGAGCATGTGTCCACGCATACACGGTCGCCCATACCGGCTGCGGAAACAGAGATTACTTCTGCGCTCTGCAGATCAAACCTTGCTGATCCGGCGGAGATGAGCGCCTGGAACTCCGACAGCGACTGTCCGTGTGATGAAATCAGGAGGCCGTCTACTCCGTTCTCAAGCGTCTGCAGGAAAAGCTTCGCCTCGGAAGTGGACTGGACCACGGCAATAAGCCTGATCTTCTTCGATGAACACTGCGCAATCAGGTTCTCCAGCGGTATAACCTTCCAGTTGAGTGCCTCGACAACTAGATAGTCCCCTGAAAGTTCGGAATCGGAGGGCATGTCGTCCGCATTCCTGATCTGAAGGTATCTGCCTGCCTCCCTTCCGTCTATCTGCACTGCGCTCCCCTCAAGTACAATAGGGATGAAGTTTGCAGCTGAAGTCATGCCTGCATCCTCCCTCTTCACCACGATCTCGGAGAAACCGCGCTGGACTGCGTCAAGGAGCGCTTCGTGCCTCCTGTCCTCATCCTCTATGTTGTCTGTCCGTACCCACAGCAGTACGCCTTCGGTCAACTCTGCACCAGCAGCTTTCCTGCCTCCTCCAGCGACTTCTTCTGGAAGAGGATTGAACTGACAGCAGCGGTCATGTTCCTTGGGTCCCTGTGCTGCCAGATGTTCCTGCCGATGGAGACCCCCTTGGCACCTGCATTCATGCAGCCGGACACCATTTCAAGGACCTGCCTGTCGGAGTCCACCCTTGGACCGCCGGCGATGAGTACAGGCGCAGGGCACCCCCTGACAACCTCCCTGAATGTCTCCTCGTCACCCGTGTAGTTGACCTTGACAACATCCGCACCCACCTCTGCGCCGATGCGGGCCACGTGCCTGATCAGGTCCACATCGTACGGATCGGCGATGTCCTTGCCCCGTGCGTACATCATGGCAAGAAGCGGGATGCTCCAGTTCCTGCATTCAGAGACTATCTCCCCCATATCCTGGAGCATCCTGTCGTCATCCTCCGCACCGACGTTGACGTGGATGGATACGCCGTCGGCACCGAGCCTGATTGCCTCCTCCACGCTGGTCACTATGACCTTCCTGTTCGGGCGGGGCGAAAGGCTGGTGCTCGCCGACATATGGACTATGAGGCCAACGTCCCTTCCGTATCCACGGTGGCCGTATTCCACCAAACCTTTATGTATGACAATCGCAGTCGCGCCACCTAGTGACACGTTATTGATTGTCTCTTGAATGTCCTCAATTCCTGCAACGGGACCGTCAGAGATGCCGTGGTCCATGGGAACAACAAGAGCGTTTCCCGTGTTCCTCTCAAAAATCCTTTCCAGTCTAATCTCTTTTCCGATCATGGTAAATCGTGTCAGGTTCCTAGCCACACAACATATTTATACATTATTGTACAGATGTATCCTTTGAAGTTCATGTGGGAAGAAATTGCTCGTGAATTCGGAGTTTACCCTGGCCAGGCGAAGGTTGCAAGGCTCATGATCAAGCTTGGGCTGCGTGTCAGGGAAGGTAAGATCTACTGCGGAGACATCAGGCTGAGCGATGTCGCTCTCGCAAGGAGCGTGGGCGTTGACAGGCGCGTGGTGAGGGCGACAGCCGAGACAATAAGCGGAAGCGCGGAGCTCATGCGGTTCTTCGGGAACCTGCTGCCGGTGGCAAACCTGAGCATGGCTGCGCACGACATGAACTGGGGAACCGTGGAGATCAGCGTTGACGACCCGGAGCAGCCCGGGATCATAGCAGATGTGGCAAAGGTGATCGCGGATGCGGGCATAAGCATCAGGCAGGCAATCGTGGAGGACCCTGAGCTGAATGAGGACCCGAAGCTGTTTGTAGTCACCGAGTCGGAGGTGCCGCCGGAGCTGCTGCCCCTGCTGAGAAGGGCGAAGGGGGTCAAGGAACTCACGCTTCGGTAGCGGGCAGGTTCATATCCTGAGAAGGCCAGGCTTACCCCTTATACCGAAGTCTATTGCCTCTGCCATTGCCTTGGCCCCCCTTACAGTTGTCACAAGCGGTATGCCTGTTTCGACGGCAACGCGCCGCATCATGGAGCCGTCCCTGACGCTCCCGGAGGCAACCCGCGGTGTGTTTATTACAAGTGAGACAGCCCCGGATCTCATCAGGCCGATTGCATCGGGCTTCAGATTCTCGGACAGTTTGTAGGCGCGTGCTGCCGTTATCCCGTGCCTTTCCAGGAATTCCTGCGTTCCTCTGGTGGCGTAAAGTGTGAAGCCCATGCCTGCCAGCCTTGTGGCAATCGGCAACAGCTGCTCCTTGTCCGGATCGCTGACAGTGAGGTAAACAGCACCGTGCCTCGGAAGCCTGTAGCCGGCGGATGTGAATGCCTTCCATGCGGCTTCGGCATATGATGTGCCGATGCCCATGACCTCCCCGGTGCTCTTCATTTCCGGCCCGAGCACGCTGTCGACCCCCCTGAGCTTGAGGAATGGGAAGACTGATGCCTTCACGGCGATCTTCTCTCCAATCCTGCTGTTGAGCTCAAATTCATCCAGCGTATGGCCCAGTATGAGCTTCGTCGCAATCTTCGCGAGAGGGATGCCTGTAGCCTTGGAAACGAACGGTACGGTCCTGCTGCCCCGCGGGTTAGCTTCAAGCACATACACCCTCCCTTCCTTTACAGCGAACTGGTAGTTGGCCAGACCGCGGACTGAAAGCGCCCCTGTGAGGACGCGCGACTGCCTTTCTATTTCAGCGATCTCGCCTGGGCGGAGTGTCTGTGGAGGCATCACCATTGTAGCATCACCGGAGTGGACTCCGGCAGCCTCTATGTGCTCAAGTATGCCCCCTATGAATGTGCTGCTCCCGTCCGACAGGACGTCCACATCCACCTCGATCGCATTTGACAGGTAGCGTTCTATCAGGAGGCCGTTGGACATGGAAATGCTTGTGTCCCGGAGGTAGGATGCCATCTGCTCCTCATCGAAGACAATTTCCATCCCCCTTCCGCCTATAATGTTGGAAGGGCGGAGGATCAGGGGGTAGGAGAGTCGGGCTGCCGATGCTATCGCCTCCTCGGGCGAGAATGCCTCGAGGGACTCGGGCTGTTCCAGTCCCAGCCCCCTGACAAAGTCGGAGAACCTCTTCCTGTTGCCTGCAAGCACAAGCGACGAGGTCGGTGTCCCGAGTATCTTCACCACGCCTTCACCCTGCAGCTGCATGGCCGCGTTCAGGGCTGTCTGCCCGCCAAACTGCGTCATCACCCCGTACGGCTTTTCCCTGTTGATGACGTCCATGATATCCCCCTTCATGAGGGGTTCGAAGTAGAGCCTGGAACTCAGGTCAAAATCGGTGGACACAGTCTCGGGATTGTTGTTGATTATGACTGCGTCGAAGCCCTCCTCTCTGGCGGAGATCGCGGCATGTACGCAGCAGTAGTCGAACTCTATCCCCTGACCTATCCTGATTGGGCCGCCGCCGATTATGACCACGGTCCTCTTCCCCGAGAGTGAAACCTCATCCTCCCCACGGGAGGTACCGTAGTAGTAGGGGGTCTGAGCCTCGAATTCAGCCGCGCAGGTGTCAACCATCCTGAATGACTTCCCCCCTTCTGCGCCCCGCCCTCCAATCTTCTCCAGGTATCCGGGGCTGAAACCCATTGCAAGCGCCTCGTCCAGAGCGCCTTCTCTTCCAGCCCTGACACCGGCAGCCACATCGACCATGTGCGACATCTTTCTGAGGAAGAATGTGTTCCAGCCCGTCTCCTTCGCTATCCTCTGAGCGGTGAACGAGCGGCCGAGGGCCTCTATTATGGCATATATCCTCCTGTCGGTGGGCCTCCTCAGCTCCTCGACTATCCTTGCATCATCCCATCCTGCGACCTCACCAGTCTCCAGGTCGGTAAGGCCCGTCTCCAGTGATCGCAGTGCCTTCAGCAGCGCCTCTTCGAATGACCGGCCGATGGCCATTGTCTCCCCCGTGCTCTTCATCTGCGTCCCGATCCGCCTGTCGGCAAACCTGAACTTGTCAAAGGGCCACCTTGGAATCTTCACAACAACATAGTCGAGTGCCGGTTCGAATGCAGCAGTCGTCTTCCTGGTTATCGCATTCTCAATCTCGTCGAGCCTCAGTCCCAGCGCTATCTTGGCAGCAACCCTCGCTATCGGGTAGCCTGTCGCCTTGGATGCGAGGGCGGAACTCCTTGATACGCGCGGGTTTACCTCGACAACCCTGAATTCGCCGGTCCTGGGATGGACGGCAAACTGCACATTGCACGCGCCCTCAATCCCCAGGGCCTCCGCAATCCGCAGCGCGGCACTTCTCAGCATCTGATGCTCCCTGTCGCTCAGGGTCTGAGCGGGGGCCACAACTATGCTGTCACCTGTGTGGACGCCCATAGGGTCAAGGTTTTCCATGTTGCAGATGATAATGCTGTTGCCTGCAGAATCCCTGACCACTTCATACTCGTACTCCTCCCAGTTGAGTATGCTTTCCTCCACTATAACCTGGCCGATCCTTGAACTGGCAAGTCCTGTCCCGACCACGTATTCGAGTTCATCGTCACTGCGGACAATCCCGCTCCCTGTCCCGCCGAGCGTGTATGCAGACCTGATCATGACAGGATAGCCGCCAAGCTCCTGGACGTACTTCCTGGAATCGGCAATGGATGTGCATGTAAAACTCCTTGCCACTGGCAGGCCGGCCTTTATCATTGCTTCCCTGAAGAGCTCCCTGTCCTCGGAAGCGGCAATTGCAGACTGGTTTGAACCTAGAAGCCTGACTCCCCTGGAGGAGAGCATGCCCGCCTCCGACAGTTCGGAGCAGAGGTTAAGCGCTGTCTGGCCGCCCATCCCGCTGAATATGCCGTCAATGTGCTCCTCGTCCATTATGCGGGCAATCGTATCCGTGTTCATTGGTTCTATGTACACGGTGTCGGCAATCTCCCTGTCACTCTGTATAGTTGCCGGGTTGGAATTGAGAAGGACCACGTGAACGCCCTCCTCCCTGGATGCCTTGCATGCCTGGCTTCCTGAAAAGTCGAATTCGGCTGCCTGCCCGATGATTATCGGGCCCGACCCGACAACCAGGACCTTCTTCAGGTGAGGGTCTATCGGCGTGCATCTCCCTCCTTTTCAACTATAGCGGAGAAGAGGTCATACATGAACCTCGTGTCCGAAGGGCCCGGGCCGCCTTCGGGATGGTACTGCGACGTGATTATCCGGCCGTTCTCGTGAGTCAGGCCCTCGACGGTGCCGTCATTGAGACTTGTCTGTGTTATCCGCATCGGCAGATCTGCTATTGAATCCGCCTCGAGCCCGAAGCCGTGGTTCTGCGAGGTGATGTATACCCTCCCGCCCATCCTGACCGGATGATTGGTTCCCCTGTGCCCGAACTTCAGCTTGAAGCTTTTCGCCCCGTGCGAGAGCGCGAGCAGCTGGTGCCCTAGGCAAACGCCCAGTACAGGGTAATCCTCTGAAAGCCTGCGTAGAGTCTCAACCGTCCCGCGCATCGCGGCATGGGAAGGATCACCCGGACCGCTCGATACTACGATGCAGTCCGGTTCAAGTGCCTGTATCTTCCCGTATGATGCTGAATAGGGGACGACGTACGTCCTGAAACGCGAGGATATGTCCCTGAGCAGGTTGTTTTTCATGCCGCAGTCTATGATGATTGCCGTCCGTCCTTCGCCATAGGGTCCCCTGACGCGGGGAGTGCTTACCTCTCCCACCAGGTTCTCATCCCATGCATTCTTCATGCGGGCAAGCTCCCCGATCCTCGACTCCGCCTCGCGCCTGCCTGACGAGGGCAGAATAATCCCTTTCATTGTTCCATGCGTCCGGACCTTCCTGACAAGGGAGCGGGTGTCAACGCCCTCGAGGGCGGGAATGCCGTGGCGCCGAAGGAAGTCGCTGAAGCCTGTCCCTGCGCCCACCGAAACGGAGGTGTTCTCTGAAACAACAATGCCCCTCACCTGCGGTACGCGCGACTGGAGGTCTGAAGAGGCAAAGGAGTAATTGCCCACCAGCGGGTAGCAGAAAACCAGTATCTGCCCCCTGTAGGAAGGGTCGGTGATTGACTCCTCATAGCCAGTCATCGAGGTTGTGAATACAACCTCACCGTATGCTTCAGCAGGATTACCGAAAATGCTGCCTTCAAAAAAAGTCCCGTCCTCTAGCAGCAAGCCTGCATTTTTCAATTGAGATACCTTTGTTGCATTATCATCTCGTACTTATTAGTTTTCTGAAAAACGGCTGCCTCCCCGTCAGATCGGCCTGATAAACCCGGACGATCACAGGAAGTTGCCGCGCCTGATGACAAGAGCCAGGCCGACAGCGGAAACAAGTGCAACTGCGATGCTGACGGCAGTGTAGTCGAACTGGTTGAGTGCCTGCCCTGCCGTGCTGTTTGCAGCTGCCTGCGTCCCTCCCTGTGTGCTGACCCCGGTGGAGAACGACACTGCGTGGTGTGCAGACTGCATGACGAGCAGGATGACGACAAGAAGCGCCATGGCAGCGAAAATGCCAGCCGCAGTTGAATTCATGTCTTATCGGAGGAGATGTACCTTTATTTAGATATTTTCAGGCAATTCTCATGCCTCCAGCCTTGCGCTCCTCTTCCTCTTTCTTGAATCCACGCGCATGGACTTCATCTCCTTCACCATCCTTTCAAGCCTGCCCAGAAGCTCCTGGACTGTCTGCAGCGGCTCCCAGTCGAAAGCCTTAGCCACAAACAGCCTGTCGACTGTGAGCAGTTTGGCGCTTATCGAGTACTTCACCTTGCTGAATTCACTGCTGTAGGTGTGTATGTGCAGGTAGAGAGAAACAGGCCTTGAGATCTTTTCAATTCTGTTCATGCTCTTCTGTATCTCCCCGTACATCTCCTCCAGTATTCCCTCATCCGAAAGACCCGTAATCTGCACATATACGGATTCCCTCACCTTAAGCGAGGCCACCATCTGGGCAACGTCGAACTGCGTTACAATCCCAGCAGGCTTTCCGTCCTCCAGCACCGGTATTGACAGGAGTTTCTGGTTCAGCATGAGCTTCATTGCCTTTTCCATCCTGTCGCCTGACGCAACTGTGCGGTAATCCTTCCTTGCAAGGCTCCCCACCGTGACTTCCACGGGATTGGCATTTCCCACCATCTCGCCGAATGTCTGACTGGACTTGCTTCTGACGCCCAGCGGTATCAGGTCGGTGATGGTGAGCATAGACGTCATCCTGCCGCTGTCATCCACGACAGGTATGGTCCGGATGCCCGTTGATCTCATTGTTTCATACGCCCTCTCCACGTATTCCCGCTCCGAGAGGGTGATGACGGAAGAGGTCATTACCTCCGAAATCCCGACCCTGCCGAGCTCCTTGACGCCGGATGCAAGCCGTACCAGGAGCGTCCTGTCGGCAATCCCCACGATCCGTCCGTCCTCCGTCACAGGAAGCTGCCTGTATCTTGTGTTTATTATTGCCTCAGCCAGGTCAAACAGGTTGCTCCATGGGTGAAGTTCGGGCGGGATGGACATAAGCGTCTTCACCTTGGTGGTAGGCGGAAGAGTGCGCCTCCTGACAATTGTCTTGAGGGAGAGCACGCCCACGACCTTCTTCCTGTCCATTACAGGTATTTCATCGAGTTCCCTCTCCACCATCTTGCTGACAACGTTCCTTATCTCCTCCTCGGGCCTTGCATAGACAAGCTCCCCCTCCACCCCGGGTTTGCCGATGGATATTTTCGAAATTCTGCCGGCCAGGACGCTGACATCCGTCATAGAACCGAATATTGTGCTTTCCATGTCATTCAGCCTCGTTTTCGCCCTTCTCCTCTTCAGCTGCTTCGGTCAACACGCCGACCCTGTCAAGTCTTTCACCCGACAGCAGTCTTGCGAGTGAGTTCACGACATCATCAAGCGGGGTGCGAACCTGCCTCCTGGTGTCCCTCTCCCTGATTGTGACTGTCTCCTCATCCAGTGTAGTGTTGTCCACCGTAATACAATATGGCGTTCCGACTTCATCCATTCTTGCATACCTTCTGCCGATTGAGCCCGTTTCGTCGTAATAAGGCTCCATACCTGCTGCGAGCATTTTCCCCTCTATGGAGGCCGCCGCATCCCTGAGCCCCTGTTCGGATGTCATTGGAAAGACCCCGGCCTTTATCGGAGCCACGGGTCCTGGAAGCCTGAGAACCGTGTATCCCCCAGCTGATGTAAAACTGTGCTCGAGCGCAGAGTAGAATATCCTGTCG
This sequence comes from Thermoplasmata archaeon, assembly GCA_021806165.1. Classification (GTDB taxonomy): domain Archaea; phylum Thermoplasmatota; class Thermoplasmata; order Sysuiplasmatales; family Sysuiplasmataceae; genus JAJZXY01. The sequence continues at coordinate 25,289 of JAJZXY010000004.1, forward strand.
AGTCCCAGGGATGGTTCTATGACGTGCGGGACAAACTTATCCCCCTTCACCTTCTCCTCCACCTCTGCAACCGAAAAGAACTCCTTCCCTATACTGTGCTCGCTGCCGCCAGCCTTCACGGAGACATGGTCCTTTCCTGCCGCCTCGTCTGCGGGAAGGCGCTCAATCGCGGATGCAATCTCCCCTGCCAGCGCCTTGTAGACCGGGCCTAGTTTCGACCTGTTTGCCCTGACTGTCATCCTCCTCTCCGTCCTCTCCTCAGAACTGCGGCGGAAAAAGGTCAGATCGGCAGATGACCCCTTTATGTGGGCGGCCAGATCATAATCCCCCCTGTCGGCTATTCCGCCAAGCTCCAGCCAGCCGCTTGATAGCTCGGCCTCGAAATCCCATGTTTCCCTGGAATAATGGGCCATCTCATCCTTCTCATGCTGGCGGAATCTGCTCCTCGCAGGGTCGATCCCGACCTCTGTCATCAGCTTCATGGTCAGGTGCATGAAATAGGCAAGGACCTCGCTGCCGATTATGCCGTCGGCAACCGCCTTCCCAATCTCAACCCTGACAGGTTTCCCGCCCCGGGGGACAAGAGATAGCTTCTCCCGCCTGATGCTGTCGAAACCCCTCCAGTGCTTCTGTTCAGGATCGACGAACAGCTCAGCCTCCAGCATATTGAGCTCCCTGAGTCTCACCAGACCCTGCCTGGGGGATATCTCATTCCTGTAACCCCGCCCTGTCTGGATGGCGCCGAAAGGCAGCTTCTCCCTGAAGAAGCGGTTGAGCTGCTGAAAACTCATGAAGATGCCCTGGGCGGTCTCCGGCCTGAGGTATCCGGGTTTGTTCCCGGACGGTCCTATGTGGGTCTGGAACATCAGGTTGAACGGGCGCGGGCTGCTGAAGCTCCTGCTGCCGCACCTCGGGCAGCGTGCATCCCCCGAAGCAATTCTGGCCGATATGGTTTCCAGGGTGGCAGGTTCGCCGCCGATGTCCACTATATGATCGGCTCTGAAAGACTCGTGGCACTTTTCACAGTCGACCAGGAAATCTGTGAAGAAGTCCAGATGGCCGGAGGACCGGAATACTACCTCGGGGTTGACGGTGGGAGTGTCTATCTCATAGAATCCCTCGGCCCTGAACAGTCTTCTCCAAACTCCGGATATGTTGTTCCTGAAGATGGTCCCGAGCGGGCCGTAGTCGTAGAAGCCCGCCACACCACCATATATTTCGAACGATGGCCAGAAGAAGCCACGGCGCTTCGACATCGACAGCAGCTTCTCCGCGATGTCGCCGCCCTCTTCCCCTTTTGCATTCGGCATGCTCTGATACTAACAAAGTGCGAATTATCAATGTTTCCATATGGCACCGATGCCATGCTGAACACAGTGTAATTTAATGCCAATAAATTATACATTATAATAGATTATAAGAAATGCCTTCTCTGAACTCGGGGGTTAAATGTTATACTTTGGAGAGGCATAGGTGTGGATGATGTCTCTTCGACGCATGGTGCTTGACCTAGACCTGGATGCAATTAGCCCTCTGGGGGAGCTTCTTGCCAGGTTTTACAGGAACAACAGCAGCATGGAGCTCCTGCAGACGCTGTTCACTTCGGATGATGTGGTGGTGGAGCTTGTCCGAGTAAGGCGTGACTCAGATTTCTACACCCTTGAGGAAATCGCAGGCAAGAGGAATGGGCTTCTCAGGAAGTACGGGCTGATGGACTTCGAGATTCTGGAGGCCGATCCGGGTGCAGGCTCATACACGGCGATTATAAAACACAGGACGCCGCCTAAGATCGCGCCTGTGCTGAGGGAGCTTGGCGGCTCCGTCTATCTGGCATCCCCGCTTGGAATCAGGAAGGGTAACGTGACTCTTACCCTGTTCATAGACGGGAGGAAGGCCCCGGCTCTCACCAGGCTCCTTTCCAGGCAGGGGATAGGTCACACTGTTCGCTCGGTATCGGATGCCTTCGGCGGATCGGGGAAGGGAAGCGGCCTCACAGCCTCGCAGCTTTCCCTCCTGCGACTCGCGAATGCAATGGGATATTTCGATGTGCCACGGAAGGTTACAACCGATGACGTAGCAAGGATAGCCGGAATCACGGCACCGGCGGTCAGCAAGGCCATACGCAAGGCTGAAAAGGTGCTGGTGGAAAGATTGCTGAAGGAGAGCATATCCCTATGAGATCATGAATTCCAGGAATGCCTCTTTCGTCCGTTTCTGCATTGTGTAGTTGCTCCTCTTCTCCATGCCGATTGTGGAGGAGGGTGTCTTGCCATAGTCGTGGCCGGGGAATACGATCACATCGTCCGGAAGCGCCGGCAGCTTCACCAGCAGGCTTTCATACATCCTTTCTGGATCGCTATCATCCAGATCCACACGTCCGCACTCACCGACGAAGAGCGTGTCTCCTGTGTACAGGTTGCCCGACGCGAGGTAGCACGAGCTGTCGGATGTATGACCCGGGGTGTGCATCAGCTTCACTTCCGTTGATCCCAGGCTTACGCTCTGGCCGTCCTCCAGGCCGATGTCGTGTCTGACCTTGGACGAAGCGTGTGCCACAATCTTTGCTCCAGTCTTCCTGCTCAGGGAGTCAGCCTCCTGGACGTGGTCATAATGGTGGTGCGTCAGCAGTATGTACTTGAGCTTCGCCCCGGAGGATGCAAGCGCTGTTTCCACCTGGGCTGTCTCGAAAGAAGGATCAACTACTGCCGCTTCCCCAGATTCAGTATCGATGAGGAGATACGAGAAATTCAGTGCCTTTCCTACCCTGTACTGCTCTGTCTTGAACACATTCATAAAATTATTATTAGGATATTTAGCATTTCATGCTGGTAGGGCAGTGCAGGAGGTGGAGCTCTCGGAGTCGGAGGGATTCAGGCTGAGGAAGGCGGGGATATGGGATATAGATGAACTTGAGGAGCTGGAGCGCAGATCCTTCACATTCGGCAGATTCTCAAAATCCATACTCCTCGGCTTCCTCAGGCATCCTTTCTGCACGACGATTGTTATTGAGAGGGACAGCATAGTTGCCTCTGCCATTGTGCTCTTTCACACCCAAGGGACAGAGATAGCATCAATAGCAGTCATTCCGGAAGAAAGAAGGAAGGGGTACGCCGGGAGGCTGCTTGAAGAGGCTGAAAACATATCCAGGAGGAGGGGCATCTTAAGCCTTTCACTCCATGTGGCGGTGGAAAATGATGCTGCAACAAGCCTCTATGCCAAATACGGCTACAACATATCTGAGAGGGTGAGGGATTATTACGGCGCAGGAAGGGATGCATACTACATGGTCAAGAAGCTGGATGACCCTGATGCATGAAAACAGACAGCATAACGGGAGCGGCAGATGCCCGCTTCCAGGCGCCGCATCCGTATAATAAACAGTTAAATATTGCATGCCTCTATGCCACTCCGCAGAGGACGCGAAATATGGAAGAATCCCTGTGTAACGTCGAATTCCTGAAAACGGATTCCAGTTACCTCGCAAGGGTGCAGAGCGAGCTTGGAGGACTCAGAGAATACAAGAGCGGCTCCTTCGAGGAAGTGCTGGAACAGGTAATCATTGATTTGCAGGAAGAGTTTGAAAGCTGAGACTCGCTTCCGGTTCAGAGGTTTGCGTCCGGCGACAGTTTTCTGGCCGCGCGCTGCCTGAAGGTTTTGCTTCTGCTGCTCACGCTGAACGATCAGTAGGTGCATTCTTCTTAAATAGTTGTGACCGGAATTAGACAGATGGTACCTTTGCAGTTTGGAGAATAGAGATTCGAGGTGCTGCCATTATGACATCCGACCGGACTGATATACGGAAGCAGGTGGAGGACAGCAGCGGACTGCTGAAGAAGATACAGCTTGTGATCCCGGGATTCAGGGGATACAGGGAACTTGAAGACCTAAGGGTCGCTGACGAGCTCCTGAGGAGGCAGGTGGCCCTTTCGCTCCAGAAGGGGCTGAACAGCCTGAGGGAGGGCAGGAGGACTCTGGTGGAGAAGGGCGATTACACATACCTTGAGAGAGTGGCATCCCTCATCTCCAGGCTCCAGCAGCTTGAGGGGCAGGTGGAGCATGCCGAACAGGTATACTCTGGAATATCACCCATGATAAGGGTGGGCCAGGATACGCTGAACAGCCTTTACGACTATGATTTTGCATTCATTGACACTGCCTCCAAACTGTCGTCGGGCTGCGAAATAGCAGGCGCTGTCGGAACCGACGGGTTTGAGGGGCTTCTTGACGGCGTCGATAACGCCATCGCCGGTTTCAAGTCTGCATTCGATAACAGGATTAGGACTGTTGAGAAAATACAGGTAAAGTGAGGTTTGGGAGTTGTTCGGAAGAAAGTCAGGCGGAGGCGGTATACCCGCCTCTGGTGGAAGTGTGCTCGGGTCCGTCACCATAAACTGGGAGAACCAGTACAAGCGTGACAATGTGATGTGGAAAGTGCCCAGGCTGATAAGGCTCAATGACAATATAGTGGTGAGGGAGGATGAGATAGCCGTCTTCTTCAGGGACGGCAAGGTGCTCACCTACTTCGATCAGCCTGACAGGTATGCTCTCACCGATTTCAACGCCCCGGTGGTAGGGAAGCTGCTGAAATTCTTCACAGGTGTTGTGCAGCAGGCAGAGGTATACTATCTTCAGAAGAGGTTCTTCGACGGCAAGTTCGGAAGCACGCAGCCGTACGAGTTCCTGGATACCATGTTCGGCATTGTCAACCTGAGGGTATACGGGGAATACAGGTACCGTGTATCAAATGCGGAGAATTTCATAAACCAGTTCGTGGGCACTTTCAATGACGAAACGGCGGCGGACGTGGAGGACAGGCTGAAGGACCAGATGGTGCTCCTTACATTCAATGCGATCGGCAAGATGAAGGACAAGGGAATGAAGGTCACGGACCTGGCAACAAACCTGACAAACATCGAGCAGGTGATTCTTGCCATGTCCCCAGACCATTTCCAGCAGTACGGTGTGGAGATAAACAAGGTCCCCGGGCTTACCATCAGCCTTCCGGACGAGGTGCAGAAGGCGGTCGACACGAGGTCGCAGATGTCGGTGCTGGGCGTCAACTACATGCAGTACCAGGCCGGACAGGCGATGGTCGACGCGGCTCAGAACACTTCCGGGGTTGCGGGCGTGGGCGCCGGACTGGGTGTCGGACTTGGGGCAGGAGCGGGAGTCGGCTATGCCATGGCAGGTCCGATGATGCAGGGCATTCAGCAGCAGCCGACAAAGACCTGTGCCAAGTGCGGGAGCATGGTCCCTGCGAGCAGCGCGTTCTGTCCGAACTGCGGTGCCAGCATGTCCCAGCAGGTTCAGATGATTACATGCGCCAAGTGCGGGGAGAAGATGCCGGAGGGCACCAAGTTCTGCCCGAACTGCGGCACGGCAGTCTCCCCACAGCCCCAGGCGAAGCAGGAAATCAAATGTGCGAGCTGCGGTTTCGTGCTGCAGTCACCGGCAAAGTTCTGTCCGAACTGCGGAAAACCGATGTGATTTGGATGTACTGTATAAAGTGCGGAACGGAGCTGCCACAGGATGCTAAATTCTGCTACAAGTGCGGTGCTGAACAGACCGCCCGGGCCGGAGGGCAGCAGGCGCAGGCGGCAAAGCCTGATTCGTCCAGGAATGTGATCGCAGCCGCTACGGTAACAGAGCTTAAATGCCCCGGGTGCGGTGCGCCCATCAAGCCGCAGCTTGGGGAGATGGTTATCACTTGCGAATACTGTGGCGCCAGCATCTCACTTGCACAGGCAGGGTGGGAAGACATACAGAAGCATACCATGCTTCCCCTGAGGCTGATGGACCAGCAGAGTGTGCTGAAGGTCATCTACGACGTAATGGACAAGGGTCTGCTGCGCAGGCACTTTTCAGAGGATGCCAAGCTTGAGGAGATGAGTCTGAGCGTCGTCCCATACTGGATTGTTCCCGTTTCCGCAAGGACCACCTACACGGCTGTTGATGTGTATGCGCAGGTGGGTACCATTGCCACAACGGCGGCACTTTTCGGTGTCATGGGAGGAGCCTTCGGCGGAGGCAGGGAGCGCGGCGGCAACGTGGGAACCGGTCTGCTCGAAGGCACGCTGGTCGGAGGTATGATAGGAGGCAGAGGGAACAGCTCAAGGGCCTATTCCCTGAACCAGAACTACCAGTTTCCTGTTGTGGCCATGAAGGCACTGGATGAGTACCAGCCGAAGAATTACGAGTTTGAGCTGGAGGAGAGGGAGCTATTCGACTCGAGCAGGTTCCCCAAGGGGATAAAGGTGCTGAACGGGGATGTGGGCGAAGAGGCTGCGGAGTACGAGGCAAAGACCAATGTCAGCCAGCTCCAGTACACGAAGGTGCATGCACAGCACCACATGGTTCAGAGCCTGCACACGGAAATGGACACTTCTGACCCCGAACTACTCCATACGCCTGTCTGGTTTGCCAGATTCGAGAGGAAGGGAAAGAAGATAGTTGTGGTCGTGGACGGCCATACGGGCGGCATAATAAACAGCATAGGACTTGACTGAAGGGCTGTTCAGGCTTCGTAGTCGACCGTAACTGTCCCGTCATCCGATTCGGCGGTGGATGATGCGCACGGAAGCTCAATGCCGGTTTCCTGCAAGGTTGTCACCGGAAAACCATACCTGCTGCTGACGTAACCCAGATTCCTCCCCCTCCTTTCGCATTCCGCGACATAATCGAGATGCGATTGAACACGGGAGCTGGTGAAATTTCTCGACCCGCGGACGGCGCCGCGTAAATTAGCCCGGGCAATGAGGGCAAGCTGACCTTCAAGTTCAAGACCTACGCTGTTCCTTGCGCATTCTGCCGCCGCAAGGCATGTGGTCCCGCTTCCGGCAAACGGGTCGAGCACTGTATCCCCCTGCAGTGAAAACATGCATATCAGCCTCCTGGCAAGGCCTGCAGGGAAGCTGGCGCTTCTTACGCGCGGGGAGCCAGCGCCTGCCGTCTGCCTTTCTCCCTTCACATCCTCCCAGACATCGGAGAACCACAGGTTACGCTCTTCCCAGAAAAACGCGCTCCGCCTTCTGGTGCTCCTTTCAGCGGCTGTCGAGAAATGCCTCACAGCACCTTTGCGCAATACAAGAATGTGCTCGTGCTCCAGAGTGGGATATGCTGATGGTGGCATCATGCCTGAGCCCATGAACTTGTTGGGTTTGTTGGACTGCTTTCTCCACAGTATTCCCGGCAGAACGTGGAATCCCGCAAGGCGGCAGGATTCGAGAATCCTGGAGTGGTTCGGGAACAGCCTGAAAAGACCGTCGGCCTTTCTTGTCGCATCTCCCACCACTATGCATGCGATGCCCCCTTCCCTGAGCGCCGCGTAGATGCCCCGCCATACAGGGTCAAGCTCAGCGTGCATGAGTTCGAATGCCTTATCCGCGTTGCCGGAGGATAGTTCCCTTCCGACCCTGGCGTTCAGCCTGCTGAAGAGTGCATCCCACATGCCTATCATCGGGTAGGGGGGGGATGTGACCACGAGATCCGCGGTACCCCTGCCAGCCCAGGCAAGTGAGCGCGAGTCGGCCTGAAGCACCCGATGCACCGTGGACTCCATCAGGACGAGGCAATGACAAGGCTGAATAAAACGAATACGGTTGACCGATGCACTGGCAGTTGAGGACGGGATTCCTGGGGAAAGGGACGGGCCTATGATGCGGCCTGTGTGTATCGACTACAAATCTTTATATAGAAGTGCTATCATATAATACTGTCTGGTGACAAGAATGGCTAACAAGATAGAACCTTACAGGAAGGGCATCAGGCCAAGAACAATCGATGAGCTGTTTGACGACATGCAGCGTTCATTTGAGGACATGATGTGGCCTTTTCTGCCTGCATCCCGCTGGCCATCGTTCGGGGAACTCGAGTCTGTAACAGGAAGGCTTCCACATGCGGATGTTGAGGAGACGGAGAAGGAATACAGGATCACTGCGGACATGCCCGGTATCCCCAAGGAGAACATCGAGGTAAAGCTAAGCGAGGGAAATGTCGTGGAGATTGCCGGAAGGTCCTCCTCTGAGAAGGAAGAATCCAAGGGAAAGTATCTCAGGCAGGAGAGGAGCAGCACCGACTTTTACCGCAGGTTTGCCCTCGAGAGCGAAGTTGACGAGGAAAAGGTGGAGGCGAGGATGGAGAACGGAGTCCTCACTCTCACGCTGCCCAAGAAGACTGTGGAGCCGTCGAAGGTGCACAAGGTACCTGTAAAATAACCAAATCCTTTTTTATTTTATTAAGGGATTGAAGGTAAAGGAGCACGATACAAACGTCCAGACACAGTGACAAGATCCTCAAGGTCGGAGAGGCAAAGCCGAAGGATGTAGGCAGGGGCATTGCAAGAATTGATCCGGCTGTTATTGACATTCTGGGCATACAGGTCGGCGATGTCGTCCAGATAGAAGGGAAGAAGAGCACTGTGGCGATCGTCTGGCCCGGATATCCGGAGGACACCAACAGGGGTGTGGTCAGGATAGACGGAAGCACAAGGAGGAATGCAGGCGCTTCTATTGACGACAAGGTTTCAGTCCAGAAGGTCAGCACCAAGAGGGCTACAAGGTTAACACTTGCCCCCACGGAGCCGCTCAGGATAATGGGAGGGGATGAGTACCTCAGTCAGGTCCTGGAAGAGCGGGCGGTGACAAAGGGGGATGTAATCGAGATCAACATCATGGGCAGGAAGGTGGAGCTCATCATACTCTCGTACCAGCCGCCAGCTGAGGCTGTCATAGTGGACAGGGAGAGCGAGATAAGGCTGAGTGAAAAGCCTGTCAAGGAGGAGTTTGCCAAACTGCCGCGCGTAACCTATGAGGACATAGGCGGCCTGAAGGATGAGGTGAAGAAGGTAAGAGAGATGATTGAGCTGCCGCTCAAACATCCTGAACTCTTCGAGAGACTGGGCGTGGAGGCGCCGAAGGGCGTCCTTCTGCACGGTCCCCCCGGGACGGGAAAGACGCTGCTGGCAAAGGCTGTGGTGAGCGAGACCAATGCGAATTTCCTGAGCATCACGGGCCCCGAGATAATGAGCAAGTTCTATGGTGAGAGCGAGGAGAGGCTCAGGGAGATATTCAAGCAGGCGGAGGAGAACGCCCCCTCCATCATATTCATTGACGAGATAGACAGCATAGCACCGAAGAGGGATGAGGTCACCGGGGAGACAGAGCGCAGGGTGGTTGCCCAGCTGCTTGCCCTGATGGACGGCCTGGAGAGCAGGGGAAAGGTCGTCGTGATAGGCGCAACAAACAGGCCGAATGCGCTGGATGCAGCGCTTCGCAGGCCTGGAAGGTTCGACAGGGAGATCGAAATAAACATACCAAACAAGTCAGGCAGGTCAGAAATACTTGCCATACACACAAGGGGCGTACCGCTCGACGAGGATGTCAACCTGGAAAAGCTGTCAGAGCTTACCCATGGATACGCCGGCGCAGATTTGTCCGCGCTTGTGAAGGAGGCTGCGATGAGGGCACTGAGGAGGATAATGCCGACGCTCGACCTGGAGCTGGATGCCATTCCGGCCGAAACGCTGAACTCCATGAATGTGGACATGGAGGATTTCTACGGGGCACTCAGGGACATGCAGCCCTCTTCGATGAGGGAGGTGCTTATTGAGAGGCCTGACATCCACTGGGACGAAATAGGTGGACTTGATGAAGCCAAGCAGGAACTCAAGGAGGCTGTGGAATGGCCGCTGAAATACGGGCAGATATTCAGCCACATGAAGGCCAGGACGCCCAAGGGTGTTCTGATGTACGGTCCCCCCGGGACGGGAAAGACGCTGCTGGCAAAGGCAATTGCAACCGAAAGCCAGGCCAATTTCATCAATGTGAAGGGACCCGAGTTCCTTAGCAAGTGGGTGGGCGAGAGCGAGAAGGCCGTCAGGGAGATATTCAGGAAGGCCAGGCAGGCTGCCCCCTGCATCATATTCATGGACGAGATAGACAGCATAGTCCCGAAGCGCGGAGGCGAGGACGATACCAGGGTGACCGAGCGCATAATCAGCCAGATGCTGACAGAGATGGACGGGCTTGAATCGCTGCACAACGTGGTTGTTATTGCAGCGACAAACAGGCCCGACCTCATAGACGAGGCGATACTCCGACCTGGCAGATTCGACAGGGTGGTGTCCATTCCAATGCCGGACCTGGAGGCAAGGAAGCACATACTGGAGATTCATACCCGCGGGATGCCCCTCGCGAAGGATGTTGACTTAGATCTCGTGTCAAAAAAGACCGATGCGTTCACCGGGGCGGATGTGGCCGCCATATGCAACGAGGCGGCAATACTGAGCATAAGGAAGCATGTACTTTCAGATGGCGGACTTAGCGAGGAATCGCTTGACGGGATGGAGGTATCCATGGAGGATTTCCTGGAGGCCATGGAGAAGCTGAGGCCAACCTCGAGAATAGAGCTTGAGAAATACAAGAAGATAGCTAAGGAATTCGAATATGTGGGTTAGGTGCCATGGCGAAGAACCCTGACCCGGCAAAACGCGAGGACATCATCCGCTTCGTGTGGGAGATGCTCTCCAAGGCGGGGTTCTACCTTACTGACTGCCGTGAATTCAGGAGCATGACATTTGACCTTATCGGCAGGAGGGACAGGGAGCTCCTGTTCGTTAAGGTGCTCAGGAATGTCGACGGTTTCAACCGCGAGACTGCAGTGGAGATGAAGCGCATTACCAGCGCACTGGAAGGCAAGCCGCTCATTGTCGGTCTGCATTCGGGAGCTGGTGAACTTGAGGACGGGATTGTCTACTCCAGATTCGACGTGCCCATAGTGACTCTTGGGACGCTGAACGATGAATTCCTTGAGGGAGTTCCGCCCTTCATACTGGCTGAGCCCGGTGGCCTTTACGTGAGGATTGACGGCATGATGCTCCGCAGGATGAGGGTTGAAATGAACCTCTCCCTTGGCGCCCTCGCGGAGATTGCTGGAGTTTCCAGAAGGGCGATACAGATGTACGAGAGCGGGATGAAGGCAGTAATAGAGGTTGCCCGCAGGCTGGAGGAATTTTTCGACCAGCCCTTTGTCCTGCCCCTGGAGGACTGGGATCTGAGGGAGGAGACCGGCGGGGGAGAGAAATGGCACCCCGATTTTGACGAGCTGGGCGGATTCGAGAGCGAAGTATACAGGCTGCTCACCGAGATAGGCTATTCGGTTCTTCCCACACGCCGCTCGGCATTTGACGCCATAACGGTTCACAGGGATGACGTCCTCATAACTTGGCTCGGACAGAATTTCACCGATTTTGGAAGAAAGGCGGCTGCGCTCGACAGCATCACGAGGGTTGCGGAGAAGGAAGCGGTGATATTCCTTCAGAGACCGACCGGGAAGGAGAGCGCTGCAGGCATACCTATCATAGGCAGGGAAGAGCTGCTTTCAATCCATTTCCCGGAGGAGCTCTCCGCAGTGGCAGAGAGCAGAAGGCGTCGCAACAGGGATTAGAACGGTGTCCTGATGGCCGAACGGGAGTGGTTTTTCGACATACACGGATGCAAAGTTGTGCTGCTCGCCACGATTAATGGCCTGACTTCGGAGATTGAGATCATTCGCACCGCGCTCGAAAAGCACACGCCCGATGAGATTGGACTTTCGGTGACTTCAGCCCAGCTGGCCAACCTGAGAAAGTGGAACGGCAAGGAGGAACAAGAGGAGCCTGATTACTCTGATTTCGACCTCTTCTATATCAGGGAAATGTCGAAGTTCGGGGATGTCCTGCTCCCCTCCCCCTCCCACCTCTATACAGTTGCAGCGGCGGATGCCGCAGGCATAGGCATAGTGGCGCTTGACATGGACGATGAGCTGTACACAGGCCTGTACGTGAGCCTTGTGACGCCTTCCTCCCTCTTCCTCGATTCCATATCCAGGAAGAGGAGGATGAGGAAACGCCTCGACGGCACGCCGGAGGAAGTTGTCCTCAAGCTTGACGATATTGCAAAACACCCCCGTGGCATCGTTGAGGTCGACAGGGAAAGGGAGAAGCACATGGCTTCGGAGATCAGACGGCGGGCAATGGAGGGTGAGACCTTCCTGGCCGTGGTGGATTATGAGAGATCGGCCGGCGTCCGCGCATTCCTCGAGAATGAGGAATGAGTTCACATTTCAGACTCCACTTCCCTCAGGGAGCTGTCGAATATCTCCAGACCCCTGCCCACCAGTTCATCCTCGATTGTAAGCGGTGCCATGAAGCGCATGACGTTTCCATAGTGGCCGCATGTATGCATTAGCACACCCTTCCTGAACAACCTGTCCCTCAGAGAGCGAGCTGCAGACTGGGAGGGGGCGCGACTCTTCCTGTCTTCCACAAGTTCCACCCCTATCATGAATCCCAGTCCCCTTACTTCTCCGATTGATCTGCTGCCTGATGCAATCTCCTCAAAATGCGCCTTCACCCTCGCACCCACTTTCGAGACTCTGGAGAGCGTGTTGCTTTCCTTGAGGTGCTTCAGGATTGCATCACCCGCGGCAAGTGCAATGGGGTTGCCGCGGTAGGTGCCGAGGTGGAATCCGGGAGGGAGATCTTCATCGTACTCCCGGCGGTAGGTGATCATCGAGTTTGGAATGCCCCCGCCTATTGCCTTTGAAATGCACATGATATCCGGCGTGATGGAGGAGTGCTCCGATGCCCATATGCGCCCCGTTCTTCCAACACCGCTCTGCACCTCGTCCACTATCAGTGGAATTGAATGCTTTTCGGTGACCTCACGCAGCATGGGAAGGAAATCTGGCGGTGGAACTATATAACCACCCTCCCCCTGAACGGGCTCCACCAGAACACCTGCGATGGAGTCGGGCCCGGAACTCGTGTCACGTATCAGGTATTCCAGCGTATCGACAACGCTCTTCGACTCGTCACCCTCCCGCACGGAGTAGGGGAATCTGTAGGTATACGGGTAGGGGAGGTGATGTACGCCGTAGGAGGGCAGTGATGCATACTCCCGGTAGTGCCTGTTCGCGGTGGCCCCGATGATGCCGCCATGAACGCCGTGGTAGGCTCCGCCGAAGGCGACAATTGTTCTCCTTCCTGTAACGTGCCTTGCGAGACTGACAGCAGCCTCGCATGCATCTGCCCCCGTGACAGTGAACATTGTCCTGCTGTTGTTCCTGAGATCTCCAGGCAGGGTTGAGTTGAGCGTCTTGAGAAACGAGGTTCTTGCAGGCACGGGCATCTCATTGATGTGGGAGATGGCTTCGAGCTGCCCCCTCATGGCATTTACCACTAAAGGGTTCGCATGGCCCAGGTTGATCACGCAGACGCCTGCAAACCAGTCAACGAAAACGTTGCCGTCCATGTCGCGGATAGAGGAGTTCCTGCCCTCCGCAATTGCGACAGGAAAGAAGGAGGTGTATGTCCTTGACAGTGTCTCCAGCTCATTCTGAACATCAAGTATCTCCTTCGATCTCGGGCCTGGAAGTTCGGTCTTTACCGAAGGCGCGTCCGGGTAGCTTGAAAAAGTTGCCGGCATCTGATTCAACATCCACACACGAGATTGCGTGGAATGATATTAATAAAGCGCAGCTCGATGGGAACAGCTACTAATAGGAAATGGAATAGTACAAGGCCGGGACAGGAGCGCAGGCAGCCTGCAGGGAGGAAATTCCGTTAAGAGCGGAGATCGAAATATGGACAGCGCAGATAGCGAAAACAGGCAGAGGGTTGAATGCTACAACTGCTACAGGCTGATGCCTGCCGACTCGAAGTTCTGCCCATACTGCGGGCATAACCAGCAGGAAAAGAGTGGCTACACGCTGAGGACAGGAGGGCAGCAGCCAGCTGAAGCGGCCGCCCACGGGGCAGAGGTACCCGCTGCCGCGCCCGCCGCATATTCACCACCGGGGCCGGCGCCTGTGCAGCATCCCTATGGTGGCCAGCCGTACGCTTCCGGGGGAGGCACATATGCCGCTAGGGAAGGCGTAAACTGGGTCGACGTAGCGAAATACGGCGGCGTGATCGGCACAATACTGTTCATAATTGTCCTTGTGATGGAATTCGCGGCAGTACTCTACGGCTTCACCTACCTGCAGCAGATGAATTCCTTTCCCTACTTCTACCCGTTCTACTTCATCACGCCGTATGTTATCGGGCTGTTCATAATAGGAGGGGTGGGATACAGCATCGTATATGTCCTCTTCGTGATGATAGCTGCCGTATCGCTTGCATATGTCCTCAGGGGTTCAGCCAGCTTTGCCAAGGAACTTAGGCCAATATCACGAGGCATATCCTCAAGCACGATCTTCCTGATAGCAACGCTGGTCATGACCTATTACTTCATAAGCATAGTCGTGGAAGTTGTACTGCTTGGCCTCGGATCGAGCGTCAGCTCGCCTAATTTCAGCGCCAGCCCGTGGTACATGGAGGTTTTCGGTTTTGTTTTCGCACCGGTCTGGGAGGAGATAGCTGTCAGAGTGCTGCTCCTTGGCCTCCCCCTTATGATAATAAGCGCACTTGCAGGGAAGACGGACAGGCCTTGGTGGAGGTACCTCACCGGTGGAAATCTCCGGATGTCGCCTGCGGCTGTCTTCTTCCTCATCCTGTCCAGTGTCATGTTCGGCCTGGGCCACTGGCTTGCAGGATCAGGGTGGGGTGCATGGAAAATATTTCCGGCGGCGGTTGCTGGCCTGTTCATGGGATTTCTTTTCCTCAAGAAGGGCCTTTTTGCTGCCATAATCTTCCATTTCAGCGTCGACACACAGGCATTGCTTATCCTGTCACCCAACAGCAACATAGGCATCACTTACATGATCAGCGTGGTCACCATAATCTGGGTCATCATAGGAGCGGTATTCTTCATCTACTACCTGCTTGTAATGCTGAGTTTCATCTCATCCAGGGACCTTCTTCCCAGGAAGGTTGGAGAACGCTACAGAAATGCGGGTGCGGCAGCGGCCTCTGCCTCAGCGGCACCACCGCAGCAGTACCAGCCGCAGGAGCCGCGGCCTCCTGCGGTGGCACCTCCTCCTCCAAAACAGGAACTGCATCCGTACAGACCTCCAGGGTTTGCCGGGGGAAACGTTATGCGGGACCCGCATATGCCTGCGCCTGTCATTCCGGGAGAGCCCGTCTTCGGCTACATGTGCAGCAACTGCGGAAGCATGGAGGCGAAGTATGCAGACGGTAAATTCGTCTGCGTCTACTGCGGCCACGAAAGTGAGAAATGATCAGGGGATGCCTTCCAGGAAAGCTCTGCCCTCGGCTGCACCTTCAAGAGTCGCGGACTCGATGACCACAGGCAGACCGGTCTCCCGTATGAAATGAAGGGGTGTGGATACATCGAGCGAGCCTGTGCCTACAGGCAGATGCCCGTCTGACCTGCCGTCATTGTCGCTGAGGTGAACCATGCCTATGCTATCCCCCTCCGCGATGAATTCATTCAGGCTGCCATCAAGTGAAGCATGTGAGATGTCGAGGCATATTCCGGCTCTCGTTCCGGCCGTAAGCATCTTCATCTCCCTCGCGCTTGAGCCGATTGCATCCGTGCCTGATGCGTTCTCGACAAGGATGGAAACGCCGAGTGAAGTGGCGAGCGCTGAAAGGCTCTTGAGGCTCTCACGCGCAAGCAGAAAAGATCGCTCCCTCTCCCCGTGGGACAGAAGGGTGCAGCGCCCGGGATGCAGGACGAAACTTCCTATGCCGAGCGAGGCTCCAACCCTAATGCATGAGGCAACTTCAGTTACGGACGCAAGCCTGATCGCGCGGTTGAGGCTGGCAATATTGATGTCACTGAAGGGGGCATGGACTGTGTATGCTATGTCATAGGACTGGGACATATCGGCGAATTCCTTCGAAATCAGGTCCATGGAATGCTTTCCCTCTGCCACGATCTGCCACCCGTCAAACTTCTCGGCAACTGATTCCAGTGCCCTTGAAAAGGGAATCAGGGAGAGGGAGGCACACGATACGTGGAATTTCATCCTGCCTCAACCTCTCCCTGTGACTCTGCTTGATCGCGCCGGGCAGTGAGGAAGCCGACAGCGTCGAGCTCCTTCTCGAAATACAGGAGCGGATCGGGCAGTTCGCCTCCGAACTCTATTGAGCCCAGTGGTTTTGGCTCATCCACCACGTTGACCTTCGAGACGCAGGCAGCCTGCTTGTTGAGTTTCAGTGAAAAACGGCTGCCGGTACTTGATCTACCCACAGCCTGGAGAAAGGCGTACCTTGTCTTCTGGTCGGTGATTAGCCTGACGAGATGCTCCACACTGTCAAAAGAGGCCGAGATTCTTCCGGGGGCGCGTTCGGTTGCGGCTTCAGGGAAGAGGCTGAGCAGGGCAGCCTCAACCTTGTCCGGGTCCTCGGAGGGAAAGACAGGAGCATTTGCCCAGAATGTAATCTTCGGTTCCATGGCTCCAGGATGATTGCAGTCGCTGCTTATACCTTGTTTCCCGGGCTGGCGATGCCTACGGAGCGTACAACCTGCTCGGCGGGGAGAACCGTACTTGAAGTTCGAATTTGCCAACTGTTTATTATCTTGTAGGCCATTTCTGATGGCACGATGCAGGAGCACCTCTTCACAGTGGGCATTTGCGCCACGAATGACAGGGGCAGCATGCCCAGGCTGTTGGGGAACATAACGGCGGAAAAACTTCCAGCAGGCTGCTTTATTTCGGATATGGTCATAGTGGTCAGCGGCAGCACTGACGGGACGGAGAGGATTGCGGAATCATTCAGGCCGGCATTCAGCAGGACGCTTATTGTGGAGGATAGCAGGAGGGGCAAGGCGGAAGCTGTCAACAGGATAATGAGCTGCATGAGGGGGAATTACCTGATACTGGTCAATGGCGATGCATTGCCTGAACTAGGTGCACTTTCCCGCATCATG
Organism: Thermoplasmata archaeon; assembly: GCA_021806165.1. Lineage (GTDB taxonomy): Archaea > Thermoplasmatota > Thermoplasmata > Sysuiplasmatales > Sysuiplasmataceae > JAJZXY01. Next base: position 42,103 of record JAJZXY010000004.1, read on the forward strand.
GAGTCGCTTTCAACGGGCGAATATTCGGTTGCCTGCGCCCTTCCAGTCCCTGCCGACTCGGAGTGCAGCAGGATCGTGGGTTGCCTGACATCGTTCCTCTGGTCCCTGCACAACAGCACCATGGAAAGGCTTCAGCAGGGGAGCGAGAATATCCACTTGACGGACGAAATGATAGGGCTCTCAGCCGCGGCGGTCAGCCCTCTGCCTGAAGGCACTGTGAATGATGGCGCATATATCGCTGTTAGAGCCCAGCATTACGGACATAAGACGGGATTCTGCAGAGATGCAAGAGTCACCGTATCGGTGCCTGCAGGCCTGGCCGGTCTCCTGAGGCAGCGCAGAAGAATACTGTATGGCCACATGCTTGTAAAGGAGATGACAGGCTCGGCTCCGGGGACTGTTGAATTCAAGTTCAAGGAAAGACCTGTATTATGCGCAGGCATACTGTTTTCCCAGCTTCGCGCAGAGCCCAGGAATCTTCTTCTTCTGCCGCTTCTGGTTTCTGTCGAAATGCTCGCTATGTTCGGTGCTTTGAGGGACAGAAAGAGGAGATTCCAGATGCACACCATCTGGAAAAGAGTGAAGAACGCCGCATGGAGGTGAAGCTTGGCCGGAGTTGCCGCAGGGGTTGGAAGCGGGTGCGAAGAGGACGCACTCCTGTCTGAACTTGGACAGTCGGCAAGATTTGGAGGGGTGATGGGAAGGGATGAGATCCTGCGCTGGTCCTGGTATGATGGCGGAGTGTCCGATACTGGCGATTCACTTGACAGACTCCTCAGGAAGGGATATGTCCTTGAAAGGGATGGCTTCCTGACTGTTGCTGGAATGGGACACCTCTTTGCTTCTGGGAATCTTGGAAGGGAAAGGGCGGGAAGCAGGCTCAGGACGGGTGCCTGTTTCATTGAGGAACTCAGCTCATCATGCCCTGGAGTGATGATGGCGGGGGTGAGCGGTTCGGTGTCATACGGCACTTCCCGCAAGGATGATGATATTGACATTCTGCTTATCACCACCGGAGGCTCACTCTGGAAGGTGGTGAAACATGCCCTGCTGGAGGCAAGGAGGAGAAGGAGAATTGACCCTGACATGCCGGTGATTTGCCTCAGCTACTGCATGGAATATGACTCATTCAGGGATGAGGTTGCTTCTCACCGAAGCAGGCTTTTTGCCAGGGATTTCCTGCGCTTGAAGACATTTACGGGTGCAGGTGTCTACAGGCAGCTGCTATCTGAGAACGACTGGATCGGCGATTACTACCCCCGGATCTATGCCGAGAGGATGAAGGCGCTGGAAGAGTGCTCAACGCGCACCCAACCTTCGCCCTGTGCCGCCGACAGGCTGGAATATGCATCGGTGGGGAGCTACCTGAGGCTGTCTGCGCTAGCCAGGAATGTGCTATTCAGGATTCGGGGAAGGAAGGACAGGGCATTCAGGGCCATAGTGAGCAGGGACAGGTGCATTTACGAGTCTGGCAAGTGGAAAGAGCTGGAATCCGGTCTTGAGCCTTTGAACACTGTCATTTGACAGAATGTTCTTAAACTAACTATGCAAATGATGCTGTTTCCATCAATTTTATGAAAAAATGAGACTGATTTCCTGTGAAATTCTTAAATATGGATTGAAAAATGGCTAGTACATAGCACGGAGTTGCCCTGAAATGAAGAATCATCAACTTAAGCCGGCCGATGCACTTGAGAGTATTGAAAAAGAAGGCGTGAGATGGGTAGATCTGCACTTCACAGACCTTCTTGGTGGCCTGCAGCATATCACTCTCCCCGCGTCGACCATCAACGAATCAAGTTTCAAGCATGGCGTGAACAAGCTTGACGGCTCTTCCATCAGGGGATTCAAGGAGATACATGAATCGGATATGGTTATGAAGCCAGATCCTTCCACCTATGCTGTGCTTCCATTCTACCCGCCTGAGCACAAGACGGCGAGGTTCATTGTAGACATTTACGAAGGTGACAACAAGGGCAGGTTCACCAGGGATCCCAGGTTCGTTGCAGAGAAGGCCGTCTCTTATGCCAAGGATGGCGGATATGATGCGACATACTGGGGACCTGAGCCGGAGTTCTTCGTTTTTGACGGCATACGGGTGACACCCACGCACCTCAGCGCAAGGGATGCATGGGCGGGTTCGGGCTACGAGATAATCTCGCGGGAATCACCGTGGTACAACGACGGCGGAAAGGAAACACCAATCAGGTTCAAGGAAGGATATTACCCTGCACCACCGCAGGATACGCTTGCGGATTTCAGGAACGAGGCCGCCGCAATTTTAATGGACAGTTTCGGGCTCGAGGTCGATGCACACCACCACGAGGTTGCTACAGGAGGGCAGTGCGAGCTCAACCTGCACTATTCGGAGCTTGTCCCTACAGCAGACAGCGTCATAACCATGAAATACGTGCTCAAGAACGTTGCAAGGAAGATGGGCAAGGTGTGTACCTGGATGCCCAAGCCGATATATGGCGACAATGCTTCCGGAATGCATATACACCAGAGTCTCTGGAGCTCAGGAAAGAATGCGTTCTACGACCCTTCCGACGAATATGCCGAGCTTAGCCAGACGGGGCGCTACTACATTGGCGGTCTCATGGAGCATGCAAGGGCGCTCTGCGCAATAACAAACCCGACGACAAACTCATACAGGAGGCTTGTCCCGGGCTACGAGGCACCGGTTTTCATTGCCTGGAGCAAAAGGAACAGGTCGGCAAACATAAGGATACCGATGTACGAGAGGGGAGAGGAGAAGAGCAAGCGCCTCGAGTACAGAACGCCTGACCCGAGCGCCAACATCTACCTTGCAGAGGCAGCGCTCCTTGCAGCAGGAATAGACGGCATAAAGAAGAAGATAGATCCGGGCAACCCTGTCGACCGCGACATATACAAGCTCGCTGAGATAGACAGGAATGAGCTCGGGGTCAGGGAACTGCCTGGAAGTCTCAAGGAGAGTGTGGAGGAACTTGAATCTGACCACGACTTCCTTATGCCTGTTTTCAGTTCCGACCTTATAGAGAGGCATATTGAGATGAAGAAGGATGAATTCCTCAATGTGGCGCTGAGAACCACCCCCTATGAAGTATACAGATACATGGACATCTGAGACTGACTGGTGACGCCGGGCGGTATAAGTGTTATAAACAAGCCTGTCAATCAACAGGCGTGTACCGAAGGGAAACGCAGGAAGCCAAGAGAATAGCAAGAGACAGGATAGAGGCGCTGTTCAACATGGCTGCCAGCCTTGCCGGCGAGGGAAAGGACGAACTCAGCCGCAGGTATGTGGCCCTCGCAAGGCGTATCGGGATGAAGGTCGACATACCGGTAGGACACAGGATGGACTACTGCAGGAAATGCAATTCATACATGCTGCCCTCGAGGAACTGCAGGGTACGTGTCACCAGGGGCAGAAAGATAATCGCCTGCCTCAACTGCGGACGCATATCCCGGTTCCCCTACCGCAGGAGGGAGGGGAGGGAGGACTGATTGCCCCTGGAGAAGGAAGAAAGGAAGAAGGCGATGGCACTCAGGGCCACTGTCCTTGTAGGCAAGAACGGCGTGACTGAGAATATACTGAAGGAAGCAGTTGACCAGGTGAAGAAGAGCGGCCTGGTGAAAATAAGGTTCAATGGCCCCAAGGAGGATCTCGCCCTTTTCGAAGAGGGCATGCAGGGAAAGGCAACACTGGTGATGAAAGTCGGGAAGACACTGGTGTACAGGAAGAGAAGGTGAGTCTGATGCTCGAAATCAGGATTATCCGTGACAATGGTGACCTCGTCAGGGATTCGCTCAAGAACAGGAACAGGGACCCGCAGCTTGTCGACAGGTTCCATGAACTGGATGAGAACTGGAAGAAGCTCGTCGAAGAGAGGAACAACCTCAACAGGAGAAGGAATGAAATTGCAATAGAAATTTCAAAGCTCTCCGATGAGAAGAAGGGGGCAGCCATGCAGAGTGCAAGGGGTGTGTCTGCAAGACTGAAGGAGGTCGAGAATGAGATCGGGCAGGTGGAAAGGCAGAGGGATGATCTCCTCCTGTACTTCCCCAACATCCCTAATGACAGAACCCCCGTGGGGAAGAGCGAGGATGACAACGTGGTACTATCCACACCAGTCCCCCCGGCTGAGCTGAAATTCAAGCCCAGGACTCACTATGACATAGGTGAGGAACTTGGGCTCCTGGATCTGAAGAGAGGAGCGAAGATATCAGGCAGCGGATTCTATGTGCTGAAGGGTGACGGTGCCAGGCTTGAGCGTGCCCTGATCAACTACATGCTGGATGTCCACAGGAAGCAGGGGTACACGGAAGTTCAGGTTCCAGTCATAGTCAGGGCAAAGTGCGCCCTGGGTACCGGCCAGCTTCCTGAAAAGAAGGATGACATGTACTGGGTGCAGGGAGAGGAGATGCTTCTCAACCCGACTGCGGAGGTGCCGGTCACCAACCTGCTCGGAGAGGAGATACTGAGCAGGGAGGATCTGCCCATATACTACACCGCATACCTTCCATCGTTCAGAAAGGAGGCCGGGAGACATGTGGACCTCAAGGGTATAGGGAGGGTCCATGAGTTCAACAAGGTGGAGCTTGTCAAGATAGTTGAGCCCGGGACGGAAGAGAAGGAGCTCGCCAAACTGCTCTCGGATGCGGAAGAGGTGGTAAGGGGGCTGAAGCTCCCCTACAGGATAAAGCATCTGTGCACAGGGGATCTTGGCTTTGCAAATGAGGAAACCTTCGACATTGAGGTGTTTGCACCAGGAATAGGGAACTGGCTTGAGGTCTCATCGTGCAGCTCATTCTCCGACTTCCAGGCCAGGAGGGCCCGAATCAAGTACAGGAAGGAGCCGCATCTGAAGAGCGAATTCGTTGCCACCCTCAACGGCTCCGGACTGGCCCTGCCTCGGACGTTTATAGCTGTCCTGGAAAACTACCAGAACAGTGACGGGAGCATTACGATCCCTGAAGTGCTCAGGCCGTACATGGGTGGAGACGGCACAATAAGTGCCGTGCGGCATCCTGCATGAGGAAATTCAGCCGCCGGAGAATCTGCTCAATAGTTTAATATTCATGTTGCACGTTTTTCAATCTGTTTCATGAATGAGGTCACAGACATAGTAGCATGCCCCGTATGCGGGACTCAGGTGTCCCTGACAGATACACACTGCCCCAAGTGCAACGCCGAGTTTGCGCCAGGCGTCATGGACGAACCGCTCGATGCAGCGGTTGCGGCCAAGCACAGGGAGCGAAAGGCTGCGAGGTCGGGACTTATGACGAAGGGGGGAATGGTACCCTCCATGCAGGTTACCATTCTTGCAGTAACATATGCTGTAGGATATGCATCTGTCATTGCAGCCAACTACATCTCGAGCGGCGGCATAATCAACCAGCAGTATGAGCAACTTCTGATAATGGCTGGCGCACTTACACTTGCGGCAGCGATAGTATCGGCATTCTTCGTGGGAAGACTGGGAAACATCCAGTCCACAAGGATTTCCTTCGCCCTGATTGCCACGTTCCTGCTGCTCATTCCACCGCTACTCATCATTTTCAAGTGGTGAAGTAGCCCCTGGTTCGCCATCCAGCTCCTCCTGGGCGGCGGGGGAAAGCTGGCCCTGCGGGGCACTGGAAACTGCGGCAGGACGGCCGCCTTTGACCGGTATCCTCTTTTGCGACCTCAGCCTTGTGAACTGCACAACCATCCCCGCAACCATAACCACAATGGAGATAATCGTGGCGAAGGTGCCGAAGTGAAGGAACGTAAGCCCGTAGTCCACAATAAGGCCGCCTGCAACCGCTGTGATGACAGCCACTATGTCCTTGAAGAATATTATTGAAACCATGAAGACTGCAATGCCGGCTATGAAGGCAACAACCTCCACCGCAGTCAGGCCCGAAGCGGTGACGCCGGAAGGGCTGCCGCCGGCGGCGTACAGGACGCCCTCGAAGACAAAGTATGCAATAACGAGCGCCATACCCGCTTCTGCAACGTAGTAGAATAGAAGGCCGCCGATAACGGCACCTATGAAGGCGACGATGAACGCGCCTATGGTGCCTCCGAGAGCTGCGCCGAATGCGAAACCAATAACCGCACCGATTATGCCTCCGATGACGGATGTGAGCATCTTGAAGACCGATTCTCCAAAGAATGCAAGGAGCAGCCCTATTATGAGGGCGAGTGCACCGACGAACGGGTATACAGCCGCGGGTATGGAGGGAGCGAGAGAATATATGCCGGCCACGGGACTGAATCATCCGGGGGGGGTATAAATTGCTTCTTGGACGGATATCGAAGTACCGTCACCCGTCCTGGCAGAATGAGGTCGTGCCGTCCAAGCAAAAGGACGGCACTGTAAGAAATGATGTACTGCAGTTTACTTTCCTATTCTGAAAACCTTGGTCCCGCAGTTGGGGCACGTTCCCTTGGTTGCCGGCTTCCCGTTCTTCAACTTTGTCTTGGCGGGGTTCTTGATTTCAACCGACTTCTTGCACTTCACACAATATGCTTTTAACTTTTCAGGCGTGGAATCCACCTTTGCCGACGATTAGTATCCTATTATAAAAAAGGTATTGTCAAATGTCCATAACCGGCCTCTGGAAGTCCTTCTCCGGCGAGAAGGAGGGTCCAAAGGCAGTCGAAGGGCGAGGATTGTGCCCATTCCAAAGGCAAGTTCTTTAAATACGCCCGGCATACAAACCACACATATCGCGTGTCCTGGAATCGTGTACAAGATGCCTAACAGAAGGCCGACTGTATCAGTTTTGGTGACTGCATTCAGGCGCAGGGAGTTTCTCCTGGAGACGCTGCGCTCCCTGGAGAGGCAGACGGCGCCTCCCGGCAGTTTCGAGGTGGTGGTTGTAAAGGACTTCACTGACGAGGCAGTGGAGAGGGAGATAGACGCCAACGGCTGGAAGTCTGTCCACTGCGTTGACGAGCGCCTTGGACCATTCATTACAGAGGCTGTGGAAAAGTGTTCCGGTGATGTCATAAGCTTCCTGGATGACGATGATCTCTTTGAGTCTGGAAAGGTGGAAAGAGTGGCAGACGTCTTCAGCAGCCATCCCGAGCTCGGGTACTATCACAATTCTGCCGCATTCATAAATGAACAGGGCGACAGCATCAAGGCACCTTATGCGTTCAACTTCTCCACTTCAAAGGAGCCGGACGGAGAGTGGATGATAGAGAAGGAGGAGATCCCGTCAAGCATAAATTCGCTGATTCACCTCCGGCACGACTTCAACAGGAGTTCTATTTCAGTGAGGAAGGAGATACTGATGAAGAAGCTGGACTATTCCAGGAAGATGCTGTCGGCGTATGACAGCTTCATCTTTTTCAGCGCTGCACTGGGCGGCTGTTCCCTGCTGGTTGACAGCAGGCAGCTCACAAGGTACAGGTTCAACAGGAAGAGCGTTTCGATGTCCTCGACATACAGCTTTTCGAGGAGGCAGATTCAGACATACACTCTGATGCACAATATGGCTCTTGAAGCTGGTGAGCGGGAAATAGCAAATCTGCTGGAAAGGCAGATACTCTTCTTCAACACCATAAACGCGATTCACAGTCCCATTAGCAACAGGGGCGAGGTTGTAAGGGCTGCGCTTTCATTCGTTACGCACTTCAACAGGTACAGCAGACTTGGCAACACATTTGCGGGGCTGCTTTCCGCTGCATATGTGCTTTCACCGAAACTCAGCAAAAGTCTCTACTCCAAGCTCACGGCGCCTGAAGGCTGAGCCTCGTCAGTCGAGAGATGAATAGTAGCCTTTCATCCTACCGGCGAATTCTGAGAAGCTGAACTCCTTCGCCCTTTCGATACCCTTCGCGGACAGCTCCCCGCCGGACGCAAGGGCCTGGCGGATGCCGTCAGAACATGCGCCCGGGACAGGCTCGACCAGAATTCCGGCGTTGCCTGCAATCTCCCGCATTACCTCTATGTCGGATGCCACCACAGGCAGGCCCGCAGCAAATGCCTCTATAACCGGGTAACCGAGGCCTTCATCTTTAGATGGGAAGAGAAGGACGTCACACGCATTGTAGATGGTGTTGAGAGTCTCTGCGTCGACATTGGAGAACGTGATGCTGTTGCCGACCTGCCCGCCGACCCGGACCAGTCTTGCTCCTGTACCGAGTGATTCGACTGCTTCCCTGACTGTGCCCAGGTTCTTCCTCCTGTGCATGGTTGATACTGACAGAATCAGCTTCTTGTCCATGGGAAGCCCCAGCCGTCTTCTGGCCCCCTCCTTGTCCCCAAGCGGCCGGAAGCTCGAAGAGACAGGGGAATGGACCGCGCGTATATCCCCGTCAAATCCCTCACGTTCAAGCTCACCGCGGACAAAATCAGAGACTGCGATTATCCTTCTGAACCGTCGGTAAATGGATATGTTCCTCAGCACAAGCTTCCTGTATTGCTTTGCCGAAAAACTCTCCTGGCCGAAATCCTCGCGGAGGGCAGCAAGATCATGAATTGTGACGACCTCCTCGCCTGTAGTGCGGAAGGGAAACACCTCCTGGCTGGCATAATGGAATATGCCGCCGGAGCCAAGCTGCCCTGCCGCATAGGAAATGCCCTTCCTGAAGAAGAACCGGAAGAACCTGCTGTTGAGGTAGGCACAGATGCTGTTGGCAAACTGGCTCTCAGTGGAGAAGAATGGAAGGCTGAAACCTGTGAACCTTAATCCTGGAAACTCAGCCCGCGCGTCCCTTCTCATAACCTGGAAGCTGACAGCCATGCCGGAATCGCCAAGGGCGTTGGCAAGGTCGGTTGCATACCTGCCAAATCCCGTCGCGCTTCTGGATGTGTTTACCACTGTGACTTTCCCTGTGCCCATGATACAATACTTCCGCGCGGCTACCGTCCTGCACAAGATACAGTGCCTGCGATATATCTGTTGACGCTGATGGAGGCGCGGCAAAGTAATATAGCCAGGATCTGCCAGTTGACTGCCCAGATGGAAGATACTGCCTCTTCAAGGGATGAGCTAGTCAGGTGGCTTTACGGCCTGGAGATCAGTGGCATCAAGCTCGGGCTGGACAATATGATGAAACTCCTCAGGAATCTGGGAAACCCGGAGAGGGAGTTCAGCTCCGTCCACGTAGCTGGCACCAACGGAAAAGGGTCGACCTGCGCCATGATAGCTGCAATCCTGGAGACAGAAGGGTACAGGACAGGGCTGTACACCTCCCCCCACTTTGTGGAACTGGAGGAGAGGATCAGGGTCGATGACGGGCAGATAAGCACCCGGGATCTCCTGGACACTGCGCTAAAGGTAAGGGAGTCGGCAGAAGCAATTTCAGCGAGGGACGGGACATCATTCACCTTCTTCGAGATCACGACTGCCCTCGCGTTCGAGTATTTTGCCAGGCGCAGGGTGGAATATGCGGTTGTGGAGGTCGGACTTGGGGGAAGGCTGGATTCCACAAACGTTATCAGCCCCCTTGTGTCCGTAATAACCCACGTTGCGCTGGAGCACACAGCATACCTCGGCAACACGATTCAATCAATAGCTCATGAGAAGGGAGGGATCATAAAGAAGGGCATTCCTGCCGTTACAGCCGAGCTGGACAGGGATGCGCTCTCGGAGATGGAGAGGCTGGCAGCCGAGAGGGGTACCGAGCTGCTCAGGATGAATGAGCTTGTCGAGGTGCGGCCGGTAGTAAACAGATGGGGTGAGCTGGTCATTGAGGCTCATGGAATGAGGGACTACGGCACCATTCGGCCCGGAGTCTGGGGGTCTTACCAGGTTGAGAATATAGGGCTCGCCATTGCTGCGTCAGAACAGATGCAGCAAACAGGTGTCTACATCAGCGACGCGGCCGTGATTGAGGGCATCAGGAATGTGAAATGGAGCGGAAGGCTGCAGATTCCGTCGGCATCCGACTACTTCGTTTTTGACAGCGCACACAACCCTGACGCGATGCAGGCTCTACAGAAGTCAATCAGGGAAACTACGGATGAGGACCTGCTCTGTGTGCTTGGAATACTCAGTGACAAGAACCTCGCGAAGATGATGCCTTCCGTCAGGGGATTTGCCTCTGAGGTAATCTGCGTATCCCCTGAAACTCCCAGGGCAAGACAGGCGGTTGAGCTTAAACAGGCTGCGGAGGAGTGCGGCATGAGGGCCGTTACTGCAGGTGGAGTCGGCGAGGGCATGGAGATGGCCGAATCGATCCGTGCAGGCAGGAAGGTGGTTGTGACAGGCTCACTCAGAACAGTGGGAGAGGCAATGGAGTGGTGGTTCGATAAGAAAGGCGAAAGGCTCTGGTAGGGCAGCCGCCTTCAACGAAGTGCTTGAGACGCTCCGCTCTAACTACGAGGGGACGGCTGCGCCAACAGCGCTGCAAAGTGCTTCACGCCTCGAAGACCCGTTTCGTGTACTCATTGCAACCGTCCTGTCCCAGAGGACTAGGGATGAGGAAACAGAAATTGCCGGGGACAGGCTTTTCGAGACATATCACACTGCAGCGGACCTTGCCCGTGCAGGACTGGCGGACATAGAGGAGCGAATAAGTAACGTTGGATTCTACAGGACCAAGGCAAAGGCTGTAAAGAGCATTGCAGGCATCATAGTCTCTGACTATGATGGGCATGTTCCGTCTGACATGGAATCACTGCTGGATCTCCCAATGGTGGGAAGGAAGACTGCCAACTGCGTGCTCGTTTACGGCTTCGGCCGGCCTGCAATTCCTGTCGACACACACGTGCACAGGATAGCCAACAGGCTCGGCTGGGTCAGGACAAAGACGCCTGAGGAAACGGAAACCGCACTCTCGAGTCTGCTGCCTGAAGGGAGCTGGCTCATGCTTAATGAGCTGATGGTCACGCACGGAAAGAACATCTGCCGCCCTGTATCTCCCATGTGCGGGGACTGCCCTGTCAGGAATTTATGCCTTCATGGTTCAGGGCACTGCATGCCCCATGCATCTGCCGGAGCAGCCTCAGGCAGAAGGCTTTGACGAAACAAGCCTGCCGGCAGCATGGACAAGCTTGTAGACTTCACTGAGGACAAGGGGAAGGAATGAAGCTGCAAGGATGACTGTCCATTCTTCCACTGATGGGACGGATGTCTTAAGCACAGTGCTGAGAGGAGAGAGGAAGACGCTTGCCAGTATGAGGGCGATTGTTCCGGCAGCTGCCGCCCATACGTACCTGTTGGTAAACAGCCTTCTGCTGAACATCGAGCGCTCGCCGAATCTCTCATTGAAAACATGAAGTGTCTGGCTTAGGGCCATGGTGAGGAATGCGGCTGTTGTGGATGATTCTGCGGATGCCGATCTTCCAAGCTCGAAGAGGAATGCCGTCAGGCCGGCTGCCGTCATGAAGAGCCCGGAAGAGAATATATTGCCTGCGAAGTAGAGACTGCCTCCTGAAAGCGTCTTGACCGGCGGATGCTTCATGATATCCTCGTCTGCCTTCTCGCTTATCAGGGACATTGCTGGAAGAACGTCGGTAACAAGGTTCAGCCAGAGAATCTGTATGGCAAGCAGGGGCAGGGGAATTCCGGCAAAAGTGGCCGCGAGCATTATGAACAGTTCGCTGAAGTTGCATGAGAAGAGATAGCTTACGAATTTCCTGATGTTTGCAAATGCAATCCGCCCCTCCTCCACCGCAGATATTATTGAAGAGAAGTTGTCGTCCACAAGGATTACATCCGACGCCTCCCTCGCGACATCAGTCCCGCCCCTGCCCATCGATATGCCTATATCCGCAGCCTCAAGGGCCGGAGCATCGTTGATGCCGTCTCCCGTCATTGCCACGGTTGATCCTGACTCCCTGAGCGCCCTGACTATCTCGAGCTTCTGTTCTGGCGAAACCCTTGCAAACACGTCTGTCTGCTGGACTGTTTCGACGAATTCAATTCCACTCATGGCTGAAAGGGAGGCACCCTCGGTTACAACGATTTCCCCGTCCCTTCCGATGCCCAGGTCCGAAGCAATCTTCCTGGCGGTTTCCTTCTGATCGCCTGTTATCATCACAACACGGATGCTTGCATTGCGGCATACGGCAACCGACTCCCTTGCCTCCGGTCTTGGTGGGTCGTGCATTCCTACGAGAGAAAGGATGGTCAGGTCTGTGTATGTATCATCTTCGACTGAATCCATGAGCTTGAATGCTGTTGCAAGCACCCTGTAGCCCCTGCCGGCGAGTTCTAGATTGCTATTCTTCCACTCTTCCGCCGACCTGTCATCCAGAGGAATCTGCCTCTCGCCCTGAAGGTAATGACCCGCTGCATCGATAAGTGACTCAGGCGAACCCTTCACAAAGCAGATGAATTTCCCGCCTTTGTTTGCTCTTGTAAGGAAGGCGGGTAACTTTTCAGCGGGATGGACTGTGGCCATCATTCTCGTTGCAGTCTGGAATGGCACCTCCCTCAACCTGGGAAAATCGGAGGACAGGCTGGCGGGCGATAGACCCGCCTTCATACCAAGAGAGAGCAATGCTATCTCGGTAGGGTCGCCACTTCCCTTCCACTTTCCGTCAACCATGCTCAGTGAAGAATCGTTGCAGAGCATGCCTGCGGCCATTGCTAGGCGCATGCAGGGATCGTCGTGACTGCTGTTCCCATGGTTCTGCAACTCAAGAGTCCCCTCGGGTGAATATCCGGAGCCTCCTACCCTGAGGCTTCCCGAACCGAAAATGACCTCCCGGACAGTCATCTGGTTCAGAGTCATAGTGCCTGTCTTGTCTGAACATATAAGTTCCACGTTTCCAAGGGACTCGACCGCAGCAAGCCTTCGTATGATGGCGTTTCTGGACGCCATCCGCCGGACTCCTATTGCAAGTGATATTGTTATCACAGCAGGCATACCCTCAGGCACAGCGGCAACGGCAACGGCAATGCCTGTTTCGACCATGAGAAAAACGTCCTCTCCCCTGAAAATGCCTACTGCAGTGACGGTAATGGCTATGAGGCCCACGAGTATGAGGACGTAACGCATCAGGTTGTTGATGCGCTTCTGAAGTGGTGTTGTCTCCTTCCTGCCTTCGGACATCAGCGTTGATATCTTGGCCATTTCAGTGTCGGCACCAGTTGCGACAACAACTGCCTGACCTCTGCCCCTGACGACCAGCGTGCCGGTATAGACCATGTTGATCCTGTCGGCTACAACCGTCTCTTTGGGCAGGACTGTGTCACACTCCTTCTCGACTGGAACCGATTCCCCAGTAAGTGCGGACTCGTCCACACTGAGCTCAGCTGTTGCAGTCACCCTTGCATCTGCAAGAACCCTGAAACCAGCTTCAAGTATCATGATGTCTCCGGGCACCACTTCGTGAGTAGGCACGTCTATCACCTGGCCACCCCTCACCACCCGGCAGCTGGTGATGAAAAGGTGTTTAAGGGCTGCGGATGCTTTTTCTGCGCGGAATTCTATGACAAAGCCGAGCGCCGTGTTTGCTGCAATTACTGCTGCAATCGCTATCGCATCAAGCGTCTGTCCAGTCAGAAGGGCAAAGGCTGCAGCTACGGCGAGCAGCCCTATCATTATGTTCCTGACCTGCCTAAGCAGCATGACAAGCGGTGAGGTCGGTCTTCTCTCAGGAAGCCTGTTTTCGCCGTAGATCCTGAGTCTGGAATATGCTTCTTCAGAGCGCAGGCCGTTGAGTCCGTCGCTGCCTTGTGCATTGACAACTTCCTCCACGTGCATCGAATGCCAGTGCTCTGGAGGCGAGCTCATTTTGAATTCCACCCCGGCGCCGCAAGCGTTTGCATCCCTCTGCCATCAGCGAATTGCAGACGAGTATTCATTTCACCCTCTCTTCCTGCGGGGCATTATCAGGCCTGGAAGATGTCTAACGATACCCTTCAGCCCCTCACTCCTGTAAACATCCAGGTATGCGCCCCAGTCAGCCCTTAGCATCCACAGTGTGATCAGTATTGTGAGGATGATGGCAGCCAGGATGACAATGAAGGAATCACCACCCAGGAATTGTGCAGCAAGGTCGAAGTATGTCCTGCTGAGATATGCTACTGCAGTTGCGAGGACGATTTTCCCGGCTGTGTTTGCAAGCAGAAATCTCCAGAAGGGGAATTTCATCAGGCCGGCCGGTACGATGTATATGTCGTCTGGGAGGGGAGTCGCCGCGAAGATGAATATTATGATATCACCGTATTTTTCCGTCAGCCCCCTGATAATCTCCATGTTCTTTCTGCTCTTCTCGCCGGTGAGGAAGTAGCCCCCCCGCCCCAGGAAATACGACGTTACCTTCCCGAGTGAGCCTCCCACACCTGCAACGATGCCAATGAAAAGCGGGTTAAGCACAGGGCTGAGGAACACAGCTGCTGCGAGATATGGCAGAGGTATGAAGGGTATCAGGCTGCCGGCAAGCGAATAAACGAATATGCCCAGATAGCCGTATTGTTTCGCGAGTTCATACAGGGTGTTGGAAAGAGCTCCGAAACCGTTAAGGTCCAGCGCTATTCCCGCACCAGCCTTGAGTAAAGCAGACCAGTGAACAGGGGCAGTCCGGGAGGTGCAGAGGGTGGTACCCCTTCAGCTCCGGCGGGTAACGGCGATGACGCACAGGGCATGCATTGAGGTAGCATTCTGATTTTCAAATAGTTTTTCAGTGCACCCAAGCACGAGCCGGCCGAAAATGAGAGGCTGGCGACCAGGCGGCAAAGTAAGGTTATTTAACCCCCTGCACTGTTATCACGAAATCGCCCATAGGCGAGGTTAGTCTAGTCTGGTTAGGACATTAGCTTGCCAAGCTAGTAAGGCGGGTTCAAATCCCGCACCCCGCACCATGCCGGGACTCGGTTTCACCGTTGACCATAGTCCGGAGATTTGTCCAGAGGGCTATGCTGATGTCCGCCTCTAGCAGCATACTGTGATGAGCAGGAACAATGATGCGATGCCGGCAATGGATACCCTTCCCTCGGCAACGAATATATGGCGATCGTAGACTAAGTGCCGCCACATAGAATCAAGGGACGTTTTGTAAGTATTCCAAATCACCATTTCACCTCAGCATGAGAAGTCTGTTTGTGGATATTGCCAGAACACTGGTGAAATTCTCACCCGGTTATCATAACGAGCTGGGCTCATACCTGAGGAGCCAGGGATATTGCGTTTCTGACAGGGATGTTTACAGGGAGATCGCAATGCAAAGGGCGTGGATGCATCTTCCCTGCCCGGGCACGGAAAAAGCCAGCCTGGACTTCGCGTGCCTGCTTGAAACACTAACAGGGGAAAGCCCTGATGACGACATCATAGAAGGAATGAAATGCACAGGGGTGGCAGAACAGACCTGGGATCTCTATGATGATGCGGCTGAATTCCTGGAAAGTGCAAAGGAAACCGGAATCAGGGTGGTGCTGATCGGCAGCATATCTGACCAGAATATGGGTCTCGTGTCGAAACTTGGCCTGGATAGGCTGGTCGAGGGTTCAGTCTTTGCAGCCAATGAGGGATTGAGGAGGTGCGGCGCGGATGTGTTCAGGAGGGCCGAAAATATCGCCGGTTCAAGAGGGATCTTTATAGGCGATACATATGAAGTGGACGAAGCAGATGCTGTGTCGGCAGATCTGCCGTTTCTGCTCATTGACAGGGATGACTATTACTGCGATGTTAGAAGGGGAAAGACGAGAAGCCTCGTGGAAGCCTGGCCCTTTGTATACACCTCCTGCGTTTTCAACGAACCGGCTTCGCCCGTCCTGCTGCCTGGCAGAACCTCACCCGCTGACCGGCAGGACGGACGGAAGCCGCAGGCTGTGAGGAGCAGCCACCCAATGTCAACAAGGGCCCTGACAGGGCCGTTATGAACGGCCACCCTGACATCTGAGGCTTTCAGTTCAAATAAAAAGGTCTCCCTCTTTTAAACACAGCGGGAGCAACCTGAATTGTCTTCTCCGGGTATCAACAGGATCATCAGTGCGCCTTCGAGATATGTGAGAGCATCGAGACAGCCTGGAATGGCAATGTGGCTTGCGCATAGCATTACATGTGTTCTGATACTCCTCTTCCCGCTCGCACACCTGGTGGATTTTACCGACCTTGCCTTCAATCCGCACATGACAGTCGCTGAATGCTCCCCACTCTTCCTTGGCATCCCCAACATAGTGCTGAACGGCGTATTCCTGAGGCAGTTCTGCTCCATGGCCTCGACGGGATGCGCGTCATAGCAATAGATCTTTTTCCGTCACTCAGCAGGCATCACCGTGCTGTTGTCTGGTTGACCGCTGCCCTGAGCGTTGCTTCACTACTGGCAGCTGAGCTTATTATGATGAAGTTCGTTTACTCGATAGCAGCAGCGTGGGTTCACCCTACTTGGAATGGTATATTGATGCAGACTGCCAGGCACGGGGTGCTTGTGATTGGAGGGGGGCTTGCCGGGCCAAGGACAGCAGTCGAGCTGGCAGATGCAGGCGTCGACTCAGCGGTGATTAGCAGGGTTCATCCGCGCAGATCACACAGTGTAGCTGCAGAAGATGGAATAAACGCAGCCGTTGGAAATGCAGCTGAAAGCGTATCAGACACTCCGGACATTCACGCATATGACACGGTGAAGGGAAGCGACTACCTTGCCGATCAGGACGCGGTGAAGATACTGGTGAGGGAGGGGGTCGACAGGGTCTACGAGATGGAGCACCGGGGGACTCCCTTCAGCAGAAACGCAGCAGGGAGGATAGCCCAGAGAGCATTCGGTGGGAACATACAACAGGAGCTGCTATTCAGCAGACAGGACCGGACATGCGCTTCTCACCACACTCTACCAAAGATCCGTCGGGGAGAAGGTCAAGGTGTACGAGGAGCATCTAGTAATCAGGCTTGTCCTGGAATGCGGGAGGGCCGCCGGCGTTGTGGCGGTTGACCTGATAAGCGGAACAGTGGCTGGAATCGGGGCGAAGGCGGTCATATTCGCAGGAGGGGGATTTGGGCGGGCATTCAACCACACCTCAAATGCCCACATTAACACAGGACTTGCCACGGCTGTCGCCTACTGGGCGGGGATGCCTCTCAAGGGTATGGAATTCGTGCAGTTCCATCCAACATCACTACCAAGCACCAGTATACTGAAAACCGAAGCGGGGAGGGTGGAATCCTGAGGAATGCAGAGGGTGAGAGTTTTATGGTAAGATACGTGAAGATGGACCCTCCGGAACTTGCGCCAAGGGATATAGTGACGAGGTCGATGATGACGGAAATAGAGGAAGGGAGGGGTTTTGTGGGGCCATGGGGTCCGTACCTCAACGTTGAAGTCACGCACCTGAATGCCAGAATAATCGAGGAAAGGCTTGGAGGAAGCAGGGAGCTGGCACAGAGCTTTGCAGAAATCGACCCGGAAAGGAAGCCCATCCCTGTGATACTGGCGCAGCACTACTCCATGGGTTGGATTTCCACCGGGAATGAAGGTGAGACATGCGTTCCGGGGGTGTTTGCTGCTGGGGAATCGGCATGTGTGAGCATCCACGTAGCCAACAGGCTTGGAGGAAATTCCATTCTCGAGACTCTGGTGTTCGGGCGGAGGGTGCGGATCAACGCAGAGCGTTATGGGCGTGAGGCAGTCACGCCCGTCAACGATGTGCTGATAACCAGGGAAGCCGCTGATTGGGAAGCGTTTATTGAAGACATGTGTTCGAGGGAAGGAGGGAAAGAGACATGCACTCTGGAGACAGAACTGCAGAAGACAATGGAGTAAGGCGCAGGGATTTTCAGGAGCGGCCTGCAGCTTGAAAAGGCGCTTTACAGGCTGCTTGACATCCGGAGGAGGGTGTGGAAGACGGGTGTGTCCGCGCACTCCCCTCGTTACAACCTGGAATTTGTCAGGGCGATGGATCTGAGGGCAATGACAGATCTTGGTATCGCTGTCACCGAAGGTGCGCTGCTAAGAAAGGAGTGCAGGGGGGGCGCTTCAGTAGGGATTTAAGGGAAAGAGATGATGCGGAGTGGATGAAACACACGATTGTGATATTTTCAGAATCGGGTCGGGCTGTCAGCTACGAGCCTGTGAGGGTGACGAAATTCGAGCCCATGAGGAGGGCGTACTGATGAGCGGGGTGAACAAAGTGCACTTCAGTATATTCAGCTTTAACCCTGAAATGGTCAGGAAATACCATTATGATGAATACGAAGTGGATGTACTGCCTGGGGGAGGTGGTACTTTCCACGCTTCTCGAAATACAGAGGAGAATATATCCGTCACTCTCATTCAGATATTCGTGCAGAATGGCCCTCTGCGGTTCCTGCGGGATGGTGATAAAGGGAAAGCACATGCCTGCCTGCAGAACACAGACATCATTACTCAATGCCGGTGATTAAAGACCTTGTTGTTGACATGAATATCTTCTTTGACGGGCTGAAGAGGGTCAGACCATACCTGATCAGTCACTCACCGGAGCCTGAGCATGAGGTAATCCGGAGTCCAGGGCAGAGGAGCAGGATAGACAGGCTTGTGGACTGCATTTCATGTGGTGTATGCACCACCTCCTGTCCTGTGTTCTGGACCAATCATTCCTGCCTTGGACCGGCGGTGCTTGTGAGGGCATTCAGGTTCCTTTCAGACTCAGGGGATGAAGGGTACGAAGAGCACATGGAATTTGCGGCCCGGGACAATGGGGCCCTCACATGCAAGGAAGCATACCAGTGCACTGTCGGCTGTCCAAAGGACATCAATCCGCAGGAAGCGGTTGATGGAATACGTTCCATGATGCTTAGGAAAAGCATCTGGTCAAAGCTCCACAGGAGGCAGACGGGTGAAGAGCGGGAAGAAGCTGCGATGACAGCATAGTGAGCTGGTTTGTGACAGTCGGTATTATTTTTATCCCGGGGTTGCGGGAGTTGAAGGAAAGCCGGATGCCAAGAGTTAAATCTCAAGTCCTGATCTGACCTACAGCACTGTCCGCAGCCGGCAGCCTCGATTATGTGGTGGCAGACTGCGCGCAACTGGTGCCATGGAGGAATCTGGATGCCATACTGCTCGAACTGCGGGAGTCAAATACAGCAGCAGGCGAAGTTCTGCCCCAATTGCGGGACACCCGTAGGCGCGGGAGAGGCGAGGCCGCCCACCGGATACCAGGTGAGGGCACAGGAAACCGCAAACAGCGGCAGCGACGCTGAAGACTATCTTTCAGATCCTTACCTGAGGCAGTACAAGCCCATTCAGCCCGATGCCAACCTTCCATTCAGGCTGCAGGATGGGGAAGTGATACTCAAGGAATTCCGGCCGAGCAAGAGGGTGATAGCAAAGTTTGCAGTCAACGGGCTTGTGGGCATCATCTTCCTTTTCATATTCATAGTTCCCTTTGTAATTTCCATACTCCCTTCGGTTGCCGCTTCTAATGCTTTCCTGTATGCCGTTGCGATCATAGTTGGCCTGATTGCCGCGTTCCTTCTGATTGGCGGCCTGTTCGGCTACCTGGGTTACACCAAGTACCGGTACTGGATTACAAATCACCGCACAATTGGAAGAAGAGGGATGGTGGGATACAGCCTCGATTCAATGCCACTTGAAAATGTTGCCGACGTGATAGTTATGAGGGGTGTTTTTGACAGGATCCTCGGAATTGCCAGCATCTACGTGCAGCCCATAGGCGGGTCCGGGTTCATGATGCCGGTGCGCGGCTTTGGAATGAACAGGTATTCAGGCAGCAACAGTTTCATGGGCCTGCAGCCGCAGGAGACTCCCGAGATTCAGCAGCTCATCTTCCATCTTCGTGACATCAGGAAGCGTGAGACGGGCAGGGTGCTCTGAAGGCCCGCGCAGCTCACTGGGGTGGGAAGGCGGGTTTCACATTCATATACCCGCCTGTGGACCAAATTCAGCCGGCACGAAAGCGACGTATATCATCAGGAAGGCAGTCCCCTCCAGCTTTCCTATGTGCCTGCCGGAGTCGAAAAAATACCAGAGCAGGATATTCGCCAGCAGCAGGAACAGCACAAGGCCGGCATGAGAACTCATGGAAAATGTGGAACCTGAGAGGAGGCCTGTGAAGCCAAGTATCAGGGTGAGGTTTGTCATACTGCTTCCTGGTAATTCTTCCCTTCACCTACAGGCTTGCCTCCCTCCTTGCAAGGTAGTAGGAACAGCATGCGAATGTGAACAGGAGGAAGATGATTTCGATGGCACCAAGCCTGTCGAGCAGGAGCAGCGAAATGGACGTCAGGGATGTCATGAAGAGAAGCCTGATGAACCTCCTCGCATCCTCCCTCTTGACAGTAAGACCAGTTACAAGTGCCATCAGGCAATCACTACCAGGACATCGGCTATGTTTGAGCCAAAGACGTTGCCGATTGGGACTGCGCCATCGCCCGCGGGTGCTGAAATTACAGCTATGGCAAACTCTGGGAGCGAAGTTGAAATCGAAAGCAGTATGAACCCGGTCGCAAGCTCGCCTATCTTCAGGTACTCCGCAATCCTGAAGGCATTCCTCTCAACGAAATTCGATGAAATGGCCAGCGCTGCAAGTGAGCCTGCCAGAAGAAGATAGGAGAAATACATATCGGCAGGCACTTCAGATTCAGTCTCCTGGAAGCGGCGTGTACTGTGCTGCAGCGCTGAAGGCTGCTGTCCGGCCTGAATGAGCGAGACGATAGCCCGCCGTCATGAGCAAACGATCGTGCCGGTAATGCATCAGGGTTTTGATTGGCGGTAATCTGCCAGAAGGCGGCTGAATGAGAATCCCAAGAATGAGGGCTGCCTGCTCATCTCTTCCTGTATATCCTCTTCCCCATTAGTGACTCTAGGAGCTCCACAGCAATTTCGGCGGTATGGTTACCCCTGTCAAGAATTGGGTTTACCTCCACGAGTTCGGCTGACGAGACAATGCCGCACTCGTACAGGTCTTCCATGACCAGGTGCGCCTCGCGGTATGTGAGGCCGCCAGGGACTGGGGTGCCAGTGCCTGAGGCCTCCCTCGGGTCCAGTACATCGATGTCAAAGCTCACGTGCACGTTCTTTACTCCCTTCGATGCTATCTGCACTGCGTCGTCTATGACCCTGCCAATGCCCAGTTCGTCCACCTCCTTCATGGTGTAAACTGTGACCCGGGATTCTGAGAGCATATCCTGTTCCATCTCATCGATGCTCCTGCACCCTATTATGACTGTGTTCTCCTCAACAGCCTTCGGGCAGATGCGCCTGAACCTGGAAAGTCTCGGTGTCCCGTACCCCAGGATTGCACTGAGCGCCATGCCATGCACATTCCCCGATGGTGTGGACTTCTCTGTATTGAAGTCTGCGTGGGCATCAATCCAGATGATTCCCCTCTTTGTTCCGTGCTCCGCCAGTCCTGCGAGAGTGCCGATGGATACTGTCTGGTCACCGCCGAGCACAAGTGGAAACATTCTCTTTGATACACAATCTGAAACCCTGTCCGCAATGAGACCGCAGATCCTGAGGACCTCGTCAAGGTAGCGCAGATTCTCCCTTCCCAGCTTTGCAGTGGATCTGTCGGGGCCCTGTATGTTTCCCATATCGGACACATCATGACCAAGGCCGGAGAGCCTTTCGACAATGCCTGCAATCCTCATTGCAGTTGGTCCCATGTCTACGCCCCTGCGCTTCTGGCCCAGATCCATTGGAACGCCGATTACACCTACCTTCACTTACACCGCCTTCCGGATGTTGTTGGAGAGGGCAACGCTGCCTCGCGCATCAGACAGCCAGCCTTCCCCTGTTGACCACTGTGCGCCCGAATGAATGCAGCGTGGGCTGCATAAGGACTGCGCGTGCAGACTGGCCTATCCAGAGAGTCACAGCTCCGGAGGAGTAGGAGTCACGGCCGTATCCTGGCTTCAGCCTGCTGTTAAGTCCCACTCCCAGATAGGTGGGTGCCCTGTTTGCCTGTTTCGAGAGGTATGCCGACATTGACTCCTCTGCATCGCCTTCCCATGATTTCGAGGAGAATGAAACAACTCGCCCCTTTGAAAATTCAATCTCTACAGATTTTGTTGACTTCCCCTGGTAGGTCAGCGATGCACAGGCAATCTTTCCTTCAGCCTCCCCTGAAATCTCGCGCAGATAAAGTCCGCCTGGCAGATCAGACATATTGTTTCCGCTGCGCAGATCTTCTTCATCCGTCCTGCCGTCGCCTATCTCCTCCTCCTTTCCTGTTCTGAAGAGGAGTGTGAATTTGCCACTGTCCAGGGTGACCTTGCCTCCCTTCCTGAAACAGCTGGAAACGAGTTTGGCCCTTCTATGCAGGACCGACGGATCCTCAAGTGATGCGTTGAGAAGATGGTCCACTATCGACTTCCGCGTCCGCCCAAGAATTGAAGCGGCAGCATCTGAGTTGAAGTAGCCGGCTCCAAGGCGCACGCCTCTCAGTTTGGACTCTTTTGCAATACGGTACCATTCCATATTGTAGGATATTGCGCTGCGCAGTCTGGAATGATTCAGCGATGTTGTGGAATAGAAAAGTTCAGGACCTGGAATGAATACATATGCATCCGTGTTGCGAAGCAGCGCCTCCTCATGCTTTCCAAGCCTCACCTTCCTGCCTGCCGGGAGCCTGTTTGCAGACTTGATGAATGAGTCTGTATCATTGTAGAGGGTGATTACGGAATGACCGCGTGCCGCGGCTTCCAGTTCCACCTTGCGTGCAAGATCCTCATTGCAGTCCCATGTTTCGACTGTCACGGAAGACCCCTTCTTCAGTTTCAGAGATTTTGAGAATATCTGCCAGGCAACCTTTGATGCAAGATCTGACATGTTTCACACCTTTTCTTTCCAGACCAATGAACGGGGGACCTATTGAGTTTTTTGTTCATCCTGTAGCACCCATTCTCTCCTGATATCAGAATTCACGGTTGACCATGATGATGCCCGCGGAGACCAGAATTGTACCTGCAATCTGGTATATCCC
The DNA here is from genome assembly GCA_021806165.1 of Thermoplasmata archaeon. GTDB lineage: Archaea > Thermoplasmatota > Thermoplasmata > Sysuiplasmatales > Sysuiplasmataceae > JAJZXY01. The sequence continues at coordinate 64,900 of JAJZXY010000004.1, forward strand.
GGGAAGAGACAGAGTCAGGATGGATTCGAAAAGAGTGGTCAGGGTCGGTACCATGAAAAGGTAGGACGAGAAAACAGATGCCTGCATGTTTGACAGGGCTCTGAAGTAGACAGCATATCCGAATACCGAACTGAAGCCTATAATGTATGCAAGGTCTAGCCAGAGTGCGGGGACGGGCAGCAGAAAGTTCGACCCGACTGACAGGAAGGGGATGATCATCACGGCACCGAAGGCATTCTGCACACCTGGAACAACGTAATGACTGAGCGAGTGCTTCCACGTCTTGTAAACCAGTATTGACAATACCCATGAAACAGATGCGATGAGTTCCAGAGCATCTCCGAATGCAAGACCGGAATTCTCCAGCGCAGGAAGGAATATTGTGCACACACCTGCAAATGCGGCCGCGACGCCCAGCACCTTGAAAAACGTGAGCCTTTCGCCCACCAGTGGGGAGAGTGCCACAAGTATGACAGGCTGGGTGTACACAAGCGTGGCTGCAACAGAGCTGTTTACAGTCTGCAGGCCTGTGGTGACTGCAATATAGAAAATAGTGACCTGCAGGAAACCTATTGCAAGAAGGAATTTTACATCGTTTCTGGTTATTCTCTTCAGCTCCTTTCTTGCAATGAGAGAGAGTACTACGCCTGCACCGGCAGATCTCAGCAGTGCAAACACTATAGGGCTGGAATAAAGCAGGCTGTTCTTGATTACAAAGTAATTTCCCGCCCAGAAGGAGCACATTACTATTATCAGTGCCACGTTCCGTGCCCTGGATGCTGCCACAGGCCGCGAGCTATGCATCCGACATTATTAATCTGATGACTGCAGAAGCGCTACTGTGGTGGCGCAGAACGCTGTGCCGCGCTCTCCGTGTCCAGCCGGCGCATCTCTTCCCTTGCAACGATTAGCAGTATCCCTGTAACTACTCCGTCGAATATTATGGCTATGACACCGAATGCGAGGCTGTTCCTTGAAAGTGCGGACCTGGTGTCGCCCCTCTCCAGCGCTTCCCTTATGTTGTTTATCTCGACTGTCAGGTAGATATCAATCAGGCCGAATGCAATCAGGACAACGCCCAGTATGATCCTGCCGGCGCCGCCCAGTGCGTTGTAATACAGAGTGAAAATCCCCCCAGCCAGGTTGCTGATGCCGGATGATATGAAAATTATGACGACTATAATGGAAACTATCAGTGCGGCCAGCATCAATATGCCTGCCGTACCCCGCGGGCTCGGCACGTATCCTGGCAAATTGAACGGCCTGAATCTTTCACTATAGCCGGTTACGGAGCCCGAAGATGCATCGACTGCAACACTGTAATACTTCCTGTACCCCGAAATCACAAACTGGGCATCGACCAGCCACGCGCCCTGGTCCAGGCGCACCGATTCAAAGTACACACCCTCTCCGGCAGTTCCGAATTTCCTGAGTATCCATTCCCTCACCGAGCCCTCAGCAGACTCGGCATCTCCTACTGCCATAATCAACTCCCGTATACTTCGATCGCCGTCACGTTATATCAAGTACCGCACACCCAAACCTCGAACAGGTCCCACGAAAGGTGCAGTCTACGTTCAGAACGCGCGCGACATGACGCCCTCATCTATTGTGTAATGATGGTCGGCAATACTGGAATCCTCTGCATCCTGCGATACGCAGACTATGTCGAACCTGTATTCTTCAGACATCTTCTTCAGTTCAGACAATACTGCCAGCCTGTCGCTGATGTTTGAGAGCGCTTCGTCGATAAGGATGACACTTGGACTGGAGAGGACGGCTGTCGCTACAGCAACCCTCATCTTCTGTCCCTGGCTGAGTCTGTCAACCTTGCCCGAGAATCCTATGCCCAGGCCCTCAGTCACCCTGCCTGCCTTTGCGTCTGAAGAATTCGTCCCTCCCGATCCCCAGTGAATGTGGGTGCCAACGTCCATATGGCCAAAGAAGCTGGACTGATTTACAAAGGCGGCCCGCCTCTTCTCAACAGGCAGCCCGGTAACGTCCTCCCCGTTGAATCTGATGTAGCCGCTGTCTACTGGGTACCTCCCGAGCAGGCAGAGGAGGAACGTTGACTTTCCAGCTCCGTTTCTTCCGGTCAGCAGAATCAGACCGGCATCGTCCATCCGGGCACTGAGTGAGAAGCTGCCTCTGCGAATGGAAAAGCCGGCGCTGATCAGAGGGGGTCACCCCTTATCCCTGCCCGTGAGGTGAGGAGACCCCTCCTCCTGGCAATCCTTACAGCAAGCATGATGGCGATGCTGAAGACAATCATGAACGACGCCGCCGAAACTGCAACCTGGAGGCCATAATACCCGAAGTACTCGTAGACAAGGACGGAGGCGGGACTGACACCGCTGAATGGAGGCTGCAGAACGTAGTATGCAACGATTGCAACAGACCCGAATTCGCTCATGGCCCTCCCCATCGAGGTGAGTGATGCGGACAGTAGGTCCCTGGCTGCGGAGGGTATCACCACCGAATACAGTATCCTGCCCCGGCCTGCCCCGAGGGAGGAGGCAAAAAGCTCAATGTCGCCGCTCCTTGATGCAAACGACGATTGAGCTGACCGGATGTATATGGGCGCGGAAACAATCACGAGCGCTGCCACCAGGCCTGTGATGGAGTAAAAGAAGTTAATACCCAGTGACTGAAGGAACGCGCCAACAGGTGTTGTCCTGCTGTCCAGCAGAAGAAGCGAAATGCCCACTATAGGATGAGGTATCGAGGCAGGTATATCTGCCGCCGTTTCAAGAGTTTCGTTTCCGATCCTCGCCATATGATATGCCAGCGGAGTGAATAGAATGAAAACGATTACGGCTGCAGCCGCTGAAGCAAACAGGGTGAGAGCAATGGACTTGAGGACTACCATGCTGAAACCCTGTGGACTCCTGAACACCACCAGTCCGTAGAAGAGAAGTAGAACGGTCGGCACTGAGAGCAGTATAATCGAGACGAGAGACCAGATGCCGACTGCATCCAGCCACCGCCTAGCGTTTACGGAAGGCAATCTCAGCACCCCCTGCTTTCCCTGCGCCAGGGATACCACGGCACAAATCAAGGCTGCGTCGGAGCTGGACTGTCAGAGACTTCCCCCCTGCACGACTCTGCCTGTGGAAACCAGCCTGGAGATTTCAAGTGGCAGCGGCAGGGAGGAGAAGAGCACGGAGGTTGACAGGGGTGCCATACCGAAGGAGGAGAGGACGGCAGAGTTGTTTACAACAAAATCCAGGAATGCATATGCTGCCCTGGCTTCCGTGCTGTTAGCCAGCACTGTAACAAACAGGTATATGGGTGAGCCGCTGACAGGACCATCCGGCAGATTGTAGGTGAACATCCCGTAGAAGGAGGACATGCTCGAATTGCCCTGATTGACGGCTGGAGGCAGCGGCAAATAGCGGAGGCCCTTGGCAACCGCTGCGGATTTGTAGATGAAAAGGAACTGTATATTCCCAGTTTCGAGGGGAGCTACGAGTGCAGAAGCGCTGGGAGCGCTGACGTTTGCGTTGTTATGGACTGCGCGGTCTGTGAAATAGCTTGTGTTTCCACCTGCGTACAGGTAGCCCGCAATTTCAAGCGCAAGCCATCCCCGTAGTCCAGCCGGATCGTCCAGTGGATTTGCAATGCCAATCTTCACCTTTCCGTTCGTAAGGTTTGTAAAGGCAGATAGTTCAACAGAAGAACTGTTGTCTGGCAGGGAATTCTGAAACTGGCTGATGAAGCTCTTTGCCGATGGCGAGAGCAGTGTGGAATTGGAATATGCGATCACCAGCTGATCTGATGCGATAGCAAGTGCCCAGCCGCTGAACCTGCTCTTCAGGTATGATTGCGCATAGGAGCCGAGAGAGACGGAGATGAAAACGTCTGCCGGCGCTCCCTGGCCTATGGTCCTGGCGTCGGAATAGGAGCCGCCCCCGATTGCTGGGGCAGTCCGGTAGCCCGTATAGCTTGAGAATGAGGTCAGCAGGGTATTGCTCTCCCGGACGTAGGCGTCGGCGGAATAGGTGATCATGGGGGGGGTTCCAGCTCGATTCCCCGCTGCGAGAAGAGCGTAGGATGCTCCAGCTATCAGCAGCACAGCTGCCACAGCACCGATGATTTTCCACCTGCCATTCATGGGACCAGCAGAGCAGCGGGATGGGTTACTGTCAAATAAGTGTTTTCATTTACCTAAAATCAAACAGTTTTGGTTGACATTACAAGCCGGGTGTCACATGACAGGAGAAAGAACGTATCTGACAGAGAGGCAGCTCGAGATACTGTCTCTGCGTAGAGATGGTCACAGCCGTTCCCAGATATCGGAGAAGCTGGGCATTTCAAGGCAGAATGTTGCTGTGCTCGAGAAGCGTGCAATCAGGAATATAGAGCGAGCGGCGGCGACCATAGAACTTGCCGGTAGCAGGGGAATAGTCAGGAGGATAACGCTCAACAGGGGGCTTCACATTCTGGATGCCGCGAAGATCATACTCAGCAAGGCTGACGGGTTCGGCATAAGGCTGACAGACAACGTTGTTACAGTGCTCTCTGCCATCAGATCAGCTTCAGGCGACTCTGTAAAGGCTGGCATACTGGAAAAGGAACTCAGTGCGTATGTGCTGCAGGATGGGAGACTTCTCTTCAGGTAGAGGATGGAGCACGGCTGGGTGTCTCCGACATATCCCTTATCAGGCCTTCTTTAATCCTGTCATAATGTTTCTCAATCTCGTCACTTATGAAATTGGGCCGGAGAAAAAGATAGATGCGGACTGCATAGGATGTTATGTCCAGATCAAGCGACATCAGAAGTTCGCAGCCCCCGGTTACGTTGCTGAGGATCCATTTCTGTGTGTATTCTGCAACCCTGAACCTGCCGTAGTAAAGAGTTCCTGCACCCTCCCAGCTGTCTGGGGGATGCAGGATTACTTCCGTTTCCTCGCTCAGACGGGAGCCGGGATATCTGTTCCTGAGCCGCAGCCTGCCGTCTCCAAGCCTTTCGACTTCCCGCCCTCCGGGAGGATCGCCGAATATGGCACTGTCGTCAGGTGTGTAGTCGGTGAACCATGCAAAGGCGACCGCGGTTTCAACTGGGAGCGTCCTCCTTAAGGTGATATGGCGCATGCCATCGGATTGGGGAGCTGATATATACTGTAATGTACAATCTGTTAGGCGGGGAGGGGGTGGAAAAAAATTCCATCTCGATTTCCGCCCGCTGGCGTGCGGAGAAGTGCTACGCTGCAGCCGGAAAAAATCTAATAAATGAAAGACATATAAGGATAAAATTAGAAGTGGAGGGGAATCTTCTGGACATATATGACATACGCATTTTGAAAGTTTTGGAGGAAAATGCCGAACTGCCCCTTAGTGACATAGGGAAAAAGGTAGGACTGATGTCTCCTTCGGCTGTGAGCAAGAGGATAAGCAAACTAAAGGAAAACGGGTATATTGAGAGGATAACGGCGAAACTGAACTACGAAAAACTGGGATTCGGGTTCTCAACGGTCACTATCATAGAGGGGAAGCACACCAAGAAGGCTGATGCTGCCCTGGCTGAAAGACTGTGCTCCGTGCAGGGCGTCATTTCTGTCCACAATACACTTGGAGGCTCCGATTTTGTTGTGAGGACTGTTAACAGGAACATGGCGGATTATTCAAAGGCGCTGGAGCTCCTGCTTGACTACGGGATGGTAGAAAGGTCAATCACAAGAGCCATAACGAGGACATACAAGGAGATGGACTACAGCAATGTCAAGCTGACAGAAGGAGACGGGCGGAAGGAGTGATTCCTTCAATCGCCCCTTACATTCTCTTTTCCGGAAAAATTGGAATAAGTGGTTTTAAAAAAAGTTTTCAGCCTCCATTTCAGTCTGAAGGAACAGCGGCGGACCTCGGCATGGCTATCCTCGCTATTGCTGACCCAGCATAGGCGACAACCAGATTGATGACAAGAGATGTTGCGGCTATGTAGAGAAGACCGAAGGGAGTCTTCATCAGGCTGGTGCTCAGTGTCTTGAAGTTGTTGGCAACAAGCGTGAACCATATCCCGGATGACATGCCTACAAGCCATCCGGCAAACAGAGCCCACCTGTTGAGGAACTTCTTGTCATAGAGACCGAGCATCATGGCAGGCAGCGTCTGTGCAATGAAGACCCCTCCCAGAAGCTGCAGCTCTATCGCGTACGTCTGGGAAACGACGAAGACGAATGCAAGTGCCAGGAATTTGAAGAACACTGAGCTCCACTTGACGATTGTTGTTTCAGTCTTAGGGCGCAGATTCGGGACGAACTCCTTTATGACGTTCCTCGTGAGCAGGTTCGCCTGGGATATCGCCATCACTGCAGCGGGAACAAGGCCGCCGATAAATATGCCAAGGAAGGCCACTCCGGTGAACCAGTCTGGCATAGTTGTGCTGATCAGCGCAGGCACGACAAGCGTTCCATTGGCGGTTCCCCCTGCAGGCGCGACAATTGCCAGCGCTTTGGGCACTGCAAACACAAGTACGCCAAAGAGTGTCAGCAGGAACAGACCCATTCCATAGAGCGGGAGCAGCGCTGTGCTGAGCCTGACTGTCCTGGAGCTCTTGGAACTGAGGACGCCGTTGATGGCGTGCGGGTAGAAGTAGAGTGTCAGCGCACTGAGTATAAACAGGCTGATGTACGCGTTTGCGAGCTTCGGGGACAGGGTTGCATAGTTCACCGTCGACTTTGCAGTGTGTGCGAGCTGGAATGCATGGGCAAAGCCTCCGTAGGTGTATGGTATGTAGATGACCACGACGAGCACCGTTATCAGTATTATTAGGTCCTTCATCACAGCAGTAAGCGCAGCCCCTCTCAGTCCGCTCACAAATGTGAACACGGCAAGGACAATGAACGAGATTATCAGCGCAATCTCGCTTGTGCCCGCTATAGAGTTGGGGAAGTATGGTGAAAGCATGACTATCAGGACGGCCCTCATGCCTACAATCTGCAGTGCGATGTATGGCAATTCTGCGACTATTCCCGTAAGGGCAATGGCTATTGCCAGCGTCCTGCTTTTGAACCTGTCCTTGACAAAGTCTACGCCAGTGATGTAATTCTTCTCCCTGGACATCTTCCATAGCGTCACCATTGTGACCATAGCCACGGCGAACGTGACCATGACATATGGCGTGGCAAACGCGTAGATGCTGCCCTTTCCGAAGGCAGCGGAAGGAACGGCGATGAATGTATATGCGGTGTACAGATCGCCTCCAACCAGGAACCATGCAAGATACGGGCCGAGCTTTCTGCCTGCAAGAGCCCACTGACCGAGATCAGACAGGTCCCCCTTTCTCCAGTAGGCAGCACCGAAGCCGAGGAAGGTAAAAACAGCGAACAGGGCCATGAAGACTATGACAGTTACTAGCGCCATCAGGCCTCCCCCCTGTCGGTGTCGCCATGTTCAAGTATCAATGCGGCGCCAATGTACATCACGGCCGCGATTATCAGCCACAGGCCCTGGAACCACCAGAAGAATGGCAACCCGAAAAGCTGCGGATTCAGTCGATTATACAGAGGCACAGCAAGCAATACAGCGGTTGGTATTATCAGCAGCAGGGCTGCCGGTACATATCCTCTCCCCATTTGCAAATAGACCCCTTTGGTCCCTTCGTAAAGAGGTGATCGGTCATAAAGCTTCTTCACGTTTGGACAATATAACGGCGTTATTATTGAAGAGCCTTAGCATGCTATCCTTCCAGGCCGAGGCGGGCAGCAGGCCTGGTGCTACAGAAGCCTTGTGCCGGCGGGCACATCTCTCTCAGGTTCAGCCAGTATGACTTTGCCACCCTCGCACGGAAAGCCGAGGACAAGGACCTCGGACATGAATCCGCCAATCTGCTTCGGCGGAAAGTTGGTGACAGCCATGATGCTCCGCCCTACCAGCGACTCGGGTGTGTACGCCACAGTCAGCTGCGCACTGCTCTTCTTAATTCCCAGAGGGCCGAAATCAATCCTGAGCCTGTATGAGGGCTTGCGCACCCCTTCAAGCGGGGCGGCTTCCAGGATGCGCCCGGAGTGTATCTCAACCCGTAAGAAGTCAGCATAGCTTATGGTATCGCCCATGGCACCCGAATGGTGGAAGCGGGTATTAACCCAGCGGAGGCGACGAGTGCCTCGTGCCAATGAAGTAATGGAGAAAGAAAAACCGGCGTTTAATGCATTTGGCTTAAAAGGTTTGGAACACAGTTCAAGCGCCGCATCCGCAGCCGCATCCGCCGCCGCCGCATCCGCAGCCGGCGCCGTTGTTTACCTTCAGGTTTGGGTTGTTGATTGTGAAGCCGCCTCCGTCCAGGGACTCCACGTAATCAATCCTTGTCCCGTCCAGATAGCTGGCACTTTCCTTGTCGACGACAATCTTGATTCCGTCCTGCGCCAACTCTATGTCCTGTTCAGGGTCAGAATTCTCGTCGAACGCCATACCGTACCTGAAGCCGTGATCGGCTGCAGTAAGGTAAACCCTGAGCAGCACTTCACTGGAGTCCTGCTGTGACAGCAGATTCTTGACCTTGTCGCACGCTTTATCACTCAGTAGGAGATCGACCATTTGAACCGACCTTGGTTTCGATTGAGGTCGAGGTATTTAAAGATTCAGAAGCAGTTACGGCTACTGAGCTCCCGCAGTGAGGATGCAGATCCGCCCGACGTGTCACTTCTTGACAAATACCACGGAACAGCCATGGACGAACATTGCGGAATGGCGGGTGCGTCGTTTCCTTATCTCGTCGGACCACAGCAGTGGTTCAAGCGAGCCGAGAAGCCTTATGAACTCCGGGCTTCCGAGTATTCTGCCTGTCCGGGGGGGAGGGAGTCCGGTCCTGTCCAGGGGCCCCCTCTCATCCAGGGCGAGGATTCCCCCGGTTTTAAGGACCCTCGCAATCTCGATTCCGTAAGCTTCTATGGATGAATCGGAATAGCCATGCAGCGCATTCCTTGAATATACAAGACTGAAGAGTCCTGTGCTGAATGGCAGAGAGAATGCGTCACCGCGAAGGGCATCCAGCCCCTTCCTGGCCGATGCGGCTGACAGTGCGGAAGGGCTCAGGTCGACGGCGGCGTAAAGCGGCCATGGCGCGCCTCTTCCCCTGTACAGAGCGGAGATGTGTGAATAGGTCCTGCCGGTGCCACAGCCAACTTCCAGCACTGGGAAGTCTGTGGGGAGCCATCCGGAGAGGAAATCCTCCACCAGGGAGGAAACGGGATAGCCCCCGGTCCTGTAGCCCCGGCTGTATCGCCGCTCCCAGATTGAGCCGATTGATGCAGCTTCCTCTCCTGGGCCAGGTGACATCTCAGCTTCGTTTCACCAGGAGCAGAATCTCTCCTGCCTGAAGCGCCTCCGCCGCCCGTCCCTCCGCATAGTAGGTGTACTGCACCTCGAATGCCTCCTTCTCTATGGTATGCCTGCCCCCGGCTGAATTAATGACGAGGCTGCCGTCTTCATCCACCTCAAAACCTCTTTCAGGTGCAGACTTCAGCATGTCCGTGATCTCCCTGGCCCTCCCCCTGTACTTTGGCCCAATGTACTGGTAGTTTGGCCTGATGGAGGTGACTTTCTTCTGAAAATCCATCGAAGCCGAGAAGGTGACGCTTGAACTTCTTGCAGCGCTTCCTATCTCTTCCGCGCATGACTTCAGACCGGTGTCCGCGGAATATACCGTTATGCTTTCCAGCTGTCCCCTGAAATCATTGTCTGCCCTCCATTTCCTCACCGCATTCACAATTCCGACGGCTGCCGCACCGGATTCCTCACCTGCCATGGTGACGTCCACATGCTCTGGCCAGGGCAGCAGATGGACGCTGGCGCTCCCCTGCTCCTTCCTGAAGAACTCCTGGTAGACTGCCTCCGTCACATGAGGCAGGAAGGGGGCGAAAAGTGTGTTTATGCCTTCTGCTATCTTTCGGAGAACCCATACAGCGCTGCCATCCCCCTTCCTGACCCTCGACTTGACCATCTCGATATAGTCGTCGGCAAACTGATGCCATGCAAACTGCTCAATCAGGCGCATGGCCCTGTCAAACTCATACATGTCCATGCACGCCGTCGCCTCATCCAGCGTTGAGTTGAAGCGCGCCAATATCCAGCTGTCCGCGGGTCCAAGCGATGCGGGGATATCACCTGCATCTCCGCAGGACGAAACGAAATTCGCAATGTTCCAGAGCTTGTTGCAGAGGCGCTGCCCGTGTACAACATCCCTCTCCCTGAAGGCCTGGTCCGTACCCAGGCTGCAGGTGGACGCATAATATCTCAGCGCATCCGCTCCGTACTTCTCAATCAGCGGCACAGGATCTATGACATTTCCAAGATGGGTGTGCATAGGCGTCTTGTCGGGCGCCATTATGAAGCCCGTAATCATGATGTCCTTCCACGGTATGCTGTTGACCAGCAGCTTGCTCCTGAGCACGCTGTAGTATGCCCATGTCCGTATGATTTCGTGAGCCTGCCCCCTCATCGACATCGGATACATGCGATCGAAGAGTTTTTCATCCCTCAGCCAGAAGCAGTTGTAGAGTGCGCTGATGCTGGAATCCATCCACGTGTCAAACACATCCCTGCTGCCTGAAAGCTGTGAACCGTCTTGAGGGCAGGTGCGGGGTGCGGGGGTCTCCACAGGGTCAATGTAGCATGCCTCCTCCTCCGCAGGGAGTATATAATCGCATTTCGGGCATTCCCATACTGGGATGGGAGTTGCAAAGAGCCTCTGGCGGGATATCACCCAGTCCCAGTCCAGGGAATCTGTCCACTCGGCGAGCCTGTGTTTCATGAATCCTGGATACCAGTTTATCCTATCGGAGGAGCTGAGCACCTCTCCCGAGAAGCTGACGCTTTTCAGGAACCACTGCATCTTCTCGATAATTTCGACGGGTGTTGCACAGCGCCAGCAGACTCCTACATTCTGGCGTATGCCCTCCTTCCTCTGATAGTTGCCTGACTTGACCAGAAGTCCGACAATCTTCTCCCTGGCTGCGACGGTGTCGAGTCCACTGAGAGGGCCTGAAAGCTCGTTAAGTCTGCCGAATTCGTCAACCACCACCGTTACCGGCAGCCTGTGCTTCAGAATCCAGTTGGCATCCTCCTTGTCGCCATATGAACATATCATCACCGCACCCGAGCCGAATTCCATTTCCACCCCGTCATCCTCTATAACTGGTACCTCCTTCCCGTATACAGGAAGGAGTGCATGCCTGCCGGCATAGCCCGCATACCGGGGATCGGACGGATGCACAAGCACCGCATGGCATGCGCCGATAAGCTCAGGCCTGGTCGTGGCTATTGTCAGCGTGCCACCCTCCTTCAGTTCAAATCCGACATAATGGAGACTGGTGTCCCTCTCCTCCCTCTCAACCTCGGCATCGGCAAGGGATGTATTGCAGCGTGGACACCAGTTTACCGGGAATGTGCCCCTGTACGCCAGGCCCTTCTTCAGAAGGCGCAGGAAGCTAATCTGTGTGAAACGCCTGTAGTACGGGGCGTGGGTCTCATAATAGATGGAGGGGTCAAGGCTCATACCCAGCATCTCAAACTGCCGCGTCATTGTATCTATGAACTGGTTGGCATAGTCATTGCAGAGCTTGAGGTATGTCTGCCTGTCCACTGTGAACTTTGTTATGCCATGCTTCTTCTCAGTGGCAGTTTCCACCGGCATCCCGTTGCCGTCGAAACAGAGGGGGAAGAAGACGTTGTATCCCTTCATGCGCCTGTACCTGGCTGCAAAATCAAGGATCGGGTAGCCTGTTGCATGGCCCAGGTGCAGTGCCCCGGATGTATACCTTGGGGGGGTATCGATGCTGTATATCTCATTTTCAGAGGCCGGATCGAATCTGTAGACTGCCCCCTCCCTCCACATCTTCTGCCACCTGGACTCCTGCTCCCTGTGGTCGTACGCGGTCATCGGTTTGTGGAGAACCTGCGTAAATTAAAATAAGTTCCTCAAACGCAGGGGCAGGCGGCTGCAATAACGCCGCCATAACGCCGTCATATTATTATAAGAGGGCATATCTGCTTCTTTCACCGGTGATCTGTCCTGATAGGCAACGAGCTCACTTCACTCATTGCAGCCCTGGTAATCAGCTTCAGGGAGGGGCTGGAAGCATCACTGGTCGTCATAGTGGTGATGGGCTACCTGAGGGCAACCGATTCCAGGCACACCGCATACGTCTATTACGGCATAGCCTCCGCTCTCGGGCTGTCGGTTGCCATCGCGGTGACAGTGGGTTTTGCATACGCTTCCTACGGAGACTATTTCGAGGCAGTGATGGGCATTTTCGCTGTTGCTGTCCTGATTTCAATGATAGTGTTCATGAAGAGACACGCCGGCTCCATCAGCAGGACACTGCGTGACAGGCTGGAGCGCGGAATAGGGAGCTATGGATCGTCGGCAATCTTCATGATAAGTTTTACAACGGTTCTAAGGGAGGGTGTGGAGGCCGTGATCTTCATCTCACCTTTCATATTCCTCTCCGAGGCAGGCAGCATTATCGGAGCCATGTCGGGATTGGTGCTCGTCGTAGTTGTCTACATGGTGCTGACGAGCGCCTCGAAGAAGATGAACGTGGGCACTCTCTTCAGGTACACCTCCCTTGCACTAATTGTATTCGCATCGGCAATACTGGCGATTGTGATGCACAACCTCCAGAGTGTTCATCTGCTGCCGACTGCGGGAGTGGTTGTAACCTACCAGGACACGGGGTACCTGGCTTCCATTGCACACTCCCTGCTCGTCCTCCTGATAGGATTTGATGGTCCTTCCTACACCGTACTGCAGGGCATTGCGTATCTGGTGCTCCTCTCCTCCCTGCTTGTCTACTTCTTCAGGAAGGGTGGCAGCGTGCACGAGCATTCAAGGAACGGTTCTCCAGAGGCGCTGTCGGAAGAATAATCATTCATAAACCGGGTGGCCGAGGTGGCCGGTATTCCTGAGTTCGACCAGATCGTCAAAGAGTTCGGGAGCCACTGCCATCACGGCATCGAATGCCTGCCTGGCAAGCTCGCGAATCTCCCACTGGGCGCTCCGGTCCAGGCGCATGACAAAGAAGTGCCTGAGCGATCGTGCGTTTGTGGTCCAGTAGAGTCTGGTTTCAGCGGCATTTGTCAGAACGAATCTTGCATCCTCCTTCTTGACGCCGAGGGCAATGAGTTCCGAATAGGTTGAATAGCTCCCCTTTATGAATTCTTCCATCTTGGAAAGAGCTTCCTCCCTCTTCCCGCCCTCTATGTACTGGAGCTGTGGCATGACATAGAGGCTCTCCTTCTCGGAAACGTACCGCTGGCTCCTCTGGCTGAACGAGCTGTGCCTGTGCCTTACGAGCTGGTGCGAGCACGCCCTGCTGATGCCCTCTATCCTGAAAGTGAAATTGGCATGCTCAATGACGTCCATATGGCCATATCCGATAATCCTCTTTATGAAGGAGCCGTAATCCTCCTTCTTCTCCCTGTCGTAACAGACTCCCGCCGCCCGGCCGCAGGCCCCGACAGGATTCGGGGTGCTGGTTACAAGCTCCACTTTAAGTGCGGCCCGTCTTGATAGAACTTCGTCCGCAGCCATGTCGGGTTGAGGAGAGGCATTCTAACATAAATTACTTGGCTACTGCTGGGCGAATGGCGGTGAACGGGCGGCACACCCTCACTCCAGTCGCGAGAGGAACAATGGGCCCTTCCCGGGAATCATTTAAGATGGATGCACATATCAGGTGGGTGACCGTGGGAGGCTCAATCTGTCGGAGGAAGGTGAAGATAAGAGGGTAGGCTATGCTGAGGTCCTGGCCCACAGGAATTTCCTTGCCCTGTGGACCGGCTCCCTTGTTGGCCGCACTGGCGACTATCTCCTTTCAGTGGCCATGATAGCCTTCGTCGTTGCCAGGACAGACAACGGGTTTGACGCAGGCCTCATGGCCGCGGTCTTCTACATACCCATATTCCTCTTCGCCCCACTTTTTGGAAGGATAGTTGACAACAATGACAGGAGGAGGCTGCTGGTTGTCTCCACGCTAATGGAGGTATTCTTCGGGATACTGCTCTACCTGGCGGTTAAGGAGAATTTCCTTGTGCTGCCCCTGTCATTCGCGCTTGTATTCGTGATATCTGCCTTCGGCCTGATGGTTTCAATATGCAGGAGCAGCAGCATTCCCCTCACAGTATCCAGGGACGAACTTACGGCTGCCAACTCCCTCCAGCAGACCACATCTCAGTTCAGCAGGATCTTTGGATATGCCGCAGGGGGAGTCCTTTTCATCGTGCTGGGCGAAACCTCCGGCCTGGTGCTGCTGGTGGTGATATCGTTCATCATCAGCGCCTCCGTATTCTCCCTGATGCGGTTCGAGTCTCCTGTCGCGGAGGGAAGGGGAAGGAGGAGTGCGGACGGGCTGAAATATATCAAGGGCAACAGGCTCTTCCTCCAGATTACAGTCTTTCTTACCATTGTCAACTTCACGGGAGCCGGAATGCTCTTTCTCCCTGCGATAATGTCGAGCCGCATCTTCCTCACGGGCGAAACGGGCTATGCCAGCATCCTTCTTGTCCTTGCAGTGGGGTCTATTGCAGGGAATTACCTTGTGACGGTATTCAGGGTGAGGGACAGGGTTGGGAGCATTATGATTCTCTCGGTCATGGCAAATGGGATTCTCTACATAATGTTTGCATACTCTCCAGGCATCATTGCGGCGCTGGCTGTGACGCTCGTCATAGGTGTCGTCGAGGGCATATCTGCCGTCCCGTTCGTCGCGCTCCTGCAGGCCAGGACACCCCCTGAAAGGATGGGCAGCGTCCTGGCCGGCATATCGATGCTGCTGCTAGGGGGTGCCTCCCTTTCAATGGTCCTGAGCGGGGAACTTGTTGTTCTTATGGGCGTCCAGAGGGTTTATGTCCTCTTCGCAGCCCTGCTGCTCGCAGTGTCCCTCCTGGGGGCAAACATGAAAGAATTAAGACAGGCGTCGTATTAACATGTAGGGCGAGGGGGTACACTGACGGCCAGAAGGAAGAGGAAATTCCCGATAGGAATTGCCGACACCCTCCTTAGCGAGGAGAGGCTCAGGATACTGGATCCAAGGGATGTCATGGATGCATTCTACGTCGACGAGGGATGCACAGTGCTGGACGTGGGCTGCGGTCCGGGAGCCTTCCTTGAGAGCGCATCCGAAAGGGTGGGGAGTGCAGGGAAGGTTATTGGAATTGACATCCAGGAGCCTTTCATCAGGATGGCTTTGCACCTTGTATCCGAGAAGGGGCTGGCGAACGTAACGCTCATGACATCGCGTGAGGATGGAATTCCGCTCGAGGGGCAGTGTGTGGACATCGCACTTCTGGTGACGACTATGCACGAGCTTGAAGGCAGGGACACTCTCGACGAGATAAACCGGGTAATGAAGAAGGGGGGTGTGATTGGAGTGATTGAATGGGAGAAGCAGAAGACGCCCATAGGACCGCCGGTCTCGGAGAGGATGGGGCAGGACGAGGCGGAGGAGCTGCTCGGCAGGTGCGGATTCGACATAGAGAAGGTCTTCTCAATCGGGAGATACCACTATGGCATCTCTGCCAGGAAGTCAAAGATGGCTGACTGAAAAGTGTTAATAGGGACGGGCCTAGTGGATGGAAAGATGAACCAGAGAAGAATCTGGCCAGTGGCAGGGGCCGGGGCCCTGCTGACGCCCCTGAACGTGACAGTCGCGACTATAATAATACTCGGAGCGGTCCTGATATTCATCATATGGAGGAGGAGAAACAGGAGGAAGAACAGGGGGAATTCTGTCTACCTGTTCCACTGAAAGCTCACAGGCTTCCCAGGTAGATTTCGGTAGTCATCTCCATAAGCACCTTCCCATCCTTCTGGTGTCTTTCAAACACGTCCGAGATTGCCTCCATCAGCTCCCCGTATGCATGTTCACCTTCAGCCGGCATGTAGGAGGCGGAGAGAAGGCGGCCCCTGAGACCGTCGAGAGTCAGCCATCTGTTATTTGGAAGCGTGAATCTCCTGTATGAGGAGAAGAAGAGGCGAAGCCCCTCGTCTCCCGGACCCATGACAGGTGAGAAGTTCCTTCCGAACCTGCTGACAAGCTCCCGGTAGTCGGTGTTCAGCCCTCCAGTCCTGTCGCGTGTGTTGTATATGACAGCAGCCTTGCCGTTCCTTGATATGCGCCTGAGCTCCAGGGAGGCAGTTGAGGGGTTGAACCAGTGGAATGACTGCCCGGCGGTGACCATATCGACCGATTTATCCGGAAGGGTTGTCTCCTCGGCTGAGCCGGCGACGCTCCTGAACCCGCTGAACGATGAGAGAGCCTCCTCGGCGGCTGATCGCATGTCCGCATTAGGCTCAACGCAGTAGACTGTGTTCCCGTTTTCCAGGAATAGGCTGCTGAGAATGCCCGTTCCGCTGCCTATGTCCGCTACGACGCTGCCGCTTCCGAAGGATGCCTCCCTTGCAAGTATCTCAAGAATGCCCCTGGGGTAGGGGGGCCTGTATTTCGCGTATGCTCCGGCCCTTCCGGTGAACCTGCTCTTTGCATCGGATGCGACCTTCCACTCAGACAATGCGCATCTCCTCCCTGAAGAACCGGCCGCCGGCATCGTCAAGGCGCCACGATCTCGAGGAATCGGGGCTGCCCATCCTGATGCTCATTATGAGGTAGGAGTAGGACGGCCATGCATGTGCCCGATCAAATTCGGAGGGAACAGAAGGATGGTCGGGGTGGGAGTGGTAGTAGCCAAGGACTACCATGCCGGAGGCTGCTGCCCTCTTTTCCGCCTCCATTATCGACTGTGCATCAATGCTGTACCTCGTGCGCCTGGAATCGGGGGCGGAGTTGCGCGCCTTCCTGATTTCCTCAACCAGGTGATCGCGGCCGGCCCTGCCGATGAGGAAACCGCAGCATTCCTCCGGGTAGGTGGATACTGCATGCCGCCTGATCTCATCCAGCAGTGACAGAGGGAGAACAAGAGTCATCGCCTTGATATGAAAAGATGGTGGTAAAAAAAACTTGGCTGAATCAGGCAAACACCTTTCTCACCCTGTCGATGGCCCGCATAAGTGCGTCGACATCATCCCTCCCGTTGTAGAGGTAGAAGGATGCCCTCGTTGTGGAGGGCTGTTCCAGCCAGTTCATCAGGGGCTGTGCGCAATGGTGCCCGGACCTTGTGGCGACCCCCTCTCTTCCGAGGATCTCGGCAACATCGTGTCCATGGACACCCTTCAGGTTGAATGAGATGAGGCCACTCCTCTCCTCCGGATCCCGGGGGCCGTATATCTCAATGTCTGGATGCTCCGACATCCTCTCCATTGCGTACGAGACAAGTGACCTGTCATACGCCTCGATCTTCTCCATTCCGATGCCACGCAGGTAGTCCACAGCAGCACCAAGGCCTATTGCACCTGAAATGTTCTGTGTTCCTGCCTCGAACTTGTAAGGCAGCTCGGCCCAGCTGGAGCCCGACTGTTTCACCTCACTTATCATTTCACCGCCGCCGAAAACAGGTTCCATCCTGCCCAGCAGTTCAGCCTTGCCATAAAGGACTCCTATTCCAGTGGGTGCACACATCTTGTGACCCGAAACTGCCATCAGATCGCAGTCAATCTGCCTGACATCGACGGGCATATGCGGAACGGATTGAGCCGCATCGACTATGAAAAGTGAGCCATTGTCGTGTGCAATCCTGCCTATCTCCCTTATGTTGTTTACCGTACCAAGAACATTGGAGACGTGGCTGACAGACACCACCCTTGTCCTCCCGCTGAGCTTCTCCATGAAATCGTCCATATCAAGCCTGCCGGAGGAGTCGAGCCCCGCAAACTTCACTTTCACACCCTTCCAGGAGAGCATCTGCCACGGAACGATGTTTGAATGGTGCTCCATTACAGTGGTTAGCACCTCATCCCCCTCCTTCAGTGAATGTAAGCCGAGGCTGAGGGAGATTATGTTGAGCGCTTCCGTTGCACCGCGCACGAAAACGATCTCCTCCGGGCTCGCCGCATTTACAAATGACCTGAATTTCTCGCGTGATGCCTCGAATGCGTCGGTTGCCTTCTGGCTTAGCGGGTATATCCCACGGTGGACGTTGGAGTTGAACTCCTCTTCGAATGAGGAAACAGCACTTATCACAGAGGCAGGCTTCTGGCTGGTGGCTGCGCTGTCCAGATAGACGAGATTCTCGTTGCCTGGCGAGCTGAAGATTGGAAAATCTTCCCTGTACGGGGATTTTGCCGGCGGGATCTCTGTCAGATGCATCACCTCACAAGTCCACGAATATATCGCCGTCTACTATCTTAAGCTCGTACTTGCGCAGCGGTTCCTCGGCGGGCGGGTTATCCACTTCGCCTGTCCTTATGCTGAAACGTGAAAGATGGAGCGGACAGGTGATATTCTCCCCCATTATGATGCCTCGTGACAAGTCCGTATCTTCGTGTGTGCAGATTGCATCCAGCGCGTGGTATTCATCGCCCAGTTTTATGACCATTATGCTCACCCCGTCTGCGTCGACCCTTTTCACCCGGGCTGTCCCGAAGTCTGAAACAGAGGCGACCTTCCTGAAGGTCATCCTTCCTCACCTGTACTTGTAGTGACCCTCGAATATGTTCTCAGTGGTCTTTATCTGGTCCTTGACGTATTTCTCGAACTCAAGTTCGTCCAGATGCCTGTTGGACTCGAGGGAAATGACATTGTTCCACTTGTCCTCTATGAGGAAGCGCATCTTGTCCCTTACCGCCTCGGTGGGGATGCGGGAAATCACAGGATCAAAAAAGCCCATGACCATGAGCTTCTCCGCCTCATCACGCGAAAGTCCCCTCGTTTCCAGGTAGTAGAGCTGCCCCTCGTCCATTTGTGAAACAGACGCCGAATGTGTTGCCTTTACACCGTTTGTCAGTATCTCCAGTCCTGGAATAGCGTCACATTTGGCGTCCTTGCTGAGAAGCATACCGTGCTCGGCAAGGTAGGAGCTTGTGTTCGCTCCCCCTTCGCCTATGCGTATCATACCCCTGAGCAGGGACCTGCTCTTCTCCCTGAGAAC
Source organism: Thermoplasmata archaeon (assembly GCA_021806165.1). GTDB lineage: Archaea > Thermoplasmatota > Thermoplasmata > Sysuiplasmatales > Sysuiplasmataceae > JAJZXY01. The sequence continues at coordinate 83,881 of JAJZXY010000004.1, forward strand.
GCTCCTGACAGTTATCCTGCCGCTGGTGTCCGGAACTTCGTGGTGCAGATCAGTTACCACATCGAACCTCTGGCTGCCGTTTCCGAACAGTATTTCGTAATCCTCAGTGGTTGCCCCGCGGCCGGTGAACTTCGTGTCCGCCCTTGCCCTGGTCAGGTCCGAACCAATATAGCTGGAAACCCACCTGACGTTGCTTTCCTTCCCAGATAGTGAGCGCCTGTTGGATATGTAGACCGACTTCTGGGAAAGGTTCTCCAGGGATGCGTAACTCACCGACGAGCCGTCACCGGCGAAGATGTCGGTAACCTCGCTGAACAGTGTTGGCTGTGAGCCGTTCTCGCGCGAAAGCACCTCCGAAAGTATCTCCACGGACGCGCCTTCCTCCAGATGAACTATGTTCTGGTGGAAGTGAGCGCTGCCGGGGGCATCGTCCACGAATACAGTATGGATAGGCTTTTTGAGGGTGGTGTTCCGCGGCACGTGGATGTAAGTACCTCCGGTCATCATTGCGTTGTTGAGCGCGACGTACATGTCATCCGAGGGTCTGAGCCCCTTTGACCCGAACAGTTCCTTCATCTTCTCCCCGTGGAGGGAGGAAGCAGTGCCCAGCTCCTCGATGATGACGCCATCTGGCAGGGATTTCCATTCGCTGTACAGTCCCGCACTGGACTGCACGCTGAAAATGCTGTCATCCCTGAGGCCGGCGAATTCGGCAGGGATCCTGTCCAGCGTTTCTGCAACAGGGGCTATCCTGAAGCCGCTGTCCTCGAATTTCGACAGATTCACGTACTTCTTGTAAAGCGGATTGGGCTCAGGTCTGGATGCGGCATAGACCGCAAGGGCCGCCTTCCTGTAATCGGTCAGCCAGGACTGTTCTCCCCTGAACCTGGGCAGCTGTTCCTCTTCCGGCTGTAGCAGACTCTGGGTAGCTGCTGTCAAAGGCACACACTCTCCTGTTTTCCTCACCCGACTGATCCAGTCATTTCGAGCTGAATCAGCCTGTTGAGCTCCACTGCATATTCCATCGGCAGCTCCTTGGAGAATACATCAAGGAAACCCATCACAATCATGTTCAGCGCATCGGCCTCTGAAAGACCCCTGGACATCAGATAGAAAAGCTGCTCTTCGCTTATTTTGCCCACAGTAGCCTCATGCGTCGTCGACGCGCTCTCCTCGTTGATTGTGTTGTAAGGGTAGGTGTCTGTCCTGGACTTCTCATCCACAAGTAGCGCGTCGCACCGCACGCTGCTCTTTGAGTTGAGGGCACCACGCTCAATATGAAGCTGCCCGCGATAGGTGGTTCTGCCACCGTCTTTGCTGACACTCTTGGAGGTGATCCTCGAGGTTGTGTCCTCGGCAAAGTGGAATATCTTGGCTCCGGCGTCCTGATGCTGTCCCTTTCCAGCAAACGCAATTGAGATGACCTCGCCCTTTGCTCCCTTGCCTAGCAGGTAGACTGACGGGTATTTCATTGTGAGCTTCGAGCCTATGTTGCCGTCCACCCATTCCACGGTGGCGCCCTCGTATGCATAGGCGCGCTTGGTGACGAGGTTGTACACATTGTTGGACCAGTTCTGGATGGTTGTGTATCTCACATATGCGCCCTTCTTGGCGATAATCTCCACTACCGCGGAGTGCAGAGAGTCGGAGGAGTATATTGGTGCGGTGCATCCTTCGATATAGTGCACCTTGCTGCCTTCGTCCGCAATAATAAGCGTGCGTTCGAACTGGCCGGCGTTCTTTGCGTTTATCCTGAAGTATGCCTGCAGCGGTATGTCTACCTCCACGCCCTTTGGGACATAGATGAAGCTGCCGCCGCTCCACACAGCGCTGTTCAGCGCAGCGAGCTTGTTGTCCTCGGGAGGAATTACAGTCCCGAAGTACTCCTTGAATATCTCTGGATGCTCCTGAAGACCCTGATCGGTGCCCAGAAAGATTACGCCTTTCTTCTGCAGATCGTCCCTGATCTTGTGGTAGACGACTTCGCTGTCATACTGCGCTCCGACTCCACCCAGGAATTTTTTTTCCGCCTCAGGTATTCCCAGCTTGTCGAACGTATCCTTGATGTATGCGGGCACATCCTCCCACTTGTCAGACCCCCTCTCTGTGGGTGCCATGTAGTAGAATATGTCGTTGAAGTCCACATCCCCGAGCATGGGGCTGCCCCAGTCGGGCATCGGCTTCTTCAGGAATATGTCCAGGGACCTGAGCCTGAAGTCTGTCATCCACTGTGGCTCCTTCTTGAACTTCGAGATTGCCTGAACGACATCCCTGCTGAGTCCCTTCTGCGTCTGAAAGACGTACTTCGCGTCGGCATCGTGGAAGCCGTATCTGCTGTAGTCACGATCTATGATTTCATTCGTAGACATTTTCAACACTCCTTTACTTGATTTTCAGTATCTGGCCATTGAAGGGTCCACCTTCAACGCCCATTCCACTATCCCTCCGGTCAGATTCCTGACCTTCTTGAATCCTATATCCCTCATGAAGCGGACTGCATAGCTGCTGCGCTGCCCGCCCTTGCAGTAGACAACAATCTCGTCGGCGGTGCTCAGTTCGCTCACCCTCGAGGGCAGATCGTTGACAGGTATGAACAGCGATCCATCGATCCTGTTGATTTCCCATTCCTGTGGTTCCCTCACGTCCAAGACCACCACCGGCTCCTTCGCCTTCAGCTTCCTGTCAAGCTCCTCTGCGCTTATGGAGAGGTCGTCTGAAAGTTCATTTCCCCTGCCCAGGCCGCAGAACTCCTCATAATCTATCAGTTCATGCACCGTGGGATTTTCACCGCACACAGGGCACCGGGGGTTCTTGCGGAGCGTCAGCTCCTTGAACTTCATCTTCATGGCGTCAAAAAGGACGAGTCTCCCGATCAGCGGCTCCCCTTCTCCCAGTATCAGCTTGATGGTTTCCATCGCCTGTATAGTGCCTATTATGCCGGGCAGGACGCCCACAACCCCGCCCTCAGCGCATGAGGGGACGAGCCCCGGGGGAGGGGGGTTTTCATAGAGGCACCTGTAGCATGGCCCCTTCCTGGCATCAAAGACGGAAACCTGGCCCTCGAACCTGTATATTGACCCGTAAACGTTCGTCTTTCCAAGCAGAACGCATGCGTCATTGACCAGATACCTGGTCGGGAAATTGTCGGTGCCGTCTATTACTATGTCGAAGTTCTTTATTATGTCGAGTGCATTTTCAGAGGTTATCCTCTCCTCGAACTTGATTATCTTGACAGTGGGGTTGATTCCCTTAATGCGCTCCTCAGCGGAATCAATCTTCTTGCGCCCTACATCCTTCTCCGAATGTATCACCTGCCGCTGGAGATTGCTGAAATCCACAACATCAAAGTCCACTATGCCAATTGTCCCGACGCCTGCCGCGGCAAGATAGAGGAGAAGGGGGGAGCCAAGGCCGCCCGCACCTATGACGAGGACCTTTGCCCTCTTCAGCTTCAGCTGTCCGCTGAGCCCGACCTCTGGGAGGAGCAGATGGCGGCTGTAGCGCTGTATGTCGTCGTAGGTGAAGTCGCTGCCTGCACCTGAGGAACCGCCTGCTATTGAGGGTATGAGGAAAATGGTGTCGCCTTCATGCACAGGAGTGGTCCCGCGCTGCAGGTACCGTATATCCTCGTCGTTCAGGTATACATTCACGAAATTCCTGAGCTGCCCGCTGTCATCAAACAGGTGTCTCTTCAGCTGCTGGTTTGCAGCCGTGACATTGCTCAGGACCTCATCCACTGTCGCACCGTCGGCCGTGACAGCATCCCTGTTGCCCACGTAGGGCCTCAGGGGCGTTGGTATCATTACTTTCACACTCATTCCTTGACCTCCCAGAACTTTTCACCCAGGTATTTCTGCCCACCGTCGGGGAAGACTGTCACAAAGGAGCCTCCGCCGTGCTCCCTTGCAATCTTCAGGCAGGCAACGACCGCCGCACCCGAGCTGGGTCCAACGAGCAGGCCCTCCTGTCTTGCAAGGCGCCTTACAGCACCCTGCGCTTCTTCGGTGGTCACGTCGACATGCATGTCTGCCAGGGTATCGTCGTATATCCCCGGCCTTATAGAGGCATCCATCCTCTTGAGTCCCTCAAGACCGTGAAATGGCCCGTCCGGCTCAACTGAAACTCTCTTAATCTCCGGAAAGACCTCCCTGAGATACCGGCTCACCCCTGTGAAAGTGCCTCCCGTGCCCACGCCTGCAACAAAGTAGTCGAAATGCCCCCTTGTCTGTGAGACAATCTCGACTGCGGTGCCTTCATAGTGGGCCCGCCAGTTGGAATCGTTGTTGTACTGGTCAGCGTAGAAATACAGTTCAGGTTCCTCTTCGGACATCTTCCTGGCCAACCGCTGCGCACCGTCTGTACCTTCCAGCGGATCTGAAAGGACGAGATCCGCACCGTACGCGGTAAGCATCTCGATCTTCTCCCTTGCCACATTCCTCGGGATCACGAGCCTGCACCTGTACCCCTTGACAGCGCAAATCATGGCGTATGCAATGGCAGTGTTCCCTGACGAGGCGTCCAGAAGTATCCTGCCGTTGCCGAGTAATCCCTGTTTCTCAGCATCCTCAATGATCTTGCTGGCAGCGCGGTCCTTTACACTTCCTCCCGGATTGAAACACTCTGCCTTGGCATAAATCCGTGTGCCTGGCATGTCTGAAGTCATCTTCCTGAGAGCCAGAAGCGGAGTGTTGCCTATCCTGCTAAGAAGTGACCATCCTGCATCATAGGCGAGGTTGTTACGCATCAACGGGTCTCACCCGCTGCTTCCTGAAATACCTTCAGTCCCAGTGTCGCACACTTGAGACGAACTGCGCTGAGCGGTATGTGAAGCATCTCCTTTACACCGTCTATATCCATCTTCCTTGCCTCTTCAAGGCTCATGCCCTTCAGTTTGTCTGTCAGCATGGAGACTGAAGCCTGGCTGATGGCGCAGCCACGGCCATCAAATGAGACGGCCGAAATCTTGCCATCCGATATTTTGACATATATGCTTATGTCATCGCCGCAGACCGGATTGTTTCCGTGGCCGAAGAGATCAGGATGCTCAATGCTTCCCTTGTTGTGCGGATTCTTGTAGTGTTCAAGAATCTCCTCCTGGTAGATGTCGTAGGCCATTTCTTTTATCCTCAGTTTGTTATGGCGGGCTCCCTGAGCCAGTCGTATCCCTTCTCCTCAAGCTCCTTTGCGAGCTCCTTTCCGCCGCTCTTCACGATTCTGCCATCGACGACTACGTGAACAAACTGCGGCGTTATGTACTGCAGTAGGCGCTGGTAGTGTGTGACAAGGATAAGGCCAACGTCCGGGCCGGCCATGGTGTTTATTGCATTTGCAACAACTTTCAGCGAATCAATGTCGAGCCCGCTGTCTGTCTCATCGAGTATTGCAAACCTTGGCTGCAGGACGGCCATCTGGAGGACCTCTGCCCTCTTCTTTTCGCCGCCGGAGAATCCCTCATTCAGGGACCTGCCTATGAAATTCTCGTCAATGCCGAGAGCGTTGACCTTCTCCTTGAGCAGCCTGAAGAATTTCGTCGGGCTGAGCTGATTGTCACTGTGGACTGCATTGTATGCAATCCTCAGGAAGTTCCCTAGCCTTACTCCCGGTATCTCAACCGGGTACTGGAATCCAAGGAAGAGGCCTAGTTTGGCCCTCTTGTCGGGAGTCAGCGACAGAACGTCCGTTCCGTCCACCTTCACCTCTCCCCCGGTAATCTGGTATTTTGGATGGCCCATGAGCGAATAGCTCAGCGTGCTCTTTCCAGATCCGTTGGGGCCCATTATCGCATGTATCTCACCCTGCTTCACGTCGAGGTTGATTCCTTTTAGAATCTGCTTGCCTTCAATATTGACTTTCAGGTCCTTAATAGAGAGTTCCGATGACATTTCCTGTACCTCTGACACCCAGTGGGCACTGTTTCAATTTCATCAATAAAGGCAAATCATATTTAAACATATCTTACTGTGTAAACTGCACAATGTTAATATACACACTACGGAGTAACTGGTGCAGGTAAGACTGTGGACGCTGACATTTCAATGCTTGGCGAGTCAAAAGCCCGCATCATAAACTACCTTGGCGAAGGCGAGAAGTCGGGTAGCGAGCTTTCCTCCATGCTGAGCATCAACCAGACCGCCGTGAGAGAGCACGCCCAGGCGCTGGAGCGGATGGGGATAGTACAGGCAAGGTTCATAAGAACAGGCATAGGCCGCCCCAAGAAGCGCTATTCACTTACCCCCTTTGGTGTTGAACTGCTTCCAAAGCATTACGATGTCATGCTCAACGTGCTGATAAAGAAAATATGGGAGAGGGGTGGCGATGTTCTTCTCAGCCAGCTCATGTCGGACGTGGTGAAGGAGCTAGCCGACAGCTCGGCTAGCGAGGAGGGACTGACGCTCGAGCAGAGGGTGAACAGGGTAGTGGACTTCCTGAACCGCATGGGGTTCATGGCAACGGTCGAAAAGAGCGGCGAACAGCTGTCTGTTGTGAGACACAACTGCATCTTCAACAAGACTGCCAAGCTTTATTCAGGCGTCCTCTGCAGCGAGTGTGACACAGTGCTTATCAAAGAACCCATTGGCAGTAGGGAGATAGAGCTTGTCGAATGCATAGGCAAGGGCGACACTTCCTGCAGGAACGTAATCAAGGCGTGAAATCCGATTATACTCCATTCGATAGGTGTTAAATAACTGCTTTATACCTTCACACCCATTTTTCGAACTGGTATGAAGAGAAGACTCCTGTTCCAGGCCGCTGTCATAGGGCTTGCGGCGCTACTTCTGATGCCGCTCCTTTTCAGCGGAGCCGCAAGGGCGGATGACGGAGGAGACAGGGAGACTTCGGTTAACGTCCAGGGACACGGCGGGTACTTTACAATCGACTCGCAGTCAACCAACCAGGTGGGACCCAGGAACGAGTACAGCATGGTTTTTGCAGCCAACTCATTCTTAATGCAATTCAAGAATGATTCCCAGAAGGCGGGGTATACTCTGCAGTTCAACATCCAGCTTCTGGATCTCCTGCTGGTTGGTCCCGGCAACATTACCGTCCTGCTGAACTTCTCACAGCAGGAGTTCAGCGTCTACCAGATACCATCCACAGTCAACGGGCTCAGCACCTTTGCACTGAGCACAGAATCGGACAGTGCGACGTTCATGATGACCGTGCAGGTATCCAATACGCCCACATCAGTGCTTCCGCAGAACTCCTCAACCGCAATCCAGCTTACTCCAAATGAAGTGAAAATCTCATTTATGATACAGCTTGGGAAGGTGAACGACGGCGGCTTCCGTAACCAGAGGGGCGGCCAGCCGCCCAACGGCAGCATCGTGCTTCAGCTGGGCGTCAGTTCGGTCAATTCCACGATATCCCAGGTGGAGAATATGAGTGCTTACTCGCAAATCGGTTTCACCCAGGGTATGAATAGCGGTTACTTCTCCTGGGAAAACAGCGCGCTAGCCGATGGCAGGAATGTAACCGTCAATTCCTCATTCTCACCTGCTGTCGGAACACTTTCGCTTGCCTACCCCGCTGCATCGACCATCATCCATGACCCGTACATAGGCATCTCCCCGGGGACAATTGTGAATGCTCTGGTGTCCAGTCCCGGGAACATTGTAATATACGCGGTGACACTAGCGATTTCAGCAGCGCTTATCGGCGGGGCTGTGACTGCAAGGCGCAGGCGCGGATAGGCGTGTGCGGGTTCAGTGCTTGAATGACTCTCCTGAGCATAGGGACTGCGGAAAATGTGGTCGCAGCTGTTCTTGCAGTCCTCTCATTCACGCTTCTCCTGATTTCGATTGCTTCGTACAGGAGAAGCAGAAATCCAAGACTCGCGCTGATTTCGTCATCCTTCCTCCTGTTTTTCTTTGAAGGCGCTCTGTTCACATACCAGCTGTTCTATGGTTCTTTCACATCCCAGATGTTTTTCACAATCACTGGAATCATCAATGTGGCAATACTCCTGCTTATATTCACGGCCACTTTCAAGAGGTAGCACGGGGGATTGCATCCTTGGGGGATGAGACTCTCGAACTTGAAACCAGAAGGAGGATCTACGAGGCAGTCAGGAAATTTCCCGGCATCCACCTGAGGGAGCTGTCGAGACAGCTGGGACTGAGCGTACCGCTTGTGGATTACCACCTGAACTTCCTGGACAAGTACGGAATGGTTTCAGGTATTGCGGATGAGCAGTACAGGAGATTCTACCCAAGGGATCCGATTGGTGCGGAGAACAAGACGGACGTTCTTTCAGCCGACGAGAAGAGAGTTGTTGCGCTGCTGCGGCAGCGCATACCACTGCAGATAGTCCTGTTCCTGTTGAAAAACGGGACAGCTCAGCATAAGCAAATGGTCCCGCTGATGGGCATTTCACCCTCTACTCTCTCCCACCACCTCAACAAGCTCCACAGGAGGGGAATTCTTGTCAAGACCGTTTCCGGGGAGGAAAGGGGTTACAGGCTTGCGAACGAGGGACAGATCGCGAGGCTGTTGCTGACTTATGAGCCTCCGCCCGGGACTCTGGTGGACAGTTTCATAGAGATTTGGGAAGAATTCCACCAGTAGGCTGCTGGAAACTTAATATAATACCGCGAACTGGATTCCTTCCTGTCCGGCGTGGTGCACTTATGCGTATAATGCTTAACGGCTGGGAAACCGGTATACGGTTCGTAGCAGGCCATTTTCTGCCTTCTATCGAGAAGTGCAGCAGACTGCATGGTCACAACTATGCTGTCCTCATAGAGATTGAGGGTGAGCCCGGACCTGATGGGATAATCATTGATTTCATCAGTGTCAAGGAGGCTGCCCATGCCATCGTCCAGAGAATTGATCACAGGATGATACTGCCCTCCTCTGGCGCCTCAATGGAGGTTGCTCTGAAGGAAGGACACTACGCCGTTTCATTCAACGGCAAAAATTACCTCTTCCCGTCGGGTGACGTTGCGGTCATTCCGGTGGATAATGTCAGTGCCGAAAATCTGTCAAGGTATTTTCTTGCCGAAATAGTCCGCAGCGGCATCTTCGGTGATAACGTGACGAGGGTGGCCGTGGGTGTAGCCGAAGGAAGGGGGCAGGAAGCATGGTCGGAGGAGATGCTCAAATGAGCGGGTCTGTGCTGCTGCTATCCGGCGGCCTTGACTCAGCGACCGTGGCTGCCGTCCTCAGAAGCAGGGCAGAACACTTCAGGGCAATTACTGTGAATTACGGACAGAGGCATGCCAGGGAACTGGTTGCGGCGCGTAACATAGCTGCGGAAACTGGTGCGCTTGAACACCTTGTGGTTTCGCTTGACATGTCCGGCATAGGCGGGAGCGCCCTGACTGACAGGAAAGTCGAGGTTCCGGACGCGGGGGGAGAGGGAATACCTGTCACTTATGTCCCTGCCAGAAACACGGTTTTCCTGTCACTTGCCCTTGCGTTCGCGGAAGCGAGGGACTGCGACTCCGTCTACATTGGAGCGAATGCTGTAGACTACAGCGGCTATCCCGACTGCAGACCCGAGTATATCGAGGCGTTCAACACCATGGCCTCGCTGGCGCTGAAGAGGGGAGTGGAGGGTAGACCGGTAGTGATCCGTGCCCCTCTGATAAGGCTGAGCAAGGCCGATATCATTAGAATGGGAACTGAGGCTGGAGCACCCTATGCACTCAGCTGGAGCTGTTACCGCGGCGGAAAGAAGGCATGCGGCAGGTGCGACTCCTGCAGGCTCAGGCTAAAGGGGTTCAGTGAGGCTGGACTGGAGGACCCTGTTGAATATGAGAATAAATGAGATTTTCACATCCATACAGGGGGAGGGCGTGTTTATCGGCCTGCCAACGCTCTTCATAAGGGCCGCCGGTTGCGACCTGAGATGCAGGTGGTGCGATACCCCCTATGCCCTGCTTGACTCGCAGGGGACTGACTGGCCGCTTGATGACATAATGGCAGAGGTGCGGAAGAGCGGTGTTGCCAACATTTGCCTGACTGGAGGCGACCCCCTCAGGCAGCCTGATGATTCGGTTGAGCTGATGAAAAGGCTTACAGCGGCTGGATATTCTGTTGTGCTTGAAACCAGCGGCGCATACGGGCTCGCCGGCGTTCCCAGGAACGAGAGGCTGTTCATAAGCATGGATGTGAAGATGCCCGGTTCAGGTATGGCTGACAGGAACAAACCTGAGAACCTTGAACTGCTCAGGAGCGGAGACCAGGTAAAATTCATCCTTGCAGGAAGGGATGACTATAATTTCGCAAAGGAGTTCCTCAGGGAGCACGCGGTTCCATGCGAAGTCGTATTCACGCCTGCCGGAGGGAGGGACCTTGCGTGGCTTGCTGAAGCGGTCCTTGCCGATGGTGTGAGAGCGAGGGTTCTGCCGCAGCTGCACAAGTACATCTGGGGCGACGAAAGGGGCAGGTAGCCGCCTGTAATGCATCACTGTTCCGCGAGAATCTGGTCAAATGTGAAGGCAGAGAATGGTTTCAGACCTATGGCAATCTCGGCCTCCACAGGGGTCAGGAGCGGTTTCTGATACCTGTGAAAGTCGTCTATCGCTATCCTGGGGCATGCAGTTGAGACAAAGGCATCGAAGGAGTAATAGGAAATCAGGTCCGGCGAGACAAGGTTTGTATGGATGAGGGTTGCCTTACGCCCGGTTCCTGATATCTCGCTGACAAGAGTGTCGGCCACAGCGCGGCGCCTTTGACCAGGCTTTGAATTCAATATGACGCCGAATGTCCTGGCATGCATGGCTCTCTCGATGGCCGAAAGCCGCTGCTTGGTTATCCTGTCACGCAGCTCATCAAGCGACCTGACTGTCATGTCGGACGGATTTGCCGCAACAAGCTTCCGATCGCTGAGCATCGTCAGCCCCACGGGATGAAAGTCACCGTCACCCACATAGAGAAATGTGTCAACGCTGTCCTCCATCCAGAGCGCCGATGTGTAGTCGCATCCAAGGAGCTGTGCGTAATTCCCGAGCCTGCTGTCCCCGCGCGAGGTGCTGACCTCCAGCCCCCTGGCCTTGAGGAATGAAACAACATCTTCGAGTCTGTGAATGTGCTGGGCGGTGGTGACAACGCCAATCTTCCCGTCCAGGATGGGAATTGCCTTTTCAACTACAGGTAGGGGGTCTATATCCAGGAAAAGATTGGCAAAGTGCATCTTCGGTATGGCACCAATGCTGGGCATTTCAGTATGGCCAAACTGGACAACAAGGTCAGAGAGGGCGAAGAGATGGGTGGGAATGTCGCATGCGCCAAAGCAGGGTTCGGAGTCTATCATTATCGAAGCGCCAGTAACGGACGCCACCTTTTCCGACACCTCCTTTGCAAATGCACGCAGCCCTTCAGGAAGCTGGAGAGAAATCCTTGATGCCTTTCTGGCCCTGGCGGACTCGGCAATAGCCCCGAAATCGACCAGGAATTTCGAGCCGTCAACTACAGGCTGCAGAACCATCGGATGCCTCCACTTTCGATCGCCCCCTGTTATTAATCTTTTGCGATCTGGTCGCCATGGAAGCGCAAACAATAAGAGGGGATATGATATACATCATGTATATCAGAGGGAAAATGCGGGGGCTTAATATGCTGATCAGAATATCAGAATCCTCAGGGAAACCAATTTACCAGCAGATAAGGGACGAAATAGTGGCTGCGATAGCTGCGGGAAGGCTGGAGGAGGGGGCAGTACTCCTCTCCGCAAGAAAGCTGGGGAAGGAGCTTGGAGTAAACTACCATACAGTCAACAATGCATATAACCTGCTGTCCAGCGAGGGATTTGTGGTTCTTGACTCGAAGAAGAGGGTCGTTGTCGAACCGCACGAGCTCGTAACGGACGAATTCAAGCAGAAGTGGAGGCAGAGTGAAACCATGAAAATAAGGGAGGGACTGGCGCATGGACTGTCCAAGGGGGAACTCAAGCGCCTGTTTGCGAAATTCCTGGAGGAAGCATAGGAGCACACCGTTACAAGGGGGAGAGGCGTGGTATTCAACATTGTCTTCTGGGACAGCCTGATAGTCTGGCTCTTTATCAGTGTTGCAGAGGCAGTCATGCCGTGGCTGACCCCGAAATCCATACAGTTCGGGGTCAGGATACCACCTGACAAGATAGGCAGCAGCGAGGTTCTTGAACCAAGACGCTCCTTCGTTATGGTCCAGCTGCTCATTGCGGCCGGTGCGTTCCTTGGCCTGGTACTGCTGCCCCTGATCGAGGGCGTATCCTGGCTGATGACTGCTGCGCCCGTTGCTGTGCTGGCAGCATCATTCCCAAACTATCTGCGCGTCAGGCGCGGTTTGATCAGGCTGAAGAACAGTGAGGGATGGTTCAGCGGGGTGAGCCAGCAGACATTTGTGGAGGTGCAGGATGGCGCGGAGCCGAGGGTGAACTTCCTTTACATGCTTCCTGCTGTGGCGGTTCTTCTGCTGACGGTTGTGGTTGGCGTCGATGTATACCCCTCCCTCCCTTCGATCATACCGGTGCATTTCACTGCTTCCGGGCAGGCAAACGGCTTTGCATCGAAGTCGTCTCCGGAGGCTTTCACAGGCATCATAATGCAGGCGGTTCTTCTGGTAATGTTCACAGGCATAGCCGCTGCAGTTGTACGCACGAGAAGATCCATAGAGTCGCACGCACCGTCGACTTCACTCTGGCAGCAGAACAGATTCAAGTCAATAGCTGCAAGGATGATGCTCCTCATGTCCTTCTTCATCGGCCTGACGCTTATGCTTTCCCAGTTTTCCATCTGGGGTGTCATCCCCAGGGCGGATGCTGCACTGACGGTTATCCCGTCCCTTGTTGGTGTCATCGGCCTTACCATTCCGATGATGCGCGCAGGGCAATACGGCAGCAGGCTGAAACCTTCCGCAAACGAGCAGGGCACCGGCATAGCGAATGTTGATGACGACAGGGTGTGGAAGGCGGGAGCGGTATATTTCAACCGTGGCGACAGGGCAATACTGGTTCCAAAGCGGTTCGGCGTCGGCTGGACATTCAACTTCGCCAACCCGCTATCCTGGCTCATCCTGGCCGTCATAATTGCACTGCCCGTTGTGCTTGTCCTGATTATAAGATTCGTGCACTGAATGCGTCGGTCATGATGCGTGGAACTGGAGGTCAGTTCAACTTCCTCCTGGCTACCACCAGCAAATAGTCTCCCAGCCTGTTAAGGATGGGGAGACCATTGACACGTTCATCCAGCCTGAGCAGCAACGGGAGCAGGCCGCCCCACCTCTCGAGTCTGCGGGCAAAGTCGGGGGGAGGAGACAGGACAGGCAGCCCTTTCACCATGACGGTTGAAAACATACCATCGGTAAGCCTGCGGAAGTCATGGACGGAATAGGATCTTGTTTCAAGCGAAAACCTGCAGTTACCGCGCGTTGAAAGGCCACGCATCCTCTCCGACAGCCTTCTGCGCCGAAGCTCCATGCCGTACAGCAGCATTTCAAACAGGCAGAACCTGTTCCAGAAACCTGCAACCAGCAGTCCTCCAGGCTTCAGAATTGCATGCGCCCCGGAAATGAAATCGCCGATATGCGGTTCCGAACTGAATGCTCCAAAGGTTGTCACCACCCCGTCAAACAGGCCGCGGTCTTTGCCGATGGAGGCTATTCCTGATGCCCGCCCCCTTGAAACAGAAAGCATATACCCCAGGCCTGCCTCTTCCGCCTTGCGGCTGAGCCTTTCAATCATCCTGGATGAAATGTCAACGGCATGAACATGGACGCCACGCTTGAGCATTTCAATAGTCTCGATGCCCGTCCCGCAGCCCACTTCCAGAACGCGATCACCTTCCCTGAAGAGTGACTCCAGCGTCTTGGTTGAGACGCTTCGAAGGTAACCCTCAATGATATTCCCTGCGATGGATGCGTCGTATTCCGCGGAGTACCAGTCGAAATTCGCTTCGAGCCTCCTGTAATAACCATCACCCGTGTGTCCGTCAGGCCATCCGTGCTTTCTCAGCGAATCATGTCCCGGCATCGCCCTTCCCGCCTTGGGGACCGGGGACAGGCCGTCCTGTCCTCTTCAGACCGTAAAGTGTCCCGGCTATCATGTTGAGCATCAGTAATCGCCGCCTATCTCCTCCGTTGGCAAGATAGGCGGCCGAGTTTGGAAGCACAAACTTCATTGAGCGCAGGAATGCCTCGGGCCTGAAGAAACGCGCGCCTGGGTGCAGCCTGCGCATCAGCAGATACCAGTCTCCTATTTCCCTTTTCACACGGAACGGATCCTGCATCCCGTGGCTTGCCCAGAAAGCCTTGCCTCCAGGAAGCTGGACGTCATGGTAGATGAACGAGCCCGTGTCAGCAAGCACATCCCAGCCTGATCTGCGGAAGGTTGCGCACAAATAGGCGCTGCTGTTAATGCTGAGAGCCTCGTCAAAGCCTCCTGTTTCCAGAAGTGCGGAACGGCGTACAAGGGAGGCATTAGGAAGGGCGTCAGTTTGAAGCAGCTTTCCCTCAAGGGAAGGCTGGCGTTTCTTGTTCCTGCCAACGAGTTCATGCGACCACTGTCCTTTCGAGAAAGGAGTAGCGTAGACCCATACAAGCGAGGGATCCCCCTTGTACAGGACGGCTGGCATTATGGCGGCTGCACCAGGGTGGAGAATCATATTCCTGGTCAGGGGGTCGAATGTTTCCCTGCCAACTATGTTGTCATCATCAATGAAGTAGATGAATTCAGTCGATGCCATCCTCCATCCCAGGTTTTTTGCCCTGGAAATGTAAACACGCCTGTCCAGTTTCAGGTGCCTCACAGGCGATGAAGACAGGTGCGGCCCAATATCCTGCTTCACCGCTGAATCGTCTACAACTATGACCTCTGACAGGTTTTCCGGAGAGCACCTGTCAATGCTGTCAAGCAGCGCGGATAACCGGCCGTAGCGGCTGTGTGTGGGAACAACGATCGTGAACTTGTCAGGTGCAGGCATAGGCAGCCGTCCCTCTAGGGCGTTCGGTGTAGATAAAGAAATTTTACACCAGCGCAGTTGAGCCTCATGAACCGGCAGGGAATGGACAAGGTTAATACGCATTGCACCCCTTTTCCTCCCTGAAAGCACCGGAGATGCTGGCATTGCCGCTGAAATTCATCTCGGAGAGGCATACGCTGAAGCTCCTCTTGCACGAGAAGGGAGCCATATTATCACTGACAACCAGAACGTACTCCTACCTGTTCTTCTTCTCTAGACGGTTCGTCGGGATGAAGAAGGTTGTAACAGCGGACAGGATAGTTGCGAAGGCGGGGTATGATGTATACGGGACCCTTGATCTTATCAGCAGCACTTACGGGGCATGAGCGACGGTGCCTAACGCTTTACCAGCAGAATAGGTTAAATCAGGAAACCTCTTCGGAAGCATGGCGATTGAATGGCAGCAGCGCAGCAGTCGGTGCCGCAGGAGCTATTGTTTGCAGCAAGGCAGTTTGCCAGCTACTACGGTTCACATCCGGTCGCTGAAGTCCCTGGATTCAGTTCAAGGGAATTTGGATTCATGTTCTTCGACAGGGGATACGTGCACAGGCATGTGGGCTTCAATGACCGTGCGGATTTGCAGAAATACCTTGCAGGCAAAGCTCCCTCGCATGCATACTACTCCACCGCCTATTATGAAATGCCCGCTGCTCACACAATGGCTGAAAAAGGATGGCTGGGTGCTGACCTGATATTCGACCTGGACGCGGACCATGTGAAAGGGTCCGAAGGCCTTCCCTATGAAAAGATGCTGGCCAGGGTCAAGGAGGAGATGATAAGGCTATACGATGATTTCGTCTGCTCGGATCTGGGCTTTAGCGAAAAGGAGACTGAAATCGTGTTCTCCGGCGGCCGCGGATACCACATCCATGTGTATGCAGACAGCGTGAGGAAACTGGGCAGCCATGAAAGGAGGGAAATTGTGGACTACATAACAGCCACAGAGCTCGATCTGGGCATCCTCTTCTCATCTACAGTTGTGGACGAGGCACGCAGCGGAAGACCGCTGAAGATGACAAAGCTTCCGGAGATTTCCGAGGGTGGCTGGTACGGGAGGGCGAGAAGGGCGATGGATTCCCTTCTCCTCGAATTGCAGTCCGTGCCGAAGGAGGAGGCTCTGGCCATGCTGGTGAGCAGCGGAGTGAAGAAGCAGCAGGCTGCGCGCCTGTACTCAGCACTCTTCGAGGAGGGGAGGAAGGACAGGATTCAGACTGAGAGTGTGCTTGAAGTCCTCACTGACAGGGAGGAGGATATCAGGGCATTCACGGCGCTTGTCCAGAAGAGGACTGTTCTGACCATGGCAGGGCAGACAGATGAGCCTGTCACAAGCGATACGCACAGGCTTATACGCCTGCCCGGCAGCCTCCACGGGAAGAGTTCGCTCAAGGTTGTGACTCTGAAGCGTGATGAGCTGACGGATTTTGAACCGCTCAGGGATGCCGTTGCGGACTTTCCCGACCATCCGGTTACAGTCTATTCCGAAAAGGCGTTCCTTTCAGAGCCCGTGGGAGGCGAATCAGTGCCTGTGAAAGAGGGTGCCAATGAAATCCCCCTGAGGACTGCGATCTTCCTTATTCTGAGGAGGAAGGTAAGGCTTCAGCCTCCAGGGGGGACAGGGTAGAAGGGCCCTCTTCCCCATGATAATCGTCGGCAAACGTATTTAAAAACCGCAATCAAATCACGACCCGTATCGAATGAAAGCGATGGAAATTGAAAACGATCCACGCCTGGCGAGAATACTTACCACCAGGGGTCTACTCTTCGGCTTGCAGGGTGCAGCCATTGCTCTCTTTGCTTTCTACGTGGTTGTATTGAACGGGCTGTCGCTCAGACCGGTTTATTTTCCCATATACAACGCGGTTTTCCTGGGTTCAATACTGCTTCTCATAGTCTCAATAGAGAGGATATTCTTCTTCCGGCTGTGCATAGTGTACGGAAAGAGAAGCGGTGCGAAGTTCCTGATAGCAAGGAAGCGGTTCAGGGGATCTGTCGCACTGATAGCGGTTGCAGCTGTGCTCGCTGCCGTACTGATAGTATTCACATTTACACCCGTGCTTAACATGTCTGGAAACGTCCACGGCCAGCTGGGCACTGTCGAATTCCAGAGCAGCAACTTACTGGCCCTGAACTCCGTCAGCAGTATTACAATAACCAACACAGGTGCGGGGAACCTGACCTTCGCGATTGTTCCCGCCGGGGATTACAATGCCGCGGGGGCCACTAACCAGGAGGCAAATGAGAGCGCGCTGATGCAGGCCAGCATAAACCCCGGGACCAACCATGTGACACCGGGCAACAGCGTGACTGTTGACATCTTCCCTACCCTGAACTCCAGGTACTTTGTTGTCATGTTTCCAAGCGGTGGGACGGTAAGCGCGAGCTACACGCTTGGAATGAAGGCAATGCCATCGCTGATGTATGCGCTTTTCATGGCGGCTGCAGCTGTGCCAGTTTCTGGGTACATGGCGGCATATTCAAGGTCAAAGATGAAGGAGCTCAGGCCGGCTACGATATTTGCATAGACGGCCCCCTTTGGCTAGAAAACGTTTAATTACAGTTACAGTTAGTCAATGTGCACCGTGATCACGATGAAAGCGTTCGAAGTAAAGGGTACATTCAAGGTAGGTGACAGAACCTGGCAGAAATTCTCATTGCAGGTTGCCTCTGAGGATGCAGAGGGAGCGGAGGAAAAGGTCATGACCATTCTGGGCAGCAGACACAGGACGCCCAGGAGATCCATAAACATTGAAGCCGTTGGAGAGATAAGCGGCAAGCAGATAACGGATGTGGTGGTCAGGCACCAGGTGGGTGCGAAACTTTGAATGAGAATGAGCTCAGGCAGACTCTGTCTGTCATGGACAACCTGAAGGAGCAGATAGAGAGCCTGTCTGGGCAGCTGCAGCTCATTCAGGATTCGGTAAATGATTTCTCAAGGGCAAAGGAAACAGCAAGGCAGTACACCTCTTCCGCAACCGATACTGAGATGATGGTGTCCGTTGGCGGCGGCGTATACCTCCCTGCCAGAATTGTGAATACCGGAAGAGGGCTGGTCTACACCGCGGCAGGATATACTTTCGAGGAGCCCGTGGACAGAATAGTGGAGATTGTGGACGGCAGGATCAAGGAACTCGTTGACGCCTCCCAGAAAGTCTACCAGCGGATGTCTGAAATGCAGAACCAGCTTAACACGCTTCAGGCAATGGTGGAGGAAGAGGCAAGGAAGGAGCAGGGACGAGTGGGTTGACAAATGTTTACAGCCCTAAAGAAGAAGCTCGGACTCCTCAGGAAGAGCGAAGACGGCGAAGCGACCGGACCTATTGGAGAACAGGGAAAGAGGATCAGGGAGGAGAAGCTTGAGGAGATATGCTGGGACCTTGAGATGGCACTCCTTGAATCTGATGTCGCAGAGCCTGTCGCAGAAACAATCATAGGAGAATTGCGCGAAAACCTCAGGGGGAAGAAGATTGCCAAGGGGTTCGACCTGGAGGATGAGATCGAAAAATCCCTGAGGGCATCCGTGAAATCCATTCTGTCTGCCAACACAATGGACTTTTACAGTACAGTGACCGCTCCCGAAAAGCCGGTTGTTATCATGTTCGTTGGAATCAACGGGACGGGCAAGACAACAGTCATTGCCAAACTTGCATCCATGCTGAAGGAGAGGGGCAACACCGTGGTGATAGCGGCAGGCGATACCTTCAGGGCGGGGGCGATAGAACAGCTCAAGATACATGGCGATGCCCTGGACATCAGGGTTGTTTCACATGAGCACGGGGGGGATGCTGCCGCTGTGGCCTTCGATGCCGTTGAACACGCGAGGGCAAGGCACAGGGACTTCGTCCTGATTGACACTGCGGGGAGGATGCAGACCAACAGCAATCTCATGGACGAGATGAAGAAGATCAGGCGCGTTGCGGACCCGCGTTTTGTTGTTTTTGTAGGCGACTCGCTCGCAGGGAACGACATGGTGGAGCAGGCGAAATCGTTTGATCAGGCAGTTGGCATAGACATGGTTGTCCTGACAAAGATCGATGCGGATGCGAAGGGGGGAAGCGCACTTTCAATCGCCAAGACCGTGGGGAAGCCGATAGTATTCCTTGGAACGGGCCAGAAGTACGGCGATCTGGTGCCCTTTGATCCCGACTGGATGGCTCAGAGGCTCATTTCGGCGGCCTGAACGGGCTCTGCATGGCATCAGGCGGCGAACATTGCAGCCATGACGCCGGCATCGCCCACCATATTCCTGATGATGGAATATTCGTTCGGCTGATGGGCCATTCCGTCCTCGGTGCTCCAGACAGCGGCCTGGAATCCACGGGCCCTTACTATGTTCGCGCAGGTGCCACCGCCTATGCCGACAAACCTGGGCTCAATTCCCCTCACCTTCCTGACGGCTTCCGCGACCTTCACGGAAATCACGCTGTCTCTCGATGTGGGCTTTGCGGCTATGCTCTTCCTGAACGCCTCTACCGTAATGGTGGCTCCTGTCTGCCTTGAGAACACCTCGGCTATGCCGCGTATGTCGGCAAGGATTGCTGGAAGGCTGTAGGACGGAAGTATCCTGCAGTCAATGTAAAACTCGTCTGTACCAGGAATGGTGTTCACATTATCCACATTCGCCTGCTGTTTCGTCGGTTCAAAGGTTGAATAGGGCACGGGCTGGAAGAGGTCATCCCTCCTGCCGTATCTGGAATAGAGATAATCCCTTACGAACACCAGAAACCTCGAGGAGGCGACCTTGGCGTTTATTCCTGTGTTGGGGGTGCTGGCATGTGTCTGGGCGCCCTTGGTGCGCACCCTTGCCCACAGGGAGTGCTTTTCCGCAATCTCGATCTCGTCTCCTGTCCTGCTTCCGGCATCGGGAACCAGGAATTCGTCCCCCTTCGAGAACTTGTTTCTTGAGGCGACATACGTTATTCCCTTCGCGCTCCCGAGTTCCTCATCTGCGACAATAGCAAGCTTTACGGATGCGACCTCTCCGGACTCGAGTGCGGCCCGGGCTGCGAAAATGGATGCTATCAGCGACTGGCCGTTGTCCTCCGACCCGCGGCCGTATATCTTCCCTCCCTTCACAACGGGCTTGAACGGATCTGTCTTCCAGAGGCCGCGATCGCCGGCAGGGACGGTATCCATGTGGGAAATAACCCAGAGTGCCTTGCCGCCGCTGCCTATTGTGGCAATAACGTTTGGCCTCCTGCCCTTCTTTGCCGCCCTGTCGGGTGCATCGCACCTTTCAATTGAAGTTATGCCGTTTTCCTTCAGCAGCGACTCCAGGAATTCCGCCCTGTCCCACTCGCCTTCTCCGCCAGACTCGGGACTTATGGCAGGAATTGAAATCATATCCCCAAGTGCTACTGTCATCTCCTTTTCGTATGACTCCACGCTTGCCTTCAGCTTGCCGCCGCCGCTCATACAAACAACATCTGCAGGATGTGTGAAGGGACAATAAGCTTTACTCTCCACACGGGGGGGGGCGGTCAGGTGATCCTGGGCGGTTTCTCGACTTCCACCCTCTCCACGGTCACCCCGAGCTCACGCATGAGTTCTATACCCATATGCTCCGGATAGTCCTCGCAGTAGACCACCCGCCTGATTCCCGCATTAACAATCATCTTCGCGCAGGTGTTGCAGGGCAGGATCGTGGAGTAAATTGTGGCATCAAGAGCACCAGGCCCCGCCTGTATTATCGCATTCTGCTCGGCATGGACGGCGGTGCATATTTCCATCTTTGTTCCAGAGGGAATCTGCAGTATGTCCCTGATGCAGCCTATCTCCTCACAATGGCGCATGCTGCGCGGATTCCCGTTGTAACCACTGCTTACAATGTGGTTCATGTCGTTCACTATGACAGCGCCTATCTGTCTTCCATTTCTGATGCAGGTGCTTCTTTCAGAAATGACGTACGCCAGCTTCATGTAATAGATATCCCTGGGCGTCCTGTACTTCTTCTGTCCGGGATCTTGATCTGCCATTCGGATACGCTATCCGCGTGAATGTTAAATAACTTGCAGGCAGACCGGCGCTATCACCGCCGGCAGCCGGCAGGTGCAGTGTAATATACTGCAACCTGTTTTTTAGCCCGATGAGTGGAGACGAGGTGAGTGTCTGGGAGTGGGTCAAGCCCGTTGCCGCAGCCCTTCTGGCTGTAGGCATCATACTCTCTGGCCTCTACCTCTATACCGGGAACTGGCCTCCAATGGTGGTTGTGGAGTCAGGGAGCATGCAGCATAGTTCCACATACGCATACCTCGGAGACCTGAACATAGGTGATGTAGTGATGGTGAAGAAGGTGACTTCGCCTTCCCAGGTACAGACATATGTTTCGGCCAGCGTGTCAGGTGTTTCCACTTATGGAGAGTTTGGCAACGTCATAATCTACAGGCCATATGGCAGCTACAGCGTGACCCCCATAATACACAGGGCCATAGTATACCTGGAATACAATGCCTCTGGCGGAGGGTATGATGTGCCGTCCCTGGCCAATCTGCCGCAATCTGACTGGTATGTGATGGCCCCTTCCGGACATACCCACGGCCTGTACAACATCAGGTACGACATATACATACAGGATGTCGGATATCCGCATACCCCTGTCATCATTCCGGTCAGCACGTTCATCGGCACAGCACACTACAGCGGCTTCATAACAATGGGAGACCACAACCACGCGGCGTACGGCATCAACTCCACCGACCAGTCTCTGGGCATCTTTCCACTTCCTGTCAAAATGTCATGGATAGACGGCATTGCGGTTGGAGATCTCCCCTACGTCGGGCTGATAAAACTCTTCTTCGACGGCGGCATCCCTGCGGGCACGCCCGCGAACAGCATCGACGCGCTGATAGCAATAGTCAGCGCTGTGGTTGCCGCCCCGGTCGGACTTGAACTGCTGTTCTGGTACATGGGCGAGAGAAAGGAGAGGAATGGTGGTTAGCGCTCAGATGAGCGTAGTCTGGAATTTCGCCCTGGCATTCTTGTATGAGCTGAGGAGTTCGTCATCAACGAGAAGCTCCCTGGTCTCGTTCAGCGGCACCGAAAGCTCAATCTCCTTTGTTCTTCCGCCCCTTCCGAACGACCTGACGCGGGCACGAACTATTCCAAGCATATCAAGTTCAGAAATCAGGTCTCCAATGCGCCTCTGCGTAAGGGGTTGGACGCCAATAGAATTGCACAGGTTCCTGTAGGTGCCGTATATGTCGCCTGTAGTCATGATACGCCTCTTCTCAGCATAGATTATCATGGAAAGCAGCAGCATCTTCGACTGGGACGGCAGTGTCTTCACTGTCTCTGTCACCGTGTCAAGCTCAATCTTGTTCTTTGCCTGCAGCACGTCCCCGGCAGAGACAATGCTTCTGCCTTCCCTTTCTGCTGACTCGGCGGCCACCCTGAGCAGTTCCAGTGCCCTTCTGGCATCCCCATGCTCCTGAGCTGCAAGTGCTGCACAAAGCGGAATGACGTCATCAGACAGAGCCCCCTGGGCAAATACCATGTCCGCCCTTATTTTCAGGATGTCAGAAAGTTCCTTTGCGTCATACGGTGAGAACACAATCCTCTCTTCACCAAGTCTGCTCTTCACCCTTGCGTCAAGAAAGTCTGTGAACTTCAGGTCGTTGGCAATTCCAACCAGGGAGACCTTTGAGTTTACCAGATCATCGTTTATCCTCGAGAGATTGTAGAGCAGATCGTCTCCTGTCTTGTATACTAGCCTGTCAAGCTCATCCAGAACTACAATCAGGAGTCTCTTCTGCTTATCCACCATCTCCTTGAAGAGGGAGTATACACGCTCTATGCTCCACCCGTTGTATGGAGCACGTTCCTCAGGATTCTCGATGAACTTGTTTGCCATGTGCTGCAGGACACTGTAATTTGTATCCACCTCGCAGCAATTGACGTATATGAAATCTATTCCTGACCCGGCAGAGTTGACGCGGGCAGCTTCGTTTGCGATGAACTTGACTGTAGCCGTCTTGCCCGTTCCCGTCTTTCCGAAGATGAGTACATTCGACGGCCTGTCACCCCTGAGGCCGGTAGAAACAATACCTGCCAGCTGATCTATTTCCCTCTCCCTGTGTGGAAGAATCTTCGGTATGTAAGATGGGCGGAGCATTTCCCTGTTGCTTTTGAATATGGTCTCCGAGGAAATGTACTTGTCAAAGACGTTCGCTCTTGCAACCGTCTCGTGGACAACCTTCTGCTCACTCATCCAAACTCAATGCTCCTGTGTAGAATTAGAGGGTAAAGGGAGGGTAGAAGCTGAGTAATACTAAAACGTTTTTTTTATCCATTAACGTGACTAATATTTTATCCCGCTGTGGTGGCAGCGAAGGGATTTCCTGTGAAACATTTTGAAACCCGCCGTCGGGAGAAATAGGTTAGAGAGTCCATTGTTTCCACTGGAGAAATAGTCGGGGTGTAATTTCCAGAACGCGGCGACTTCACTTCAAAACCGTGAAAACTGCTGGGAACATGACATGTTATTTTTTATCTTACTTATCATTTACAGTTCACCGGCAGTTGACTCTTTCCACAGGAAATGAAGGACTCTACATCTTGAACTGTCTCTTCTTCTCCAGCACCTGCTCTTCATACTTTCGTGGCAGCACCCATGCCAGATATTCAATATCATCCAGACTCTTTACAAATTTCGCCTTGCTGTCTATCTTCAGGTATTTTCTGAGGGAGAATATCTTTCTCATGGAGTCGTACAACCACCAGCCGCCCGCCAGCAGAAGTAACGGTCCCAGGACAAGGTACCAGTAAATCCAGTTGCCTGAGCCGCTTATCGCGGGTTCAAATGCAAGCAACCAGTCCGGCAGCCTGGGCAGGAAGACACCTATAGATCCTATAAATGTCACCACAATGCCGGCGGCAAGCATCACAGTTGATAGTTCAAACCTGTACTCTCTGGTGAAGGATTTGGCCATTCTGACATCTCTTCCTTGTGTTCGGACCGTTTCTGGCGAGGAATATCAGCCTACTAGCTGCATAGTGTATATAAATGATTCACCGGATGATGAGCGTCAGCCAGCTGCATGCCTGCGTAACACAATATCACTTGCTGCTGCGCCCGAACGGAGATGAATCCATGGCACTTTTCATCGGAGTTGATGACACGGATTCTGCAACAGGAATGTGCACCACTTACCTGCTTACAGAATTGATCAGGGAACTTGATTTCCCCGTGCTGCTTGGTTTCCCGCGCCTGGTGAGACTGAATCCCAACATCCCATGGAAGACTCGTGGCAATGGAGCCCTTTCAATGGCCATAATAGGTGAGCGGTCAGATGCAGTCCCAATAGGGATGATCGGAGGCAGGCGTGTGATGTCTTCAGAAACCCCTTCCTCCGAGGCACCTTGCCAGGAGGAGGTACTGGAGGCAGCATCGCGCGTTGTTGAGCGGCTGGCCGCCTTCCATGACGCCAATACCAACCCGGCAGTGGTTGTAAGCAAACTCAGGCCAGACGGGCAGATCTACTGGAAGGCGGTACGCGAATTGGTTAGCGATGATATGGCGCTTCATTTCCTTTCAGAGGCAGGGGGCATTTACAGGAAGTGGAAGAGCGGGCGCGGCATTATCGGGGCCACCGCATCCATTTCATGGGTTCCGCGTGACAGGAGCTATGAGATTATAAGTTACAGGCAGAGGGAAAGGTGGGGCACCGCCAGAGAGGTCAATGCAGCAGACAGTGCAAAGCTAAGCGCGCTCTTCCCTTCCACCTTCAGCAACTACGACCCTGTAAACAGGCACTCCTGCATAGCGCCCGCCTCACCATGCCCTGTGCTGTTCGGCATACGTGGCAACGATCCGTCCGTGCTGGAAAGCGCAATGGAATCTGTTGGGAGTGAACCGCGCGACAGGTGGCTTATTTTCGAGACTAACCAGGGAACAGACGACCATATAACCACTCCCGATGGAGGTCTTGAGCTCTTCAAGTCCTATTTCATTCGAGGCACCGTGGCGGGCATGCCAAGAACAACCGAGGGAGGGCATGTATTCCTTGAACTGACTACGAGCCACGGCGCTATCACCTGTGCGGCATTCGAGGAGACGAAGGAATTCAGGAACACAGTCAAACAGCTGATACCAGGCGACATCATCGATGTCTGGGGCAGTATGAAACAGGGAAAGATCGGCATAACCTTCAACCTTGAGAAGATGGCAGTCAGGGCACTGGCCAAGAAGCTTGTCAAGGAGTCCAATCCCTCCTGCCCCGAGTGCGGAAGGCGCATGCATTCAGCCGGCAGCGGAGCCTGGTACAGGTGCAGAGCCTGTGGAACGCGTTCGACGGAATCGGTATTCAGGGAGGAGGAGCGGACAGTATCGCCCGGGCTCTATTCCGTAGCAGCCTCCTCCAGGAGGCATCTTTCGAGACCTCCTGAGAGGGAAGCGGTGTATGTGGCCGGCGGCAGCAGATGAACCGCTGCCCCTCTCCCTTCCATGGAAATGCTATTAAAGGGGGATTGCCAGAGTCATGTCAGGTGGTCAACGACGCAGGAACCTAACCAAGCAGTCATCGTATCTGCCGCCAGAACTCCCATAGGCAAGTTCGGTGGCGCTTTCAGGGAGACATCCGCTGTCGAACTTGGCATTGCAGCAGTCAGAGCCGCCATTGAACGTGCGGGGATATCCCCGTCAGATGTTCAGGAGACAATCATTGGCAATGTCCTGTCTGCAGGTCTGGGGCAATCGCCTGCCAGGCAGTGTGCCATAGGGGCTGGCATACCCTACGCATCAGGTGCCTTTTCAGTCAACAAGGTATGTGGTTCGGGCCTGAAGGCCGTTATGCTGGCAGCAAACTCCGTCAGGCTGGGGGAGCATGATGTGGTGGTTGCGGGCGGCATCGAAAACATGAGCATGGCACCTTACCTCTCCATTAAAACACGTTGGGGAAACAAATACGGCGATGTCCCGCTTGTGGACTCCATGATACACGACGGGCTCTGGGATTCCTATAACAAAATGCACATGATTATCACGGGGGAGATCGTGGCAGAACGGTTCGGCATAACCAGGGAGGAAGCCGACAGGTTTGCCTACAGGAGCCACAAGAAAGCCTCTGATGCAACCAGCGAGGGCCTCTTCAGCGATGAGATAGTTCCAGTGGACGCAGGAGGAGGCAGGGAGAAGGTGGCAGTCTCCAGGGATGAGGGGCCAAGGCCTGACACCACCCTTGCAAAACTGGCAAGACTGGAGTCCCGGTTCAAGCAGGGGGGTATTTGCACCGCCGGAAACTCGTCACAGCTCAGCGACGGCGCCTCCGCGCTTGTCGTCATGTCTCTGAGCAGGGCTGAGAAGCTGGGAATAAAGCCAATGGCCCGGATAGTCGACTACAATACAGGAGGCACCAGGCCGGAGTGGGTCATGGAGGCACCGATAGAAACAACGAGAGAGCTGCTTCGCCGCAACAGTCTTGATATGGGCGAAATTGACCTGGTGGAGCACAACGAAGCGTACGCAACAGCCTCTTCAGCTGTAATGCGGGAGCTGGGTGTAGCGGAGGACAGATTCAATGTGAACGGCGGGGCGGTTGCCCTAGGTCATCCACTTGGCGCCAGCGGTGCGCGCATCCTTACAACACTCCTTTATGCCATGAAGAAGAGGGGAAAGAAGCGCGGCGTATCGACGCTCTGTCTAGGCGGCGGAAATGCGGTTTCCATGCTGGTGGAGATGTACTGATGAAGAGAATGGGGGTTCTGGGTCTGGGGACAATGGGCAGCGGCATCGCTCAGGCAGCCGCCGAGTCTGGCTTTGAAGTAGTTGGTGTGGAGGTCAGCGGAGCCCTTCTGGAGAAGGGAAGGAAGAGGGTGGAGGCAGGTATTGAAAGGAGGGTGAATTCAGGCAGGATGGACAGCGACGGTGCGGCAGCCGTCCTCTCCAGGATAGTTTACTCCACGTCCACCTCTGACTTTTCAGACTGCGGAGTTGTGGTAGAGGCTGTATTCGAGGAGGAAAGTGTGAAGTCCGAAGCGCTGAAGAGCATCAGTGCGGCGGTCAGCGAGTCGGCTGTTGTAGCCAGCAATACATCATCCATCTCCATAACACGCCTCTCAGGCAGCGTGTCTCATCCAGAGAGATTCATCGGCATGCACTTCTTCAACCCCGTCCCTGTGATGAAACTTCTGGAGGTGGTACGCGGATACCTCACCAGCGATGAGACTGCGAGCAAGGCCATGGAGACGGGCAGGAGGATGGGAAAGGAGGTTGTCAGCGTAGCCGACTACCCCGGATTTGTTTCCAACCGCGTGCTGATGCCTATGATCAACGAGGCGGCATTTGCCCTGATGGAGGGTGTCGCCTCGCGCGACGACATAGACAGGGTAATGAAGCTTGGAATGAACCATCCAATGGGTCCGCTGGAACTGGCTGATTTCATAGGAGTGGATGTCTGCCTGGACATACTCAAAGTGCTTTATGAGGGATTCAGGGATCCCAAGTACAGGCCATGCCCGCTCCTTGTGAATATGGTCAACGCCGGCAGGATCGGCAGGAAGTCAGGCGAAGGATTCTATACGTACTGAGGGCAGCTTGCAATGAAGACAGAGCAGGCCCGCGTACTCGTCCTGACCTCTGTTTCACATTTCGTGAATGACGGCCTGTCTGCAGTCCTCCCTCTCTTTTTTCCGCTGCTTACATTCCTTGTAACTTCGAGCATACTGTACGGTGCCATAGCCGCTGCATTCTATGCTCTTTCTTCCCTGTCATCGCCACTTGTTTCGGCCAGGGCATACAGAAGCGGCAATACCGGCAGGTGGATGGGATACGGTCTGATCATACTGTCTCTTGGTACGATGGGAATGGGCGCCGCACTCATCCCGTCCGGAGTGCTCCCGTCAATTTCATATGAGCTGCTGCTGCTTTCCGCATCGGCAGCTGGTTTTGGCTCAAGCTTCTTCCACCCCATGGGCGCCAGCATAATACAGGATTCCTTCGACGAGGAGGTGCATGGAATGGCCCTGGGAATCAATGGCACCGCAGGCAGCCTGGGTAGGGCACTCTTCTCGGTAATCTCGACATCCATATTCTTCTACCTGGCCATCGCATATGGCCGCCACTACTCTGCGGTTCTGGGAATGCTTGTGATGGGCATTGCGGGCCTGGCAGTGGCCGCCGTGGTCCTGTCCTTTTTCGGGCAGACGGTCGTTGGCCGCTCTCCGGCATCCACTGGCAGGGGGAGGATTCCCTTTGGTCCAATCCTGAGGAAGATCTGGGTGCTGGTGGCCATAACGGTGGTCAGAAACATCTCCGGCACCGGGATTCTGATATTCCTGCCCACATACCTCATTGGGAGAGGGTTCGCCTCATACGGAATTCAGCTTGGGATAATCATGACGCTCGTCCTCTCCGGTCCCGTAGTCGGGCAGCCTCTGTTTGGCAGGATGTCGGACCGCCTGGGAAGGAGGGCGAGCCTGTTCATAACTACCGCCGGTTCGGGGGTGTTCATGCTGGCATTTCTTTCAACATCTTCACTCTACCCCTACTCCCTTGCATTCCTTGTCCTCTTCGGAGCATTTGCATACAGCGGCTTCCCAATACTGCTTCCGATAGCCTTCAACCTGCTACAGCCGGAAGAGCGGGCTGCCGGCAATGGAGTCATCTGGGCGGCCATAGGCCTGGGCTCGGCCGCGGGACCCCTTGCCTCCGGGCTGCTTGCAGAACCAGCCTTCGCAGGAAGCTATTCAACCGCATTCGCCATACTGTCCGCGTTAACCCTTGCAGCTTCCTCGGCTGCCTTTGCGGTAAGGGCCGAAGGTGCCAGGAGGCACTAATCGTTATTGGCCGCCCTTTCACCTCACACGCCTATCTGTTCGGCAAGTATTCCTGCCATCTTCTTTTCTATCATTCTCACGTGATAGCTCAGAGTGCTCTTTGACATGCTCAGCTTCCTGCTGAGTTTCGTCAGCGATGTATGTCTCGGCCAGTCAAAAAATCCTCCGTCAGAGGCCGCCTTGAACAGCTCAATATCCTTCTCCGACAGGTTGCCTAGCAGCTTCAGCGCATGCAGTTCATAGAACACAGACGGGTATTCAAGAATGAATTCCTCCTGTGTGATGTTCTTGAGCGATACCACCTTGGTGAACCTGTCGTTGACCTGTTCGGCTGTCGGCCCGTCGGGGCTGTTGCTAATGAAAAACCATTTCTCTATCCCCTTGTGGACAACCACGGGATGTATCCTGAATCCTGCCGTGCCAAGCTTCAGGAACATGGATGTGGCCTTGGTCTCATAGAAGGCGGTGGCAATCCCGTTCTTCCTGGAAAGGAGCGTGAATTCACCCACCCTCCT
This sequence comes from Thermoplasmata archaeon, assembly GCA_021806165.1. Taxonomy (GTDB): domain Archaea; phylum Thermoplasmatota; class Thermoplasmata; order Sysuiplasmatales; family Sysuiplasmataceae; genus JAJZXY01. Next base: position 113,102 of record JAJZXY010000004.1, read on the forward strand.
GTGGGACGAGAAGAATGAAAGTGCGCCATCCAGCTCTTCGGTGTCTGAGGAGTAGAAGATGGAGAACATCTTCTGCCTGTCCCCGCTGAGCTGGGTGTTCATTATCAGTATGTATGTATTGGAAAATCTCCTGCTGGTTTCCACATGGGGGCAGTCAGACTGCCGCACCGCTATCTCTGTCAGAACCATGACTTCCCAACTCAGCGAGAGGTATTAACTTTTTAGGTAAACTTGTACAGGTTCAAACCAATGTAGTTAGTGATGCTCAACCATCCTGGTCACGGGTGTTTGTCGCAATCAAGGGGAAATACCAATGACGCAGAACGTTGCAGAAAATGAAGCGCGCAAATCCGGTAAAGAGGGCATGGACGTCTATCGTGTGGAAATCAATTACAGGGGCATATTCCAGAAGAGGCTCGGGTACAACATCTCACATGGCATTGTCTACGCCGCGCACTCTGAGGGGAAGACCGCCTTTTCCAACGGGAGGTACAGTGATGATCCTCAGAGGAATGGTATACCTTGCGCAAACTTTGCCATCGTTTCGGGCAGCCTGGGAGAGGAGGAGCTTGAAGCGATCGCAAGTGCGAAGATGGACGTCGATGAGGCAGACGTAGTGCTTGTCCTTGACGACACAATGGCAAAAGGACTGGAGCCATGGGGACACTACGGCATCAGGCCGATAAACCAGAAGGTGGTTGAGGGCGGCACCATACTGTTCGTGTCAAGAAGAAAGCCGGCGGAACTGGCGAAGCTCATGGAAAGAAGGCCATTCACTTACAGGCTGGCGGTTCTTCCCGGAGACCGGAGTTTTGCCGGGCTCTGGTACCAGAGGGATGACAATACAGACATCCGCGTCCTGGCCGCAGTAGCCAGGGTGGCGCCTCATATCGTGGACATGGAGAGCGTGGTGAGGTACATCAGGGGGAAATTCAATGACGAGAAGAGAGTGGAAGCAGCAAGGGAGGCATACGACTCCGTGGCTGTCAGCGAGGTTTCTCCGGATGACGGGATGGTATGGCCATATGAGAAGCCCGCACTTCCGGCATGGCAGGATTTTGACGAGGGCATGGCCGTCAAGAGCGTAAAACGCGGCTTCAAGATGGGTCCCAGGGGGCAGAACAGGAATCCCGATTTCAGGAGGGGAACCAGCAGATCACAGAGGCCAGTGATTCGTTTTGACACATGCATCAAGTGCACACTGTGCTGGTACGACTGCCCTGACGAATGCTTCGATCCAACAACTGACGGCCTGTTTGATGTCAATTACGAGTACTGCACAGGCTGCGGCAGGTGTGCGCAGGTCTGCCCGGTTGACGACTGCATAGTGATGGTTGATGAACTGAAGTTCGACAGCAACAGCAGTCCCTGGGAGGATTACACCGTGGATCCCGAGGAATATGTGAGGAGAATGGAGGAAATAAAGGGACTGTCAAGGGAGGTGCCCTCGCCTGTGACAGGCATGGGTGAGCGCATACTGGAGCGGAAGGAAAGCGTGCCTTTCAAGCCGAAGGGGGGAAAGTAAATGGCCGCCGGTCTGAAAGAGGAGAAGGTATACGAACGGGAGGAGCTGGCTTCAGGGACGGACGGGGTGGCCCAGGCGGTCCGCCTTGCGGACGTTGACGTATTCGCCGCGTATCCAATCCGCCCGTATACAGGAGTGATGGACCGCCTGGCGAAGTTCATTGCTGACGGCAAGTTTGACGCGGAGTACATCATTGCCGACGGAGAACATTCCCAGTTTGAGATAGGGAAGCACGCTTCCTCTGTAGGGGCCCGTTCATTCGTGGGCAGCAGCGGAACCGGGTGGCTGTATGCGATGGAGGCTCTGGCGACCACTGCAACCGACAGGCTGCCCGTGGTTGCACTCGTCGGCAACAGGGCGCTGGACGATCCAGGCGCTTTCGGAGTCGAACATAATGACGCGATGCTTGTCAGGGACCTGGGATGGCTTGTCGTCTGGGCCTCGACCGCGCAGGAAGCGCTTGACACCACACTGGTGGCTTACCGTGTCGCTGAAGACCCGTCTGTAATGATGCCATGCGCAGTTGCAATGGACGGCGGGTATCTGACGCATTCTGAACACATCATAAAGGTTCCGACAAAGGAGGCAGTTTCCAGATTCCTCCCCAGGTACAGCCTTGGCAGGAGGGTGATGCATCCGGACAACCCCGTTTCAATAGCCCCCCAGATCAACGAGGACTGGTGCATGGAGATCAGGAGGCAGAACTGGGAGGCGGCGAAGAGGGCGAAGCAGGTCATCTACCAGGCATACAGGGAGTTCAACAGCGTCTTTGGCTCAAAGTACACAAACCCCTTCTTTGACGAGTACATGACCTCCGACGCCGATACAGTCGTGATAGGCATGGGCACTGTGTCTTCGGCAGCCAAGGTGGCTGTGAGCCGGCTCAGGGAGAAGGGCGAGAAGGTGGGTTTCATCAAGCTCAGATGGTTCAGGCCATTCCCTACGGAGGAGCTCAGGAAGACACTTTCGGCAGCGAAAAGGGTCACAGTGATAGACAGGGATTTCGCTCACGGTGGACCGGATGATGGCGGCGTCCTCTACAATGAGGTCAGGGCAGCTCTCTACGACTCTGCCAACAGGCCAAAGGTCGTGGACTTCATAGCCGGGCTTGGCGGGCGCGAGATATCCATAGAGGATGTGACAAAGATGGTGGAACTGACCTCGAGCAGCACTATGGATGAGAAGATCCACTGGATAGGCCTCAGAGAGGGTACGAAGGGAGCAGCAGTCGAAAACAGGAGGCAGTAATATGTCAGAATCAAATGAAGGCGGGAAGGAATTTGGCAATGCAAAACTCTACACAAGTGTTCACGGCATAGACCTGGAGGAATTCTATTCTTCGGGCCACAGGACATGCCAGGGGTGCGAGTCAGCGCTTGTCATGCGTGACTTCATCAAGGCAGCTGGGCCCAGGACTGTTGTGACCGGGGCTACCGGATGCATGTACGTAGCCAATACCAGCTACATGACAACGCCGTGGGTTGTCCCGTGGATGCACACCCAGCTCGGCGCCGGCGGGGCCTCGGCGGTTGGAATGGCCGCGGGACTTCGCGCGCTGATGAGAAAAGGCAAGATCAGGGATGAGAAGATAAACGTGATCAACTTCTCCGGGGACCTTGGCGGTGGAGACATGGGGCTGGGCGGTATTTCCGGTGCCCTGAACTCAGACTATGACCTGCTTGTCATAATCTACGACAACGAGTCTGCGGCAAACACGGATATCCAGGCCACCAACCTGACACCCTACGGTGCCCAGACGACATTCAGCCCTACTGGGTCGGCGAGGAGGATTATGCACACGAAGTGGAAGAAGAACGTTGCGGCGATGATGGCTGTGGGCCATCCCAACTGCAGATACGTTGCCACCGCCTGCGCCACCTGGCCGCCCATGGATTACATGAACAAGGTGAAGAAGGCGCTGAGCTCCGGAGGCCCGACGCTCATACACACGCTGGACCCCTGCCCGAAGGGATGGGACTACCACCCGCGCTATTCGGGGGAACTGGGGCAGCTTGCCATAAAGACGGGCATATTCCCGCTGTATGAGATCGTCAGGGGGGAGGTCAGGTACACCTATGACGCAAGGAAGCAGAAGCGCACGCCTGTCAGGGAATACATCGAGAAGCAGGGGCGGTTCACCCATTTCATCGAGGAGGACTTTGAGCTTGTCCAGGCGAGGGTTGATGAGATGTGGAATGACTGGGAGATACCGGGAGTGGCGCCCGTGAAGGGCATACTGAAGCTGGCAGACTAGGCCAGCTTCAGTCTTCTGCTCACCGCTCCAAACCACTTACCTGTTTTTCAGGGCCTGGATGATTCATTCATTCCCCGGGCCGTTGCCCTCAAGATCGAACTGTTTCACAGTATAGTTGCGGGGGCTTGAAAATGGCCTGAAATACTTCCCGTTTCCCTTGTAGAACTTGGAGAAGAACTCCACATAGATCAGCCTTGCGCCCTGTATTCCCGGCTCAAACACAGCGATTATCAGGTTGAACAGCTGCCCGACGACAAGAATGACGACCCCGACCACTGCCAGGAGGGGGGACTTGGCCACACCCTTGAGGAATATGATGTCAATGACCTCTGCCAGGATCACTGAAGCAAGCAATATTCCGACTATCCTTGTGTATGACAGAATGTGGCTGATGATCGAGGGGAGTTCCATTGCGCCCATCGTCCCCTCCGAGGCGAATATAGTAACCACCCCGGCCACCAGCATGGCTATGGAGGCAAGGCCCGAGACGGAGCCTGTTATTGAAGCGTGATGTATCAGCCCAAGGCCGAGCATGGATATTCCCCAGGCAAAGAGGAGCCAGCCTATCTTGCCCGCTATTCCCCTCCTGTGCCCCTTCGTGTACTCGTTGTATGCACCCAGCACAAGTCCCAGGGAGACAAGCGAGAGGCCGAAGTAACCCGTAAAGAGGAGCAGCTTCCCGACACCGGCATCGAAGACCGTGGAGGAGGTTACCAGCGAGAGGGAGGAGCCTGCAAGCCCCATGTCAAGGACTGTGACAGGCAGCACCGAGAAGCCGAAGAACTCGTTGAAAAGCAGTCCTGCAACTATGGCTATTATGGAGGAAGGTATCAGGGCCTTTGCGAGCGTCCTCAGCGCACTGGGTCCCATGATCATCAGGACAAACCCCGACAGCATCTTCGGTATGTGGCTCTTCCTCACGGGATGGTCTATGCGATGGATTATGAACAGTGATATGAGCAGAATGGCAAGCCCGTAGCCCCAGTCACCTACCATTATGCCGAAGAAGAACGGGAAGACAAGTGCGAACACCAGTGTGGGGTCAACCTCGTATTCCTGTGGCAGTGAATAGAACCTGATGAAGAACTCAAAGAGCTTCACCCCTCTGGGATTCTTCAGAAGCGTCGGAGGCTGCTCCTCGGTCTTGACCACCGATACAATGACATTGCCTCCTGTTATGTTTTCCAGCATGTCCACAAGCATCTTGTGGTACCTCGCCGGCAGCCAACCCTCAAGTGCAAAACTGTCCCTTGTTGAAGCCAGCTTCTCAGATACCTCGAACTTCCTGGACTCGATCTCAAGCTGCTCCCTTATCTGGGCAACAGGCGCAAACCACTTTTCAGAGAGTTCGACAAGCCTGGTCCGTATGTCCGCGAGCTCTCCCTGCAGCTTCGTTATGCTCGAGCGCGATTCCTCGATGAATGCGTCCGGCCTCCCCGACATCTGGGGGACAGCCACTATCAGGAATCCGCGCTCGTTTGAAAGCCTTGCCAGATCGGAGTCCTTTCCAGCAGGCACGGATACAAGGAAATAATTGTTGTGCAGATCTGCGCATACCGCATCCGGAATGCTGCCAATCACGGAAGAGCGTATGTCAGAGCCTTCCTGCTTTTTCGCAAGGAAGGAGAGTATAAGCCTCCCGGAGTAAATTGAAAGGTCCTGCCCCGCGGGCGCCAGTGCTTCGGCAATCCTGATCTTCTCCCCTATCTCCCTCAGCTCGGTCGAAATTGCAGCATCCCTCTCCTTCAGCTGCTTGAGCTCCGGCTCTATGTTGACCTGCGAAGCCGCCTCAAGAAGTTCCTCAAGCGACTTGAAATACTTTCTTTCAGCCTGCCTCCTGGGCAGTATTGCCTCCATGCCCCTGAACCTGAGCAGCTCGGAGCTGAGCTTCTCGTAGCTGCGTGAAGCTGTCCCCTTTTCCATCAGGCCTGCTATGTCACCGCTTACATCTTCCAGCTGCATGACTCCCGCATCATGAAGGGCGGAAACCACAAGGCTGCGCTTCGAGTTGGCCCCTATTATGCGTATCCTAACGATCTTCTCAGGTTTGAGCGCCATCCCACTATTCCTCTAGGTATTCGCGTATGAGCCTGTTCACCATCTCTTCCAGCTGTGCTGCGGTTATCTTCAGTTTCATTCCGGAAGCTTCCTTCCGGGCGCTTTCCACAATCTCGTCACATTTGACCCTGACATCCCCGCGCACCTTCTCCAGAGCATCCAGGTAATTGCGCTGGGCCTCTTCCCTGGCAGCTTCCAGGGAGGCCGAGAGCTCACTCTTCCTCTGTTCAAGCATCTCCTCCTGCTTCTGGGCGAAATCCCTGATTTCTGCCTCTACAGACTCTTCCTTCTCCTTGATTGCTCTAAGCGCATCTATATCGCCGGTCATTCAGATCACTCCGGAAATGAAGAGAGCCAGCACAACCACAACAACAGCAATGTTGAGCGTGTATACAAGCCTCCGTACAAGCATGAACCTGCGCAGGGGGCGGTTTCCCCTGATCATGTCGGGTGTGATGGCAACCTCCTTCACGAAATGCTTTGCCTTGTACCTGTGCCTAGGCTGATACATCTGCCGCCTCCTGGCTGTCACGCTGTACCATCTTCCTCTTGATTACCTTCAGCGTGGTGAAAGTATCTCTCTCAATCTCGTCCAGGCGCATCCTGATCTGCTTTGCGGAATATGTCAGCTGCGGGATGAGAATGTTCTCAATCGCATTCGACCTTCTCTTCGTCTTGTCGATTTCCTGCAGCAGCCTTCTCATAGAATTCTCCTTTTCGGCAATTTCCAGCATCGAGGAGAGCACCTTTTCAAACTTCCTTATGGCGTCGTTTACGGGTGCGCTGACTGCTGTGGCGCGATACTCGGGGCTCAGCACCGACCGCCCCTCGCTGATGCTCAGCTCGGGGACCCTCACACCCATCACGTTCTTTGCACCTACGCCGACATTGGAGCTGGATGACATCTGCGCGACCCTCTCAAGCTCCATCGCCCCGCTCATTACCTCGGCAAGCTTCAGCGTCCCTATGGCCCTGCCGATGTCCTCCCTCAGGTTCTCCCTCAGTCCCCTTATCTTCCTGCTGATGTTGAAAAACTCCATGACGAGGGCGTTGCGCTTCATCTTCAACAGATCAAGTCCCCTCTTTGCGAGCTTTATTCGTCTGTTGGTCCTGATCAGTTCGATCCTTGTGGGCTTGATCTGCTGTGCAGGCACTACTCCTTCCTCCACTTCCCGTACTTGTCGATGAATTCCTTCTTGACCCTCTTCATTTCCGACTGAGGCAGAATGCTTAGCAGCTCCCAGCCAAGGTCGAGCGTTGTCTCGATGCTCCTGTCCTCGTAGACCCCCTGCTTGACAAACCTGCTTTCAAACTCATCCGCGAACTTGAGGTAAAGCCTGTCGCTGGCACCGAGGGCCTCCTCGCCGACGATTGCACTCAGCGACCTGAGGTCCTTGCCGTTTGCGTATGCGGAATACAACTGGTCGGCTGTTCCCCTGTGGTCTTCCCTGGTCCTGCCCTTGCCTATTCCCTGGTTCATGAGCCTGGAGAGTGAAGGGAGCACATCTATGCCGGGATAGATGCCCTTCCTCTGCAGGTCACGGCTCAGGACAGTCTGCCCCTCGGTTATGTAGCCCGTGAGGTCAGGTATCGGGTGTGTGATGTCGTCTCCCGGCATGGTAAGAATAGGTATCTGGGTTATGGAACCGTTCTTTCCCCTGATCTTCCCGGCCCTCTCGTATATCGTGCTGAGGTCGGTGTACATGTATCCCGGATATCCCCTTCTGCCCGGAACCTCCTCCCTGGCCGAGGATATCTCCCTGAGCGCCTCGCAGTAGTTTGTCATGTCCGACAGAATGACAAGTATGTGCATCTCCCTTTCATAAGCGAGGTACTCGGCCGTAGTTAGCGCGACCTTTGGAAGCATTATCCTTTCCATCGAAGGGTCTGATGAAAGATTCAGGAACAGGACGGCCCTTGAGAGTGCGCCCGTATTCCTGAATTCATTAATGAAGAAATTCGCCTCCTCGCTCGTAATGCCCATCGCGCCGAATATGACGGCGAAGTTCTCCCCCTTGCCAAGCACCTTTGCCTGTCTTGCAATCTGTGCGGCAAGCATGTTGTGTGCCAGACCAGAGCCTGAGAATATCGGAAGTTTCTGTCCCCTGACGAGTGTGTTCATTCCGTCTATCGTCGATATGCCTGTCTCTATGAATTCGGAAGGTTCCTCCCTGGAGTAGGGGTTTATCGCGTTGCCCACGATCTCCACCCTTTCCTTGCTTATCAGCGAAGGGCCGCCGTCGGAAGGCTCGCCAAGACCGTTGAATATCCTTCCGAGCATCTCGTCCGATACTGTGATCCTTGCCGTGCTCCCCGAGAACTTCACCCTGGTCTTGCCGATATCCATCCCGGAAGTGGGACCGAACACCTGTACTACGGCAAGACCCTTGCTTGTGTCAAGGACCTGGCCTGTCCTTGTAGTGCCGTCGGGAGTGCTGATCTCCACAAGCTCGTTGTAAGCGGCATTTCCAACCTTTTCGACAAACAGAAGAGGGCCCGTTATCTGTGAAATAGACTTGTAGCTTATTCCAGGCATGTTCAAGCACCTACCATTTCCGCACCGGCAGTCTTCAGCTGCTCCCTTATCTCCTCAAGAAGGCCCGAAAAGAATTTCTCCACGTCCTCCTCCTTTGTCTCCTTCATCCTTGATATTTTCTCCCTGACAGGAAGTGATGAGAGCTGTTCCATCGTGGCTCCCCTCTCCAGCGCGTCGTTCTGCAGCCTCCCCATCTCCATGATGGCGTTAAGCATACCGAACTGCTTTGCCGGGGAGCAGTATGAGTCGACTTCATCGAAGGCGCTCTGCTGCAGGAAATCCTCCCTTATCATCCTCGCTATGTCCAGCACCGCCTTCTCCTTCTCTGGAAGGGCGTCATATCCGACAAGCTGGACAACCTCCTGAAGCTCGGCCTCCTTCTGCAGTATCGCCATTGCCTCCGAATAGGCAGCCCCCCACCCCTTGGACACATTGTCCTCGAACCATTTTTCCAGCTCGCCCTGGTAGAGGGAATAGCTGTTCAGCCAGTTTATCGATGGGAAGTGCCTCCTGGAGGCAAGGGAGGAATCCAGTGCCCAGAAGACCCTTGTGACCCTCAGTGTGTTTTGCGATACAGGCTCGGACACATCGCCGCCCGGCGGGGAAACAGCTCCCACAATTGTGACTGAACCGTACCTCTCCTCGTTCGACACAACCTTTGCGTTGCCTGAGCGCTCGTAGAATTCGGAAACCCTCCTGCCGAGATATGCGGGATAACCCTCTTCACCGGGCATTTCCTCAAGCCTGCCCGATATCTCCCTGAGAGCCTCGGCCCAGCGGGACGTGCTGTCCGCCATCAGTGCAACGTCGTAGCCCATGTCCCTGTAGTACTCCGCTATGGTGATTCCGGTGTAAATGCTCGCCTCACGGGCGGCAACAGGCATATTCGATGTATTGGCAATGAGGACCGTCCTCTCCATAAGAGGCTTGCCGCTCTTCGGGTCCAGTAGTTCAGGGAACGTGGTAAGTATTTCAGTCATTTCATTTCCACGCTCGCCGCATCCGACGTAGACCACAATGTCGCTGTCCGCCCATTTGGAAAGCTGGTGCTGGACAACCGTCTTGCCTGAACCGAATGGACCGGGCACCGCGACCGTCCCCCCCTTTGCAACGGGGAAGAACGTGTCGATAACCCTCTGCCCTGTTATCAGTGGAATGGTCGGGGGCAGCTTGCCCATGACCCTCCTTGCGACCCTGACAGGCCACTCCTGCTTGAGCTTCACATCCGCTGTCCCTGAAGCGGTCTTTATAACAGCGACCACGTCGTTGACCGTGAATTCGCCGTTCTTTATGCTCTCGATCTTGCCTGAAACGCCGTATGGGACCATTACCTTGTGGGTAATCAGGGATGTCTCCTGCACTTCCCCTATTATCTGCCCCTCGGACACCTGGTCCCCCTTCGCAGCCACAGTCTTGAATTCCCATTTTGCCGACTCGTTCAGCGGGGTGGCGGAAAACCCTCTTCGAATGAAATCGCCACTCTTCTCCCTTATGATGTCCAGGGGTCTCTGGATACCGTCATAGATGGACTTGAGCAGCCCCGGGCCAAGCTCCACCGAGAGCGGTTTGCCCACGTTCTCGACCGCCTCCCCGGGTCTTATCCCGCTTGTGTCCTCATAAACCTGGATTGTGACGTTTTTGCCCGCAATCCTAATCACTTCACCGACGAGTCCAAGTTCACCGACCCTGACGACATCGTACATTCTGACGCCTTCCAGGTCTTCGGCTATGACCACCGGACCGGATACTCTGGCAACCTTTCCCATTTGTTCACCTGCCTATATCGACGCCAAGGACGCGCTTGGCAAACTTCTCAATCGACTCTTCATCCCCTCCCCCAGGGAGCGGAACAAAAACAACCAGCGGCACAGTGGACGTTTCAATCAATTCAAGCGCCCTCCTGTCCAGATGTTTTTTCAGATTTTCAGAAACCATGATGAATGTGAAGCTTCCGGATCTGAAGAGTTCGTTGAACTTCTCCGCCCCCTTGGCTCCCTCTCCTATGAATGTGTTTGTAACCCCCAGCAGCCTGAAGCCCAGCGTGATCTCCCGTTCTCCTATAACCGCAATGCCGCCGAAGTTCTGTCCCCCCTTCATACAGCACCCCCGAGAAGCATTTCTTCAGTCTTCCTCTGCTCTATACCGTATGAGGTGCCTATTACTATTGTCCTGAGGTTGTCCCTCTCCCTCTCCGCCCTGAGTATGTATGCGAAGGTTGAACCCGCAGATAGCGCCTGCGACGACAGCACTTCCAGGTACCGCCTGAGAAGCGAGGATCTCATCTCGGACTCAAAAAGCTTCAGGTCCCCCTCGGACCTGTAGGACTCAACTGCCGCCTTGAGGTCATACCTGTCCTGGAGTTTCGCAGCAATGTCCTCCACTCCGCCCGAACCGTACATGGACTGGAGATCATCCATCGACAGGTTCCCGTAGGGCAGGAGCTGCTCACGTATCCTGTCGAAGGGCACCGCCATGTCTTTTGCAGCCAGTATTACATTCAGGTTCTTGTTGTCAATCTCTTCCCTGAAGAACCTGGTGAGAGGTCCCTCGTCTCCATTGTAGAATTTGAGGCTCGATACGAGCCTGGCGTAGTAGTAACGGTCCAGCGCCTGCAGCATGGGTGCTATGTCATTTTCCTTCCTGTAGCTGTCGAGATACTGGAGCAGCTGCTGGCCGTAGCCGAAGCGTGTAAGATTTTCAGCAACCGCCTCAATGGTAGTCTGGTTGATCAGCACTCTGAAATCTTCGTTCTTCATTATGCCCCCGAATATGCCCATGGGAACATCCCTGAAGCTGACCAGGAATGTCTCAGTCTCCTTCACGTCATAACCCAGGTATTTGGAGGTGATTACCGACTTGATGTTCTGGACGTCCCACTTGGACATGTAGGCACGCAAGAGATCAGAAGTCATCGGAGGCGCGGCAAAGAGTGCTGTCTTGTTCCTCTCGACAAGCCTTCGGTTTGCAGCCATCTCAAGAAGATCTGGATTTGTGTAAAGGGAATACAGTGCATTTATGTCATCCTTGTATGCCGTTCCGGAAAGCGTTCTTGTCATGTCCTCGAGCGGCATGCCTATCAGTCCTCTGACAAAACTGTCGCTGAGGAACTCGGTCTGCGAGACTTTGATCCTGCCATAGCTGCCGGAGTACGTGGAATCCATTACTTTGCACCAAGCTTGCCTGCAATCTCGAGCATCAGTTTTTCCCTGAGTTCCCTTTTCAGCGTTCCGATGGTGAGATCAAGTTCCAGGCTGCCATCAGAAGACTCTGCAACAATGCCACCGCTGGGGTCTACATCTGCGACTGCAACCTTCTTCCCCCTCGACTCCTTGATGAACCCGGCACCCTTCTCGCCCACCTTGACCACACAATCCTTGCCAAGGACACGCCTGGCGGTCGCAACCATGGCTGTGACTATGTCCTTGTATCCGTCCGAAGAGGAAAGTGCATCCATTATATCGTACGCCTTCGAAAGACTGCCTTCCACCAGCTCTGACTTCCTCTCCCTGACTATCCTCCGCGCCTCAATGTCGGCGTTGGAAAGCTCCCTGTTTTCCAGCGATTTGCAGTCTTCAGCTGTCTTCCTGCCGAACTCGTTCCTCAGCGCCTCGAGCCTTGCTTCAGTCTCCTTTGACAGAGAATCTGTCTTCTGCTGGAACTCCCTGGAGATGCGCTCCAGTTCACCGTTTCTGCGTTCCTCAATGGACTGAAGGATATTTTCCAGAGCCATTGCAATCCATCACAGGATGTGAAGCAGCAGGATCAATCCAAGGACAAAACCCAGAATCCACAAAGTCTCCGGAATGACGAAGAAGAAGAGCACCTGACCGAACTTCTCAGGCTTCTCGGCTATGATGCCCATTCCTGCAGCGCCGATTCCCTGCTGTGCCATACCAGTGCCTATCAGACCGCCTGCTATCGATATAGCTGCAGCTATCGCATACAGGGGTGCAGTGTAATCAACTGCCATTTGACAATCACCGCCTCACTATTTGCGGGTCTTATAAAAAACTTCCCGCCGGTTGAACTCGAACAATCCCTTCCCTCACTGGCGGGTGATGGGCAGGCTGGAGGGGGCTGGAAGCAGGCACCATGTCAGAGGACTCTGGTGGCAGAATGCTTCTGCCTGTTGTAGAACTCGCTGAAGTTGACCACGCTCAAATTGAGCGTTGAAAGATCGAATACGGGCATCTTGGCGGGAATGGGTGATATGTTCCTCATCTTCTGGTAGGAAGTCTGAGACTGCCAGGTGGACCCGCTTATCAGTCTGACCCCCCTGTAATCGTCAAGCCCATACGAATGAACATGGCCTGTGATGAAGACGTCCGGTATCTCGTCAATGACCATGTAGTCCTTCTTCTCAGGTGCAAGGGGCGTCCTCTCGCCATAGACAGGCGCAAGATGCCTTCTCTTAAGCATCTCTTTCATTGCCTCAACTGGTCTCTCCCATGAGAGGCTGGGAATGCTGCTTATGATGTCATCGAAACTACGCCCGTGATAGGCAAGCACCTTTCTCCCCTCCAGCTCTACCGTCGCGGGGTTGCCCACGAATGTGACCCTGGAATCGAACATCTTCTGCAGCTCCTGCTGGAAGGTGGGTTGCGGCTCAGCCGGCCTGACCGCATCATGGTTGCCAGGCATCACTATAACCCTCATCCAGTCCGGAAGCTGGGAAATGTATGATGCAACACGCTCATACTGTGCATAGACATCGTCTATCTCCAAATCCTCCTCCTGGTCCGGATAGACCCCGATTCCATCCGCTAGGTCGCCTGAAATCAGAATGTAGTTGATATCCCTCGCATCCGGCGAGCTCTTGAGCCACTCAATCATGAGGTCCCACTCCTCCCTCAGGAATGTCTTGCTCCCCACGTGGGTGTCGGAAAGGACTGCCACCCTCGAAGTGGAATCTGTCTTCTCCACCGGTCTGTTGTACGGGATATCGGGTCTTATCAGGGCGTCGGCGACAAGCATGCTCTTGTCCCTGTTCATCCTCCCCCTTACGCCTATTACCTCATCCTTCAGCACCGAGTCCTCTCCCTTCTCCGACATCACAAGGACCCTGCATCGATCCTCCTCGTCCTCTATCTCGAGTATCCTGTGGCCGTTCTTTGTGGTGTGGATGCTGTTGACTATGCCGATGACCTGGACCGTCCTGGTAAGCGCGACTGCGCGGGAAATGGGCATTGCCCCGGCCATGTCGCCTCTTCTGAGAAGGATTCGCTTCAATGAGTGAAACCTGTCCGTGAAGTACTTTGCAAAGTCCTTCACATTCCCCCTGGATGTGCTGTTCCCCGTGACATCCTTTACAACCCTGGGCGGCGGCGGCGTCGAGGAAATGTGTCCAACTGTCCGGACTGGCTCAGCCTCCGCGCTCCCTACGTTCTCAGTCTGCCTCAACTCCCAGGCAAGCATATCCGGGGTTATCACAAGCGGCGGCTCATTGAATGAATGGAGCAGCTGCTCCAGCCTGAGCAGCGGATCTTCCCTGTCCTCCAGCTTCCTGCAGGCATCCGGGTCAATCAGAACTCCCCTGGAAGCCGCGAGCTTAAGTATCTCTTCGTGGACGGAAGATCCCATACTTCGTTCTTAAGGTCAAAGTCGCTATTAAAGGTAGCTGACCCGCGGCCGGGACGGTTGCCCGCAACCCCTATGACATCATATCACCGCAGTGCCCTTTTCAACCGGCAGATTCTCCTCAACCCACTCCGCATACCCGTCTCTCAGGTTCAGAAGCTCCTTCCCCCTGACCCTCCGTATCGCCATCCTTGATCTCCTCCCACGGCCTGACACGAATACGGTCTTTTCCGTCACCGCCTGACCCTTCGATACTCTTGAGAGGGGCATGTTCTGTGAGCCCGGGAGGTGTCCCCGCTCAAATTCGCCCGCACCCCTGACATCCAGTATAACCACCCTCTCCCCCTTTTCCATCAATGCATACAGATCCGTAGGAGCGATATCAACAAATGTGCTCTTATCGGCATATGGCCAGCCATAGTATCTGTAGGTGAAAACCGAAACAGCCACACCTCCAATGGACAGTGCCGCGAGCATAAGCGTGGCGGCGGTAAAACCGAAGGTCAGGTACAGTGCCGCGACGAATATGAGCCATATCGCCAGCATAGTGACTATGAACGGGAAAGTCCTCATGGTTAATTCCGCCAATGCTGATTCGTTATCGTGACTTATTTATTCGTTACCTGCATATAGCCAGATTGCCGGCAGCCTCGGAGCCTCTCACGCAGGCAATTCGCCAATCGTAGGTGCCATTGACCAAGCCATATATAGTTGGACTAGGCATAATAACCAGTTTATTCATATACGGAAGAGGGCCGAATGAGCGAGGAAAGCGAAGAAATCGGGCAGGATGGACAGGTGCGGTTCTTCAGCATCGATGAGGCAAATGACCTCATCCCCGCCCTCGAGGAAAAACTCAGGGCATGCGATCAGATTTTAATCGAGATACGCTCGGTATCGGAGCTGACGGAGGACATGGAATGGTACTGGGGGGAGTCAATCAATGACGATTCAAACCCGGATCGTGTGGAATACCTCAAGCTAGAAGAGGAGAAGGGCGTCAGGATTGATAGGTGGAACAACGCAATCAGGGATATTGAAGACACAGGTGTAATGATAAAGAACCCCGACCTCGGCCTTGTGGATTTCTACAGTATAAGAGATGGCCAGGTTGTATTCCTGTGCTGGCAGCGTGGAGAGCCTGAAGTCCGCTACTGGCATACTCTGGACGGTGGATACGGAGGGAGACGGCCGCTTGAATAGGCGCGCGGGCTGTCCGGGCAGCCAGCCGCGCAGTAGCCCCTTCTCTACAGCCTGTCACATTTAAAGCATCTGTATCACATTTAAGGTACCAAGGCTAATAGCCAAAACTTCCTCTCAGCAACAAGTGGTTCAGGTGGCATCGTTCATAGATTTTCTCACAGGCGTAATGACGCTGCTTATTGTTGTCGACGTTGTGATTTGTGAGCTTATCTTCTACACCCTGGGCAAAAACTTCTCCAAACTGGAGGGTGACGAATCCACCCTGAGCCGCATCAAGTCGTTCGGCCTGATGTTCCTTGGCCTCTCCGTACCTCTTCTAGTGTTCGGCCTGGTGCTTGACGCACACTGGCCGCTTCCGAGCAGCTATAATTTCATATTCGGCGACATGGTGGTTTACATCGGGACCATGCTCCTCGTGGCCGGCATGGTGATGGTCTGGAAGCCGGAGGATGTACGCTTGTTATATCCAGTCATCGCCGTCTTCAGCCTGTTTGTATTTGTGTATGGTGCTGATATACTGTACTACAGCATGGGGCAGAACCCTCTGGCCGCCAGCGGGATGGTTGTGGCTGAGGGGGCGGGCGGACTGGCAACTGCTTTCTACCTCCTCAGCTCGAAGAGGTTCGTCGGTTATGCCGCCTTGGCTTTCCTAGCAATTGCCATAGTGATTATCGCTGTGACAAACGTTGAGTCGATATTCGCCCACACAGTATCGTTCAAGTCATACTTCCCCTGAGGTCTCCAAGGACCTTTCACTGTTCATCCGGCGCCCGTGTCCGGGCGTCCTGTTCGTGGGCCAAACCCCTTTCGGTTTGAGAAGGTAGTCATGATGGATTCTGGTCGGGGAAAGACACTGGGTTCTGATGTCAGGATGTGGTACAAGGCACTGAAGGTCATACCCCATCTGGACCGCAGCGAGTGGGACGTGCTAGACCCCGTGTCAAAATGGCTCGTTGCAGCCCGGGGTGCAGTTCTTGTAATGACATTCTTTTCAGCTCTAATAGGGGGCCTCCTTGCATTCTCAGTGGGCTCGGCGAATCCACTGCTTCTGGTGCTTGCAATGGTCGGCCTGGTGCTTGCCCATGGTGCATCTAACCTGCTCAATGACTACTGGGATACAAGGCTTGGCGTCGATGAGGGCAATTATTTCAGGGCTCAGTACGGTCCACATCCGCTTGTAGGGGGCCTGATGACCAGCAGGCAGCTCATCATGTGGGTGCTTGCCACCCTTGCAGCTGCACTACTTGCCGGCCTCTACCTCACAATCGTGAGAGGTCCTTCGGTTCTGCTCTTCATGGCGGCAGGGCTGCTGCTCATGATGTCATATTCCGGAAAACCCTTCCCGCTGAAGAAGATAGGGATGGGTGAAGTGGCTGTTTTCATCATCTGGGGTCCCCTTATGATAGGGGGCACTTTCTACGTGCTCATGGGAACACTTCCCCTATGGGTAATTCTGGCATCTCTTCCCTACACTCTGGGAGTCACTCTAGTCCTGTTTGGCAAGCACATAGACAAGATCAACTATGACACGAAGAAGAACATAAGGACTCTTCCAGTGATACTCGGGGAGACATGGGCAAGGAAGGCTTCAGTGGCGCTCATCATACTGATGTTTGCCTCTTCGATATTCCTTGTGATTGGCAGCTACCTTGGAATACCTGTCCTGCTTGTGGTGCTATCCCTGCCCAGTGCCTACGGGGCTCTGAAGGTGTTCGGGAGGCCGAGGCCCCTGTCCAGGCCAAGCGATTACCCTGTTGACGCCTGGCCATTGTGGTATGTAAGCTATTCTTTCATCTTCAACCGCAATTTCGGAGGGTTGTTTGTCATGGGCCTTATTCTAGACATCGCCCTGAAGGCGATCGGGATACCGGTCTTTGTCTCGCAGCTCTGACGGCATGGGTCTGGGCCGTCTTTGCGCGGTTGGCCTGGAGAATAATGTGCAGTGGCGCTCCGCTCCTATCATACACCGTGGGCAACATGCGACGGGAGCAGGTCGCAGTAGAGAAAACGATCCATGCGGAGGACCTTCTCCCCCCTCACTGCAGCCAGGGGTCTGGTGAATATCGGGCCATCATAGGCGAATGTGTGGAATTCGCCATTTTCACCGCATGGATCCACCGACTCAGGCAGCGCTCTCAGGAACGCCTCATCATACTCGGCCCCGCAGAACCTCCCGTCAAGCAGGTCGGTATCAACGCAGCAGACTATTGCCCTGAATCCCAGCTCTATGAAGCGGCGTGCCAGTCTTCCTGTATCCATCTTCCAGAGCGGAAAGTGTGCCTTCATGCCTATTTCCCCCAGCCTGCCCTCCCTGTATTTCCTGATGTCCTCCAGAAACAGATCACCGAACGAGACTCCCGAAATACCTCTCTCACTCGCACTCTGAAGCAGCACCCTTCTCATTCTTTCCTCATATGTCCGGTTGTCTGAATCCTGTGGAATGGTGACCACATGCAGTGGCAGTCCCACCGATTCAGCCTGCGTCTCCAGCAAGTCCCTTCTCACACCATGGATGCTGATTCTCTCATACCCTTCCGTCACAGTGGTGAGAATGCCCTCTATCCTGTTCCTTCCCGCCTTCCTCTCTTGCCAGAGAGCCATCGAGCTGTCCTTCCCTCCGCTCCATGAAAGGAGTATGCTGTCCATGCCGCTTCCTCAACACTGTAACAGCGTGTTCGTGTTGATTACCATTGCCTTTGACCCTGCCACACCGATGAGGTCACGGAATGTGGTGCAGGTGTCGGGATTTGTGATTTTGCAAGCGAATTCGCTTTGACGGAGGCTCCGGCATGAACACACATATGTCCGCCAACATCGAGCCTCTCTATAAGGAGGCGGCCAGCCGGGGTTTAAAGAATGAGTCAGTTGACAGGATGGTGCGCCTTTGGTTTGGTGACGAGAAGATAGCCAATTCGCCCCACTCCCTCGGCGACCTTATCGAGGAGGTGTTGTGCAGGTGACTTCCGCTCCCTCTAGCTTCCGATGTTCCTCACTCTTAACGGAGCGATGCGGTGCACTGCGGGCCTGTGAATGGTGTGGCATTCCGGGGGAGTGCCTCGTGATGGTGCCTCAAGAGGGGTCTCATGCGTACTACCACAGGTCGTGCGTAAAGAAAGCAGAACTGTTTCTTCTGGACATTCTGAATATGTGCTTCAAGCCGGTAGAAGCGAGACAATCCCTTATCGACGAATACCGTGCGCTAACAATTGCGCCTGCAATTGAATTGTTAGCGCAATAAATTGTTCTGGTGGCGAATTCATGAAGGAAGCGAATTCTTTGCGCTCAAAATTGAATTGTTTAAACAAAACAAACAATGAATTGTTTCAGAAGAGAGAGAGGGAGAGAGGTTCGGAGAGAGTATTCAAAAAAGTTGTGGCGGGGAATTCAACATGAGGGGAAGGAAGAAAGGACCGAGGAGGGAGCACACTTCCGTTTACATTAGGGAGGAAGCGTACAATCTGGCCAAGCTGCATGACATCAATCTAAGCGAATTCATCAGCGACAGCTTGATTGCACTTTACTCGAGCGGAACGAGGCGGAAGCTTATCGAGGTCCGAACCGAGATAGAGAAGACGGAGAGATCGCTAGTGGCTCTGAGGCTTGAGGAAGAGAGCATTCTGCGGCAACTCCAGTCGGAAAGGGAACTCACTCGGATGGAGAAGGCCAACAGGCTGAGCAGTGCCTGGTATTTGAGAAGTCTCGCAACAGAAGCCAGATGTAAAGTCTGGCTGAATGCGTACAGTTCAGCTTATGGTCACGCCGCTGGACTAGAACAGGTAAGGCGTGCCCTTCTTGGAGGCTTCGGGGTGCGGCTCAGCAACGAGGGCGCTCAGCAATTGATATTGTCACTGAAGTCAGGCACCCTCGACGGAACATCGCCTCTTGAGCTGTTCGAGAAACTATCGCCAGAACTCGTCGATGACAAGCTCAAAGAGGGAGCAAAAGCAGATTTGCTGGCGGAGCTCGAGAGCCAGGAGAAGCTGGAGGAGGGTGTCATTGAGGAAGCCAGCTGATGGCCATGCATCCACTCAAGGACGCTCATTTGCCACTGCATTTGAGTGCCCTGTGTGTGGTGTCGGTTACAATAAGGAGACGGCGATTGACAAGGGCTTCTACTGCGGTTGCACCTCCCAACTGATCTTCATGCGGAAGGTGAGGCTGTGAGACTCGAGCAAATGCTTTCCATCGTCCTGACGGGCATGTATCTGTTCGATGTTGTTGTTGTGAGCATGGCATACACCAAGGCAGGTTACTTCGTCCTCATTTTCACCGTTTTGTATTGCGCCTCAATTGGGGAGATATTCTCAATAAGCAAGCTGGGGAGATGGTTAAGTGCAAAGAGACACCACATGTAAAATCGAAAGCTGCATTGTCCAGATTCAGTACTTGGTCATGATTGGTACGCTGGCATTATTGGAATTTAATTTCTGCTCAATTATGTGAGACCCATCCCACATCTCCTGTTTGATAGACATGAAAGGATGGGATGGGGCGACTCGCAAGAGTCGCGATACAGCAATCGTGTGCGGGAGTAATAAAAACTCTGTTCCGAGGGTTCTCAAGCCCTCGGACATAAGGAGGCGTGTCGAGGAAGTGCTCATGCATGTCCTGGCAGGGGCGCTGCTGCTGGCATTTCCGGACAGCACCGTCAGGGACACGGCAAGGTTCGTGATGAAGGCTTCAGCTACCGGCGGAAGCCTGACATCTGCCAGGAGACATGCAAGGAATGGCCACTCACGCAGGCAGATGGCAAGAGTCGTGGAGGCGCTGGAGCAGGGGAGGCTCCAGCGGCTGATCACTCATTCGCTCAGGAAGCAGGCTTCGCCCTTCATACCGGAGGGCAGATGCACAGTTGCAGTCGATATTCAT
>JAJZXY010000028.1 GCA_021806165.1 Thermoplasmata archaeon
GAAGGGCGAGTCATCGGACGGTTATCAGGTCTATATCACAACGGAGAAAGACATGAGTGATGCAGACATAGTAGAAGCATACAGATCAAGGGACAGGATTGAGAAAGCCATCCGTACAATGAAATCCTGTCTCGGTCTGGGTCCTGTGTATCTCTCGACAAGGGAGCATGTACTCGGCCATGTCTATGTCCACGCACTCGCGTACCAGTTGCGCTCTGTCATGGGGCTGAAACTGAAGGAGGGCGGCATCCCCATGACTGCGGAACAGGCGCTCTGGGAACTGGAGAAGCTCCAGGTCGCAGAACTCATCGTGAAGGGCGATGAGATACACGCAGTGAGGAAGCTCACGAAGATGGATGATGCAACCGCATCCATCATCCATCTATTTTCATTCGGTGAGGAGACCAGATTTCCTGGCATAGACGGGGGCATATAAACTACGAAACTTTCGACTGGCTTCTCTGCGACAATTCCACTGAAACAATTGTTGTTACCGCCACAATCTGCACGGACACCATTAAACCCGGAGAGAGAGTTTTTCACGAATTCCAGTTGCCCATGGCTACAGTTTCCGCAGGCCAGTCGGTGATGGCATCAGTCGAATGCAAATGTCACAGTGGCTCTTTACAGACAGGGATCATTCACAAGTCTGCTGAGGAATAGGTAGATTTGAACCGTAAATGGGTCTAAACACCGACGGGAGCATTTTCAATGTAACGTGCCTCAATCGCCTCTCTCCAGACCCTGATGCGGCGCATATCATCTGTCGTATGATAAGTGTTATTAGCCAGTTGCATTATCAGAAAATCACACGAGGGAATGCAAATGGACTGGGGTATGACCAACAGGCTGTCCAGAATGATCAAGCAATCGACTGGACGCTCGGTAATGCTCGCTTGCGATCACGGCTACTTCATGGGACCAACCAGCAGACTGGAGAATCCGCGGAAGACAATCGAACCGCTCCTCCCCTATGCAGACACGCTCAGCGTCACAAGGGGGGTGCTCAGGAACGGCGTAGATCCGGGCACCGATGTACCCATACTGCTCAGGGTGTCAGGCGGCGCGAGCATACTCAAGGAAGATCTCAGCGACGAATCCATCACCACCTCCATGGCGGAGGCGGTGAGGCTGAATGCTGCAGCGGTAGCACTCTCTATATTCGTCGGGAGTCCACATGAGAAGGAATCTCTGATCAACCTCTCCAGGCTTGTCAATGAGGGGCAGGAAGCGGGAATGCCAGTCGTGGCCATCACCGCTGTGGGCAAGGAGCTGGAAAAGAGGGATGCCAAGTATCTCGCACTCGCTTGCAGGCTCGCGGCTGAGATAGGTGTACAGGTGGTGAAAACGTACTACTGCGAGGATTTCGGCAGGGTGGTAAACGGCACACCTGTGCCGCTGGTAGTCGCCGGCGGACCCAAGCTCGAGACCGAGGAGGATGTATTCAACCTCGTCCACAGCGCAATAGCAGATGGAGCTGTGGGTGTTGACATGGGCAGGAACATATGGCAGAACGATCACCCCGTAGCTATGATAAAGTCGATCAGGGCCATAGTGCACGAGAACGCTACGGTAAAGGAGGCACTGCAGCTCTTTTCGGAAGAGTGCAGGCAGAGGCTGAAGAGCAGCGCTGAAATATGATTTCCCCAACCGGGGCATATTGCGTTCCGCCCGCCAGCTGCTCTTCCCCACCACGTGCAGGACCCTTGTAGACAGCCTTTGTAGGCAGGCAATTTATTAATGTGGGAAACGATCGTTTGTATCGGACGCGGAGGTTTGACAGGACATGCCGATATTAGAGGAAAAGGACAGGGTCAAGGTCAAGGAGATACTGACAAAGGGAATGGAGAGCGGGGTAAAGCTGGTTGTATTTTCGCAGGAGTTTGAATGCGACTTCTGCAAGGAAACCAGGCTGCTGGCTGAGGAACTCGCCGGCCTCCACCCGATGTTGGATGTGGAGAACTACGATTTACAGCGTGATTCAAAAGTTGCCTCCGAGTACGAAGTGGAAAAGATTCCGGCTATTGTTGTGACGGGCGACGGAGGCAGGGGCGTCCGCTACTTTGGCATACCTTCTGGATATGAGTTCAGCGGACTCCTGGACGACATAATAGACGTTTCCCGAAGGAGCACGAGGCTCACGGATGAAATTGCCGACAGGGTCAGGAAGATCGACAGGGACGTCCACATACAGGTGTTCGTAACCCCCACCTGCCCCTACTGTCCAAGGGCTGTCAGGACTGCGCACCAGATGGCCATGCTGAACAGCAGGATAAAGGCGGACATGGTCGAGTCCATGGAATTCCCGGAACTTGCCAACAGGTACGGTGTCATGGCGGTACCCAAGATTGTCATAAATGAGAAGGTATCATTCGAAGGTGCGCTGCCGGACGCTCAGTTCCTTGAAGAGGTTCTCAAGGCAGTCGCCTGATGCCTGCTGCCCGCTTCTGCTTCTTCCCGGAAGCAATCTCGGAATGCCTGAAACAGCCGACAACATGGTCGTTAACCATTCCTGTCGCCTGCATATGGGCATAGCATACAGTGGGCCCCATGAATGAGAATCCCCTTGATTTGAGATCCGCACTCAACTTCTCGGACACAGGGGTACTGGCAGGTATCTCACCGCCAGAGCTCCTCCTCCCGTCGACAGGCTTTCCACCGACAAACTGCCATATGTATCTGTCAAACGAACCAAATTCATCCGCCACCGAGAGAAAGGCGCCGGCGTTCCTGACAGCAGCTTCAATCTTCTTCCTGTTCCTGACAATGTCTGCATTGGACATCAGCCTATCCACATCCTCGTTACCGAATTGCGAGACAATCGCAGGATCAAATGAGGCAAACGCCTTTCTGAACGACTCCCTCTTCCTCAGTATTGTAAGCCAGCTCAATCCGGCCTGAAACGACTCAAGAGTCATGAATTCGAATATCATCCTGTCGTCATGGAGGGGAACGCCCCACTCGGTATCGTGGTAGTCAATGTAAACCTGATCGCCCAGGCACCACGTGCACCTGGCGCCTCCCCCTGTTCCTGTCTCCTTCATCACACCCGCCTCCAATAAGTACAGCATTTAGTGGACTCACCTGCTAGCGCACATTCCATTTATTAAGATGTTGAGACAGTATCCTGCCGGAGGGCTGAAGATGAAAGTGTGTGTTACTTTCCACAACGACATATTCACACCCTGGCCTGCAACATCGATCATCCACCCTGTGGAGGTGCTGCTTGAGGCGGGACACGAAGTCGTTGTCATTTCATGGGACAAGGGGAGGGGGGAGAAACTGAATGAAGCCACCCTCCCGGTCAGGAGGGTTCGAGTGGAGCTGCCAGTGCGCAACCTGCTCTCCCTGCGGGAGTTCTCCAGGAGGCTCTCTTCAGCGATAGTCGAGGAAAGGCCGGGACTCGTCCTGGCATTCGACCTCGAGGTGCTCAGCGGATCTGAAATGGGTGCAAACGCTCTGGGGGTGCCGCTGCTCTTCTTTGCACGGGAGGACTGGCCGTCAATGGTCAGGGGCTCGGGCGGGCTTTCCTCCCTGCTGCGCTCAATGGCATTTTCCAGGATGGAGAGGCGTATCTGCAAGCGCAGCGTTGCCCATGCCTACTCAGTCAACGATGAGAGGGGCGCCAAATACAGGGGATGGTCCGTGCCCTATACCACGATATACACGACAAGGGGACTTGCGGAACTCCCCGCGCCGGGGAAGAAGCATTCGCGATTCACGGTCTGCATAGCCGGCTCAATGCTGGAAATGCAGGCGCTGCCAACGGTGCTGGATGCCATGAAGGAGGGAGACTGGGACCTTCGTCTGGTTGGAGGGGACGAGAAAAATCTGCCTGCAATAAGGGAGATGGTGGAATCGTCGGGGCCTGAAGGGCGCGTCTCGGTGACAGGCCGCCTGCCTTCGGCCGCAGAATACTACGGTGAAATCAGCAGATGTCATCTCGGCCTGACACTTCCGCTGAATACTGACAGAAACAAGTATCTGGGCATCAGTGTCAAGATGTGGGATTACATGTCAATGGGACTTCCGCAGGTGGTGTCAAACCTTCCTGCGATGGTCTCCGTGATGAAGGGGGCGTCAAACGGCCCTGTCGGACTTGCGTCGGACCCGCTTTCGAGCAGTGAGTTAGCGGAATGCATCAACTACTATCGCCAGAATCCGGCAGAGGCTCAGAGGGCGGGCACCGAGGCACGCCGCCTTTTCGAGGAGCGCTACTGCTGGGAAAGACAGAAGGAGGCACTTAAGGCATCGCACCCGGTTTTCTCGGGCGCGCCCGAACCCGATCGGACACCATCCGGGCCATGAATGCCGCCCTTTGCGGAGAAAAAGACTATGTTGCAGCTCTGAATAACATCAACAGGTAACACGGGGAAGAGAGATGGCAATAACAACGGTAAACCCGTACAGCGGTGAAAGGATTTCAGACTACAGGGAAGAAGACATCGATACGCTCCGCAGGAAGGTAGCCGGCATCAGGAAGGAGCAGCAGGAATGGAGGAGGCACATCGATGACAGGATCTCCTACCTGAAGAGTGTGCTCCGTCCAAACATGGTCAGGCGGGAAATGGATATTGCCAGGCAGATGACAATTGAGATGGGAAAGCCAATTTCGCAAAGCTTAGCCGAGGTGAAAAAGTGCGAGGCACTTGTGGATTACGCCATCGAGAATTTCGCTCGTTTCCTGGAACCGGAACAGGTGAATACAAATGAGGGGGAGAGGACATACATCAGATTCGACCCTCTGGGGGTTGTCCTGCTTGTAATGCCATGGAATTACCCCCTCTGGCAGGTTTTCAGGGCCGCCATACCGGCAATGATCTCGGGCAACGGAGTGCTGCTGAAGCACGCCTCAATAGTCATCGGTACAAGCGTCCTGATTGAGGAAGTGATGTCCTCCCCCGTGTTCAGGTCAGCAGTGATATCGGGCAGGAACACGCTTGACCTGATGAAGAGCGTGGACGGAGTCTCGTTTACTGGCTCCACCGACGTGGGTGCAAGGATAGCACAGGCCGCCGGCCAGGAGATGAAGAAGGCTGTCCTTGAACTTGGCGGGTCGGATCCGTTCATAGTGCTGAGCAGCGCCAATCTGGACGACGCTGCAGCGAAGGCAACCTTCGGGCGCCTCCAGAACGGGGGTCAGAGCTGCATTGCTTCGAAGCGCTTCATTGTCCACGAGGCTGTGTTCGACGAATTCCATGAAAAGCTCAGGGAGCAGTTCTCCTCTGTGGTCGTGGGTGATCCGATGGATGAGAAGACTTTCCTCGGGCCCCTTTCCTCATCAGAGCAGGCTTCGACCGTGCGCTCCCAGGTTGAGAAGCTGAAGTCAATTGGCAGCGTCGAACAGACAGGGAGCTTCGACGGCAACATTATCGCACCCACAATTGCAACCACTGAAGCACGCTACGAGGAGGAGGTTTTCGGACCGGTAGCCGTGATGAAGAAATTCAGCACTCCTGCTGAAGCAGTGGCGCTTGCCAACGAAACTCCATTCGGCCTGGGCTCCTCCATCTGGGGTGAGCCCTCGGAAGCGGAGTCTCTTGTGCCGGAGATTGACGCAGGGATGGTTTTCATAAACAAGATAGTGGCATCCGATCCGCGAGTCCCGTTCGGCGGTGTCAAGAAGAGCGGACTCGGGCGCGAACTGTCCCGCTACGGCCTGCTGGAATTTACGAATATAAAGACAACATGGATCAGGGGAAGGGACTGAGCGCCCTGGAAGGGGTGTAGTTCAGCAATGGCAGGCTGTCGCACTGTCCGCACTGTGCTTGCAGTGTGGATGGGGCTGGCTGCAGCTTTCGCCGCATTCGAAGAGGAGCTTGCCGGCGCCTTCCTTCGGAGCAACATGTCGATGGAGATGTTCAGGGAGGGCTCGTGCTGGCAGGGTCTGTTACAACCGGCCGCGTATTACTGAGTGAGGAGGGAAGGAAGTTTGTCATGGAAACGTTCACCGCACCCTGACAGGACGAGGGAAGAACGGTACTCGAAGCGACATTCGAAGAGTCAGGTGATGCCACCACAATTGCGCCTGGGCTCACGGGAGTGGAAGTGTTGTTTGGAGGGGGGCAGGCGGAACTGCTCGGCTGGTTTGTCAGAAACCAGATTGCTGATGCGGTGGAGGCACTCTCCACTGAGAATTTCACAAACTGGATAATGGAGAGGAATGTCAGAAGACCATCTGGCAGGAAGGCGCTGGATTTCTATCACGACCCTCTCTGCCACCGGCCCAATTTCCCTGCAATACTGTATGAGATTGGCTTTGTTCCCGGAGACAGGGTGCTTGAAGTCGGGTACGGTGCCGGCGCTTTCATAAAGGAGGGCCTGAAGAGCGGCTGCACCGCTGCCTGCCTGGATCACAGACCGGAACAGGTCATGGAAGCTGCTTCGTCCAATGAACGCTCAATGCATATAGGTAAGCTGGCCCTGATGGACGGAGAGGCATCAAAGCTCCCATTTGCCGATGTTACGTTCACCTGCGCTGTCATGCAGGGGTCCTCGCTTTTCTGCAGGACCCCTTCCTTGCGCTTTCTGAACCGAGGAGATGCCTTACCGCGGGCGGGAGGGCAGTGATATACGTCGGAAGTCCGTCGCTGCGCGTCATCCTGCGGCTCCTGAGCCATTCGCTTCCAGGCTAAGATTCTATGATGCAGCAGGGGCGAATGAACTGGCTTTGAGGGCAGGTTTTGAGGAAGTCAGGCTGGTGACACCCGACTTCGACGCCTATGCAAGAAGGGCCGGAATCCCGGAGGAGGCCATGGATATGTACCGGGGCGCCAGCGGCGGGTGGCTGCCGCATTGCACAAAAGGGAAGGGAAGGGGCGACAGGTGCATCGTCCTAAACTCAGCACCAGGCCACTGAATGTATCCAAAAGCACAACGCCGATCATCTTGCACGGAGCGCATTCAGTATGACCGATGCGTCAATCACTTCCTGCATTATCGCCCCAAGTGCCGGCTGTATGTAGCCGAATGCTGCAATCACCATCAGTGCCACGCTAAGGCCAAGGCCGACGACGATGCTCTGTCTTGCAACCTTCATCATCCTCCTGCTAATCCTGATGGCCTCGGTTACCAGGGTCACGTCGTCGACCAGCAGCACCATGTCTGCAGATTCCGACGATATCCCCGAACCATGCGCTCCCATCGCAATTCCGATGGTCGCGCTTGCCAGGGCGGGTGCATCGTTTATGCCGTCACCGACCATGACCGTGGTCCCATGCCTGCGGCCAAGCTCCTTGATGAACTCCACCTTCTGGCTCGGAAGCAGGTTCGACTGGACATTTGTTATTCCCGCAGAGGAGGCGATAATCGATGCATTCTCCCTGTTGTCTCCCGTAAGCATGACCACCTCCATGACGCCCATCCGCCTCAGGCCGTCGACCATGCTGTCCACGCCGGGCCGAATCTTATCCTTGAAGAGTATCACGCCTGCCATTACACCGTCAACAGAAATGAACGAAGCCAGTGAGCCTCCACCCTTTCTCATCAGTTCGCCGCTCTCTTCTTCAGACAGCTTCCTGGAGAGCGTGTTGAGTACGTACTCGAATGATCCTATTGAAACGGAACTGCCGCCGATTTCAGCGGTCACCCCACTTCCAGGAGTCTCCATGAACTTTGCCGGCACCTCCAGATTCCCCGATCTCGATGCAGCCTCGGCCACAATTGATTTTGCAACAGCATGGGACGAGAGCTGCTCCGCCGAACCTGCAAGATAAAGCAGTTTCTCCTCACTGTACTGGTTGACAGGAATGATGCTGTCGATGACCGGCCTTCCAACTGTCAGCGTCCCGGTTTTGTCGAAGGCAACAGCCATGGCTTCCCCGACCTGCTCTATGCTTGCACCGCTCTTGACCACAATACTTTCCTTTGCGGCCCTGTTAATCCCGCTGATTATAGCAATCGGCGTTGCTATTATGAGCGGGCAGGGTGTTGCCACCACAAGAACGGCCAGAACTGTGTCCACCCGGCCCGTAATGAGGTAGCCAAGTGCACTCACCAGCAGTGTTATCGGCGTGAAATATACGGCATACCTGTCGGCTATCCTCTGTATCCTGGGCTTCTTTCTCTGCGCCTCCCTTACAAGCTGGACTATCCTCTCGTACTCACTTTCGCTGCTGATCTTGGTTGCCTTCATCTCAAACGCGCCGTTCAGCGCAATGCTGCCGCTCACAAGTCCTGAACCGGGCGACTTGCCCACGGGTACAGGTTCCCCAGTGAGAGCAGCCTCGTCAAGCTCCCCCTCGCCGGATATCACTACTCCGTCAACGGGGACTATGTCCCCCTGGCGGATGAGCAGCACATCGCCGACACTGACCTCCTCGACCTTGATCTCCTCAGTCTTGGCACCCTTCCTCCTTATCGCCTTCCTCGGGGCTCTGGCAATAAGTTCGTTCAGCGACGAAGATGCCCTGCCGGTGGCATAGTCTTCGAGGGCCTCCCCGCCAGACTGCATCAGAACTATGATGATGCCCGCAAACGACTCTCCGGTAATGACCGCAACCAGAATCGCTAGCATCGCGACAACGTCCGCATTGAACCTCCCCCTGGTCAGTCCTGCAGCAGTGGAAATCACAATGGGCGCTCCGCCTATAACCAGGACTGCAATCCAAATGGCACTGCCCAGCTCATGCCTGCCGAGCACATAACCTGCAACGAATCCTGCAGCAAGCCCGGCAATCGCGAAGAATGGAATCGGGTAGCGCCGCACAATGGCTATTCCGTGAACAGCGGAACCGACCGAAAGCCCGGGCTCATCAGGCACACCTCCTGATGCAGCCACAGCTGCACGGTCAACGCTTACTCGTGCACCCCCATCCTCTTCCTGATCTGCCATTCGCTGTTAAGCCTTCCATATGCCAGCCACCGTCTTATTGTTTGTCCAGAGCCCTCCGGCGACAACCTGCAGTTGACATATGGTCCATTGACATATGACAGGTGCTGACCGGAATCCCCAACCGGAGGGTCATCATCTTCGCGCCGCCTGTTCCTGCTATCTCCTCTCATCTCTTCCAGTCCTCCCCACCGGGACTGCCTCTGGCGATTAGTAGGGAGCCCCTCAATAGTAAGGGCGGGGATTAAAATATTACGGGAAAATGCGCCTACCGGCGGGATTTGCAGGACGCTCCTGTCTATGGTGCAACAATGATATAACAGCCGCTGCATGCCATTCCATGTACCGGGTCAAGCTGCCGCGCACCTGTGCGGGAAGCGCATGCAGCTGTACCCGTGCCTGTGTGAGATGAGACTCATGAAAATACTGGTGACAGGACACAAGGGATTTATCGGCGGAAACCTGATGGCATTGCTGGAGGAGCACGGGTACCAGCCTGAAGGTTTTGATCTTGGCGATGCCTTTCCAGCGGGGCGGTATGACATCATAATACACCTAGCAGCCAGGGGCCTTATCAGGAAGTCCGTTGAGCTGCCGTATGCCTACTATGATGACGATCTGACGCTGACAATGAGGTTCCTTGAGAAGGCAAGGGTCGAAGGATCGCGCTTTGTATTCCCTTCCTCCGGTGCGGCGAGCAGCCCCACCAACCCGTACGCACTCTCAAAGAAGCAGGCTGTTGAGTGGATTGACCTTTACAGGAAGCTCTACTCGATGAAGGCATACGATCTCAGGTTTTTCAACATCTATGGTCCAGGCAGCAGGAAGGGTGGAGTTTATCTGTTCACGAAGATGGCACTTGAGGGCGGCCCGATTGAACTGCTCGGGGATGGCAAGGATATCAGGGATTTCGTTTACGTCGGTGATGTGGCCCGCTTCCTCCTTGACATTATCGAGTCCAGGGTCCCCCCTGGTCACTATGAAGTGGGGACAGGCGTGGGAACCAGCATTGAAGGTCTCGCCGAGAAGATTGCAGGCGCTGTGGGCAAAAGGATGGAAATTGTGAAGAAGCCAGATGTGATCGAAACTGCCAGGACGCTTGTCGCATCGGAGCCGGCGCTAAGGGAACCAGTCCCCCTCGACGAGGGTATCAGGCGGGTCATAGACTTTATCCGCAGCGACGTGGATCAATAGGAAAGCGCACCTGCAGCGGGGCCACACGGCTTGCGCGTCTATCCAGGTGACGGGGTGAGTGACAGCTTGGCAAAGCCGGATTTTGATGTTGTCGTGATAGGCGGAGGTGCAGTGGGTCTTTCTGTAGGATACCATTGCTCTCTTAAGGGATATTCAACAGCTGTTATTGAGAGGCATGAGCAATTCTTCGAAGAGGCATCAACGCACAACAGCGGTGTAATCCATTCCGGGTTCAATCCCACCCCTGGCACTCTCAAAGCGGTGCTCAATGCCGAGGGTGCAAGGATGATGTATGAGAAGTCGGAAGAGTGGAGGTTCGGCACACGGAGGACGGGCACTATCGTGGCGGCAGTGAACAGGCAGGAGCGGCAGAGGCTGCTGGAGATTAAGAATGCAGGCGAGAAGAATGGCGTTACAGGGCTGAAACTCCTCACCCGCCGCGAACTGAAGGATATTGAGCCCGGAATTGAGAATGCCACCGAGGCGCTCTATTCACCCGACGGCGGGGTTGTGGATATCACGGAGTATCTCGCCAGGCTTAAGGCCAGGGCGGCAAATGAAGGGGCAGTTCTTGCTTCCGGAAGGGGAGTAGTCTCCATCAGGGGCCGCGAGCTGGTTGAACTGTCACTCTCTGACCGCGAGAAGGTGACAGCCAGGCATATTGTCAACAGTGCGGGCATGCATTCAGACGATATTGCCGCATTGACTGGAAGCAGCTACAGGATATATCCGTGCGTCGGTGAGTATGCCTTCGTTGAGGGAGAAGGGAGCGAGTTGGTCCGCGGCATGGTTTATCCGGTTGTAGGCTGCGGATCGCCGGGGCTCGGAATACATTTGACAAAAACCTATGACGGATTGCTTCAGGTGGGTCCCACCGCCGTATATGGAACAGGGAAGGACCCGGTGGTCTGGAAGAGAACCGGTCTTGAGGAGTTTATTGCAGCGATCCACTCCTTTCTTCCCTCCGTGGAACCATCGGCCGTC
This sequence comes from Thermoplasmata archaeon, assembly GCA_021806165.1. Classification (GTDB taxonomy): domain Archaea; phylum Thermoplasmatota; class Thermoplasmata; order Sysuiplasmatales; family Sysuiplasmataceae; genus JAJZXY01. Next base: position 11,009 of record JAJZXY010000028.1, read on the forward strand.
CGCGAGGGTTGGTACGGGGTAAGGGCGAAGACAGTACCTCCCGGAGGGAAGGAAGGGTTCGGCGATTTCATAATTGAATGGGACAGGGGTGGATTCCCTGCAATACACCTGGTGGGAATAGAATCACCTGGACTGACCTCTTCACTTGCAATCGGGAATTATGTGGCAAGGATGATTGCCGAAAGGAGCGGTAGTAATCCGGCTGCTCTTTAGTGTCATGCCCTCTCCGGTAGGGCGCCAGCACTGCTGGCGGTGCCAAGCAAGACTATATAAGTACCAAGAGTTTGCACTCAAAATACAAGCGCGTTCAGTGTTACATATGAAGAGAAGTTCTCGTGTGTGGAAGAAGCGCGGTAAGATGCGCTGGAAGTGGCGAAAGAAGAAGATGAGGAGACGAAAGAGAGCACAGAAGATGAGGAATCAGTAAACGCCTTTCTTCCACCGCCCGGGGGTTTGGGGTAGTCCGGTATCCTCGCGGGCTCCAGTAAAAATACTGAAGTACAGAGGCAGAAACGGTGTGTGAATTGTTCCCAAAACTGACGCAAGGATGATGAAATACTGGAGCGATGAGCCGTTTCAGAGACACCCGCTGATGTGGGTTCAAATCCCACAACCCCCA
>JAJZXY010000029.1 GCA_021806165.1 Thermoplasmata archaeon
TTCAACCACTCCTTCATTCGCGGTATCGACAGCTCGATCACTCTGTTTGCCTGGCTCTTCCACCCAGGTGCGCTTTCTACAAGACCACAAAAACCATTGTTGTACAAAAGTAATGGGGTACGGACCACACCCCTAATTCTTTGGACCACTATTGCTTATTGGGAGAGCAGGAAAACTGAATGGAAAGTAAGAAAGACAATGCAACCAGGAAGGGAAGGTCAGGAGGGGAAACAGTGAGAACAAGGAGAAGGTGGAAGGCAGAGGAGAAACTTGCAATACTCAAGGAGGCGAAGGAAAGCAGCTCCGTTGCAGAAGTGTGCAGGAAACATTCCATCGACCCCTCCATGCTGGCGAGATGGAGGGAGTCATACGAGACATTCGGACTTGAAGGTCTCAAAACCCACTCCACAGCCATAGACCCTGGACTCAGGAAGCTGAAGAAGGAGAATGAGCGTCTGAAGAAACTGCTTGCCGAGAAGGAGCTGGAGGTGCAGATGCTCAGCGAAGCATATAAAAAAAGGACGGGGAGGATGCCATGAGGCTGGCATCCGATTACTCAGCTTCCGGCATTAGCCTGAGAAGGTCCGCATCACTCCTGGGAATACCAAGAAGCTCATTCTACAGCCGGCCCGTCCAGTCGCCGGCAGTAAGAGGGCGGAAGCCCTCTTCATTCGCACTGAGAATCAGCGGCCCGGGCATCCGGCTGACAACAAACTCAGAGGTTGTTGAGGAGATACAGAAGACGCTGTCGATGGAATTTGTGTGCTACGGATACAAAAAGATGACAGCCCATCTCCGTCGTCATGGTTACATCGTGAATGCGAAGAAGGTGAGGAGGCTGATGGATGAGGCAAGCCTCCTCAACCACAGCTACAGCCAGCACAGGCCGGTGAAGCGGGTGGTGGTGGCCAGAGTCGTTGTGAGGGCACCGAATATGGTCTGGGAATTCGACATAAAGTATGTCTATGTCCAGGGTGAGGGAAGGAACGTCTTCCTGCTGTGCTTCGAGGACTGCTGCACCAGGGAGATAGTGGGTTTCTTCATGGGGCGCCACTGCACTGGCAGTGATGTCAGGGCGGCAATTACAAGAGCGCTCGATGAGAGGGGAATCACGGAGATAGCGGCTGTGAGGCTCAGGAGCGACAACGGCACACAGTTTGTGTGCTCAAAGGTCGAGCGGCTGCTCGACCTCATGCACATTGAACATGAGCGCATACATCCGCAGACTCCTAAGGAGGATGCTCATATTGAGTCGTTCAACTCGATACTGGAGAGGGAAGTTATCCGGAGGTTCGAGTTCAGCAGCTTCGAGGACGCAAAGTCGACAGTTGAGAGGTTCATCGGCTTCTACAACAGAGACCGATTGCATTCTGCAATTGGTTACATGACTCCAAGGGAGGTGTATGTTAAATGGAAGGAAGAAAATACGGGAAGGCAGGTACTCTCCTTAAGCAAAACTGGTCCATAAATAGGGGTTCAAACCAGATTCAAGAAGCTGAGAAATTTAGGGAAGAGACTAGGCGTATTCAAGCAAAACTTAAGGAACTCAGTTTTGACGCTGTGAATATCGGAAAAATAGATAACACAAAGACTCAAATTGAAAGCATATATGAATTCATAAGACTCATGGAAACTGCAAGATACCGGGGAATAAAATTACCAGCTGAATGGATAGACCTCCAAGCTCTTATTCTGAAAAGAAGGATGATAATCAACAAGTCGCTTCCGAAGCTCGATAAAGCAGTTAAACTTGCAAAGAATCTAGGACGGGAGAAGAAGGTTATACTCTTTGTAATGAACATTGACAGTTGCAACTTAATTGCAGAAGAACTCAGGAAGGAGGGTATAAGAACTTTCTTGGTTCATTCTCAGGTCGAGAACCCCATCGCAGAAGTGACAAAATTCAGGAATGCGCAAAGCGGGGTGCTTGTTGGCGCACGTATGCTAGAGGAAGGAATTGATATTCCCGATGCAGACATCGGAATTAACGTTTCATATTCCAAGACTCGCCTCCAGTTAATACAGCGCATGGGAAGAATTTTAAGGAATAAGGAGGGCAAAAAACCAGTATTCTATCATTTCGTCGCACGTTTAGAAGAGTATATGATAGGTGAAGGTGATTCCACAGTAAGAAACGATCTTGATTCTGAGCCGCCGCTTGATGATTTGGTATGGAGCTATAGAATAGCTCACAGTTTGGATTTGAAGGTTACAATTGATGAAGAGATTGAAACGGAGGAGGATCTAATTTGTCAGGCCAAAAACTTTCTCCCTAAGACACCACGCCATGAATCCTTCATTGGAACTTACAGATTGGGGGAAGTGTTAAACAGTATTCCTGACGAAGTCATGGAACAACTTAAAAAAGAACTGAAATTATGCATAGACAAGGGGATTAAGAAGATCTCTGATGTTGCTTGGAATGATATCTTACATAAATCCTTCCATCTCGATGACAGGGGAATTTATTTCCATTCTATTGACATTCATCCTGGCATTTGGTGGTTGTGGTTGATTGCGAATAAAAATCCATCTTCGATCTCCAAACTACTCAATACTGAGTAGCCAACTATGCATTTACGGGGTCTCATCCTTCAAATGCTGTCTTCAAATACTCGTGGCTAGAATCTTTTTGACCCTAATAGGGTCATGCAGATTAGACAGCCATGTTTAAGCCCCGAGTGCAGCACCCTTCGTTTTCGAGATATTCCTTCATCTGTGCCTCAACCTTCCTGCAATGCAAGGCAGTTCCTGAAAAGGATAGAGAAACACCCAAGCGGGTAGCATTCTGAAAAACGGTTTCATGATGAAACCAGTTTGCCGCCCAAGCTCGAAGACCCTGGCATTGAAAAGAATGAATCGCACTGGTGGCGGAAGTGAGCTTGACAGCCGGCGCAGCGATATCAGCAAATTGAACAGTTACGGAGCAGCGTGGAAGTGCTGGTAGGCGCATTCGGCGTTAGCGTGAGTAACACGTCGGTGAAAGAAGTGCCGTTGGAATGAGCACCAGCTGAAATATGGAGCAAATTCTGTCTGAAAATCGTAATTGTAGTTTTGTTTTAAACCCATTATAGTTCAATTCCGCCTCAGCCCACCATGCATTCCCCGTTATGGAGCGTACGGATGCCGGAAGCTGTTGCTACAATGACTTCTCCGACCCGGTTGCATGCTCAGGTCCGGGGGCGCTGCCTGTTCCCTGCTCCGCCGCGCTTCCCGGCACCTGGACAATTCTGCAGGGGCTCCCCGCATAGTTCGATGGATTGCAGGTTGCCAGTAGGATCTGGCACCTCTGCGATGCATCTGCGAGTATTTCGTTCATCCTTCTTCTCCTGAGCGCATCGGCATTCACCAGACTGTCATCCAGGACCACGAGATTCCTCTCCTCCCCGCTCATCAGGACGCCGAGCGCAAGCCTGACAAGGACGACCAGCTGCTCCTGCGTGCCATGGCTCAGCTTCTTCAGCGGCATGCCCCATCCGCCTGCTCCAACGGCGCCAGTGGGCATAAGGTGCTCATCCATCTCGACACCTCCGTAGCGGCCGCCGGTGACTGTCTCGAACCAGCTGCCCACCATGTCAGATACCGGTCTGGTGAGTTCGGCAGTCGCCGCCCTCCTCCGTTCGCCGATGAGTTCCCTCAGCAGGCGGAGGGCGTTTGCACGCCTCCTGAGGGTGGTTATCCTGCCAGCGATGTAATCCTGCTCTGCCTCGAGGTCAGCATGTCTGGAATACAGGTTGTCGGATGCCCCTGACTCTATCAGTGCGCGCTTTGCCGCAATCTCCCTCTCCAGCTCCCTCTCTCCGGCATCCAGTGCCGACATGCGTCTTTCAGCCTCCTTGAGCCTCTCCCCGGGCCTGACCACCTTCTCCCGGTAATCTGCCCTCAGCGCGGCCAACTCACCATCGACAGCCCTCGCAGCCTTGTCCTCTGCCTCAACCCTGTCCCTGAGCTGCTTCATAGTCCCGAATTCTGAAAGCTGGCGTGCGTTCATTTCCGCAAGCACCCCCATCCTCTCGTTGAACTTGGCCACCTCCCTTCCAAGTTCAGCAAGGCGCAGCGACTGATCACGCTCAACCTCCGCCGCCTCCTGCTCCTCCGCCTGCAGCTTCTCAATCCGGGCTATTGCATCCTCCTTGCGTGCTTCGAGGGCATCGATTTCTTCCCTTATCTTCCTCCCTCCTGCATGCGTGAATTCATCAGGGACGGCAGCAGCCGCGGAAGATTCCTCCTCGATACCCTGAAGAACCTTTGCATACTCGACCCTTGCATCAGGCCGCTCCGTGGCTAGCATGTTGAGCGCAGCCTCCGCTGCCGCGAGTGACTTTTCGGCGTTTCTTCTCCGCTCAAGGAGGGATGCCAGTTCAGCCGTGCTGCCTGCCTGATAGCGCTCAAGAATTCCACTGACTGCGGACCGCGACTTCTCCTCCTCGGCCCTGGCCTCCTCGAGAGACCTGCCGCCGCCGCGGATTTCCACCTCGCCGATACCCTCTATCCTGAAGGTTGTGGGCCTCTCCACCCTGTACTCTCCTGCAACAGGATCCGTCCTGGGATCAGGGACTATCTGCCTGCCCTCCGGAAGCCTGAATGTGACCCGTATCGAATTGCTTCGCAGCTCGGCCTCTGCGACCCTCAGGGAGGCTTCGGCGTCGGTGTATGAAGACCACACCTCTTCATCCGGCGCATTCAGTCCGCGTAGCAATGAGCGCAGCGACTCAATCTCCTTTTCTTCTGATTCCACCCTCTGTATATAGGACTCAAGGTGCTCCCTGTCCTTCTCCAGCTTTCTTCTCCTTTCAAGTGAGCGGAATGCCCTCAGGCTCCTGTCAATAGACTTCAATTCAGGCTCCAGCCTGCCCTGCCACCCGGCGTGGGCCCTCTCCTTCATTGTCAAGGAGGTCCTCCTCTCCACCTCCGCGCCAACCATTTCACCCTTTGCGGATTCGACCGCTTCGCCCAGTTCCCGAATCTCGGCAATTCTGGCCTCGATTTCCTCGGCCCTTTCCGCCAGTCTGGAATATTCCTGCCGCCTCCTTTCAGACTCGGCAGTGAGTTCAGACAGCTTCCTGTCAATCTCCTCGCCGGCCAGGACGTCTGCGATGGCCCTCTCCCGCTCACCTGCGGCAGCTGCCCTTTCCCTCCCGAGTTCGTCTAATGATGCATTCATCGACTCGAGCGACACCCTCTCAGCCTGCAGCCTTTCTCGCTTCGACCGGAGGCCGGCCAGTTCGGCTGCCACCTCATCCCTTCTGTGCTCGGCTGCCCTGAGCTCGGTGCCCTCCCTGATCACGCCTGTCTTTGCCGTGAACAGTTCGAGATAGTCCTTTTCGACCATCCGCTCCACCCTCTCCTCCTCCGGAGTGGTTGAAACGCTCTGGATTATGGACGAAAGGCCGTCCCTGACTGCTTCATTCCACTGGTCCTCAGGCAAAGGATCCTCCCGCTGCAGATACCAGAGTGCCTGGGCGGCACCCCGGTGGAGAACCTTGCTTGCGCCGCTGCCTGAGCCGGTTCCGCCTGCCATCTCGACGACAGCTGCGTCGGCCAGATCGCCTTCGGCAGTCAGCACGAAATCGCCGCCGCGATCCTCGTAGAGCCTCGAAAAGGCACCTGAGAGGAAACGTTTGGAAAGCTTCTGCCTCCTGCCGGCGGCAGTGAACACTATTGTGACTTCCGGCCCGAGAGCGGTTCCCTCGGGCTGTATGCCCCTGATTTCCGCGGCAGCCGAAGTATGCCTGTCGAAAAATCCCCTCCAGAGCGCCTCGAAAAGGGTTGACTTCCCGGCCTCGTTTTCCCCTGCAACCACATTCAGCCCCGGGTCAAACGAAAATGTGCGCCTATCCCTGAATGAGCGCCAGTTCTCCAGCGAGATGCTTTCCAGTATCACCTTACCCCACCCCTCAGGTACTCCCTCAGTAGCGCGCGTGCTTCCGCCGCCTCTTCTGCGGAGTAATGCTGAAGAAGGGCAGATTGTTCCTTTCCATATGATGACAGCATTCTGTCCACATCGGCCAGAATGCCTGAGGGCTCAGGGCCCTCCCCGGTGTCTGGAGGGATTGCAATGCTTTCGGCAGGCCAGTCCAGGTAGAGCAGCTCCACCAGCAGCCTGGATCTCAGGGCTGAAAGTTGAGCCAGTACCTCACCTGTGACGTCTCCCCGTATGGTGGGCTTTACGCGGACAAGTAGGGAGCCGCCGTCTCCTGCGGCCTCTATCGAGCGTTCGAGGTGCTCGACATCGCTCATCTCGCCTATTGCAGGCTCAAACGTCAGCCATTTTACAGTGCCGACCCGAATGCCTTCGATGAGCGGTGCAGCCCCCCTCTCAAGCGTCACCTTTAGGATGTGGCCAGTGTCATGCTCGCCGAAGCTTGTCTGCTCAGGTGTGCCTGGATATGCCGCGCGGCCGGCTATGCGCATACCGTGCCAGTCCCCGAGTGCCAGATAGTCAAGTCCGGCAGCATCCGGCCTGTCAGGTGCTATCGGGAAATTCACCGTCCTTCCTGCAATATCAAGGGAGCCGTGAGCTATCCCAATCCTGAAACGCCCGTCCCCTTCCCTCCTCGGCTCTATCCAGGCTGTCGGGTCCGCGGAGCTCCTCTTCTGGCTGACTGGGCAGGGGTAGATTGCAGTCCTGTCATCCACACTCACCTCCTCCCGTCTGAGCAAAAGCCTGATGTGGTCACCTGCCCCCTTCCAGCCACGCCTATCCCAGATGCCCCCTGCCTGGGCGTAATCGTGGTTGCCCGGGATTATGAATACTGGAACCGGCGCCACAGAGTTGAGTATGTTCACCGTCTGCCTGATGAGAAGTTCGTCGATGTCGTGGTCCTCGAACATGTCGCCTGCGACTATGATGAAATCGGCCCTGCAGTTCCTGGCCGCCTCTGCTATCGACGCAATGGCAGCCATCCGCTTTCCCCTGAGGATGCCGGCCTTGTGACCTGCCTGAGTGCTTGCGGCACCCACCTGCCAGTCTGCGGTGTGGATAAAAGTGATGCCTTCCCTTCCAGCCATAACGGACTCCGGCTTGACAGATTGAAATCCCCTCTTAATAGTGTTCGTGGGATGACCGCAGGCGTGAAGGGGCGGGACGCCGTCTCATGCGCCTGTCTTGCTCTTTATGAGTCCATAGTAGGAGTCGTCGATTTCGGCGGATATGTAGTTGCGGCCGAGTCCGATGCATGCCTCGATCTCGGATCCGCTGCCGCCGAACAGTATCAGAACGTCGTCCCCCTTCAATGTGGAGGCTGATATCAGCATTGAGGAGAGGCGCTGCGGTATCTGACATGAATGGAAGGTCTTCTCCCTGCTGACATTCTTGACGAGGTCGAAGTAGAACCAGTCGTACGGCATCCTCCCCTTCGATCCATTCTTCAGGTTGTTCAGTATGCGCCTGTCGCCCGGGTTCTTGTAGGGCAGCGCGACCTGGTCCTTGTAGAACCTGTTGTCCCTGCTCTTCCTGCAGTGGAGTATGCTTCTGTGTGCAGTGGTGAATCGCCTTGGAGTGTGGCCGACATTGGTGTTGTAGACCCAAACATAGTCCTGGACGTCGTAGCATGCTCCGTCAAGGTAGCGGGCCCTCAGGTGTGCGTTCTGCTTGGGATAGTTGATCATAAACATGTTGCCGTCGTTTTTCAGCACCCTGAGCGACTCGGAGGCAAGACGAATGTACCACTCCATGTATTCCCCGAAGGATTTCCTGTAGACCCTGCTGCCGTAGTGAACGCCCACATTATAATCGGGGTCCCCATAGACCATGTCAACTGAGGCGTCGGGCAGCCTGGAGAGCAAATCCATAATGTCTCCATGGAAGATGCTGTTCCTGAACCCGGCCAAGAGGCTGGCATCCATCGCTACCCCATAGGCGGCAAAAACTTAATTGTATTGAACAGTTTCCTGCCTTCGTTCCGGCCGCGGTGCGGCTGGAGGTGATTGCTTGAAGGTCCTGGTAGATGCTGGATTGGACGTTGACAGGAAGGCGATGCTGCGCAGTGCGGGAGAAGCGGCAGGACTTGAGGCAGTCTTCGTCGACGAGGCTGCCGAGGAGGAGTATGCGGAATGCGAGGCGCTCCTGCAGAGTTTCGGCCCTGCGGCCAGAATTGCAGAGAACGTAGGCAAGGCGAAGAATCTCAGGATGCTTCAGACAATATCAGCCGGTGTCGATAGCCTGCCGTTCGGAAGCATCCCCGAAAGTGTTATTATATGCAGCAATGCGGGCGCATTCTCTGAACCGATGGCAGAGCACGTGTTCGCCATGATACTCTCCCTCTCCAAGAGGCTCAAGCTCAACGAGATGAAACTGCGCTTGGGCGAGTTCGACCAGCAGACAAGGACCATAGAGATCAGGGGAAAGCTTCTCGGCATAGTCGGTTACGGCGGCATCGGCAAAGCCGTGGCTGCACTCGGAAGATCCTTCGGCATGAAAATCTATGGCATCTCCAGGAATGCTGAGGATGCTGCCACGTGCGACCTGCATGGTGGCCTGGAGAAACTTGAAGACCTTCTCGCAAAATCCGACGTCGTTGTTCTGGCAATACCTTTGAACAAGACGACAAGGGGACTGATAGACGCCTCCAGGCTCTCATTGATGAAGGAGAATGCGATCTTGGTCAACGTTGCGAGGGGGAATGTGATAGTTGAGAGGGACCTGTTTGAGCACCTTAAGAGCCACCCCGGCTTCGGCGCTGGCATAGATGCATGGTGGAAGGAGCCCAGGCATGGCGAACCCTTTTCCGGAAACCTTGATTTCATATCGCTGCCGAATGTTGTAGGGTCGCCGCACAACTCATCCATAGTGGACGGCCTTACGGACAGGATTGTATCCCAGGCGCTCAGGAACATTGAAACATTCTCCAGGGGCGAGAGACCAAGGAACATTGTGAGAAGGGAGGACTATGTTCATCCGCCCGAATGACCATGGAGGTCCTCGATCAGATGGCTGATGACGCCCAGCTCGCAGAGATGAGGAGGAGCATGTTCGCAACGCTGAAGAACGAGGGGTTCCAGGCGGTGGCCGCGGTACTGGAAGGTGAAACTCAGCCAGGCAGGATTAACGGCGTACAGCCGGACCTGATCGGCTTCAACGAGAAGGGGGTGGGCGTTGTTGTCCAGGTCGAGACGTGCGAAACACTTCGCTCCTTCGAGGCGGAGGAGAGGCTGTCTTCACTTGTCATGGTGAAGGCGGAGGGACATGAATACAGGCTCCTTGTGCCAACGGAATGCCTCGACGCGGCCGTTGAGAGAGTGAAGCGGCTGGGCCTTGAAGAGGACACTGTGTGGGAGTATTTCTGATACGCAGCACCAGTCTGCTCACTTCTTCCCTTCAGGTATATCCGCTGAAAGTTCAGACCTGACATAATGGTGCATCGCGAACGGGTTTACAGACTCTATCAGCAGCTTCAGCTCATCCGTGCCGATAAGGCGCGTCAGTAAGCATATGGCGGTGTAGATACCGATGGAGAGGAGCGCAAAAAGAAGTCCTATGTACCATGACCAGCCGAGCACAGGGAAATAGGCTGTCAGGGGCATGACGGCCAGAGCAGACAGAAGGCCCGCCGCAGGGTATGCGATTACCCTGTACTCGAATCTTGTTCCGGCATACCTGTAGGAGAAGAAGTGGGATGCACCGTATGTGAAGACAGCGCTCACAAGGAGTGCAATGGATGCGCCATAATCCCTGAGCGCGAAGAGCTTCACTCCGAAGATCGATGTTGGAACCAGTACCACCATCAGTGCAAGTGAAATGATCGAGCTTGCTGCCGATATCCTCCCGGAGGTTCCGGGCCTGTTGAGCGCAGGAAGGAGGCTTACCTTGGGGGATGAAATGCCGTTGACATAGATGAACAGCGACAGGATTGCCATCGAGGCGGATGCACCTAGGAATGTGTTCTTCAGCAGAACGTGTATCACACCGTCGGCGTAGATTACCATGAAGATGGTGAGGGGGGCAAGTATGAATCCAAGAAGCTTCTCCGCTTCAGCAGTCCTCTTCTTTATTTCAAGCGACTTCCCCTGGCTGTGCAGCTCTGAAAGCTTCGGGAATATGACATTGGTTACGCTGAGGGCGAGCACCGAAAGGACTGTAATGATCCTGTAAGCCGAGCCGAAATAACCTGTAATCTGCAGGCTCCAGAAGAGCTGGACTATGACCGGAGCTATGTTGACAGGCAGGGGTGAGAGGAGGGAAGGGACGAGGAGAGGGTTGGCGAATTTGGTGTACTCCCGGAGAAGGCGCCTGCTGGGGCGTTTTACGGGGTAATTCCTGAAATAGAAGAATGATGCCACGAGGGAAGCCGCCCCGCCAAGGAAATAGGCCCAGACGATGTCGAGCCTTGCTAGGCCTGCAAAGACGACAACAACTATTGCCGCGACCCTCACAACGTGCCCTGCCATGGCGCCTATCTGCCCCTTCACGACCTCCCTGCGGGCGTTGAATGTTGTGATGGGGACGCTTGAAAGCGCGGTCAGCACCGTATAGCCCAGCATGATCCATATTGCATACACCTCCTCCTCAGACTGGAAACCCCTGTGCAGCAGGTATGTCCAGAAGAAAACTGAGGCGAAGACAGCTGCGATCATTGCCAGTGTAAGCAGGACGGTGATGATCATGAAGGCGCCGTTGCACTCCGCCAGGTCCTCGCCTGACGACACCTTCTTTCCGTGGGCCGTCATGAAGCCCAGCCTGGATACAGGCAGGAAGATGGATGCATAGCCCGTGCTGAAGGCAACTAGACCAATCACCTGGTCCCCCGAGGGCATGTACCTGGCAATGAAGAAGAAGCCTGCATAGGCGATGACTGCCCCGAGGAGGTTCATGACCGTGCCAAGGAGCGATTTCCTGGCGAGTGATTCTTCCATCGGCCTTTCACCCTCTCGATTCCATCTGCCCTTGTAGAGTACGGGAATCATTTCCGCTATAAGCCTTTCCATTTTTCTGTTCAGCCCTCATCGGCATTCAACCTCTTCCATGAACATGCCCAGGATTGACTCCGGCTGCAGCTTCCTGACGATTGCCT
>JAJZXY010000005.1 GCA_021806165.1 Thermoplasmata archaeon
AGACATCTGTCGGCTGTGAGCGAGTGCATATGACAGGGTGTATGCACTTTCTCACGAAAACGTTTTCGGTCAAAACCAACAGGTGCCTAATCAACAGCGGTCATTTTCAATCGACTGACCAGTTACGTCAGGTCCGTGTTTCGGGCAAGTATTTTATATCGCCCGGTCCATCCCCGGACAGTTGTTTCGCGGGCGGGGTTGAGGGGCTAGATCCACTGTCCGCGTGATGTGAAGGGGGTAATCTGTCTGGCAACAGAATCGTCTGAGAAAGGAATTTTCATAAGAAAGTCTAGCGGTCTGACCAAGGAACTGGGTTCATTTGACTCATTCTCCATGGCCCTCATTTCACTCGGCCCTGGACCTGCATTTGCACTTTACTTTGCAGTCCTCTGGCTGCTTCCGGGCACTAACCTGCTCTACGCGGTACTGCTCGGAGCAGCGATCGGTGTGCCAGTAACTGCAGCATACATCTACATGTCCACCAAGATGCCAAGGTCCGGGGGGGAATACGTCTTTGCATCCAGGAATCTCGGCACATTCTGGGGAATGGTTTCCTCAGTTTCCAGGCTGGTAAACGCATCGGTATATGGAGGAGTGCTGGCAGTATGGTTTGTCACGCTCAGCCTGGCTCCCGCGCTCTCTGCCACGGGCTTCATACTCAACAATAGTTCTCTCATCAATCTTGCCAACACTCTGAGCATGCAGAATAATGTCATCATCGTTGCGGAAGTGCTGGTGATCATCCTCGGCCTCCTGTACGTATTCGTGAAGCCGAAGACTGCATTCAGGATATTCGAGGCGTTCCTGATACTGGAACTTCTTGGTCTGATCGTGACAATAGCGCTGCTCTTTGCTGCAGGCCCCGGCGGATTCCAGTCAGCGTTCAATTCACTCGCATCCAAGAATGGATTTGGTGCAAACTACTATCAGACGGTGCTGAGTGCAGGGAGAGGCCAGGGCTTTACTGCCGGTTTCAGCTCCTACCAGACGCTGCTTTTCGTGCCCTTCATATTCGCCTTCTACTTCATGTTCATCACTGCACCAAGCTATATTGCAGGTGAATTCACAAGGTCCACACGGACGATAAGGACCGGGACCTGGATAGCGTACCTGCTTGCATTCCTCTTTGCAATACTCCTTGTCCTCTCCTTTGCTTACGCTGTCGGAATGAATTTCCTGAACGCATCTACAGGACTTGCAAGTGTTGGAGACTCCTCATGGAAATTCGCGGCGCTGTTCCCGGGACTCACCACCTACCCTCTTGTTGTTGCCCACGGTAATGTATTCCTGATAGCTCTCATGGACCTAGGCTCAATAGCGTGGTACATCGCCTGGCTCATTCTGGGTCTGTATATATTTTCAAGATACACTCTGGCGATGTCCATCGACCGGCTTCTGCCTCTTGGGATGTCCAACGTCACGCGACGCTCGCACTCCCCTTACCCTGGTATTATTGCTGTAACCATAATCAGCATGGCGCTCATACCAGTCTACCAGATATACGGCGGGGGATTCTTCGGACCTCTGACGTACCTTCTCTTCATCCTGCCAATGATTACAGTTGCACTGTCATCTGCTTCGGCAGTGGTTTTCGGCCTCCGCGAAAAGGACAGCAGGGGCGTTGTCATCGGGTTGATTGGTGCAGTAGTCACCGTCTTCTCAGCCATCGTCCTTTCATTCCTGCCGACAATCGGGCTCGTAGCCGGAACCACGCCCTCTGACATCTCCGATATTATCATAGCGGCAATTTTCGTTGGTTCACTGATATGGTATTTCACGCTGAAAACCTACTTCCAGAGGAAGCATGGTATGGATATGCGCACCATTTTCAAACCGCTGCCTCCGGACTGAGAGGATGCAGACAACTGCGCCGGAAGCAGCGCAGTTTGCGAATCTCACAGGGCAGGTGCACAAACATTTTAATTTGAACTCCGCGGTACTGCGGTCAGCGGCTGTGCGACCCGCTGGCCGTACGGCTGTCGAATATCATGACTGTTGAAAAGGCAGTAAGGCTGTCAAACGAGGAGCTTTCGAACATCGCCACCGACCTCGTGAGCCGGGCTGCGTCTGAGAACATAACGCTGAAGGTGATCGGCGGACTTGCCACCTATATCAGATGTTCCTCACGCTCCGATATACTCCAGCTTTATGGAAAGGTGGAAAGGCTTGGAAAGGACAAGCCCACGTTTGCGGATGTTGATTTTATAGGCTTTTCCAGACAGGAGCGCGAGATACAGAAGTTTATGCAGGGAATGGGCTATGAACCGGACAGATATGTCAACGCTCTTTTCTCAGGCACACGCAACGTTTTCTCAAACAGTCACGACAACTTCTATGTGGATGTCTTCTACGATACACTGAATTTCAGCCATGATGTTGTTCTTGTAGACAGGGAAAGGAACAGACTCAGCAGCGGCGCGGTGACTATACTCCCCACAGACCTCATGCTGTCCAAGCTGCAGGTGCATGACATGACAAGGAAGGATCTGGTGGACATAGTGCTGCTGCTTCTGGGCCACGAGTTCGGAGAGGACAGTGCAGACAGCATCAGCGCCGGCTACATTTCATCCATACTCGCAGACGACTGGGGCTTCCATTATGATGCAATCAGCAACCTCGAGAAGGCTAGAAGTGAATCGCTGTCAATGCTCTCATCCGGAGTGCTTTCCGGGAAGATGCAGAAGGATGTAAATGGGAAGATAGACTACCTGCTCAGGAGCATAGAGTCCAGCCCGAAGACCAGGACGTGGGAGAAGAGGGCGAAGAAGGGCACAAAAAAGATCTGGTACAGGGAGGTGGACGAACTCTGAAAGGTGCACTGCTTTGAAGAAGGACATCACAATCTACTACGTGACCGACATCCACGGCTCCAATGTATGCTTCAGGAAATTCCTGAATGCCGGGAAGGTGTACAAGGCTGACATACTGGTGCTGGGTGAAGACATTGGAGGCAAGTCCATGGTCCCCATTTTCGAGACTAACGGCGGCTACTCCTATTTCAACGGGGACAGGACGATTGGCATTTCCGGCGGGGATGAGCTGGAAAAGCTCAAGCTCGAGATTTCCGACAGGGGGAGCTACCCTTACATCACCACTGATGAGGAATGGTCAGCCCTGAAATCCCGGCCAGAGCGAATGGAATTGATTTTCAACGGGCTGATGGTGGAGAGGCTGAACCAGTGGATGGATTTGATGAATGAGAGAGAGAAGGAGCGCCCAATCATAGCCAACATAGGCAATGATGATCCACAGGAACTGCTCAAGGCCATGAAGGCCCGCGAGGGCGGTAATTTCTATGTACCCGAGGAAAGGGTTGTCGACATAGAGGGTTATGAGTTTGCCGGCCTGAGCTATGTCAATATGACTCCCTGGCACTGTCCTGGCGATCTCCCTGAGGAGGAGCTGGCGATAAAGGTTAATGCGATTATGGATGGAATAAGCGACTTCGGGAGCGCGATACTCAACTTCCACGCACCGCCATATGGAACCTCCCTCGACATTGCTCCTAAGCTGGACGGGAATCTCAAGCCTGTGACCGTCTCGGGAAACATGCTCACTGAGCATGTAGGCTCAAAATCAATAAGGGATGCCATCGAAAAGCACCAGCCCCTAGCGGGTCTTCACGGACATGTGCATGAGTCCAAGGGTGCTGAAAGGCTTGGCAGCACATGGATATTCAACCCTGGCAGCGTCTATTATTCGGGCACGCTTCAGGGGCTTCTTCTTAAACTTTCAGGGAAGAAGATGAAATCATTCTTTTTCACGAGCGGCTGAGAGCCGCTGCCGCAGTGTCTGGATGATGGGAAACTGTATATCGCCTTAACACACTTATCCGCTCTATGAGGCAGCTTGATGCATTGAAATCTCCAAGATTTACCCAGATTTCGACATTTGCAAGACTCCCTGTGACCAGGGAGCTTGAAGACGTGAGGGCACTGTTCGTGGGCATTCCATTCGACGATGCCACGACCTACAGGACCGGTGCAAGGTTCGGCCCCTCGGCCATAAGGCAGGGCTCCAGACTCCTCCGTCCATTCAACCCCTTTGTCGGCACATTTCCTTTCGACTCGCTGAACGCCGCCGACTATGGCGACATAGACATAATTCCTGGCTATATCGAAGACACGATGGCCGTCATAGAGAGGGAGGTGTCGGACATAATTGCAGGCGGCAGGACGGTTCCTTATATTGGCGGTGGCGATCACTCGATAACTCTCCCTGTTCTCAGGGCAATGCACAGGGAGCACGGGAAGGTTAATCTGATACATTTCGATTCACACTATGACTTCTGGGACTCCTACTGGGGAAAGAAATACACGCATGGCACATGGCTAAAGAGGGCTGCTGAGGAGGAGCTGCTGAATGGCATAGTCC
Organism: Thermoplasmata archaeon; assembly: GCA_021806165.1. Taxonomy (GTDB): domain Archaea; phylum Thermoplasmatota; class Thermoplasmata; order Sysuiplasmatales; family Sysuiplasmataceae; genus JAJZXY01. Next base: position 4,375 of record JAJZXY010000005.1, read on the forward strand.
AGGTTGGTATACGCGGCTCACTTTTTTCAGATGACGACCTCAAGGTGCCTGGCAGGCTTGGGATCTCCAGTTTCAATATACGCGATGTGAAGTATGAGACAGAAAAGGTGATAAACCATATCAACTCCCTCAGGGGGAAGAGTTACATTTCATTCGACATAGATGTGGTAGACCCTGGGACCGCGCCCGGTACCGGCACACCGGAGATAGGAGGCCTCAACGGTTTCGAAACGCTGGAATTCATTCGGAAGCTGGACCTCGATCTTGCGGGTTTCGATGTGGTCGAGGTTTCCCCTCCCTATGATGTGAGCGAGCTCACCTCTATGACCGCTGCAAATCTGATATACGAGGCGATGAGCGTACAGGCTGCAAGGCTATCCTCAAAGTGACATACCGCCTGCGTCTGCGCGGGAAACAAATTTATCGTCTCTGCCCATCCTGCCACTGGTGCTGGCATTTGGCAGGCAAAAGACAGGCGACCCCGCCCGTGAGGCGCGTGGTTTCTGAACTGGAGGAACAGTCGTATTTCTACCCGCGCGGGGAGGGAGAGCTCAAGTTCAATGACAACACGAGCCCGTACGGCCCTTCGCCGTCCGTGCGGAGTCTCATGGGACGGAGCGTAGTGGACATCATAGGAGGCTTCGGTGAAAGCACATTCTATCCAGACCAGAGCGCTGCCGCACTCAGGAAGGATATCGCCGCCGCAGAGGGGGTGGATGCGGAGGGCATTGTGGTAGGCTGCGGAGCAGACGAGCTGCTTGACATTCTGTTCAGGGTATTCATCGAGGCGGGAGACACAGTGACCGCCCCGGCGCCTGCGTATTTCATGTTCGAACACTTCGCCAGGCTCAGTTCGGCGACAGTGGCTAAACCCCCTATGGGGAGACCTCCGTCCCTGCCCCCGCCGGAGCCAGGTTCCACGGTGTACATTATTTCAAATCCGAATAATCCCACGGGGGCAATATTCGCCGAAAAGGAGATGCTGGATATCGTCGACTCCTTCCCCGGCCTGGTGATTGTTGATGAAGCGTACGCGGAGTATTCGGGGAGGACACTGGCCCGGGAGACAGCAACCCGTCCAAACCTGGTGGTTGTGAGGACCTTCTCGAAAATACACGGATTGCCCAATTTCAGGATAGGGTACAGCATTTCCTCCGTGGAAATCGCTCTTGAGATGCGCAAGGTCAAGAACCCCTTCAATGTGACAACAGTGTCACAGAAGCTTGCATCCGTGGCCGTGAAGGACAGGGAATTCGTGGAGCATGTCAGGGCTGAGAATGAAGTGGAGAGGGGAAGGTTGAGGAGGTCGCTGGAATCCATGGGACTGGCGGTCTTCGACAGTTCTGCAAACTTCCTCCTTGTGGATGCAGGCTCCAGGCGCGATGCATTGGTTGCCGGTCTCGCCGGGAAAGGGGTTTATGTAAAGGAGGTTACGGAACCCTTCTACGAGAAATGCATCCGCATTACAGTCAGAAGCAGGGATGAGAACAGTGAAATGCTCTCAAGGCTTGGAGACGTGCTTGCTGCTCTCTGAAGTCAGAGTGATATGCGAAGCTTCCTGTCCTTCTCAAGATCATTGAATGCGCTGGGTCTTTTAGCACCTTGTACATCGGCAGGGTCGATGTCCGCTGAAAGGATGCCTTCCGCACCGCCGAGCCCGCTGAAGTTGCCGTAGGGGTCTGCTATGCCGCTGTGCCCCTCGAAGGCTGCCCCTCTTTCGTTTCCCACCCTATTGGCTATGGCAGTGAACACCCCGCTTGAGAATGCCTGCGCGATTGCGAGGTGTACGAATGGCGGTGTGTTCCTGTCCCTGTATGTAGCCTCTTCCGCCCAGGCCATGGGACAGAGTATCACATCGGCCCCGTTCAGCGCCAAGAGTCTTCCGAGCTCCGGGAACTGGAGGTCATAGCATATCTCTATGCCGAAGCCTGTTCCCCTGTACCGGACAATCAGGCTCTCCTTCCCAGGCGTGAAAAGCTGTGTCTCCCTTGCCCATAGGTGGATTTTCCTGTATATTCTCACATCACCCTCTGAAAGCGCGAAAGCCGAGTCGTAAAGTGTACCCCCATTAAGTTCGGCGAATCCTCCAACGATGAGCTTGCCATCTCTCCTGGAGATCGCGGCCAGCCTTTCAAGCCTCCCGATGCCGTCCGCGTGAGGCCTGATTTCATCAGCGCTCTCAAACATGTAACCGGATGAGAACAGCTCCGGAAAGACTATGACGTCTGAATCGGAACCGTCTGAAAACTCTTCCATCCTCCCCCAGTTTCTGTCGCAGTCCCCAAACGACGGATGCCACTGGACAACTGTCAACTTCATTTCAATACACCAGAACGTCAAGTCCCTATAAGTGCATGTCCAAACAGGCATAAAGGTGCTTCAATGGCACTTCCGGCAGCTGTAAAAGGGGCAGTGTACCGATTCCGCTGTAATTTCATGACCCTGCACTCCACCCTGTCCACCTCCACTCCCTTCCAGGCTAAGATATTTTCTGCATGCCACCCACTGTTCGTTTACATCCATAAGTATGGACACCGCCGGTCGCAGCAGCAGCTGTGCACACTGAAAGGCATCGGCTTTCCTGATTCTCCTCTTCAGCTCCTGGTCGGTACGTGTGAGCATGTTTGTGGTGCGCAATCGCCTCAGGTACCTCCTTGGAAGGGCTACGTAGTTGAAGAGCGAGTCATGGAAGCGATCGGGCATGTCGTCCGACTTCTCCAGTCCCAGGGAGAGAAGCCTCTCCCTGAATGCAGTAACAGCTTCCGGACTGTTCATTGCAGCCTTCATCTCAAATGGCACCTCAGGCCAGTGTTTCTTTGTCATTGTCTTCAGAATGTCCCTTATGAAGTGCACCTGGCACATCTCCCGTGAAAACCGTCGGAGTCCTGTTACTTATTCTTCCTGTTTATCTTCAATTGAGCCAATACCGGCTTCCTCCTCCAATTTTCCTGCGTTGCATGCACATTCGTAAAAACGGGACTTGCGATCTTTCAATGTTACTTAGTGTTTTTCGCCAAGCGGTTTCGCGAGTTCTGTAGCAGCTGAAATGCCGCAGATTCCGGCACCCAAAACCAGGACTGTTGTCGTCTTCCACCGAAATTCACCACTTTGTCCACATCTTCATTAAGGGAAACGAGAGCGTCCATAGTAGGCACTGGACAGGCTTCGCTCACGTCCGCTCTACGAAGTCCGTGACATGTACCGCAGCTGGGTGCCTCCGCTCCGAGCTCTATGAATCTGTTGAGCACTTAATGGACTTCGAAACGGCTGTTGTCGACAGAATCTCTTGTTACGGCCGGTCCAGGCAGAAAGACCGAAACCCTTTGTCCCTTGGAAAGAGCAGCACTTGCAAACCGGAATGAGTTCCACATCGTCTCTGAATCCTTTGAATTGATTATCAAGCTTATTTCATTTTCAGTCATCTCTTTGAGCTCTATCTGTGCGTTATTTACCGGACGACTCAAGTCTGTTCTACCAATTTTTTCAGCACACCTTCCAAGTACATCATGGTATAGTTGAACTGTGACATCCATGCCGGTCATGATCACGGGCATCAGAGCTCCATGCCTTTCGTTCCGGCAACCACATATTCATCTGCTTTCATGGATTTTGCAGATTCAGCCTCACGCAGATATGGTATTATCCGTTGCGATTTAAGGGCACAATATGTGGTAAGATATGCAAGTCCAGGATCAACGAATCCAACAGCATGACAGGGCATGTTACCAATATGTCAGATTGCCATATCCATCACGAGTTCAGGCGAAATGCCGACGCCGTGGCGCTGCAACGTGAGCCCCGTGAAGAGTACCTGCATAACTGTCCCTCCAGCGCAGTGATGTGTGCTTGAAACCGCAAGACAGTGAGTCAATTGCCTCCCGTTTATGGTTATTCACCGATCAACGATGTCAGCTATGGTTGCAGTCGGGAGAGGAGACAGCTCGGTCAAAAACTGTAGGAACGCTCCTGAGAAGTCTCCGCGAATGAATGGAGGGCGTGAATCTTCAAGGCAGCAAGGAAACAACTGCCTTTCCTGGAATAATGCCGGATAACAGCGACATGATTGCTCTGAACATATATGGCATACTAACTGGGCCCCGAATTGGGTCAACAGCACTTGAACGAATTGCATGCCTCTTTCAGGGAAGAGTGGTGGCCGCGAGATTGCGTATCAGTGATTTCGGTTTTCCACCGCGCTGCTGATACGCCGCTCGATCGATCTGCCGCCCCCATCCTCATAAAGTACAGTAAGTTCCCTTCTGTCGATGCTCCCGCTCACTGAAATGACACCATCCAGATTGGAAACCATGTCCACCGCCTTTTCCAGCGACGAATCAGAATCCGCCCACGGTACATCAAGCGATACTGTATGGACAGATATCGTGCGTTCGGCCCGCTCTCTCGCGCGCACAAACAATGTTCCAATGAATGAGTTTGCGAGTACTGCAGTGACGCTGAACGCCATCGCTACCATTGCCCATATCGGATCTACCAGGCCTGTGGCGGCTATTGGAATTCCCACACCGTTGAACGAAAATGCAATTGCCAGATTCTGCTTTGTCTTGTCGTAGCTCTTAAGCCCGATACTATATGCATCTGCAATTGCGCCGAGACTTCTGCCGGCAATCACCAAATCAGCCGACTCTATAGCAATGTCTGTGCCACTGCCCAGTGCAACACCTATATCGGCCTGCATGAGTGACGGCGCGTCGTTGATCCCGTCACCTACCATCAGCACCCGGTGCCCCTGTGACTGGAGCTCACGGATCTTTTCCGCTTTGCCGTTTGGCAGCACGGATGCGAAGAACATGTCCACACCTGTTTTTCCGGCCACACGTGCTGCGGGACCGTAACTGTCGCCTGTAATCATCACGGTTCTGAGATGATATCTGTCTTTCAAAATAGCAATAGTACCGGCTGCATCGTCCTTAATTTTGTCCGAAAGGGTGATTAATCCTATGATGTCACCATCATACGACACGCCGACAACGGTTTCATCTCCCTTTGTGTGCCCCGAGGATCCATGCAGCAGCCCGGTTGACAGCCTGTTGCCGGATTCGATCAGAAAATCGATTGTTCCGACAGCCGCTCTCCTTTCCTTGACAGTTCCCGTCACTCCCTTCCCGGGTACGGCAGAGAAATTCTCGACTGCTGTTATCTCCGTGTGATACTCCGTCGCCTTCCTAACTATCGCTCTTGCGTATGGGTGCTCCGAATATCTCTCCAGCGCGCCCGCAATACCGAGAACTTCCTTCTCGCCATACCCTGAGCCGCAGAGTATCGAAGAAACATCGGGCCTTCCCTCTGTAAGGGTGCCAGTCTTGTCTAACACCACTGTGTCTATTTCGTGAAATACATGGAATGCATCCGCACTCCTGAAAAGTATACCTCTTTCCGCAGCCATTGTGCTTCCCCTTATCATCGCAAGCGGTGTTGACATTCCGAGCGCGCATGGATAACCCATAACGAGAACAGCCAGAGCCGCGAAGACGGCCCGGTAGAAGTCTGGAGCACCCGTGAATATCCACTCGCCCAGACTCCAGATGATGAAACCCGAAACGGCAGCAATCAAAACACCAGGTACGAAGTAGCGAAGTACAGTATCAAGTAATTGCAGTATACATGGTTTCAGAGATCTTGCGTTTTCGATATATTCTGCAACCTGTTGCAGGAAGCTCTCCTCCCCGATCCTTGTCACACGCACCAGAATAGTTCCGTTACCGTTAAGAGTGCCACCAATGACCTCACTCCCGATGTACTTCTCTGATGGCACCGATTCTCCGTTAACCAGGCTTTCGTCAACGGTCGACTGTCCTTCGACGACCTTTCCATCTACAGGTATTGATTCGCCGGGTCTTATTCGCACAAGATCGCCGGCATTAACTTGTTCGACTGGAACAACTGTTTCAGTTCCGTCTCTATCGACAAGGTGCGCAACATCAGGTTGCAGTGAAAGGAGCTTACGTATCGACTGTGTAGAGCGCGTTCTGACTCTGAGAGACGCATATCCACCCAGAATGTGGTATGACGTTATGAAAACAGCAATTGCAAAAAACCCCACTGCAGGGAATCCCCTGTGGATAAAGAGTCCCAAAAGACCTCCGGCCAGACCCCCAAAGGCGGCAAATTCCATGAGCACGTGCTGATTGAGTATTTTTCTTCTCAATGAGTATGCAGCGCTTTTAAGAATCGGTCTGCCGAACCAGAAGACGTTTACAATCGCAAATGACAGGACAGAGTATGCTGCGACATACACTTTTATGACATGAAAATACTTCAGTCCCATGACCGCAATCGTTGAAAATGTCAATATTGCGCTGAGCATCAGTCTTCTCTGCTCTTTCCTGAGTTCCGTCTCCTCTTCTTCAAATGTTCTGACCTTGTCGGGATCTCTGACAGCATATCCGAGCTTCCGCAGCTCTTCTTCGATCTGCCAAGGCTGCACCTTCTCTGCGTCGTAGTGAATGAGCGCCTCTTCATGGCCAAGATTTACATTAACGCCCGTTATGCCGGGAATTGCTGACAGCCTTTTTGATATTGTATTCGAGCAGAAAGAGCAGTGAACACCTCCAATTTTCACCCTGTGTTTGAATGCCCTCAAACCACCCGCATCAGTTGCGGAGCCGCCAGCTGCACTGTGACTCAATTCCGGTGCCTCCACATCCTGTCTTCACCGGATCGTCATATGTCAAATCCCATTCCGATTATCATATTCCTGATCAGTTCTTCGTCCGTTTCATCAGGATCGAAAACAATCTTTACCTTACCGGTAGTCAGCTCGATCGCTGTTTTCTTAACGCCTGCGGACACGTTCAATTCCCTCGCAATCGAGTCGGAGCAACTCTGGCAATGCATTCCCTTCACTTTCAAAACCAGTATCCTTCCCTGCATTTCTGTTGCCTTCTGCGGCTTTAGTATATAAAATAAAGTATTAATAGTATTTACTTTATAGTGCTGTATCAAGTATGGCAGGGGAAAGTAAGGGCAACGTGCTGTTTAACTGCCCGGTACAGGGCATAGCAGATGTGATTTCCAGGAAATGGTCCCTTCTGCTTGTTGCTGTCGTGGGCAGCAAAGATTCCATGCGTTATAAGGAAATCATGGACAGCCTGCAGGGGGTAAGCCCCAAGAGCCTTTCCGATTCACTGGGTTATCTTACAAAAGCAGGAATACTGGAACGAAGAGCATACAGCGAAATTCCTCCGAGAGTTGAATACAGTCTGACAGAAGAAGGGATAAGGCTCAGACGTGCGGTCCTTCCGATAATCGAATGGGCGATAGAGAATGCAAGCGAGAAAGATTGCATAATACTGAAATTCATGCAAAACTGAAGAATATCGCCGCAGTATCCGAGCGTACACATCGATATCATGCCCATGGATTAAGCCGCCGCATTCTTCACGACTTAAAGTGCCGTTTTGATGATCCGGTTTGATTTTTAATAATTCAACAGAACCATATTCAAAAGGAACGCATCTGAGAAGGTCAGTGATGTAATTGTCAGGGTCTGATACAAAAGTCAAAAAAAGCGAAGGTTTGGTGAGTTACAAGAGATACGTCGGTCTCTCGGTGTTTGCAGGTTTGATAGGCGCACTCGTGATGGGTCTTGTGATGACCGGGATTCTTGCGTCAATGGGGCTGCCTGCCCTGGCCATGATGATGGCACTTGGATTAACTATCGGGTTGCCTGTATCAGGCGGTATGTCAACCGTAATGGGAGGACTCGCCATACATCTCTTCGACGGTGCGCTTCTTGGACTGATAGGCGCAGGTGTTACATTGGGGTTGAAAAAGTGGTTTTTTGTGGACAGCGTCCGAAAGGGATTCCTTGTCGGGATTCTAGCCGGAGTTGTACTCTTTATCGTCTTCGGTCTCCCTGTCATGATGCTGAGTCTGGAAAAATCGATGGTGCTGGCTGTATCGTATTACAAGGCAATCTCGTCAGGCATGTCTGTTGCGGCAGTTATGCCAATGGTCAAGCAGAAGCTTATGGGAATGCTGCCCTCTGTTCTCGGGGCGTTTTTCTTTGTACACCTGCTGCTCGGAATAACCTGGGGTGCCATACTTGGAGCAGGGGCCGGCATGTTTGTTTCAAGAGAGAGCAGCGGCAGGAGAGAACTTACCTGCCCTACTTGCGGAATGACATTTCCGACACAGCCCATGTTAATGCAACATGCAAATTCCGCACATCAGCAGAAACAGAACCAGCCAGCTGGTTTTAAATGCCCCGTCTGTGGCACGTCGTTCCCGACACAGGAGGCGCTGATGCAGCATGGACAGACTGCCCATGGAGCGAAGCAGGATACGCATGCACATGAGCATTTTAAGTGCAAGGCATGCGGCGCAGAGTTCGAAACGCAGGACGAACTCATGGTGCACGGAAAGAGCTCGCACTCCATGTGAATACATGGGGAAACCTTTTACCTTTCTGAGCAGTTCAATTATTTCATTCGGAATGTCACCGTACAGCGAGTATGAACCTTGGATGGTCTTGATTCAATGAAACTACAGAATAAACGCAAAGCGAAGGAATACGATATAATCGCGGTCGGCACTGGTTCTGCGATGAATATAGTCACCGCCTACCTGGAAAATAATCCGGAGGCGCGTGTTGCAGTAATAGATAAGGACGAGCCGGGAGGGATATGCCTTACGCGCGGATGCATACCTTCGAAGCTTCTACTCTACCCTGCTGAAGTTGTTGCAACCATAGACAGCGCAAAGGCTTTTGGCATATCTGCGAATATTCAGAAGATAGACTTCGCCAGTGTTATGGGGAGAATGCGCGATATTATTGACAGCGAGATAGGGTCGATAAGAAAGGGATTGACATCTTCGCCGAACGTCGATTATTACCATGAGGTGGCCGAATTTGTTGAACCCTATACCATGAAGGTCGGAGAGCATACAATAAGGGCCAGTACAATTCTGCTCTGCACGGGCTCCGCGATTGCTATCCCGAATATAAAAGGGCTTGAGAGCATTAATTATCTGACTAGCGACTCCGTGCTGCTCCTCAAGAAGCTGCCCTCCTCGGTATGCATCGTGGGGGGCGGCTACATCGCGGCCGAATACGGTCATTTCTTTTCTTCGATGGGATCTGAGGTTACAGTCATAGGAAGAAACAGGAGAATCCTCCCCGGGGAGGAACCTGAAGTATCCGAACTCGCCAGAAGAAACCTTTCTGGCAGGATGCGTGTGATGACTAACTGCGAAGTGACTGCCGTAGCGGTAGAGAATGGATTGAAAAGGATAGAATACACGAACAGATTGGATAAATCTACCGGGAATGTGTCGGCTGAAGAGATAATGATTGCTTCCGGCAGACGATCTAATTCCCGTATTCTGCATCCCGAGCGTTCCGGCATTGAGACAACTCCTGAGGGGTGGATCCGTGTAAATGAATATCTTGAAACAACTCAGCCGGGCATATGGGCATTCGGTGATGCGAATGGAAAGCATCTGTTCAAGCATGTCGCAAATTACGAATCCATTATAGTCTATTACAACGCAATTCTCGGAAGGAAAATTTCTGCAGACTATCATGCTGTTCCGCATGCTGTTTTTACGATGCCTGAAGTCGCAGGCGTGGGCATGTCCGAAAGTGAGGCTGCGACTGTGCATGGAAAGGAAAACATACTGGTTGGTTTCAAAAAATATGAGGATACGGCAAAAGGCCAGGCAATGAACGTTCATGACTGCCTTGTCAAGATAATCATGCTTGCCAGTGACCGCTCCATACTCGGCGCACACATTATTGGACCCCAGGCATCCGTGCTGATTCAGGAAGTCGCCAACCTCATGTACACATCGCATGGAAACGCGGATACTATCTCACAAGCCATGCACATCCATCCTTCTCTGACCGAAGTCGTGCAGCGTGCCGCGCAGTCCCACACGAGTGTTGATGAATATCACAGGCTGCTCAGCGCAACCTTTTCCCCGCCTCTGGTGTAATTGTCATCCTTTCTCCCATCGGCTGAGTAAATCAGCAAAACATAACGAAACTTCATCTTTAATTATTAAGGTCTGTCTTTAATATCTAAATATAACAGTAATAAACAGGCATACGACTCTGCTCCAGCAGTGATACTACATGACAGAAACAAATAGCTGCCCCGTCTGTGGCACGTCGTTCCCGACACAGGAGGCGCTGATGCAGCATGGACAGACTGCCCATGGAGCGAAGCAGGATACGCATGCACATGAGCATTTTAAGTGCAAGGCATGCGGCGCAGAGTTCGAAACGCAGGACGAACTCATGGTGCACGGAAAGAGCTCGCACTCCATGTGAATACATGGGGAAACCTTTTACGTATTTTACCTGGTTCTCCGGATAATTTCAAGGTGGCTGTGTATCCCTGCATTAACAGAGGTGCAATAATGGTTGTGTTTACTGAAGATTTCAGAATTAGAATGCTGAAGAAACTTGCTCTCCTGGAAGAGGCCGATCGTAGGAAGGGGAAGTCGAGCGTAAAGGTCACAGTTGTCAAACATGACAACCAGCTTTCGGAAGCTGTATCAAGGAACGGCCTGAAATGGACAGCAGATGAAGGCGGCCCGAGCCCATTGGATTATTTTGTTTCCAGTCTTGCAATGTGCCAGATGGTCCATTATTCGGAGCATGCGGCGTCGGATGGCATCGACATCAAATCGCTGAAGATAGAGGTTACAGGAACGTTTTCTCTTGCTCATCCCAGATCCTTTGAAGAAATCGGTTACGTTGTTTATCTTGAGAGCGGCGGAGATGAACAGAAACTGGCAGAACTGGCAGGAACTGCAGAACATGATTGTTACGTGACCAATACCCTCAAGAAGGCCTGCAGAGTAAAAGGAAGAGTCATCATCAACGGGACAACCGAATTAGTGCTGTAATTGTCCTATTGTATATTCAAATCGGATTCCGCACCAAGGTAACCTTCAATAATCAGCTTACCCATTTCGGACAACTTGATCTGATTCCTGCCGTGTGGTCCGGATGTCATCTCGATCAGTCCTTCCTCTGCCAGTCCCCTGGATTCGGGAGTACCGTTGATGTGATATGATATCAGAGGGAGGCTAATACTCATCTTCTTTGAAAGGTCATCCATTGAGCTGCAGCAATCAGGTGCCTCACGCAGAAACGACAATATCTTCCTCTTTCGTTCAGAAAGCAGGTTATAGTATGATAATTTCATTATAGGAAAAAACATTACCTTGCCGTCAACGATGTAGAATGCCTTGAGTCCGTTTATGAAAGATGCAGTCAGTGCTGCGCATGTAGCGACCTTTGTTCCGCAAGACAGATTTGCCAGTATACTGGTTGGATCCTCCCTTTGTTTAATCTTCGAAAATGCCTTGATCATTTCAGGCAAAAGGGGTTCGCCGATTGTTACTACAGGAACGTCGATATTGAATCTGACCAGTTCCTTTTTGATGTCCAGTGCAGATGAATGGTTCTTGTCGCTGGAGATTATGTAATATTTTTTGACAGGAAATTCCCTTACGGCATGATAGATGCCCTCATTGTCTTCGCCCACTGTCGCGACAAGAACATATTTTTCCAAACCAGTCTACCTGAACATCTATCAATCAGTCCATTATATCTCTATTGCCCAAAGGAAACGCCGGTTGGGCTGGCCGGCTGTCATGTCATTGGATGTCCACATAACCACACTGTGTGTAAAGTTGTGCTTTTGATGGAGATCAATTGGAAACGTTCAGATTCCCTGGCTGAACCACACCACGCACAAACATCTGCAGGACTGCTACATTCATGCCCAACAGCATGCTCATTGGACCGTCCATCACTGAACCGGATCTGCCGGTGTTTTGACATTGAAACTGCCCGCCACCGCTTTCTGTGATGCCGAATCCGAACTGCGACATGTAGCCACTGGCATGATTAAGAAGTGTACCTCCTCCTGTTGCACTGTTTGAGGTTACAGAAATTAGACCTGTACCTATGGGATCGCTTGCTCGGTTGTCGCAACGCCCGTTGACTATTATCTCTCATCAGATATCGTCTGGAAGGTCGGGATCTAGGTAAATGAAGGCGGCATAACCGGGGAGTCAAGTCCTGGTGGCATCCATTGCTGCAGGTCTCGGAACAGCCCTTGTGGATCTAAGCCAGCTGCTCTCAATCCCGATCCTGTATGATTTCGGCATCAATCTGCTGATACTGATTATCGGCGGCGTCGCTTTTGAGAGGACAGGCTCAGTCCTGTTTTCCTTTTCAGTCACATTCTTTGCGGAAAGCTTCTGGAACCTCTTCCGGCTGATTGGAGCTCTGGCAAGGTGCCACAATAGTGGTGTGACATTAAACGAAGGCGCGGGATATGTTGTTGCCGCCTCGCAATGCTACGCGGGACCTGCCTTGCAGTCTATCATTGCAGAAGCCGCCCGTTTCATCTTCTCCGGAAAACACAGCAGCACATTGAATGTAGCGGAAAGGTTGAACGCTGGCTGTCCGAATTTTCACAAAAGCTCTCATGAATGTCAATGCGTTCATGAAAACAACATGCATTGACAGCAGGTGCGGGAGCATGAATATCGCGCTGCGGAAATTCAGATGTGCCGAATACAGCCATGAATAGCAGGTTAAAATTGCGCTGGACATCAGGCATAACCTGCTTTACACGCTTCAATTCAGAGAGAAGTGCAACTGAAAGACAGCCGGAAAATTCAGCAGCCTATTTCAGTGCAGCGCTGGATGATTTTTCTATCCAGTCAAATAGGGGAATCAACTGTGCTCTGAGCTCGAGTCCTTTGTCCGTCAGTGAATATTCAACACCGACAGGACGGGAATTGATTATCCGCCTCTCGACAAGACCCGCAGACTCAAGCTCCTTGAAGCGCTGTGAGATCAGGTTGGATCTGGCAGCTCCCACGCTCCGGAGCACTTCGTTGAAATGCATGCTTCTCTCGTTGCCCAGGAGTCCTATGATGAGAAGAGTGTATCTCTTTCCGATCAGCCTCAGCACCGATTCAGACGGAAGAATGCATATTTCCCTCGAATCGTGCATTATCATGCAGGCCTTCTCTTTTGCCTTTACCATATGGGATGTCATATTGGACCACACTTATATTAAGCTTTTAATATACTTTAAAAGATTGGACTAAGTCCGGATAACCGCACTGCCTTTGCCGGTCTGAATGCCCTACAGGCAGGTGCATCCACAAAGGCCGCGACAGCAATGGGGGCGTGTCTCGTTATTCTTGCCATGTTAGGACCAAGTCCAGAAAATTTAGTCTGCTCCTGAAAGTAAAAGCATACTCAGAAAATGACGCTTTCCCGTTTATTTAGCTATTGATGATTCAAACTCAATCATGGATGAAAACCATCATGAATCTGTCATGCTGCATGTTGCGGGCATGACATGCCAGGACTGCGTTATGCACGTGAAAAAGGCAATACTGGGCCTGGACGGGGTGTCCGATACAAAGGTCGACCTGAAAACAGGTGACACGAGCGTTGTCTACGAACCGGACAGGGTGAAACCTGAGGATATACTTGCTCTCAGGATATTCAGGCCCCCCTCCCACTACAGCGCATCGATCAAAGAGCGGTGATTGAATACAATGACCCAAAAATTCGATGATATAATAATCGGACGGGGGGCCGCCGCGTTCTCGGCTGCCATTAAACTCTCCGAGATATCCGGCGGTGAGGACAGCATAGCAATGATTGGCAGCGGTCCGATGGGCGGGACCTGCGTCAATGTCGGGTGCGTGCCTTCCAAGTATCTTCTTGAGGCTTCACACAGCCTGTATTACCCTGCCCATCCCTCGTTCACAGGCATAGGCAGGACACATCCAAAGCTTGACTTCGGCCGTATGATGTCAGGGCTGAGAGAGCTGGTAGCGGGTCAGAGACGCGACAAGTACGAAACAGTAATAGACGGCTATCCGAACGTTTCTGTATTCGAGGGAAAGGCGAGATTCGTGTCTTCAGGCGAAGTGGAAATAATTTCCCAGGCGGAGGGCAATGACGGGCACAACGGAGCAACGTACGCAGCGGACAGGATACTTGTGGCAACTGGATCAAGACCTACGGCGCCTCCGATAGAGGGGCTGGATGGAGTAGACTACATTACAAGCGATACAGTGTGGAATCTTAATGAAAGACCGGACAGGCTCACGGTTATAGGCGGCGGTGCGATAGGTCTCGAACTCGGTCAGGCTTTCAGCCACTTTGGAACAGAGGTTTCTGTCGTGGAATCCATGCCAAGGATAATGTCCCAGGCGGATGGCGAGATTTCTGAACTGTTGCAGAAAAGACTCGAGAGCGAGGGGATGAAATTCTACATCAAAGCAAGGATCAACAGGGTCAGGAAGAAGGGGGATGAACAGATCACGGAGGTCATTACGGCAGCGGGCAGGAGTGAGGTGCTCAGCGATGTGCTGCTTGTTGCAACAGGCAGAGCTCCGAACACTGAACTTCTCAATCTGGAAGCTGCAAAAGTTGCAACCGACAGGCGCGGTTTCATAAGGACCGACAGCTCAATGCGGACCACAAACGCCTCCATATACGCCGCGGGCGACTGTATTTCGAAGAAACTGATGCTTGAGACACTTGCCGGGCGAGAAGGAGTGGTGGCCGCAAGCAACATGCTCGGTCACAAGATGCAGATAGACTATGCGTCGGTACCATGGGCCGTGTTCACCAATCCGCAGATAGCTGCTGTCGGACTCACCGAGGCGGAGGTCACGAGAACCCATGGCTCATGTTCTGTTAGCTCGCTGACTCTTGATCGCGTTCCGAAAGCAGGAATATTGAATGATACGGAGGGACTGGTAAAACTGGTGGCAAATCCCTCTGATAACAAGATCGTAGGAGCGCAGCTGCTAGCACCACTTGCAACAGAATACATAATGGAGGCGGCTACGGCAGTCAAACTGGGTCTGACGTACGAAGATATAATCAACACAACGCACGTGTTCCCTACGCTTGCGGAGAGCATCAAGATTGCATCTCAGGCCTTCGTGAGAGATGTGGAAACAATGAGCTGCTGCGTGGAGTGAAATGTGACAAAAATCAGGCCCTGGATTTAACGGCATCAAACAGGAAGCAGGGGAATGAAATGGCGGACAGACAGTATGGCGGCTCTTCATGAAAGCAGGGTACCTGACGATTACCGCCGCAATACTCGCATTTCTTGCCCTGCTCTTTGTTGCGGCGCGTAATTACGCCGCCGGACTCGGCGCTGCCCTCGGTACAGTTGCCATTGTGATCGCACTGTTCGGTTGCTGTGCGATTCCACTGCTTCTTTCCCTCTTCGTGAATGAGAACAGGAAGGGTGAAAAATGACATGATGCAGACTGAACCTGCCTGAAACAGGATTTGGAACTGATATTCACTTCATTGCTGTGGGGATTATATGAAACTGGAGTTTCCCCGTTGAAAGGATACGATGACACGCAACCAGGGAGGACCGATGGCGCAGGAAACATCGTGAAAATGGAGTAGTCAGTTCACATCATTCATGCTGAAGCATATCCTCAAATCTGGGAAGCCACTGGTATCTTCACTCTACGGCCTGTCCGGGCACCCCATATGCCGGACTACTTCAGTCGTAAAAAGTGATAAATAACGCATTCCGATATTCATCTGAAGGGATAGGATGGCCATTCTAAAGAAAAAGGAATTCGGAAGAGGCGACTCATCGCCAGTGGAAACGAGTGAGTTCATTGACCTCACTCAGATGAACTTCGACTCAGACTCGTCGATAGGCGCAAAGACACTTGTCAAGGTCGCGGAAATATACAGGTACGAGGATCTTGGCAAGCTGACCGCGCATGTGTTCAACGGTCACGTTCTGATACTGGATTACACCGCACTGTCCGGGGACCAGCTCTCCATGAAGCGCATCTCGAACGAGCTTAAGCTGGTGGCAAGGGACGTCGGAGGAGATGTTGCCGGTCTGGGGAAGAATTACTTCCTGGTCACTCCCGGCGGCATGAAGGTAGACAGGAACAAGATTAAGGGCGGTTTCTGAACTATTCGCTTATTGGCGGTGTTGCTGAGAACACCCCGTCCTTGAATATCAGTGTAAGGTAGCCGTGCTCCACCTTTGAATGGCGCATCTTGAGGCATCTTATCCTCAGCTGGTAGTCGGCCTCACCCACCTGGTGGAATCGCAATGCGATTGTGCCGTCTGCCAGGAAGTCCTCGCCGTATGCTGATATCTCCTCGTTGCCCGGTTTCAGCTCTGATATGATGAATGCAGTTATGCCCAGTTTCCTGATGAATCCGAAGAAATGGAACAGTTCCTGCCTCGGGTTCTGCACCCTGGCAAGGGAGAATATCGCGTTCAGTGAGTCTATTACAAGCAGATCTACGCCGTGAGCATCATATCTCTTCTTCACATATTCTTCAAGTATCTTGAACCAGTCCCTGCCGCTGTCCGCCTCCGTGTGCTCGAGCCTGAGGCTCGCTATGTCGGAGATCGTCAGCTTCCCCTCGTCGACAGGCCAGAAGCCGAGGTTCTTCATCGACTCCATCAGACTCTGCTTTGTCTCCTCCAGCGATATGTAAAGGCACTTCTTGTCAGCCTTCCTTGCATTGTTCCAGAGAAGATTCATCGATATTGACGATTTCATCGTCCCCGGAGAGCCGAAGAGCAGGACTATGTGCCCCTTCCTGACGCCGCCATTAATCCTGTCGTCAAACCCCTCTATGTATGTCCTAACCCTCTCAGCCTGGAGCATCTTCGTTTCCACAGTATCGTGGCAAACTTGTGGTAAGCCAATTTAAACGTGATGCTACAATTTTCGTTTAGCCGAATCATGCCTTCACCACAACTGCTGAAATACTCGGTATGCACATTCAAGGTCGATGGGCTCAGGCGGGAAGGTAATACACGATTCCGTGCACGGGAGCATTCTGCTGTCCCCCAGCTACGAGCGTATTTTGAATTCGCCGGAGATGCAGCGCATGGGCCAGATACACCAGCTTGGCCTTGCAAACCTTGTCTTCCCGGGCGCCAACCACACAAGGCTTGAGCACATGCTTGGAACATTCCATCTCGCCTCCCGCTTCAGCGAAACCCTTGGCATCACCGGGAGGGACAGGGATCTGCTGCTGGCCTCGGCGCTTGTCCATGACGCGGGTCACCCGCCATTCTCCCACACCTTTGAGGAAGTGCTGAGGAAGAGGCTCAGGGTCGACCACATGGAACTGACAGCCCGCATCATAAGGGGGGAGGCCGACACCGTTCCCGAGGAGGAGCAGTCCGTTGTGAGGAGGGTGCCAAGGATCGTGGAATGCATCGAGCGGATGGAGCTAGACCCGAGGGAGGTGGCGCTCGCCGTCATGAAGGAGCGCGGTGCCAGGGGAATTCCGCCCTATGTCACAGCGCTTATACACGGCCCGGTGGACGCCGACCAGATGGACTACCTCATGCGCGACTCATACTTCACAGGCGTAGCCCCCGGAAGGATTGACTCCGACAGGATCATCAGGACATCATGCATTGTGGGGAAGCGAATGGTGGTGAGGCGGAGCGGCATACCCGCCGTGGAGGGGCTCATCGTGTCGAGGGCGCTTATGAACAGCGCAGTGTATTTCCACAGGACGGTGCGGATTGCCGAGATGATGCTCACGAAGGCGGTGTCGATGCTGGACAGGGAGATGTTCGAGGAGATTTACAAGGATACCGACGCCTCCCTTTCGGAGAGGCTGATCAGGCACGGCGGCTTTCCGAGGGAGATGGCGCTGCGCCTGAAGTACAGGAGGCTATACAAGTCCGCACTGCTGATCAGCATGGACGAAATGGGGAGGGAGGAGAGAGAAGCAGTTGCCACTATAGTCCGCGGGGGGCGCATTTCCGATCTGGAGGACGAGATTGCTGCGCGTGCCGGGGCGGGGCCGGGCTCTGTCATAATAGATGCCGCGATGCCCGAATATCTCTCAGGTGCGGGCGTAAAGGGGAAGACAGAGGTGCCTATAATGGATGACGGTGGCGTCGTGCGCCCACTTACGCGGTTGAGTTCCATAGCAAGGGCCGTGCAGACGCATTCAAGGCAGGAGTGGGGTTTGATGGTCATATGTGACAGAAGGCTGGCAGGAAGGGTGGGGGAGGCGGCGCGGCGCATCATATTCGGGTAGGCAGGTAATATTTATCCACCAGTCACTTTTCAGGCACAGGACGCGGGGGATAGTGGTTCTGGGCATAGCTGCCGGCATCGTGGCCATGGTCATGATTGTCTCAGTCTCAATATGGTTCAGCCAAATCAGATACAGGGAGTTTCAGCGCTCAACCTACTACGACGGCGCATAGAGACTCCAGCCGGACAGCTGCTACAACCCCTCCAGCCTCCCCTCCCCCATATCCTGTGAAAATGTCCCTTGATGTCAACCAGTCTCAGGTTGTGAACGGCACAGCTTCCTGCTCGCTTTTACCGTTCAACGATATTGTGCAGTTCAACGACAGCTCGCGCTCGTTTGAGCTCGGCATATTCGTGAAGCAGTTCTCCAACTACAATCTTTCTTCGGCACCGGCCGGCTAACACATCAGTCCTGTCATCGTAATTGCACTGCTGAAGGCGGACTGCAGCCGCGGTGTCTTCCCAGCATTCGGGCCATTGAGCCTCTCCGTATATGGCGGCAGAAGCTCGTCAAACCTCACTGACACCTTCTCACCGTTTCTTGTCAAGCTCTGGAGCAGCGGCAGCTCTGTCAGCGCCACCTCGAGGACGGAGGTCACCCCCGCGCTCGTGACGGTGTACAATGTAAACCCGTCCATAAACTCCTCGAGAATGCTTGTGAGCAGGTACCTGCCCGGCGCCTACTGCACACAGCTGCGCCTTGGCATGTATCGGATGGCGCAGGCAGGAACAACATACGAGGGCGGCCTGGAGCTGACCGAACCGTGGCTCACACTCCTGCCCAGAAACCGCTCCCGCCGCTCAGCCCTTCATGACGCCGGCGGGTACAACCCTTGCAACCATACTGGACAGCCCCGCCTCATGCGTTATGCGCACCACGTCGTCTATGTTCTTGTACGCTCCCGGCGCCTCCTCCAGTATGCCCTCCTTTGTTGCCGACTTGAGGTAGACGCCGCTGTCTGCGAGCTTCTGCCTGACCTCGCTGACATTGTACTTGCGCATTGCCGCGCTCCTTGACAGCACCCTGCCGGCACCGTGGCATGTGGACCCGAAACTCTCCCTGACGGAGCCCGGGGCACCGACAAGAAGGTAGCTTGCAGTCCCCATGTCTCCCGGTATGATGACAGGCTGCCCGGCGCCCGCATATTTCCCCGGGACGAGGGGGTGGCCGGGAGGGAGCGCCCTGGTTGCCCCCTTCCTGTGAATGTACGCCCTTCTCCTCCTCCCGTCTATCTCGTACTCCTCCACCTTGGCTATGTTGTGTGCAACATCGTAAACCATGTGCATCCCCATCTCCTCGGGAGGGCGCTTCATTACCGCCCTGAACGATTCCCTGATTGCATGCAGTATGAGCTGCCTGTTGGCCCAGCCGAAATTGGCAGCCGCGGCCATTGCGGCGAAATAGTCCTCACCCTCCCTTGAATGGATGGGGGCGCATGCAAGCTGCCTGTCAGGCAGGTCGAATCCGTAGCCTCCCATCTTTGCCTCCATCTCCTTCAGGTAGTCAGTTGCCACCTGGTGCCCCAGACCCCTGGAGCCGCAGTGGACCGTCACCACAATCTGGTCGGGGGAGTCAATGCCGAACTTTTTTGCAGTCGCATCGTCGAATATCCTCTCCACCCTGTCAATCTCAAGAAAATGGTTCCCCGCACCAAGCGTCCCTATCTGCTTCCTCCCGCGCTGCTTGGCCTTCACGCTGACCCTGGAAGCATCGGCCTGCCTGTATGTGCCATTCTCCTCAGTGACATCCAGATCCTCCTGCCAGCCGTAACCGCTGTCTATTGCCCACTTTGCCCCCTCCTCGAGCACCCTGTCAATCTCACCGCCCTTTGCATTGACACTGCCCTCGGAGCCGACGCCGCACGGGACCCTCCTGAAAAGCTCCTCCACCAGATCCTTCACCTTCCCCTCGATATCCCTGTAGGTCAGGTTTGTCCGGACCATCCTCACCCCGCAGTTGATGTCGAAACCAAGCCCTCCCGGGGAGATGACCCCGTCCTCGTCCGATTCAGCAATCACTCCACCGATGGGGAAGCCGTATCCCCAGTGGATGTCCGGCATCGCAAGCGCCTTGCCCAGAATGCCTGGCATGAAGGCTATGTTTGCAGCCTGCTCAAGCGCATTGTCCTGCCTGATTGTCTGCAGCATCTTCTCGTCGGCGTAAATGACTGAGGAGGTCCTCATGCCAGGCTTGTAGCTCACCGGTATCTCCCATCTGTAATCATCTATCCTGTTGAGCGGTCCGTCCCAGGTCATGCTATACCACGATCCATGTTCGCCGTGTGGCTTAAATAACTTTGTCTGGCACGCGCCTGGAATGTGCGTTCAGCCGATGTTCTTCGGTATGATGCAGAAACCGCCCTGCCTCCTGCTCAGCTGCATCAGCCTGGCGCCCTTCTCAAGCGAAAGCTTCCCCGGTGCCGGTGTCCACATGTAGTTGTCCACTGCGAGAATACCCCTCTCCATGTGGTCCCACGCATTCCTGAGCTCGAACATGACATGCTTCTCCTCGTGCGTGCTGTCATGGTAGAAGAGCTGTATTGTGCCGAGTTCGTCAAGCAGCGGGACGAGAAGGTCTGCAGAATTGCCTGTGTGCAGCCTCCACTTTCCCCTGAGCCTTTCCGGGACCAGGAAGCCCACCGGGTACTCCTCCTTCTCATTCCCGTACTTCACCCCCAGGTCTATGGAATGCAGGACCCCCTTCCCCAGGGCGGCCAGTATGGTCGTTGTGGATGAGCCAGCTCCCACGCCTGTCTCCACCGCCACCTCCGGCCTGAGAAGCTTTACAAGTGCAAACATCAGCCTGCGCTTCTCCGGGCCGAGGGCCCAGAGGTTTCTGTCCCCCAGCTTCCGGCTGATGTATGACTCAATCTTCTCCCCCTGCCTGATGTAATCCGCAACCTTGCCGTCGTCCTCGCCGAACAGTTTCGCAATGCGCCCGGCCGGGGTGGAGGATGTCATTCACAGTCACCATTACCGGGCTGGTGGCAGGCCATGGTTCAGTCACGCTTCCTAGCCAGGAGGAATGCCAGCAGAATGGGGACGGCCATCCATATTATACCTATTGCCCCGACGCTTAGCTCCGTTATGCCATACGATGCGGGATTGACCCTGATATTGGTGCCCGCTATCGATGTGAGTGTTACCAGGTGGGTAACATAGATTGCCACGTTCTTCCCGTAGCCTGACGGGCTTGCGAAATTGAAGTTTATCTGGCCCTGCAGTGTGGACAGGGAGCTTATGCTGCCATGGAACACCTCCACGAGCACGATTGTTGAAACTGTGCTCCAGAGGAGGGAGAAGACTATGAACAGTGCTATGGCCAGGCCCAGGAGCGAGGACTGCGACTTGACAAGGTGCGCAAAGAGGTAGATGAGCCCAATGAAGGAAGCACCCTCGACGAAGTAAATCCAGATCAGGGCTGCAATCATGTTCGCCGGCATACCTTTGCGGAAGTAGCTCATCTGCCCGGCGTCTACCAGCATGACTGAGATTACGACAGCTATCAGTATCGCTATGATGCTTGCAATGAACCTGGTGACGAGGAGCTCGCTTTTTGTCACGGGCCTTGTTACGACTGATTCGAGCACGCCGCTCGTCCTGTCCTTGCCGTATGTGAAATAACCCATGAAGATTGCAAGTATCGGGATCAGGAAACCGAAGAGGCTGTCCACCCCGTTGAAAAGTCCCTCATCGGTAATGCTTCTCTGGCTGACGGGAACGCTGGCGGGCCCGGATGCAAGCAGGTATGCTATAAGGGCTGCAACCAGTATTATGATGCCCATCATGATAAGGACGAACTTGCTCCTGAAAGTGCGCTGCAGTTCATAGAAGATGCTGTTCATTTCAGCCACCAACCACCTTGAAGAAGTATTCCTCAAGGTTGCCATTCTCCCTGACCGCCTTCTCTATTAGGGGCCTGTCCATGATCTGCATCAGCTTGCCCTTGTGTATGATGGCAATCCTGTCTGCAACTGTTTCCAGCTCATTCAGTATGTGTGATGAAAGGAGCACCGCCTTCCCCTTTCCCCTCAGCTCCACCATGAGCTTTCTCATGAACCTGATGCCCTCGGGGTCGAGGCCGTTGAGTGTTTCGTCAAAGAAGTAGTTCTGCGGATCGTTGAGCATTGCGGCGGCGAGGGAGAAGCGCTTCTTCATACCCTGGGAGTAGTTGCGCAGCTTCTCGTTCATGCTCTCCTCAAGGCTCACAGCCTCAAGCAGCTCCCTGCCCCTCCTGGTGGCATCGGCGGCCTTCATCCCGTAGAAACCGCCGTAGTAGCGCATGAGCGTGAGAGGCCTGGCATTGGGCTCGAAATTCGGGAATTCAGGGACCCAGCCTGAGAGGCGCGAAGCATTCACCTTGTCCCTGACAATGTCATTGCCGTCAATCAGTACAGTTCCGGACGTGGGGTATATGATTCCGGTGGCAATCCTAATGGTAGTGGTTTTGCCTGCGCCGTTGAGGCCGGCAAAACCCATGATCTCGCCATTGTTGACAGTGAAGCTCATCGCATTGACGGCAGGCCTGCTGTTGCGTGAATAGATCTTTGTCAGATCCCTTATCTCTATCACGGCATCAGGCTACGCAGACCTAGTATTAAAAGGATACATTATTGTGCTATGCCCCATGGCTCAACTCCCTCCTCCCGCCGCACGTCGAAGCGACATAAAGTGGCACGTCATTTCACACTATCTGCATCCTCTCGGTGTACCTCGACGGATCCTTTACACCATCATAGTCAATTCCGTCTTTCCACTTCGCATACGCCCAGGTCTCATACGCAGCCTTCTGTCCGGCCGTAGCCTTCGCCTTCTGCCTGATGAACATCTTCGAGGGACTGCTGCCTGCCTTTACGCTGATGTTCCTGATTGCACCCTCCCTGGCAACAAGGACCTCGGCAGTCATCCCGGGTTTTAACTCGGCTATCCTCGCCTTCAGCTCCTCCCCTGCGGCCCTGATGCCGTTGACAGCTATTATTTCATCACCTGGGAAGAGGCCGGCCTCCGACGCCGCTCCCCCCTCCATCACCGAGGCTATGACAGACTTGTTGCGCTGCGACATGAGCATGTGGAAGCAGCCAGCCTCCTCGCCCTTCTCCCTCTCCAGCGTGAGTCCGGCCAGTGCGAAGTACTTCCCGAAAGGAAGGTCCCCCCTGCCTGAAACGCACCTGGAGTAGAAGTCGCTTATGTCTGTTCCGCTGACGCTTCTGCATGCCTCCCTGAAATCCTCCTCTGTGAAACCCCTGCCCTTGCTGTATGTGCTCCTGTAGAGCAGGCGCATCACGTCGTCGAGCCTCTTCTTCCCGCCGGTGCGTGAGATGATGAGGAGGTCCAGGAGCATACCTATGAGCGTGCCCTTGTTGTAGTATGAAATGCCTGAATTGATCGTGTTTTCATTCCGCCTGTAGAACTTGATCCATGTATCGAAGCTGGATTCCTCCGCACTCTGGTGATTCCTTCCGGGCGTGTTGAGGTAGACCTCCATCTCCCTGCAGAGCGCCCTCATGAACTCGGGCGGTGTGCTAATCCTGGCTTTCCTGATTGCTGTGAGTTCAAAGTAGGATGTGAATCCCTCCGAAACCCAGAGCAGCCTGGTGTAGTTCTCCTTCGAATAGTCGAAGGGCCCGAGCGCTGTAGGTCTGAGCCGTTTGACATTCCACAGGTGGAAGAATTCGTGTGAAAACAGCTCGAGGACGGAGAGGTAGTTCTCCCTTGACGAGAAGAGGAAGGGGTCGGAAATGCAGTGGGTGGAGTTCAGGTGCTCAAGGCCCCCTCCCCCCTTCGGTATCATCTGGTAGATGAAGACGTAGCGTGAATAGGGGACATCCTTCATTATGGATATCTCGGAGTAGACTATCTTCCTGAGATCCCCGAGGAACTTTTCCCTCTCGATATTGCCCCTCCCGTAGAGTGCAACCTCGTGCTCCTTCCCCGAAACCTCGAACCTGTGTATCTCATGGTTGCCCACCTCTATGGGTGAGTCAATAAGTATGTCATAGTTGTCTGCCCTGAACTTCATCTTTCCAGCCTCAGGCAGTCCGGTGGAAATGTTTTTCCAGCCGTCCCTCGGAACTATTTCCACCTCTGCAGGAACTCCCTCCCTGCCCCTGATGTAGAGGAATGCGCCGGCGCCGTTGATTGTCATCCTCTCGCTGTCGACAAAGCACTCGTGAACGTTTGCGGAGTGTGCAAACACCCTGTACTTCACGGTGACCTCCCCTCCGTCACCCTTCACCACCCACGTGCTCTTGTCCCTCTTCCTGATGGCCTTCCGCTTCCCGCCCCTGCCGGATGCGGATATGTCAACTACGTTGCCTGCATAGTCAACCACCGAGTATGCGCCTGGAGTCCAGACGGGCATGCACAGTTCAACATCCCCGGAGCCCGTCCTGAAACTCATTTCAACATTGAAACAGTTCTGCGCCGCGTCCTCCGCGTCCACCCTGTAGCGAATCAAATCGTCATCTGTCATGGCCATCCTGCCTTTCTGACAGGATAGCAGCACATACTTCTTTATCTCTTTGTTGCGCGCGACGCCACCGTAACGGCGAGCTCCCCCCTGGTCCTGTCGAGAAGGGAGCGCGCGACATCCTGCTTCCTCTTTATTTCCACCACCTTTCCAGGGAAGTGCAGCCTCGACAGCGCCCTGTAGAGCTTCTCCATTTCATCCACCCAGGATGATGCACTGCGGACATCCCCCTCAATCATGCAGTCAAGGGCGCTGCGCCTCAGCTCCCCTATCAGGTCAGCGAGCCCCAGAGCGTAGGTGGACGAATTCACCTTCAGCTGCGAGTGGGAGGGCATATCCCCTCCCGCGATGGCCGCCCTCAGGAGCATCGCCTCCACGTACTCCTGCATCGCTCCCTCCACGAAGCCGCTGTAGTAGACCTCGTGGTGGCCGTGCAGTATTGTATTGACCTCGGTCACCCTCGACCTGAGCTCCCTGAATCCCTCCACGATGCTCCTGTCGCTACTTTTCTGGTGCAACGCATATATGAGATCGGAGGAGAGCCTGACGATCTGCCTGCATGTCTTCATTGCGACCTCCCTTACGGCGTCCTTCTCCTCGAGGTCGTTTTCCACATCCTCCATCACACTGTCAAGATTGTCAAAGACGGACATAACTCTCCACCTGCCGTTTCTCACACTCTGTGGAGCGCCTCACCCGCGCTCCTCTTCCTCTGCATCTCCTCCCTCGTTCCAATATCCTTCCTTGTATAAACAAGTCCACCAATATGCTGACCCGCCCGCTCTATTCTGGCGGCTGCATCCCACGGCTCATCACCCTTGGCCAGGAGTGCGAATGACCTGCTCGTTGTCGTGGTCAGCTTTCCCCCCTTCTCATTCACCGAGCCGTAGTAGAGCTTCACACCCTCGGCTGCTATCTTTTCCTCATCCACTGTGATGGGTGAACCCTTCACCGGTCTGTCACCGTAGCCGTGCGGCACGTAATACCGGCATACAGTTGCGGTGTGCTCGAACGAAAGGCTGCCTGAAAGGCTGCCGTCTGCGGCCGAGCAGAGCACATCTGTCAGCCCTCCCCGGGCCACCGCTATGACATTCATCGATTCAGGATCGGCAAACCTTGCATTGTACTCGATAAGCTTCACGCCGCCGTCAGTGAGCATAAACCCTCCGTACAGCAGGCCCCTGAATTCCCTCCCTTCGGAACGCATCGCCGCAAGCGTCCTCTGCATGATGCAGAGTGCCTCATTCCTGTCCTCAGCATTGACGAAGGGAAGGAGCCCGTTCGAGATGGAGTAGGAACCCATGCCGCCCGTATTCGGACCGGTATCCCCCTCGTGCGCCCTCTTGTGGTCCTGTGCCAGCGGAAACGGGAGGAGCCTCTTCCCGTCGCTCACGGCCTGAAGGCTGAATTCCTCACCCCTGAGCCTTTCCTCAATGACAACCCCTGCGCCGCCTATTCCCCTGTTGAATATCTCGCCGACGTATTCACACGCCTCAGCGTTGTCCCTCAGCTGCTCCCCCACAACCTTGACGCCCTTGCCGCCTGTAAGCCCGCTCGGTTTCACCACCACATCATGGCCGCATGATCGTATGTACCGGACGGCATCAGACTCACTGTCAAAGGAGGCGAATTCGGGGTTGCCCGGAATGCCGTGCCTGGAAAGGAGTCCCCTTGCAAACGACTTTGACGACTCGATCTCTGCGGCGTCCCTGCCGGGCCCGAAACATGGTATGCCGGCTGACGCCAGCTCATCGGCGATTCCGGCCTGGAGCGGATTCTCGGGCCCCACCACAACAAAATCGGCACCCTTCTCCCTGGCGAAACCGGCAATCCTGCCTGCAGCAGTCTCATCACACTGAAGCACAGCATCAGACAGCCTGGAAATTCCAGGATTCCTGTTCTTCATTGCGCTGAGTATGGCATTGCCTTCCGAGGAGAGCCTCTCCGCGATTATATGCTCCCTGCAACCGCCACCGACAACGAGTATCTTCATGCTCACCGTGCTTGCATCTGCTGCATCCGTATAAAGATGTCCGGGGTAGCGGGATGTGCTCCCGGCCTCATGCATGTATCCAGACAAATGTTTATGAACAGAGGACTGAAATCCGGAGGGTATGGACGGCGCCAGGCTGAGGGCTGTCGCCATGACGCTTGTTGCCGCAGCCCTCTGGGGGACATCATTCCCGATCATCAAGGTTGGCCTCAGGGGTATCAGTCCCGCCGTCTTCCTTTTCTTCAGATTTCTAATCGCAACCTCACTGCTGCTTGCCATAGCATGGGCTTCGGGCATCAGCAGGCGCGTATTCCTGGACAGGCGTCTGATGCTGCTGGGCTTCATCTTCTCCCTTTCATTCTTCTTCCAGTACCTGGGGCAGACAAGCACGGCTGCAGGGGAGGCCGCCGTCCTGCTCAATACCACACCGATCATAGTTCCGCTCATGTCCTACTCCGCCATACAGGAGCGCCTTGGGCGGGAGCGCTATGCCGCTGCCGCCGTCGGTATGGGCGGCATTGTGCTCATGTCCGGCATACTCGACTCCTCCGGCGGAGGCTCCGGCGCGATCGGGGTGTCAATGATGCTCCTGTCTGCAATTGCAACCTCGGCCTACATAATAGTGACAAAGAGGCTCTCCTCGGACATCAGGCCGATGGAATTCTATCCTCCTGTATTCCTCTACGGCACCCTCTTCATGTTCGCATACATGCTTCTCTTCGGAAGCAACTACGGTGCGGCGTGGGGCAGCACGGCAGCCATCGCATCAGTGCTCTACCTGTCCGTCGCCTGCTCCATACTTCCGTTCTTCCTCTGGTACTGGGGTCTGCAGCATCTCTCCGCCACCGCCTCCTCCGTTGTCACCCTGTTCGAACCTGTGGTCGCGATAGTGGTTTCAGTGGCATTCATAGGGGAGGTATTCGGCATAGTCCAGCTCGCAGGCACAGCCTTGATATTCGTGGCAATACTGGTTATAAGCAGGTAGCCTCAGAACTGGTGGTACCTGGCAGCTTCCCTTAGCGCCTTCCTCGCCCCTTCGTACCCATCCAGGTATCTGCCGACAAGACGCCAGAAGCTCCCGGAGTGGTTGCTGTGCTTCAGGTGGCAAAGTTCGTGCACCACGACGTAGTCGATGATGCTGCGGTCAAAGGCTGCAAGCTTCAGGTTGAAACTCAGGACACCCCCTGGCGAGCAGCTTCCCCACCTGCTCCTGTATTCCCTGACACGGTACGAGGCTGCGTGCAGCCCGGTCAGAAGCTCATAGGAAGGGAGGGCGCTCGAAAGGTAGTCTTCCAGCTCTCTTCTGTAGAAGTCGAAGAGCACCTCCCTCTCCATTCCGGCATCCACCCGTCCGAAGTGTATGCTGCTGCCGTCCACAGCGCCAGTGCCGGAGCCGTCCAGAATAGCGGTGTAAGGTGTGCCGAAGAGCGGTATTTCAGCCCCGTCGCGCAATTCCACCTTCACCGAGGGGCGGGCAGCAAGCTTTTCAAGATTTCTGCTCAGCCATGCTCTGTTATCGCTGACGAACCTGTCCACGCGCGATTCAGGCATCGAGGGAGGGCATCGCACAACGATGCTTCCGTCGGGGTAGACTGCCATTCTTATCCTCCTTGACCTGCCGCTCCTGACCACCGTGTATTCCATGCCTCCGACGCTCTTCACAACGCCTTCAATTGCCCCCGACATCAGGCAGCACCGGACGCGACAGTGCAGCCTGGTTTATGAATAATGCGGGCGGGGGCCCGCGCCATCCGGCATGATGCCTCGTTCTGCGGAGCTCAACCGGCGGATGCGGAGCCAATCATTATTACATATCAGCGCCGATGCATGGATGGCAGCTCCAGCGGGAATGAGGCTGGTCATGGACCGCAGTAAGACGGCCAAGATTGCAACAGGTCCAGGAATATACTTCCTGTTCCCGGCACTAATCTGTCCGGCTGCCGTGCTGGCTGGATTCGACATGCCTCTACGGGCCATCCTGTCAATCTATTTCCTGCTGCTTGCCTTCGGAGTGGCGGGAGGAATGGTCCAGGGCCGGTTCCTGCTTTCATCGCACAGGCAGCCCCCCGAGGCATCCTGAAGGCCGGGACCCGTGCACTGAAAAATGTTTTAACACGGTTGCAGTTGCGACTATCATGGCCTCTCCCCAGGATACTGACAGGCGCCTGGAGGCCCTCGGAATATCACCGGGGGACGAGGTGAAGGTGGAGACCGAGGGCAGAACCTTCGGTGGAATTCTCCTGCCGCACCATGACTTCAGCGAGCCCGGGATTGTTACGATCAAGCTGCCTTCGGGCTATAACATAGGGGTGAAACTCCATGCCTCCTCCAGGGTGGCGCTTGTGCGCAAGTCCCCCCACGGCATGAAGGGAGGGCAGGGGACCCGGCATAAGGCACGAAGGGGAGCCGGCAGCCTTGAGAAGGTTGCATTTGCGGGGACGGGCGGAACTATTGCCAGCTTCGTGGACTACAGGACAGGCGGCGTCTTTCCGGCGATGGATGCAGCAGGCATAGTCTCCCTCGTGCCCGAAATATCAGACATTTGCAGGCTGGAGGGGAAGACGCTCTTTTCAGTCTTCAGCGAGAACATCGGGAGCGAGGAGTGGTCGGTGCTTGCTGGAGAAGTTGCGGACAGGCTGAATGAAGGATACAGCGGCGTCCTCATCTCTCATGGGACGGATACAATGTCATATACGGCGGCAGCTCTCTCGTTCATGCTTTCAAACCTGACAGGGACAGTGGTGCTCGTGGGAGCGCAGCGCTCTCCGGACAGGCCCTCATTCGACGGTTATGTCAACCTGATTTCCGCCGCACGCGTGGCGTCTCAGAGCGATATAGGGGAGGTGACGGTCGTGATGCATGCATCATCCTCGGACAGGGGTTGCCACGTCCACCGTGGAACCAAGGTCAGGAAGATGCACTCGAGCAGAAGGGATGCATTCAGGAGCATCAACTCCGACCCCATAGCATTCGTCGATGATGAGATACACTACCTGTCGGAGTACAGGAGGCGATCCTCGGGGAAGGTGTCGGTTGACACCCGTATGGAGGATGATGTCGCCCTGATACAGTTCTACCCTGACATGAAGCACGAGGATTTCCTTGCATGGACGAGGGGCAAGAAGGGTGTGGTTCTGGCCGGGACCGGCCTCGGGCATGCCAGCACAGGCATAGTGGATGCGGTCAGGAGGAGGGTCGACGGCGGAGTGCCGGTGGTGGTGACGACCCAGTGCCTCAACGGCTCCGTTGACATGAACGTCTATGCGACAGGTAGGGATTTGATAAGGGGCGGCGCCATCAGCGGCGGCGACATGCTGCCAGAGACCGCCTACGTAAAGCTGAGGCATGTGCTCGCCCACAGCAGCGGCATGGAGGAGGTGCGCCGGGCCATGCAGAAGAATCTTGCAGGTGAGCTCAATGACAGGAGGAGGGGCGGGGATGGTTTCTGAAGGCACAGCACTGATCAAGGCGGGGCTGGAAATTCACCAGCAGCTGGAGACAGCCAAGCTGTTCTGCTCATGCCCGACAGACCTGAGTGAGGATTTTTCAGGCAGCGTCATCCGCAGGCTGCGCGTCTCGAGATCTGAGATGGGCGAGGTGGACGAGGCAGCCAGGCTCCAGACAGCGAAGAACGAGTCCTTCGAATACCAGATAACTCCCAACAGCTGCCTGGTCGAGCTGGATGAGGAGCCTCCGCATGAGCCCAACATGGACGCGGTGCGCACGGGCCTGGAGATGGCGCTGCTCCTCCACTCCTCCCCGATGGATGAGATTCATTTCATGAGGAAGATAGTCGTGGACGGCTCCAACACGGCAGGCTTCCAGAGGACCGCACTCATCTCCCTTGGCGGCTACGTGGAGGTGGAGGGGAGGCGCATCGGCATACAGAGCATCTGCTGCGAGGAGGACGCATGCAGGAAGATCGAACGCAGGGGGGACACGGTCGTTTACAGGCTGGACAGGCTCGGTGTCCCGCTGCTCGAGATAGCCACCGACCCGGACATTGACTCCCCTGAACTGCTCAAGGCCGCCGCCAGGAAGATTGGCATGCTCCTCAGGGCTACCGGGAGGGTGAAGAGGGGGATTGGTACGATTAGGGAGGATCTCAACATATCCATCCCGGGAGGTGCAAGGGTGGAGATCAAGGGAGTACAGGAGCTGGACATGCTCCCGGAGATTGCAAGGAATGAGGCTGAAAGGCAGAAGAGGCTGGTCGAGGCGGCCGCAAGGCTGTCAGCCTCCCCGCACTCGGCCGGCGGAGGTTGGAAGGATATCACACCGCTCTTCTCATCAACGCATTCGCCTGTTATTGCGAAGGCTGTCAGGGGGGGCAGCATCATTGGCGGGACTGTTCTGAAGGGATACTCGGGCCTGCTAGCTCATGGGGGGAGGAGTGTCATAGGCACGGAGATTGCTCAGCGCCTGCGGGCGGTCGGCATACACGGCATACTCCACTCCGATGAACTGCCGGGATACGGCATAGGCGAGGAGGAGAAGAGGGCGATTGCAGTTGCTCTGGGGGCGGGGAAGGGAGATGCATTCGTCCTCTGTGCCGCGCCTGAGGGAAGGATGGAAATGGCCATGCAGATCATATCCTCCAGGGCCGAAGAGGCTGTGAAGGGAGTGCCGGAGGAGACACGCGATGCCAGGGAGGACGGAGGGACTGCTTACAGCCGCCCCCTTCCTGGCAGGGCCAGGATGTATCCCGAGACCGACGTCGTCCCCATCAGGGTGGACAGCAGGCTGCTTGAGGAGATAGGAAGGAATCTGCCCGAACCGTTCGAACTCCAGGCGTCAAGGATCGTCGAAGGCTTCGGCATACACAGCCAGCAGGCGGTCCAGATCGCGGAGGAGGGGTATGGTCAGCTCTTCCTTGAGACGGCAGGCAGGCACGGCAATGCGGCTGTTCTTGCCAGGCTGCTGCTCAACAACCTGCCGGAGGCCGAGAGGGCTTCAGGCAGGTCATTCCAGGGGCTTGATTTCATAGACGGCGTCATGGAGAAGCTTGCAGCAGGTGCATTCGCGAAGGAGGCTGTTCCGTCGCTCCTGGCATGCATGATCGAAGGGAAGGGTCTGGACGAGTGCATTGCCTCCCTCGGCATCGCGGGTGTCGACAGGGACTCTGCGGCAGCGGTCATTTCAAGGATTGTCTCGGAGCACATGGACATCGTCGCCGAAAGGAGGGAGGGTTCAGTCAGCCCGCTGATGGGGCTTGCCATGAAGGAGCTCCGCGGGAAGCTGGACGGCAGGGAGATAAGCCAGATGCTCACCGCCGAGGTGAAGAGGCGCCTCGCCTCCCCCTGAGCCTGCACCTGTAGAGCGTCAGTCTTTCAAAATCCAGGCTCAGCCCGGCGCACTCCTCGAAGGACCATGCGGAAGCCTTCTCCTTCAGCATCGCCGTATCGCCCAGCGAGCTTGCCACAAGCAGCACCGCACCATCCTGCTCAAGCAGCCTTTCGGCGCTCTCCAGCAGCCTCAGCGATATCTCCACTCCCGAGGGGCCACCTGTCAGCTGCCTGTCCGGATGGTCCCCGTCGGGCAGGTACGGCGGGTTGAATGCAATGAGGCTGAACCTGCAGCGGAATGCATCCAGCAGGTTGCAGCGGACGTGTGCAATGTCGGCACCGTTCGCATCCGCATTGGCCCTCGCATCCTCAAGCGCGGCGGGGTCGGTGTCTGCGGCAACGACATCATACCCCTTCAGTGCTGCGGCTATGCCGATTATGCCGCTCCCTGTCCCCACGTCCGCAAAGAGCCCTCCACCCCTCCCGATGGATTTGAGGAGGAGGATGGAATCCTCCGCCGGGAAGTAGGAGTTGCTCCATTCTGTGATGATGACGCCCTCAATTTCCAGTTCCGCTCTCCCCCCGCTCTGCCGCATACTCGCGGAGGTGTCCTTCCAGATCCTCCCTGAACTCCCTCACAATCCTCCCCCTGACGAAAGGGAGGGAGAAAAGGAGCCTGAATATCCCCTGCGGCCTGAGATCGACCTCCACCGATGCCTCGGCCATGTCCTCCCCGCTGAAGGTGTATCTCCCCTTCGCCTTCCAGACGCGGCTGTCGGAGGTGAATTCTATCCTGTCCGGGGGGAGGAGGTGCACATCGGTCCTGTCCACGAACCTGATCGGCCTGGTGAATGTGTCCTCGAGCCTGATGCGCTCCCCCTCCCTGGATACCACCCTCCTCGTCACTTTCGAGAAGCTCCTGTCATCTATCACCCCGTCGGTGTAGTCAGACCACCAGGCAAAGAGTGAACGCCCCGTCCCGGGCACTCTTCCCGCAGCCGTTATGATCATAGCCCTGCGCTCAACCCTGGTTCCAGGCTTCCCTGCTCCTCCTGTCGAAATTCTCCCTCATCATTCTGGCATAGACGCGCACAATGTCCTTCGCCTCCGCTCCACCCCTCTCCAGGAGCCGCTCGTTTGTCTTGATCTTGGTGATGACGGCATCCCCCCTGTCCGTGCCTATGATGTCGCCGATGGAGAACTCCTCCTCCGGCTCAGCCTCCACCCTGACGGAGAGCGTCTTCGCCCCGAGGTTGACTGAAACCCTCACAATGCTCTTTGTCATAGACTTGGCCCATATCGTCCTTATCTCCGAGCCCCTGGCGCTGTCCCTCCTGCCCACGTCCGTGTCGACGGCCGTCACAACCCCCCTCTCGTCTCCCAGGTAGATGTCCTCCCCCTTCTGGATGACCTCGTCGGCGAAGACCCTGGTCCTTCCCTTCCTGGATACGCCCTCATCACTCAGGACATAGCTGGTTTCGACCAGCCTCTCCTCCTCCATTATTATCTTTTTCACATGCCCGCATTCGCTGCACCTGACGGTGTATTCCAGCCCCTCCCTGCCGACGCCCTTCTGTATGTGCACGATTGCATGCTCCGTGGCCTCTCCGCATATGCTGCAGTCAATTTCCATGTCTTCGTTTGAACTCATTTCCTGTCCCACTCCTTCAGGCAGTCGAGTATGCCCGTGAGGTCCCTTCCCCTCACCGTGTAGTCCGCCTCCTCCTCTACCTCCCTCTGGGCTGGATTGAATGCTATGCCCATGTGCGTATTCCTGAACAGTGGAATGTCTGTGGCTGTGTCACCGACCGAGGCACATTCATCCATCCGCACGCCCAGCATGGACATCACCTCCCTTGCGCTCTCCCCCTTGTCCCTTATCCTGACCCGGAGTATCCCCTCCCCTGTAAGCCGTCCGCCCGCATCGCAGGCAAGGCCGTTTGCAAGTGCAAGGTCTATGCCCGTCTCCGCCCTCACCCTGTCTGCAAGTATGTCTATGCCGCCGCTTATGATCGCCGTCCTGACGCCTTCCCTCTTCAGCTCCCTGACTGTTTCCTTCGCCCCCGCCATCAGAGGCACACGGTCAAGTATGCTCCTCAGATCGTCTATGGAAACATCGCTCTTCCTGCTCTTCCACAGGCCGACGTCGCTGCGTATGAATTCCATCTCGTCTATATCCCCCCTCGAAAAGCGCCTGAAGTTCTCTTCGTTGCTGACCCTGAAATGGTCATGCACCGAAACCCACGAACTGACAGTGTCTGCGAGGACGCCGTCCATGTCAAAGAGGACGAGCCTCGGTCCCTGAACAGTCATCTCACTTCCACCCCTTCAGCGGTTCATCCGCTTCTCGATCTCACTCTCATCCTGCTTGACGCGCCTCTCCTCCTTCCAGTTGTAGCTCTTGTTGAGCAAAACCATCGTCCCGCTGACCGCAACTAGTATTATGATGAGCGCAACGATGACAAGAGAATGGTCCAGGTCCAGATTTCCTATGAAGCCCGGTATGGTGAAGGGCGTGCTCCTTGTAAGCGAAGGCAGTGTGAAATTGAGGTATGAAGTTTTTGCCGGCGTTACAAGGACGGAGCTCTGGCCCGGGGAGTAGCCGCCCCCCTGGACGCTGACTGTGTAGGTGCCCTGCGTAAGGTTGGTGAAATAGTAGACTCCCTGTGCATTCGTCTTTGTGTGCAGGACAGTCCCCGGCCCCTGCAGCGTCACGTTGGCATCAGACAGCGGGGAGTTCCTCCCGTTCTGGGACACTGAGTTCACCACGCCTGTGAGTATGCCAAGCGTCGGCTGGAGCGTGAGGTTGAACCACTCCACGCCTCCCGACACAACCGTGACATTGATGCCGGCGCTCAGGTATCCGGACCTCGCGGCGGAGAGGTTGTATGTGCCGCTGGGGACGTCGGCAAAGGAGTATGCGCCCAGCGGGGCGGTGGAGAGCGTCTGGAAGGAGGTCAGCTGGTTGGCCAGCCTCACGGTGGCGTTTATCACAGGAATGCGCCCGGTTGTGACGAAGCCCGAAATGTTCCCCTTGAGCTGTGTCATGGTGAAGCGCACCGTGATGTTGCCTGACAGGGTATCCACCCTGTACGTGGCATTGGCAAGGTAGCCCTGGGTGGATGCTGTCACGCTGTAATTCCCCGGGGAGAGCGGATCGGAGGTGTATGAGCCGTTGATGCCGGTGTAGCCGTAGTAGGTGATGGTGGTGTAATTGGTGGTGTTGCTTATCTCGATTTTGACATTCATCATCCCGGTGCCGCTGTCATCAACCACGTAAGCTGTTATTGTGTGGTTCTGCGGCGCTGCGGCTGAGGCGGCCCCTGCGATTGCCGACAGGGGCAGAATAATGAGCATAAGCGCTGCGGCGCACGCCAGAAACCTATTCATGGCCCTACTCACTATCCCGGAGGCGCTATATTAATGATGGTCGACCCGTGCATTGCGACGGCCACCATCTGCCAACAGTTATTAACGGCTAGGTTTTCTGGAAACAGAGGTGAATTGCGTGATTAAGGGTATAGGTGATGCGGCAGTGATGGTAACAGACGGCAAAAAGTCCGCTGAATGGTACGGCGAAAAACTGGGCTTCAAGGTATTTTCATCAGAGGGACACTGGATAACAGTCGGACCCGAGAATGCCACGACCGTGCTGCACCTTTGCGAGGGAAAGCTCGAGCCCGGGAACACAGGCATAGGGCTGCTGGTCGACGATGTGCAGAAGACATTCGATGAGCTGAGCGCTAAAGGTGTGGAGTTCACAAAGAAGCCCGCCGACGAGGGCTGGGGCATCTACGCGATGTTCAAGGACCCCGACGGCAACGAGTTCTGGCTTACGCCTCAGGCATGATTTCTGCAGTCTGCAGCAAACCGGTTACACAAACCATTTAATCCCCGTCCTCCCCCTTCGGAAGGATCTTTTCAGCAATAAAATCCCTGAACTGCCTGCCGTCGCGAGTCCTCGCCCTGACTGTAAACCTCAGCTTTACTCCGTCGATGGAGAAGCTGATGTAAGGCACGTAGTTGTATGTCGGAAGCGAGGCCGATGCTCCGGGCATGTATCCGAGGGCGCCCTCGTTTATTGTTGTCAGTCCTGCAAGGTCAGGGTCTTCTATCTCCATGTAGGTGAATGTCTTCGTCTCCCCTCCCTTCCTCCTCTCTATCCTGTCGTCATAGAATGTTATTGTCCCCCTGCGGACTGCCACCAGCGCTACCGGTACGAGAAAAATCGAAAAGATTCCCCAGAGGACTGCTGCCGGCTGTATGAATGTGATGAAGAATCCGCCTCCAGTCCTGTACCTGGAAGTCAGAAGGACCAGGCCGGCGACCAGGACTCCCACTGCGGCGTAGAACAGGACTATGCCCCCCATCAGCTTCAGTGTGAAACCTGTCCTGTAGACTGGTGTGTTTAACGCCGCTGTGCCCGAATCTGCCGAACTGCCCATACTGCTCTTCGCTCCTGCGGCCCCCGGGCGCTTCCCGTCCGGTTCAGGCGCCCTCCGCCGTCATGCCTTCAGCTCATTCTCGATAAAAGACCTTATTCCCTTCTCGTCCACCCTGCCCAGAACTCCCTGGGCGAATGAGTCACGCCCTCCACCCGTACCGCCGAACTCAGCATTGAGCTTCCTGAGCAGATCGCCGCAGTCTGCCTTTGCCGAGCCGCTCCTCCCGACCATTACCTGCTTCCCCTCCGTGGAGAAGAGGACTGCAACCACGTCGCCCGACACCTTTGCAGTGAGCGCTCGCATCATCGTGCGCATTGTTTCTGCGCTTCCGTCTATACCCTTGACAATCACTGCCGTGCCGGCGCCGCCTCTCCCTCCAAGCAGTTCGCGCGCCCTGGCATCCAGCTCCTCCAGCTCCTTCTCCTGCAGCTTCCTGCGCAGCCGCCTCACCTCTGCCGCAGTTCCCCTGACGGCGTCAGCAATGTGCCCGGCGTCGGAGCTCACAGCCTCCCTGATGTCTGCAATCGCGGCCGCCTGCCTCTGGAAGAGTCGCATTGCGGGCATGCCCGCCACAAACTCAATCCTCACAACGCCATCCTGTATCCTCTGTGTCTGGAGTATCTTGACAGTCCCTATTTCGCCTGTTCGCTCGCAGTGCGTGCCTGCGCACGCCTCCACATCCCATCCGTCGATTGTCACGACCCTGATGTCCTTGCCTGGCACCACCCCTCCCTGGTAGAGTCTGAAGCCGTATCTCCCCTCGGCCGTAATCCTGTCCATGACCTCGACGCTTATCTTCCTGTCCTCGAACACCACCGCATTGACCCTCTCCTCCATGTCTGCAATCTCCGCCGGTGTAAGCTGGGCATAGTGGGTGATGTCGAGCCTGGACACCTCGCTCTGCTTGTGGGCTCCGGCCTGCCAGACGTGGTTTCCGAGCGACTTCCTGGCGGCGGCTATCATGACATGCGTTGCGGTGTGGTGCCTCATCAGGTTGAGCCTGCGCTCGCGGTCCACCGAGCATGAAACTATCTCCCCCTCCCTGAATCCCCTCCCCTCGAACTCGTGGACTATTATGTTGCCGCTGAGTTGCACATTGGTGACCCTCCTGCCCTCTATGTAGCCTGTGTCGGGGTCCTGTCCCCCTCCCTCTGGGTAGAAATATGTCTCGTCAAGCACAACAGTCCCCGCAGAGCAGTGGAGGACCTTGGCCTTGAATTCAGTCCTGTACTGGTCCTTGTAGTATGCCCTCACCGTGCCCTTCACCGATGATGGTATGTCGAAATGCGCCTCCTCGACCCCATTCTGGGCACCCGAGTGCCTTTCCGCAATCCTCGCATAGAAGTCATCCGGTATCTCCACCCTGTGTTTCGCGAATTCAGCCACCTGCTCGGGGCTGAGGCCCTGCGACTCATACAGCTCCATGAGCTGCTCGACGCTCATGCCCTCATCCCTGCCCAGCGACGATTCCATCCTTGCAACCAGGGAGCGGCCGCGGGAGAGCGTATCGCTGTACTTGTCCTGCTCCACGTCCACTAGCCTGACTATGTCATCCCTCTCCTCCGCAAGCTCGGGGAAATCCCTGTTCCAGTACCTTATCTGCCTGTCAACGATCTCGGACAGCCTCATCTTTGCGCCAAGGTTCTCCAGTGACCTGATGCCCCTCCTTATCAGAAGCCTGGAGAAATAGCCTGCCTTTATGTTGGAAGGCATCACACCGTCGTGCAGCATGAATGAAAGCGCCCTGGTATGGTCAAGGAGCACGTAGAGATTCTCGAGCGGGAGGAGCCTCCTGAGCAGCTCCTCAATAGACAGACCCATGTTCTTCGACACAGTCTCCCTGATCTCCCTTATCGCCCCCGGCGTCTTCGCATCCATCAGCCCCGCGACCCTGCTGTATTCGGAGAGCACCTTCTCATCAGTCTCTATGCCAAGCTCCTCCTTGAGCCCTGCAAGCAGGTCCATAAACACCGCTTCGTATGCAGAGGGCGAGCCCTGTGAAACCCATGTCAGCCTCTCCAGTCCGTACCCCGTGTCCACAACCTTCATGGGCATGGGTTCGAGCCTGCCGTTCTCATCCCTGTACTGCATGAAGACAAGTGTCGCCACCTCGCTCCCCTTCACATCTACGGAGAGGCAGGGGCCGGCATTGCCTCCGCCGGCCCACTCCTCCTCCTTGTATGATATGAGCTCCTCGTCCACGCCCAGGCTCTTCACCAGATAGTCCTGGCAGAGCTCGACAGTCCTGTCCTTGAAGTAGACAAACCGCCCAGCTGTGTTGAATGCTGTGTGCGTCATCATCTCAAACATGGTGAAGTGCCTGCCGGTCTTGCCCACGTTGTCGACATCGTTGAACCTGACGCATGGCTGCGACATAGTCAGCGGGTTTGCCGGCGGCTTTACGGAACCGTTTATCACCCAGGGCTGGAAATCATATATCGAGGCCTGGACGAAGAAGACGTCATTCCTCCACCTGGCTGCAATGGGGTACCTCCTTGTCCTGGTGTGCCCATGCCTTTCCATGAAAGACATGAAGTCCTCCCTCATGTCGTTGATGCCCAGCCTCTTCTTCATCGGGCTGTCGCCAAGGAAGGTGTAGTCCACGCAAGGCGGCTCCCCGCAGTATTCACTGCTTCCAAGCGTCCAGAAAGGGGTGCCGCAGCTCCTGCAGAGCCTGCGGGTGAACGACTTTTCCCTGAAGTACCCTATATCGAACTCCTTTGCGTCCATCTGATTCAGCTGATGTTGATTGAAGCAATGCTCATATTATTCTTTCCTGTTGCGCATCCTCACAACTTCCTGCTCCCTGGCGCCTTCTCCCTCCCTCTTCCTGCGCCTTGACCGCCTGACCGCCACAGCCGCAGCAATAACAGCAGCAAGGACGATTACCACCAGGACCGCCGTGTTGAGCGGGTCGAGCGTGAATGCGTCGGTGAACTGCTGCACGCCGCTCTTCTTCACCACCTCGCTGAATGAGTATGTCTTGAAGAACAGGGAGCTGCTGTCATTGTGCAGCCATGTGACCAGGAGCTGTGCGGGGTATGTGCCCACCGCCGCGGATGAGGATGTGTCGACAAGGAATGTCACCACGAGTGACTGTCCGGGGTCAAGCTGCGCAAATGTCACGTTGTCAGCGGTCAGTGCTGCAAACGGGTTGGATGTGGGTATGTGGATTGATATTATGCTCGGGGAAAGCAGGTGAATGTTGAGGTCGTAGAGCGTCGTGTTGCCCGTGTTCTCAAGATTGAAGGTCATGAGCTGGCTGCTGCTCCCGGGGTTGAATGTGGGGATTGCCGATGAGATGGCCACCGACCCCTCCGGCCTGATGTATAGCGGGAGTGTGTATGTCCCCGGGCCTATGGTGAACGTCACAGGGGCAGGTCCCGTGGAGTTGAGTGCGTTGAGCACGAATGTGAAGTTGAGCTGCGCGCCAGGCGGGAATGCAGGCAGAGCGTACGGGGAGGTGAGTACTGAGAATGAGCCTGAGGCGGCCGCCACCGTGACATTGCCCGCATACGAATTCCCGGAGTTTGCGGCAAAGACCGTCAGAGTGACAAACTTCTCATTCTGGTATATCACAGGCGGGTTTGTGAAGAAGTTTACAAGGGAGAGGGAGGCATACCCGGTCACAGGCGCGTAGAACGGCACTGTGTGGTTCGCACCGTTGTATGACAAAGTCAGGTTCTGCTCAACGAACCCTTCGGGCGTGCTGCCGGCGATGCTCACAAGGAAGGTGAGCTGCACAAATCCGTACGGAGACATGGCAGACACATACGTTGTCTGCTGCGCTCCGTACAGGTAGCCTGAAGGCTGGTAAGATGCTGTAATGCCGGCCGCTGCCGAATTGCCTGTGTTTTCAATGTCAACCGTCAGCGGCACATACTTCATTCCAGGCGTGCCCGGAATGGGCGACGACGGGCTTCCGAAGCTGGAGCCTGCGGCGACAAGGCTGACGCTTCCAAGCAGCGGAAGCGTGAACGTGGCACTCCCCTGCACCGCAGGGCCTGACTGTCCCGTGATGCTGTATGAGAGAGATTCAGTGTAATAGCCTGTCGCGGCCGCGGACGAGATGTTGACAAGCTGCACTATGGTGTATTCGGCTCCCTGCACTATCGGCGCGAACGTGTAGTTGGTGACCGGGTACTGGCCCGGGACAACCGTGTAGCTGAATGGTGAGGTGAGGTTGACAGACACGTTCATCACCTGACCGGCGCTGCCGTTTGTCAGCATCACGAAGCTGACAAGAAGTGGGACGCCGCTTGTTCCAGGCACCCCCTGCAGAGTCGAGTTGGCAGAATACCATTCGGCTCCTGTTACCTTCACCAGACCGTTCTGAGTCGCCGCCCGCGCGGATGGAGCCGCAAGGCCGAAGCCTGCAAGCAGCACCGCAAGGACGAGCGCTATTGCAAACACCCTGTACCTTTCTTTCATCCTTCACCCTTCCTGATTATGATATTTTTCATGAGCAGTGTGAGAATGAGGGAAATGCCTAGGAACAGCATCCCGACGAGGTAAATCATGTCGAAGGCCTGCCCCGACGGGAACTGGACGAAGACTGGAATGAATGGCAGGACCCCGTACCTGACGGGAACGGCGCCTACCGCAGCATTCATGACGTATGCTGTTTCGAAGACCCCTCCGATTGCCGGTGCAAGGCTTGTCCCCACGTTTCTGAATACAACATTCATCCCCGTGGCCTCCCCGGACTTGTCCTGAGGCGTTGAAAGGAGCAGTATATTTATGACGCCGACAAAAATGAATGACATTCCAAGGCCGAGTATGGCCGCATCCTCCGCCACTGAGAGCTCGCTCCCCCTGTTGAAGTAGAGGCCCATGTAGGCAAGGAAGAGTATCGCTGTCCCAATGATGATGGCCACCTTCGGCCCCCTGTCGGTGGTCACCTTAGCACCTATGGGCGCGAAGGCCATGCTAAGGAGGGAGGCGGGAAGGAGGACGATGCCCGACTGTATTATTGAGACGCCGAAGCCTGCAGGCTGCGGATCCTGAAGAAGCGGCGGGATGGAGTAGAAGAGGAAATAGAGGCCTGCCATGCTGAAGAGGCCTGTGAAGTTTGCAAGGAAGACGTTCCTGACGCCGAGTAGCTGCATGTTGATGAAGGGCTCCCTCGATCTCTTCTCCGAATAGACGAATGCAACCAGCATCACCGCAGAAAGGCTGAACGACAGCAGCGTGAGCGCGGAGAACCATCCCCAGCTCTGCCCTTCGGACAGTCCCAGGATCAGCGCCACCAGCCCCCCTCCAAGCAGCACTATGCTCGGCAGGTCTATCCCCTGCTCCTTCCTGACAGATTCGTCATGCAGAACGGCATAAGCCAGTGCAACCAGCCCTATTGCCACGGGGATGGCCGAATGGTAAGACCACTCCCACCCGAAATTCTGTGTAATCCATGCGCCTATGACAAGGCCCACTGCAGCCCCTCCCGCAAACGTTGCCGATACAATCCCCTGGGCCAGGGCAAGCTCTTCCTTTGGCAGCTGGTCATTGAGGAGAGCGAAGGCTACAGGAAACATGCCCATGCCCATTCCCTGGATTGCCCTTATGGCAATGAGTTCCTGCAGCGTCCGGGCGAAACCGCCTAGCGAAATGGCGACGGCGTAGCCCGATGCAAGGACAAGGAATATCCTTTTCTTCCCGTAAATGTCCGCCAGCCTTCCGAATATGGCCGCAGATATGGTGCCCGAAATGACATACGCTGTTATGACCCAGGAGAGCTGGTCATAGTTGGTGTTGAAGAAGTTGACAAGGATGGGCAGGGCAGGTGTGATCATGGTTTCGACGTATGTCACAAGCATTCCCATGAATGCCATCACACCAATCGTGATGCCCGCCTTCTCATGCCTCCCGGTAACCGCCGCATGCGCCACTGCAGTGCCCCCGGCTGCCGTCGCAGTGCTCACGAGTAGTCCTCCAGCAGCCTCATGAGTGCCTCCGTGAGCTCCCTTGCCCTGCCCTCCTCCCCGTTCTTCTCAAGCCTGAATGCGGCCGCAAGGAAGCGCAGTATGCCCTCGCCGGAGCGGTCCAGCACGCTCTCCAGAACGCTCATGTCTTCGACGCTCTTCAGCAGGCCGAGCTGCACGGCGTTGCCCGAGACTATCATGGACAGGGCATTCTCCTTCAGCCTCTCCCTTATCTTCCTGACGGAGGCAACATACCTCCTCCCCTTCGCTGTGAGGGAGTATATCTTTCTCCTCCCCTCCTGCCTGTGGCTGACATAGCCAAGGTCTGTGAGCTTCAGCAGGATGGGTATCAGCGCGCCGTTCGAAACCTTTCTTCCTGAGCTGCCTAGGAGCTTGGAAAGGTCGTAGACAGTCAGCCCCCTTCCAAGCGAGAGAAGGAAGAGTATGTTGATTGAATGGTTGCTCGAGGGCATGCCTGGAGCGCCAACGGCCGCGACTTATTTAAAGATATGTCGAAATCGACATATTCACCCGACCGGTAGCTTTCAGGGGTAGTACGACTTCATCACCCTGTCCATGTCGAAGCCGGGCGTCTTCATCGCATTGAGCGCGACCTCGTTGAACTTCTCCCTCCTGGATGACCAGAGCGAGATTGCTTTCTTCAGCCTTGATGAGAATTCCCTGTAGTCCTTCCTGCTTATTTCCAGCCCCTCCATTGAGTCGAACTGCACGAGGTCCCTGAGGTCCTTCCCGAAAAGCCAGCCGTTTACCCCATCCTTGACGAACTCCACGACCGAGCCGTCCCTTGATGTCACCGGCGGCGTGCCGTTGACCATCCCCTTCATGAACGATGTCCCCGACGACTCCCATCCGCTGAACGGAGTGAATACCATCAGGTCTGCGCCCTTTACAA
This sequence comes from Thermoplasmata archaeon, assembly GCA_021806165.1. Classification (GTDB taxonomy): domain Archaea; phylum Thermoplasmatota; class Thermoplasmata; order Sysuiplasmatales; family Sysuiplasmataceae; genus JAJZXY01. Next base: position 47,485 of record JAJZXY010000005.1, read on the forward strand.
TCTTCCGCGAGAGCTCGAGATCGTAGTTGGGTGTGTAGAACACATTCTCGTTCTCCCCTGCAAGCGCATTGAATTCCTCCATGACCTCCCTGTTTACCAGGTCCTGCGGGTGTGCCTTCCCGGCCAGTATGAAGATGAGCTCGTCGTTCCTGTTCTCCCTTATGAAGCGAGTGATGAATTCAGGGCGCTTGTACGTCACAATCCTCCTGTTCCATGCAAGGACCATGCCGTCGCGCTTGATGCCCGCATGTCGCAGCAGCTCCGCCCTGTACCTGTCCTTGTAGGCGCCGAATTTCTCCTGTGTCATCTTCTCCCTCTCGGGAGCGGCCCAGCGCTGCAACTCAATACCATTAGTAATGTATCCTATCTTGCTGCTGAAGTGGGGCATCACCTTCTCGGTTACAGCCCTGTGCTTCCTTGAAACGCAGAAGACTTTGTCTGCCGAGGCAAGACCGAGGTCGGTGAGGTAGACCCTGTCATAAAGGAAGTTGTAGCCGTACTGCCTCCTGAAATTGGCCGCGGGGAATGAAGGGTGACCCCAGGGGCCGGGGGTATGGATTACCAGCCTGAGCTTCGCCTTTCCCAGCTTCCTCCTGTTGGGGCTCACGGCGATGAGTGTGGTGTACGCCTCCTCCATATCGATGGTGTCAACCTCACCCGCGTATCTGGAAATGTAGTCTATTGCGCCTTCAGCCAGCAGCACGTACCTGTTGAACGAGAGGTCCGTGTCTGTGTGCTCGTAGAGATGCTCGTTAATCCTCCTCGCCCACGGGGGGGAGACGGCATCTATGAAGACTGCCCTTGCGCTTCCCTTCGTGAATACCCTGTAAACAACCTCTGCCTTCCTGCCGCCGATGACAACGCTCCCCTTCTTCTCCTTCAGCGACTTCCTGAAGCTCGCCGGGTAAGGGCAGTCTGCCGGGAAGGCCATGCCATCCCTGAACTGGTAGTCGACATATCCCTTCCTGTAGAAGAGGGTGATAACAGTATAGTCCATGCCGAGCCTGGCTGCCGCGTAGAATTTATCCCCTTCCAGAACGCCCAGCCCGCCTGCGAAGGATGACCCTTCGTCCAGAGAAAGCTCGGGTGTAATGCTTACTTTCATGCAACGGAATCACCGGGCGGCCGATATTAAACTGTCGTACGGACCCCGTCCTGGGCAAGTTATTAAACACAAACATGTATTGAAAGCGGACCCGGGAGGGTGCGGGTAAAGCATGCCGGCAGACAACAGGGTTCAGTCTTGGAAGCTGTTTGCAGCCAAGTCGATCAGGGGATTCGGGATTGGGCTGATAGTGGTATCCTTTCCCACATACCTGAGCTTCCTCGGCATCAGCCCGCTTGAGATTGGAGCACTGTTCAGCGTCGTCATGATTGGCACAACCTTCCTTCTCTTCCTCATATCCTACAGGGTGAGGAACCTGGGAAGGAGGGCTTCCCTCTTCCTTTTCACCGCAGTGGTCTCCATTGCGGCGGCCGGAGTGGCGGCAGGCGATTCATTCCTCCTCCTGCTCCCATTTGCCTTCTTTGCAAACTTCAGCCTTGGGGGGAGTGACACCAGCGTCTTCCTCCCCATAGAGCAGTCTCTCCTACCTGGCTATGTCGCAGGTGAGCAGAGGAACAGGGTCTTTGCCATCTACAACACATCAGGTTACCTTGCAGTCGCCCTCGGCGTTCTTTCATCCTCCCTCTTCTACACCTCATTCGGCGGCGGGCTTCCAGGTTTCAGGGGTATACTGCTGATTTACATAGCATGCCTGCTCGTCAACGCTGCCATCTACTCCACAATCCCGGGCATAGGCAGGAAGAGGGAGGCTGCCAATCTGCTGGACTTCAGCTCCCTGAGCAGGCGCAGCAGGTCCATAGTCAGGGAACTCTCACTGCTCTTTGCTGTGGATGCGTTCGCCGGCGGCCTTGTCCTCCAGAGCGTGATGGCATACTGGTTCCACCTGCGCTTCAATGCATCGCTCGACTCTCTCTCCGATGTCTTTGCTGCCGTCAACCTGATAATCGCCATATCGATAATGCTGACACCCGTGATTGCAAGGAGGATCGGCGTAGTCCGCACAATGGTTTTCACCCACCTGCCGTCCAACATACTGCTCCTCCTGATAGCATTCGCACCGACCTACGCTGTTGCCGTCCTGGTGCTGCTCATGAGACAGTCCATATCACAGATGGATGTGCCGACCAGGCAGTCGTATGTCATGGCAGTCACCTCTCCGGAGGAGAGGCCGCAGGCTGCCGCCATAACCGGGATGGGCAGGAGCATCGCCACCTCCTCCAGCCCCTGGCTCTCAGGCGCAATGTTGCAGTATGCAGCGCTCGGCCTGCCTTTCATATTCGGCGGTGTGATGAAGTCGGTGTACGACCTGGTCCTGCTCTGGCGCTTCGACAAGGTGAAGCCTCCGGAGGAATCAGGGGCCGATTAAGCGGACACCGCATCCTGCGCGCTCCTGAAGAATGCGGAGAGGCTGCCCAGAGCCCTCTTTCTCGCAACGTCCCCGACCTTCGAGGACTCTACCGCCTGTCGTATTATCTCCGCAGTCTTTTCCATCCTGCGCGTGTCGACGGGGTAGGGTATGCCGTCCTTGCCCCCCACCGCGAATGAGTAGCGGACAGGGTCACTCCAGCTAGGTTCGTCGCCATAGACCAGGTTGGAAGCCATTGCAAGCGCCAGGAGCGTCTTGCAGCCAACCCCCCTGACCATCAGCAGCTCCTCGAAGTTCGAGGGCTGCATGTCCAGTATCCTCTCTATATTGTTCCTCAGAAGAGCCCAGTTTGCCGACCAGTCGAGCCTGAGCCGCTTCACAGGCTCACCCGTGTAATCGTCGAGAAGGGACTGGTGCTCATCCGCGCCGGAAAGCATGCCGTTGTACCACTCACTTCTCCTGCTGCCCGCAATCTCCACCATGTCATCCCTCGTCTGCCTGCTTGAGGCCGAGGTGAAGTCTATGACCCTCACCGCCCTCTCGCCCAGTATTGCAGTGTGAGGCTCCTCCACCATGCTTCTGGACTCGGAAGAGCGCCAGTGATACCTCCTGGCATAACCGTTTCCCTCATTCATCCCCTGCTGTATCACCGCCCATCCGCCTGTTTCGTCCAGTAGCATGGTGTGGTGGTAGATGCTGTATCCGTCCTGCAGCGCCACGCCGTCTACCTTTGCTGCAAGCCTGCTTATTCCTGCCAGCCTGGAGGCGTTGGAGGAAAGGTAGCCGGAGCCGGATTTGGACAGCTGCCCCTCGATGTCCCTTGAAGCCTTTCCCTTCCCGCCGACTATGTGAACTGGAAGCCCCCTGGCCTCCATCCCTTCCCTCAGTGCCGCGAGCGTTACCGTTGTGGTGCCGCTGGAATGCCAGTCGAAGCCGAGTATGCATGAGAGGGCCTGGAACCAGAAGGGGTCCGCAATGCGTTCAATCGCCGCTGCCGGACCAATCTCGTCAACAAGCAGCTCTGAAATGGATGCACCCAGCTCACGCATCCTGCTGAACAGCCAGGGCGGAGCCCTGCCCGAATGCAGGGGAAGATCGGCGGTGCCTGACAGCCTTGCGCTCACATCAGCGCTGAAATTCATGGCGCATATAACTCTATCAGCGGGGTCTGCGTCAGCGCAACCGCTTGTATGGCAATGTTTGTCATGCGCAGGTACGTTATTTTAATAGACGAAGGGTACGTTACCGTTAAATACCCAAAGCGAGAAACAGGGGGAGGACAGGTATCATGAACACGGACAGCGTGCTCGAAACGCTCAAGGAGCTCCGCAGATGGGAGCAGACGACCACATCCATCGAGTCGAAGATAAGGGAGGTCCAGGGCCTGAGGGGCAGGCTGCAGCACAGACTCCGCTCGCTCGAGCTTACGCTGAGCGCGATGGAGGAGGATCTGTTCCAAGGCAGCGATGACTCTGCCGGAGGGGGGGCCTGAAAGGATGGCCGGTGTTGTCACACCCTCGGTAAGGAGGAAGAGGCTGCTCTCCGAGATAGAGGAGGTCAGGTCACAGCTCCAGCTGCTCGAGGTCAGCGAGTCCGAACTGCGGACATCCCTTTCGGATGCGAGGAAGCAGCTGTCATATTACAGGAATCTTGTTTCATCGATGAAAAAGGCAGTTTCGCCCACCAAACTCAAAAAGCTAATAAGGTTTCTCTGATTTTTGCGTCTGGCGGTAGTCAGATGCGGGTGGTTGCAGGAGGCAGGCAGACTGACATGGTTGCAGTCTGGTATGAGGGCGGCAGGGTTCGGTTCATTGACCAGAGGAAGCTGCCGGGGAAGCTCGAGATTTTCGAGGCATCTGGTTACGAGGATGTTGCCACCGCGATAAGGGAGATGGTTGTGAGGGGTGCGCCTGCAATAGGATGCGCCGCAGCATACGGCATGGCACTTGCGATGAAGCAGGGCGCCGACACTTCAAGGGCCGCAGCCGCTCTCAGGGCGACCAGGCCAACGGCGCATGACCTCTTCTATGCCGTTGACTGGATGCTAGGCAGGGGAGAGCAGCTGGAGCCGGTCGAGGCCGCCGAGCGCTACACCGGAGAGATTGTCGGGAAGTGCAGGAAGATTGGCGAGAACGGAGCCTCCCTGCTGAAGGACGGCGACTCCATTCTCACACACTGCAATGCAGGCGCACTTGCCACCGTTGACATCGGGACTGCACTGGCGCCGATAAGGATTGCGAGGGATCAGGGGAAGCAGCTGTTCGTCTATGTGGATGAGACAAGGCCGTGGCTGCAGGGGAGCAGGCTGACAGCCTGGGAGCTTACAAACGAGTCAATACCACATGCAATAATCGCCGACAATGCAGCAGGCCACTTCCTCAAGGATGATGTGGACTGCGTGATTGTCGGTGCTGACAGGATCGCCGCCAACGGCGACTTCGCCAACAAGATAGGCACGTACGAGAAGGCGGTGGTCGCAAGGGAGAACGGCGTGCCTTTCCATGTCGCCGCTCCCATCTCGACATTCGATTTCACCATTCCCTCCGGGTCCGGCATCAGGATTGAGGAGAGGAGGGAGGAGGAGGTGACATCCTTTATGGATGTCAGGGTTGCGGGCAGCTCAGAGAGGGCGCGGAACCCCGTGTTCGACGTCACACCCGCGCGCTATGTCACATCCATCATAACGGAAGCGGGCGTCCACCAGCCCTCGGCCATCTCAGCCCTCAAGGGGCTATCAGGCGGGGAGTGAAATGACGCTCACGATAGACCTGAAATGGTATTCAGGCAGCGCCATTGTATCAAGGATGAGCGAGTACCTCGCCATCGTTGACATCTTCAGGGCAACAAGCATGATACCCACGCTGCTGGAGCGCGGTGCCGGGCGCATATTGCCCGTCGCCCTCGTGGAGGAGGCGCTTCAGCTGAAGGAGAGGCATCCAGACTACCTCCTCGCGGGGGAGGACAGGGGCAGGATGCCACAGGGATTCTCATTCGGCAACTCCCCTTCGACCGTCTACACATCACTTCCTCCCGGCGGCCTCGCCGGTAGAACGATAGTGCACAGGAGCTCTGCCGGTACGCAGGCCATATCCAGGGCAGTGAAGGTGAAGAAGGAGCAGAATGCGCGCTACACAATATTCACTTCATCGCTGCTCAATGCCGCGGCTGTCGGCAGGCGCATAGCCGGACTCAACGGTGGAAGGGACGAGCGCCTGACGATACTGTGCAGCGGCTACCTCGACAAGATTTATGCCCTTGAGGATGAGATCGGCGCCGGTGCCCTCATTGAGGGGATTGTTGCCGCAGGCAGCGAGGTCAAGCTCAGTGAGGTTGCGTCGGCAGCATACCTGGCCTGCCGCGGTGCCGGGGAGGAGATGGCATCAATGCTCCGTCCAACCAAGTCCGCCGTGAAAATAATAGAGGTCGGGGATGAACCAGACATAGAGTTCTGCTGCAGGAGGAACATGTTCGACATTGTCCCGGTGGTAAGGGACGGCGCAGTGGTCAGGGACGGGCAGGAGTGAGGATGCTCATCTGCCTCCTGCCGCTCTGAGGAACCGGGCGGTGTGGTCAACAGCCTGGTAGAAGCGGCCGATGTCCACGCTCTCGTCAGGCGCATGCACCCTTGAGAGGTTGTCACCCACGCCTATCGCGCTCACACCTTCGGGTATTCCCACCGTCCTGGTGAAAATCCCCATGGGCTGCGTCCCCGCGCCGTTTATCATCACCACAGGTTCGCACCCGTAGCTTTCCGATGCAGACTCTATCATGGCTTTAGCCACCCAGCTCCCTGCAGAAGTCCTGACTGGATATTCCATCCCGAACTGGCTGATGCTGCCACCGAAGCCCACGCTCCTCAGGCGCTGCTCCAGCAGCCCGAACAGCCTGGCGGGGTCCTGGTCCGGGACGAGCCTGAAGTCCAGTTTTGCCATCGCTTTCCTCGGGGTAACTGTCTTCGACCCCTTTCCTGTGTAACCGGAGAGCAGGCCGTCAATGTTGCATGTGGGCTCTGCCAGCAGCGCATATGAAAGCTCCTCCCTCTTCATGCTCCTCAGTTCCCTGACAGCGCAGGAGTTCAGCATCTCCTCCGGGTCTAGGGGATAGGCCTCGACCAGGCGCCTCTCCTCTCCGGTCAGGGGCCTGACACCGTCGTAGAAGCCGTCCACAAGCACCCGCCTGCCGTCGTATATGGTATTCAGCGCATGGACAAGGTTCCATGGCGCCCCGTTGGTGACAGCCGCCAGGGATGAGTGGAGGTCGCTCCTTCCAGTCTCCTCCTCCAGCTCCACGTACAGCAGCCCCTTGACACCAAGCGTCACCGTCGGCCTTCCCCCGGCGTCAACCTGGCTCCCCTCCATGACAACGGCATCGGCCGCAAGCTTCTGCCTGTTTTCAGACGCGAATGACTCCAGGTTCGGGCTCCCAATCTCCTCCTCCCCCTCGAACAGGAACTTCAGATTGACTTCAAGTTCATCCCTCTCCAGCACCTCCCCGATGCCGAAGAGCCTGGCGACTAGCGTTCCCTTGTTGTCAGCCGAACCCCTGCCGTACACCCTCCCGTCCCTGACCGCTGCCGAGAACGGGTCCCCGCTCCATTCGCCAGCAGGATCTACAGGCTGCACATCATAATGGTTGTAGATGAGCACAGTCTTCCCTGAACCGTTGCTGACCTCACCGAAGACCACCGGGTTGCCGCCGCTGCGCATCATCTCCCCCCTCAGTCCCACCGAGTTCATGAGGTCCACCAGGTAGGATGCAGCCTCGTCCACACCCTCCCTCGAGGCTGATATTGAGGGTATGCGCACAAATTCCCTGTACTTCTCGAGCATGCTGTTCCTGCTTTCATCAATCATGGTCACAGCTCCATTACCTCCTGCAACCTGAATGGATCCTCCCGTTATGATGTTTGCATGCCGGCCGGGGAGCGTCAGCTGCGGCGGACTGTGCTGCAGCACCGCCAGGAAGGCCAAGGGATAGCACACGCAGCAGAAGCGTCTGTGAGCGTACATGAAGCGGGTGTGAGGGCGGGGGCATCCCTGTCCATGTCACCCCTGCTGGCTTTGTTCCTTTGTCAATCTGTCTGCAAGGGGCCAAAAGCAGTCAATAAACGCATATCCTAGCTCTACATCATCCATCCCGTGCTGATCGCGACAAAATGGTTCGGTGTCTTCCTGATTGACGGGGACAAGGTGGTCAAGACGCACCTCTTCCCGAAGGACCCTTCAGGGATTGCCACGCGTCTCCACGCCATCCAGAAGGGGCATATTCTGGACGAGGAGAGGGCGGCAGCCCAGGGAAGAAGGGTAAATGTGCTTGAGAGCAGGCTCGAACCTCTTGGGAGGATGGTCGTGGCCGACGCCTCGTTTGTGAACGCTGCCACATACGGTTTCAGGGAGACTCTGCTCAAGGAGGCACTCCTCCTTCTGGCAGAAATGAAGACGGAGGAGGAAACGGGTGCAGACAGGCATCTGATGGAGGCCATTGCCTCCTACGACGCGGCTCAGGAGCAGATAAACCAGCTTGACCTGAAGCTTCATTCATGGTACGGCCTGCACTACCCTGAGCTCGGCGATGCACTGAAGGGCATCGACTACTCAAAGGCCGTGAGCTCGTACGGTGACAGGGAATCGGTGCAGGAGGGGATGGATTTGAGCGGAGCCTCGATAGGGGTGGATTTCATCGAAGGGGAGAAGGAGATGCTCATGTCACTCGCCTCCGGCATCATCTACCTCACCGACCTCTCCGAAAAGACCGGTGAGTACATAGACAGGCGTTCGCAGGAGGTGCTGCCCAACCTCTCCGCCCTCCTGGGTCCTAAACTGGCCTGCAGGCTTGTCAGGGAGGCGGGAGGGCTTGAGAGGCTCTCCTCATTCCCTGCAGGCACCGTGCAGCTGATTGGCGCCGAGAAGGCACTTTTCAGGCATCTGAGGAAGGGGCGCAGGCCGCCGAAGCACGGACTGATATTCCAGCACCCCCTCGTCCACAGCATGCCCCGGGACAGGCGCGGGCGGATGTCCCGCTTCATAGGCGGGAAGGCTGCCATAGCCGCCCGCCTTGACATGTACCGCGGCAGAGACATGGGTGAGGAGCTGAAGCGCGAGGCGGAGAAGAGGGCCGGGGAGCTGAGGAGCGCCCCGGCAGCGAAGAAGAGGCACCAGTCCACCGACACCGGTGCTTCCGGCGGCAGGGGCCGTGGCCGTGAATAGCAGCTACCCGATTCTCTGGAAAACAACCCTGTACCTGTAATGCCATGCCAATCCCAGTATCACTCCCAGGTTGGCAAACAGCAGCACATATGCCATTAGCAGCAGCCGTGCGACGGGTCCGGGCCCGTAGAAGCTGCCGTCGAACCATATAATGCCCAGCAGGGTCACCAGGGCGGCTGCAATTGGCAGCGAAAGTATCAGCTGGAGCGTCCGGCCCGCATCCGAATATACTGGATGGCCGGGCTGCGGCATCCATCTCAAGTCAAAATCGGATCTCCGGCCGCAGACTGGACACCTGAAGCGCCAGTACCGGCCAACCCTGGTGGCAGACAGGGAGGGGTACCTGCCGTGAAAAAAGTTGAAGGCCGAGCCGCATGCCATGCACCTGGTCAGATTCATTGTCCAGTTCCTGCGCCAGAAGTCTGGCTGCGCCAAGCCGTATTCCACCGGACTCATTTCCTGTCTGCGGTAGACTCTGTTCCTATTTATCCCTGACGTGAGCTGGCAGGTACGGCTGGACGATGCATGCATCAGAATGCAATCATTGCCATGACGAATATGAGTGCAATCTGGAATATGGCCTGCACCCCGCCGAGCTTCATGTTCAGGGTTGTGAGCCTGACCACCTTCCTGAAGTCCGGCTCCTCCTTGATGATCTCGAGAAAGCTTCTCACCTCGTTGGGGAGGAATATTCCAAGTCCCTGTATGAACAGTATTACAATTATGATTCCCGAGGCTATGAACACTGGATGGCTCAGGTTAAAGATGCCCATGCGCGTGGCCAGGAAATAGCCGGCGGTTGTAGCGGTTGCGGATATTGAGGGCATGATGAACAGCATGCTCGGCGTCAGCCTCTTTGCTATTTCCGCCTTGGCTGACGGTTCCACATACCTCATCACCGTCGAGAAGATGACGCCCATGAAGATGTCGAAACCGGTCCAGGTTGCCCCGGTTATGACGTGGACATAGTCAAGATATACGAGCTGGTGGAGCTGCAGAACAACAGCAAGGGCCACAATCGGGATGAGTGAAAGTATGAACCCGCGGACCATCAGCTTCCTTGTGTAGGGTGGCCAGACCCTTTTAGACGCTACCGCATGTCCCTTCGCGTATGCATCCGCCATTGGAACACGAATCCCGCATCCCCTTCATATATTGTGCAGCCTGCACGACTGCAGCGTAAGGCCGCCTTCTCGCCATTTCAGGGCTCCACCAGCCCCCCGGGTCGCGAAATGTATATAACTGCGCTTAAGATGCAAAGCCGATAAGCTATGGCATGGACACAGGCCGAAGTCAGGGAGCTGAAAGAGGGCAGGTACTTACTCATTGACAATCAGCCCTGCAAGATACTGAGCATTTCAACATCAAAACCAGGGAAGCACGGTGAAGCAAAGGCAAGGATCGATGCCGTAGGCGTCTTCGACGGCTCGAAGAGGAGCATCGTCCATCCTGTGAAGCATCGGGTACAGGTCCCTCAGATGGACAAGAGGAAGGCGCAAATCCTCTCCATTCAGGGTGAGGAGGTCCAGCTGATGGACCTTGAGACGTTCGAGACATTCCACCTCAAGATCAGTGATGAGCAGAAGGAGTCGCTTGCCACAGGGAGCGAAATACTTTACATCTCCTCTATGGGAATGAGGAAGATATTCGAACTGTGACGCTCACAATGTCACCGCATCCACTCAAATTTGCAGACACCATGGACGAGTACGGTCCGTCCAGGGTCGTGATTCTGGGAGTGCCGTACGACAGGACAACCTCCTACAGGCCAGGGACCAGGTTCGGACCCAACGCCATCAGGGAGGCGAGCTGGAATTTCGAAAGCTACCTCTTCGACCATGGGGTTGACCTCAGGGACATCGATGTATTCGATATGGGCGACATGGAGGAATTCGGGCCAGTCGATGAAATGTACGACGAAGTGCATTCAACAGCGGGCTCTGCAATCAGGGATCGCAAGTTCCTCCTTACATTCGGCGGTGAACATTCAATTTCTCCTCCCATCGTAACCAACTATCCTAGTGACATAGGTGTTGTTGTGGTGGACGCTCACCTGGACTTCAGAAACGAGTATCTGGGCTGGAAGAACAGCCACGCCTGCGCCAGCAGGAGATTTGCAGACCATGTTGGAATTGGCAGCATAATGCAGATTGGCATAAGGTCGGTTGGAAGGGAAGATCTTGAAGATGCAGAGGGACTGGATTTCATTGATGCCTATTTTGTTTCGGAAAAAGGCATCGACGCATCAATAAGACGAATTGAGGAAAAGTTGGGGAAGAAGAAGATTTACCTGAGCATAGACATAGATGGCATCGACCCAGCCTATGCACCGGGCACAGGGACACCTGAACCGTTCGGCCTTTCGCCTTTTCAGGTTCGAAAACTTATAGTCAAACTCTCGTCAAGACTGGTGGGGGCCGACATTGTCGAAGTGTCCCCTCAGTATGACAACGGAAACACCGCTGCTCTGGCCGCCAGACTGGCCAGGGAGATCATAGCCACAAGGCATCCGTCTTACAGATGAAACAGTTCCCGGACCTTTTTTTCTTGAATTTACGGGCGGTTCAGTTAAGAAGCAAGCCAGCCTATCTGGACTTATGAGTCCGCTGGAGGAGCTTGCCGCAAGTCTCATCGCAGTCTTCGCCGCTTCACTCCTTTTCATCAATGCAATCGAGTACATCGCCGGAAGGATGAAGTGGACAAGCTCTTTCACAGGATCAATCGTGACACCCCTCTTCACTTCGATTCCTGAGCTCATCATTTTCCTTATTGCTGTCTTCTCCTATTCCCGCGAAAAGGGATACGAGATCGGGATTGGGGCAATAATAGGGGAGCCATTCATCACTTCGACGCTTTCCTACTTCCTGGTGCTCTTGTCCGTCGTAGCTGCACGCCTCGCAGGTAGGCCGCTCTCGAAGGGGTTTGCAGTCAGCAGTGACATGAGGCTCCCGTATATCATGATAGCAGTCCTGTTTCCATGGATAATCATACCCGGGATATTCCATTCGATGTTCCTGCAATACATAATGGGGGCGGTGTATCTTCTCTCGTACCTCCTTTACATATGGCTCGTCCGCAATAGAGAAGCAGCTTCGCTTGTGGAGGCCGGCGAGGAGGCATATTTTGTCAGACTGTTAGGATCGCCCTTCTATGCCCTCCTGCAGATGCTTTTGGCCATACTGGTATTGTACTTTGGCTCAACTTTGCTTGTTGAGTCAATTTCCCGGATTTCGTCTCCACAGCCGGGTTCCGCGCTTTCCCTGTCCATACTGCTAATACCGATGGCCACAGCCATACCCGAGACAATTGCGAGCATGATATGGGCCTTCACCGGAAAGAACGATCTTGCAATCGGCGCGCTTGTTGGTGAAAATGTACTCTACGCCACCTTCTACCCCGGATTCTCACTCTTGATAATTCCCTGGAATCTGAACCTCACGGCAGCAGTCGGTGTTATCGGGACAGTGATTGCATCGGCATTGTACTTCTCATTCGTCAGGAAGGGAAGGATACCCGCCTATGTCATGTCTTTCGGGCTTGCATTCTTTATCATCTACATCTGCAGCCTCGCCTTCATCGCGTGAAATGCATGCACCGGGGAGCAGACAGGAGCAAACGAGGAAAAATAAAATCGGAAAGAGGTTTTCTCAACAACTGTCAGGCTGTCTTCTTCATCAATCGGACACGACGCCTGCGGCGCTGATGTCAACTGTCAGTTTTGCCGTTCCAGAATGTGTTCCCGGCGGGAGAGGCGTTGCAGACAGTCCGATGAGTATGTAGAACACTGTGGCATGCGCGTTTGGCGCGACATAGATACCGGGGCTGGTGACGCTTGACATGCTGCTGTATACGACAAATCCGCCGGTAGTGGCCATATCTGACATAAACACCGGGAGAGTGTTGGCTGTGGATACTCCCACAGAGTTCGTCCACAGAGTCGCATCAGGTGAGGCATAGAATCCTACCCCTGTGTTGTTCAGCACCACTTCAACGCCTACATATTCACCCTGCACCAGGTTCTTGACATTCACAGTCAGGACCGTATTGCCGTTGGCTGATGTCGAATCACCTGTAACCCAGAGCGGAGAAGGCATGTGGCCGTTAATATTTGTCGGATAAACACTCGACATCGGTCCGCTCGTCTGGTTCCAATACACCGAAGCAGTGTATGACAACTGGGCCTCAGTCTGCCCGATGTTTGTGACATTTGTCCCGCTGTATGCGGAAAAAGCAAATACTCCCGTCATTCCTATCAGTATGGGGACCATTGCGAGAGCAATCATTTTCTTATTCATGTATTCACCTCCTTCCCCTTGCTGTGTATTGGAATGCGGAACGTTAATAAAGAATGGTAAGAATTGGTGGTTCCTACTGATTTAAATATAAAAAGGAAGAAACTCCGGTTTCTGCCTTTCGGGGGTTGAAAATCCTGGACCGTCTCAGGCTGTCGGTTGATGCAGTGATCGCTCTGTCATGGGCATGTTCCTATTACATTTCCCTGCTCTTCCCTGCTGATTTCGCCGGTCTGAGTCATATACTGCTGCTTGTTATCTATCTTGGCATCCTCTTCGCCCTCACGAGAGAAAGATTTCTTCATTTGAGATTCGACATGCATGTTGTTCGCTCCTCAGTTCTGGGCTTGGTGTTTGTTCTGCTTCTCTTTGAGCCTGTTTTTGTGTCAGCGTTTCATTTTTCGGCTCTGCCGCCCCTGATTTTCCTTGAGCAGCTGCTCTTCATGTTCCTTTACGGGATTTTCCTTCAGGTTTTCCTTTTCAATTTCAACGCTGAACGGGCCGTCAAAAGGGGGGATAAGACTGCTATCAACCTTCCGTTCGTCCTTTTTCTCTCCACAATTTTCCAGCTCAACAGTATTTTATTCATCGTCAGGGGCTCGCCCATCACTGTCCTGAATTTCACTCTTAACGCAATAGCAGGCATAGTTCTGTTCTATCTTCTCTTCATAATGTATGTCAAGTTCAGGTTCAATAATCTCCCCGGAATTGTCTTCTATGTATTCTACTCCGTCCCAGTGCTGGTCAGCGTTTCCTACAGCTCCTCCCCCATTCTGTCCTCTGCCTGGATATTCGTTGATTTCTCCGTTGTGCTCATAATGCTTGAGCTGCTCGTCAGGGACAATGTCTATTCCATCAAGCTAACAAAGCCCGGCAATCCGTTAAGGGAGAAACGGAACAAATCGAGTGTCATAATCACACTGGGCGTCGTAGCTGCAATGCTGGCAGGCATCTTCGTGGTAGCGCCCCTTGTGATGGGCACGGCGCATCCCTTCCTCACAGATCCCACGGGAAGCATGTACCCTGTCATCAAGCCCAATTCCCTCCTGATAGTCAGGGGGACGGGCGTACATAGCATACAGGTTGGCCAGATACTCGTATTCACCGCCCCCTGGGACCACAATCTGACTGTTGCTCATCAGGTCATCAAGATACTGAACCATAACGGGACGGTCTATTTCCAGACAAAGGGCATAGCGAATTCCGTCCAGGATCCTCTTCCTGTGCCTGCCTACGACGTCCGCGGCGTCGTCGTCACAAGCGTACCGTATCTTGGCTATCTCTTTATCTACTCATACGCGTTCCTGTCCGCAATCCTGATTGCTGTGGCGATAATCGGTACAGTGAAATTCAAATGATCCCAATCTATGTGCCGCAAATAATAGCGCTGGCTTATATAGGGACAGACCTGATCGCGGTAGTTTCGTTCCTCAGGCTGAGAAGCAGGCTTTCCGGAATCAACCTGAACCTGGTACTGTTAATGAAATTCAGGGAGCTTGCAGAATTCTACAGCAGGGGGGACACTTCAGAGTTTATGGCCAGGCTGGTCGCCACTCCTTCTCAATCCATTGCTTCAGATGCTTTTACAGGAAGTTACGGTCTGCTGAACAGAGAGATTGAGAATCTGCAAAGGCAGTTTGGCCTGCCTTACAAACTCAGGGAGAGGCCGAGGGAGATGAGGAATGCGATACTGGAGCTCTCCGTATTTGCCATCCTTCTCACCTTTTCCACCTCATTCGCAGCTGTATCAAATGCTGTTCTCACAGGGCTTTTGTTTGCAATTCTGCTCAACACAGTATTCTACTATCCTTTTATTTCACTGTATTATGATTCGGTTGACGATCTGAAAGAGGTCTCCGGAATCCAGTCTAAAGTGAATACGAAGGATGCGTAGATCCAGTCCCCCTCAATATGCTCCGCGCTGAAAATGCACTCAGAACACAGCATGTGCAATGAAGCGGTGTCAGCTGTCTTTCAGTGGTCTGTACCTTTTGCGCCGTCCCGCTTCCTGCCGAACGCTGTAGTAGTATATGCCGGAGCCGTACTCTGCGAAAAGCGTGCACTTTCCATCCGCACTGTACATGAAGATCGGCTGGCCAGAAAGATCGCTCAGCTTGGTCAGCTCCGCGAGCGATCCTACCGCCATCCCTGCCCTTGTTGACAGCGGGTCGGCGTCCACGGCGATAATGTTGTCCCCGTTTTTTCTTATGAATGTCTCAATATCCGTTAGCTTCCTGCCCTGCAGGCCGGCGAGGAGGGCGCCTGTTATTGCGGCCGCAGCCGCCAGTGATATGTATGATAACGTCTGAAGCGATGACCTGTCATTGGGAAGCGGAATTATTCTCTCAACTGTTGAGGTTGCATTGTTCCATGCATTCGGGTCGTGCGTCACCTGCATGTACTGCCATGATTCGTTCCTGTTCGGAGAGAAGAACTGGAGAGGATAATTCACAGTCAGCTCGAGAGATGTATGGTTCAGCGCCAGGCTGTTGCCTATGAATTCACTTTCTGATGCATTGAAAACGATTGTGGGGTCCCCTGAGGAGATATTCAGCTGTCTGTTTATCTCCTGTATGTGTGCCAGAGTTCCGTTGAGGTCGAACGGGACCTCAACCCAGCGGGTGTACTGTGTCCCGTTGAATGCAAAGGTGTAGCTGTAATATCTGAAGTCAGTGGTCCACTGCGGCGACGTGCCGGACAGGACTTCCATTGTGACCGTGACATAGACCGTCACCCCCACTGGGAAATTGGATGAAAAGACGTACTCTGACATTATAGTCTCATTGTTTGTAATGTTGCTGAATATAGAGCCCGGGTCGGAAACTTCAGACGTATTGTACAGCATGTTTGGTTTCATTGAAGTGTTGACCATTGACCTGAGCCCCGAAGTGTATGAGAAAGAGACGCTGCTGACCGCTTCGGTCTTCTGGGATGCAGCCAGCGTCATGGTGAAACCGGCTATGACAACCTCCACTGCAAGCGCCAAAGAAAGCAGCAGTTTGCCATGCTTACTCCATTTCAAGTAATACCCCTAGTACGTTTTTTTTCCTGTGAGATAAGAAAGGGCAGTCAGCTGCGAAAGAACCTTGTGCCCCTTGTCTGTTGCCCTGTAGGTTATTTTTCCTTCCAGCTGGGCCTGCACGATGAGTTCCTGCTGAATCATCCTGTTGATTATGCGGATAGTAGATTCGAAGTTAAGGTTGCACCTTGTCTTGATTCTCGTCCTGGTGGCTTCGTCACTTGCTATGAGGCTGAGGACGTCGTGTATTATGGCAGTTTCATCTCTCCTTCTCTTCATTGTTTACCTGTTCCTCGTTTATGCCAGCGATCCTGTCACCACGCTAACTTCCAGCATTATCAATTTTGATAATTGGTGAAGGGAGATGACGCAAATAAACCTTATGGCCGGTGAGTAAATTTATTCATGACACAGAGTGTCTGTCTTTGCAAACGATATTCTGCTGTATCTCTCCCGGTGACTCGTCCGAGGTGAAATGAAATGTTATCGGTTTAGGGAAATGGGGCAACATAATGGCAGGAACAGCCGGTCTGCCTGTTGTCATGGACAGCGGACCGGTCAGAATGCTGTATTTTAACAAACAGGGACTAATAATACCTGTTTCTTAAATAATACACTTGAGCTATTCACTCAGGGGGTAGCCCTGAAAAGAAAACTGATAGCCATTGCTCTTCTGCCGTTGATCATCGGTTTCTCATCTGCCGCAGCCTACTCATCCTATTCAGGTACTTCTGTGACACGTCTGGGCTTTACCAGCGCGCCTGCTGTCCTGAGTGTGAATGTCAATGTGACAGGCTACGGCCAGGATTCGCCTCAGGGGTCAGCTCAGCATGTCCTTCAGCCGGAGGATTCGCAATATCTGGTGCTCTCCTCAACTGGGGGAGACACCGTTGTCATGAGCCTTTCCAACCAGAGGATTATTCAGCACCTAAGGGACAGCGAAGGGAATGGCATCCCGCTCTACGCGGCATCGATTTCAGACTCACTTGTGTTGCATATTACAGTCAGCCATTACATTGCAGGCGAATGGTTTCAGCTAACACTGCTGTTCAAGGATGCGTCATCAGCAGTAAATCTCGGCTCGCCCTCGCTTTTCTATGCACTTAGTCCCGGTGAAGTTAGCAATCTCAGCATTCAGTCCAATCCTCAGAACGGACTGAACTATATGGGTACATCATCCCACTATTTCACCACACAGGGGCTGAAGGCCCAGGGAGCGGACTATGCTTATCTCCTTGGACCATACAGCCATCAGTTCCTCCCGAATGATTATCTCAAGTTCTTTGATCAGCCTTACTACACAAACACAACGCTCGTCCCCGGCGTTTCCTCCTCGAACCCGCACTCTGGGAATGATGCCGCTGCAGGGTTCTCTCTTGACTTTGGCCTGTCAAGCTTTTCGGGCGTCCCTCCCTTATCCTCCCTAGACCTGACAGTTTATGTCCCGGTTACCTGAGACGAAACTCCCGAACGCGGAACGGCTCAAATTTCTGAATTGATATTGGCCGGAAGGCTTTCACCGCAACAGCGACTTCACGATCTTCAAGTGGTCTTCAGCATACTTCCTTGCATTTTTCTCGATCCTTGATTCAGCGAAAATCCTCATAAGCGGCTCTGTCCCTGATGGGCGGACGAGAACCCACCCCTCATCCAGGAAAAGCTTCAGTCCGTCGGTTTCATCTATCCTGACAGCACTTGCCTCTCTCCTGACGCCCTGCAGTATTTCGGCAGGGTTCCTGTCACCTATTTCAACTTTCAGCTTAACCGTATAGAACCTGGGGAGGGAATCTATCAGTGAGGAGAGAGGGCCCCTTTCGGCAACGATTTCAAGCATTTTGGCGGCAGCCATTCCGCCGTCCCTGCAATACTGCATCCGTGGATTGATTATTCCTCCGTTTTCCTCGCCTCCTATGACGGCGCTGACTTCCATCATCTTCCTGGCAACCACCGGCGAGCCAACCCTGGTGTAGACAGTTCTGCCGTCAAACTCCCTGATTGCCTCCTCGACAACGCTCGGGGTGCTTACTGGCACGACCGCAATGGTGCCCTTCCTGTTCCTGATTATCTCCCTGGCGATGAGTGCAAGGCTAAGCTCGCCTGGAATGTATCTGCCCCTCTCATCTATGAATACAGCACGGTCTGCGTCCCCGTCGTGCGCAATGCCCATGTCCGCCCCGACGTTCTTCACCGTCTTGGCGAGGTCCCTGAGATTCTCAGGTGTCGGCTCGCTCTCATGCCCCGGGAACGATCCCTGCGGCTGGGAGTTCAGTGTTATCACCCTGACACCCAGCGCCTCGAGGAGGTAGGGTGCGGTGTAGACTGATGCGCCGTTGCTGCAGTCGAGCACGACAGTGAACTTCCTCTCCCGGATGGCCTCTGCATCAACCCTTTCAACAATGGCCCTGATGTATGAGTCTGCCGCATCATGGCGAGCCGAGAGCATCCCTATGCCGTTCCATTCTGCAACCTTGAAATTCTCTCTGTAGAACGCGTCTTCAATCCTGTCCTCCTCATCCTTGCTTGCCTCAGTCCCGTCGGGTGCAATTGCCTTGACCCCGTTGAACTGCGGCGGATTGTGTGATGCCGTCACCATCACCCCGCCTGTGAAGCTGCCGCTCTTCACCCTCAGCTGCAGGGCGGGCGTCGGTATCACACCGAGGTCCACCACGCTGGACCCTGTGGAGAGGATGCCCGCGATAAGCGCATCCTTGAGCATTACGTTTGATGTCCTGGTGTCGGTGGCGACTGCAATGTTGCCATGCATCTCCGTACCGATGGCCTTACCCATTTTCAGGACAAAATCGGGTGTGAGAAACTCGTTGACTACCCCCCTTACACCGTTTGTCCCGAAGAGCTTCTTCCTTTCCGGCATACGATCACGTGATTAATGAATCCACATCTATTTAATTGAGTTGAAAACAGGTCAGGCCGCCCTTCACCTGATGAGCAGCGGAACTATCATTTCCTCGCCTGTCATCCCTCCATGAACACCGAGGAATCGGAACCTCTCCCCGGCATAGTGCCTGTACCACACATTCCCCGCGCCGTGCGGGAGAATCCATATGTCGCCCATCCTGCTGCGCGCCCTTGCGGATATGCTGCTGCCGAAGAGCCCTTCCGAGGCAAGTTCCCCGGACATGAATACATCCGCCCTGCCGCCAAGCCTGTCCCTGAGCCATCCGGCAAAATCCTGCGGATCCTCTCCCGCCTTCAGTATGACATCCCTGGAAGAGCCGTATGGCTGGACGGGACCGTAACTGTCCTTTGCCAGCTTTCCGTCAAACCCCTCCAGATCATTCAGCATGAACAGCTCATCAGGTCTGACGTCGACCTGACCGTGGTCGGATGTCATCACAATGGAGGTCCGGTGCCTCGCGGCAGAGGCTGAAAGGCTCGCGAGGAATGCATCCATCTTCCTCATCTCCTCCATGTATTCGGCTGAGGACGGTCCGTATATATGGCCGGCGGTGTCGATGCCCGGGTAGTAGAAGTGAATGAACCCGTGCCTCCCGCCTGCCATCATATCCTCCAGCATTGCCAGGGCTGAGGGCAGGCTGTCATACCCGCCCGTGTCCGCACCCCTTGTTATCAGTTTGGTGAAAATGCTTCGTGCAGTAGCCTGGGGCTGCAGGACTGCAGAACGGATTCCGTCGGCTGACAGCTTTGAGTATATAGTCCTGCCGTCATACAGCATTCTGGGCGAACGCTCCTCCCTGTCGAATCGCTCCCTGTCAGAAGGGAGGAGGGGGGAGAAGGGCAGGGACTCAAGGAGCATCTCTATCTCCTGTATGTAGAGATACCACTCCATCAGCCCGTGCTCGCCAGGCAGCTTGCCTGAATGCAGCGTGGTCAGGGCGGCCGAGGTGGTTGACGGAAAGACGGTCGTGACAGGCAGCAGGTCTCCGTCCTCCGTGCAGCCCGCAAGGAACGGAAGCCTTCGCCCGGCCCTCCTGAGTGCATTGTAACCCAGGCCGTCAAGCACCACAAGAAGGACCCTTTCCCCCTGCCGGGATGACAGAAGCCTTCCTGCAAAGCTGTCCGCTGTCCTGCCACCAAGGAACCGCCTCACCGCTCCTGGTAGGGCAGATGAGCTGAATCCTCCGTAGTCTGGTGCAATGCGGCCCCGTGCGGCAAGTATGCCTTTCCACTTCTCCTCAAGCTCAAGTCGGGTTGTCACGGGTCACACTATGCAGCTGCAGCTAAAGAATGTCACCTGTACGCAGGTTATGCCTCCGCCTTCCTCCCCAGCCCCCTGCGCGCATCACCGAGCTGCCCGGTGACTGCCAGCGCTGCCGCGGACCAGACAACGACAAATGTGAAGAGGATCGCGATGAGCAGAGGGTAGGAGATTGCATGCGTCATGTCCCACCAGGCTGCTGCCGAATCAATGAAGGCCAGCGGTACCCCCGCCAGCACATATGCCGGCTTCCTACTCACAGCCGCAAAGAGAGCCAGATATCCCCATACTGCATGGGCTACAAGCGAGGTTATGCGCTCAAATGCCGAAGGAATGGACATGAGTATGTTTCCGCTGGCGAGCGAATCAAGCCCGGTTGCCTGAGTGACGAAAAGGTTGATGACAATCAACGAAAGGAGGCCGAAGGCACCCACAACAATGGCATTTTCGAAGAACGCCAGGTATGAGCCGTATGCCCATCCCCTGTGTGCGCTGAACTTCCCCCTGTAGAACAGGGCGAATGCGTATGCAAACCCTATCTCGAAGACAGCAGTGAGGGCACCATATGCAATGTACGTTGCGAGCTGCTGTTCATGGAAGAAGGAATAGAAGACTGCCTGCACTATTGCCTTCGCCACGATTGCCATGAAGTAGGCAAGCGCAGCGAGCAGGAAGAGCATCCCGTTTCTCCTGAAATAGAGCACCGGTGCTATGCCAATGGCCATGGAGAGGACCACGGGCAGGTAGTTGACCGGGTCGACGTACAAGCAGCCTCACCTGCACGTTCACTGCGCAGGCAACTGCTTCTTCTTCATCACAACGCCCACGATGCCCACAATCCCGCCAGCTATTGCCACGAACAGACCGAGTGATGTCATCAGCCCGTAACCTGTAACCGATGAGGTATAGAGGTAGATGTAACTGGTGGCCGGCGGGCTGTTGCCGAAGTAGACTATGTAGTAGTTGCCGCTTGGCAGGGAATAGACCTGGGCGCCCAGCGCGGTGGCCTGGGGCTGCAGCGCTACCGTGCTCAATGTGCTGTTTGTGACGGACGGCAAGTCAGCCGCTGTTACAATACCCATTGATGACGGGGCTTTGGATATGGTGAGAGTGGCAGCCTGCGTCAGCTGAATCTCGCTGCTGACATACTTCCCTGAAGAGTAGAGTGTGTAAGTGCTTCCCCTGTGGGTGTTGGATGTGATTGCAATAGTTCCGGCTGCGAACAGAATGATGCCTACGACGAATATCACGAGGCCGATTAGGGCGATCTTCTTCCTCATGTTATAAGCATACTATAACAAAAACTTAAAGCTTGTGTTCCCCCGGTGCTGCGGCCGGGGGAGGTGAAATTGTTTTCTCAACCGTAATATACACTTTACCTGTAAGGCAGGTATTCAGGGCCGAGCATCTCCCTTACAAGAATGAGCCGCATGATGTTCAGCGCGCCCTCCGCCCCGACGACGTATGAGAGGATGCCCCTCATCGCAACCTCCAGCAGCGTCTCGTTCGTATAGCTCAGGGCGCCGTGCCAGACCATCACCTTCTTGACTGCGTCGAGGGCAAGCTGGGGTGCTGTCAGCTTGGATGCGGCGACGGCCATGTTCAGCTCCCGCATGGGCACCTTCTCACCGCGGTCATACGCATCGAGGAGGGATGCGGCCTTCAGTACCATCGTCCTTGTCATTTCAAGCTGGACTGCCAGGTCGGCATATTCAAAGGATACGCCCTCATACTTTGCCAGCGGTGAGCCGAAGGCGCTCCTCTTCTTGATGTATTCCGCCCCGACCTCGAGCGCCCACTGCGTTGCGCCGACGCATGCCGCCGCAACGAGCGTCCGAGCATAGTTGAATCCAAGCATTGCGTGGTAGAAGCCCCTGTTGTACTCCCCTATTATGTTCTCCTCGGGCACTTCCACGTCGCTGTACTGGACTATTCCTGTGGATATCCCCATCCTCCCCATGTTGTGGAGGACAGTGGTCTGTATTCCCTTCGACGCTATGGGCACGAATGCGAATGTAAGCCCCTTGTGCTTCAGCGGCGGATCGGTCTTCATGAGTGTTAGGTGGCCGCCGCCCAGCTTCTTTGCCTCCGCCACGCCGCTGATGAAACTCTTCTCGCCGTTGAGTATCAGCCGCCCACCGTCCTTCCTGGCCCTGGTGGCCATGGCTGCAAGGTCGGACCCGCCGCCAGGTTCGGTGGTGGCAATGCCCAGGAATGCCCTGTTAGACGCAACAGCAGGCAGCAGCTTCTCCCTGAGCGCATCACTTCCCAGCCTCGATGTCAGGTGGCTCCAGCCTGCTTCAAGCAGGTAGTATACCGCGGTTGCCATGCTCGGATCTGCCGCTCCCACCTCCATGGCGCCGAGTGCTGCCATTGTTATGGAGCCGCCCGCACCGCCGTACTTCTCAGGGATGGTTACGCCCAGCAGCCCCATCTTTCCCATCTCCTCCAGCACGGATGATGGTATCTCATGCCTTTCATCTATCTGCCTTGAAAGGGGAGCAAGCTTCTCCTGAAGCATTTCATGGACAGACTTCTGGAACAGCTGCTCCTCATCACTGAGCTGAAAATCCATTTATATCGCGCTAAGGAGCGACTGTGAAAGTGATAACACTTTCCATCCGCATCTGTGCCGAGGCAGCATATCCCTGGCACTGGGTTGCCAACTGGCTTCTCCAGTATCCTCTCTCCCCCACCCCGGTGCTCAGTGGAGCGCACAACAGCCCCTTCCTGACAACGACGATGATGCAAGCGCCCCTTCCCCGCTGCGTGGAACGCAGCACCCTGAGTGACCTCTCCTCATCTTTCACGTCAATATTCCATGTGGCGGAGCCCGCCTGCACAATCACAAATTCTCAAACTTCGGGCCTAATAGGCGAAATGTTCACCTCGGTTATCGTCCCGCTTCAATCGACGACAGCCCTGGCGCTTCTTGTTGACATGGCTCTCTCTGGAAACGCCGGGCACACGGCCATACACTCAGTGGGACATATGGCCTCGGCGGTTGTACCACTTTCCAATGCCCTAGGCCATGACTGGATATGCCGTAATTACTCTACCTTTTTAAGACAGGAAAACCAATTAGCTATTGCCGTGCTGCAGGGCGCATTCTCACGCATGCACCATTCGCAGCAGGAGGTCCATCATGTCTGGCGGAAGGGTTTTGCTGGACGAGTGGAGGGGAACGCTCGCCGACTACCTGCAGGACAGGATGAAGGTGCACCTGTTCTGCACAGGCAACCCGCTGAGGAGCGATGACGCTGTCGGCATCTACATCGTCGACATGCTGAGGAGGAAATACGGCCGCAGGCTTCCGGGGAAGGTTGTGCTGCACCGCTACTCCCCCAGCCCCGAGTACGAAATGTCCAGGGTTGACGGGGAGGATGGGATAGTGGTTTTTGATGCACTTGATGCAGGCGGGGAGCCGGGTAGCATTGTATGTGCAAGGCTGTCCGATACAAGATACAGCTTTTTTGCCACGCACAACATGCCCCTCAGGCTCATCCCCTCCCTCTCCACCAGGACCGACTCAATACTGATCGTGGGAGTGCAGCCTGCAAACATGGAAGTGGGTTATGAACTCACACCTAGAGTCAGGGTTGCCGCAGATTACATCGTGGATGCTGTTGCTGAGATGGAAGGGGTGATATGAAAGGACACCATGGATGCAGATGTTGTCTCTCCCCTCATGAAAGCGGCTGACATCATAGTCTTCCTTCTCGCGGGGACGCCTGGGAAGGGGACCGAGGTCAAAGATGCCAGGTTTAGCCCCTTCACCCGAGGGGAGAAGAAGGTGCCGACCGGATGAACACACCAGTCCTGCCTGTCTGTGTTCTCTGTCCTGTTCATGGTGATCGAGGCATTTGCACCGCTCCTCGAAAGCTCATGCAAGGTGCCCGGTGATTATAGTCCCATGCTCTTCAACATCGGCAGTTCAGGTGTAATCACACCGATGGCATGGCGGTAACTGGCGGCGGGAGGTGGGGAATTTCAGGGGCCGCTTCCGGGAGCGGGCGGGAAGGCGCTCAATCTTGGGTCTTCCTTGTCAATGCAGCATCATGCAACGTCTGCGACATCCAGATACCCGCGGCCCTGACCACACGCTATGAGGCATAGCGCTTCTGTGTGGAGCTGGCGCGCGGCATCAGGCATGCTGACTTCCTGCCTGTCACTGGCACAGTCAACGCACTGATGAAGGACAGGATGGTGGAGCTATGCGAGCAGATTCCCGAACTCGAGCACTTGGTTGCCACAGGAGCATGCGCCCTGGGTGGCGGTGTAGTGAATACTGCTTTCAAAATCAGGGCTGCCGCAGGTGGGGCAGCCTGTGAATGCCTCTTTTTATGAGGGTATGTAGCGGGCTGCATTGTCACCGCACATCTTCGGCGGCCTGAGCTTCCCCCCTGCTCCCGGCAAATGTCCGCTCGCTCCTGCACCTCCTGTACCTGGATCAGGTCCTCCTCTGCCCGAACTGGAACATGTGACAACCTCCCGGAGACGACCGGGCGGGCGCGATTCCCCCGATGCTCCGCCTTCGTTGCATATATCCATCCCTGCCCACTGATACCGAGTGGAGATTCTGTGCTGCACGGCGGGTGGCGTATTTAATGGTAGCATCTAACATGTTATGCCACACCTCTATCACGGACAGCAGCCTTACCTCAAGCAGGAAGCGCTGTATCCGTTGGGAGCAGGCCAGCCCTGTCCCTGAGCGGTATCAGCGGGTGCGTGGCGGGTCCAAGCTGTCTACCTGCAAGTATGTGCTGTCTGCCTGCCAGCCCCTGCTGACCGTGCCGGCTGCCGGTGAGGACAGGCCGCCGGAAGGAAGGGAAGCCGTCCGCGAGTGAACCTGCGGGGAGGTGAACATGAGCGGGTGTGGTGCCAGAACCCGGTTCTCCGGGTCAGCGCTTCCATTCTACCCCCTTATATCCCCGCCACTATTCCCATTAGCATCTCGGCGACAGCGAGCGTCCTCATGTCTTGATTGAACGCTCCAGTCACGAGCAGACCGGCAGGAAGCCCGTCAGCCTCTGCCGCCGGTATTGATACGGAGGGCGTCCCCGTCGCATTGAACAGTTCGGTTATTCCCAGCAGCCTCCTGTATTCCCTCTCCTTTCCGACGACCTCCTTTATCGGGGGGGCCACCTCCCTGACAGCCGGTGTGAGTATGACATCGAAATCCTTCATCTTCTCCTCGAATATCTCCCTGAGCACAGCGAGGTCATTCAACGCATCGGAGTATATTTCGTCCGTAATCCCCTTTCCCCATTCCAGGACTGAAAGGACGTCCCGGAAGTAGTCGGCCCTCCTCTCCTCCATCCACTTCTCGTGGTAGCGGGCCGCCTCCGCGGAGCTGATCGCCCTCCTCGTCCCGGGCCCTCTTGCCGTGAGCTCAGGTATGTCCATTCTCACCATGCTGCAGAGCTTTCCCGCCCTTTTCAGGAAGGGGCCGAGCGCCGCTGATACCTGGTCTGAGCCGAACAGGTACAGCCCTATCTTCGCTTTCTCTGCGTCCCCGCTCCACTCCCTGGCAGCCTCCCTCCTGCTGCAGATGACATCGAAAACCGCCCTGGCCTGCGCAATGCTGCCCGAGAGGATGCCCACCGCATCCAGCGTCCTGCTCAGTGGCACAACGCCCTCGGCCGAAACCGAACCTGTCGTGGGCTTGAAACCGACCACGCCGCAGAGCGCCGCCGGAAGCCTGACAGAGCCTCCCGTGTCTGTTCCAAGTGCAACCTCAGCTATTCCGGCAGCGACAGCTGCGGCCGAACCGCCAGACGAGCCGCCGCAGATGCGCGTCCTGTCCCTCGGGTTTCTGCACGGGCCTGCCGCTGTCGAGGTGGTTGTGGCGCCTATTGCAAATTCGTGCATGTTCGTCTTCCCTATGACAGTGGCCCCCTGTGAAAGGAGCCTGTCGACAACATCAGCGTTGGACTTTGCCACATTGTCGGCAAGAATGCGCGACGCCGCAGTCGTCTTCATCCCGCCGACATCTATGTTGTCCTTGATGCCGACCCTGAGTCCTGAGAGGCGGCCGGATGAACTTCCCTTAACCGTTCCCTCTGTAATGAATGAGTTGAATTTGTCATCGAGAGCCATGGTTTACAGCATGCGCCTGTAACGATTAATCATTTGCTGCTTCGCGTCTGTTCATGGAATAATAGTTGTCTCCTCCGTCCCCTCCATTTCGCCTGCCTGCTTCTCCTGCGTTTTGGTGACGGCGCTTCTCCCGCCGCCGAACCCCCCATTCTTCATGCGGCGCCTCATCGACGCCGCACTCTCCCTCCTCTGTCCGGCTGCCCAGCGCAATGAATGTAACTGTTCTATCTGCAACTGCGCATATAAATTGACCTGTCCCCCCGGCGTGGGGTCACCGGGCATAGGCGGTAATTTTCCTTTTACATGGTATTGGATTCAATACCAGGTAAAGTGGAGCCTGCAAGTTCGCGAAATGTTAATCTACCCTGTCCCTCTGGAACACCACGTTTGCGGGGCGGAGCCGGTCACCTCCGGTCCGCCCCCGGCTAAGAGGTCTGATAAGAATGGCTGAGAAAATCAAGATATTGGGAATTGCCGGTAGCCTCAGGAAGAAATCGTACAACAGGGCGCTCCTGAACGAGGCGGCAAAACTACTCCCTCCGGACAGCACGATTGAGATCACGGGCATCGAGGGCATACCGGTCTACAACCAGGATGAGGAAGGGAACCTTCCACAGGCGGTTGTGGAGTTCAAGAGGAAGATCCGGGACGCGGATGCAATACTCTTTGCATTGCCCGAGTACAACTATTCCCTCCCCGGGCCGCTCAAGAACGCAATCGACTACGCTTCCAGGCCCTACCCCGACAACTCGTTTGCCGGCAAGGCTGCGGCCATGATGAGCGCTTCCATAGGCATCCTTGGCGGCGCCAGGGCACAGTACCAGCTCAGGCAGGCATTTGTTTTCCTCAACATGGTGCCTGTCAACCTTCCCGAGGTGTTCGTCACATTCGCACAGCAGAAGTTCGACAGCGAGCTGAAGCTCACGGATAATGCTGCCAAGCAGTTCATTTCACAGCTGCTCGTCAACCTTGTCAATACGGCACGCAACATCAAGCGGAACGAGGTCCCTGCACGGAATGCCTGAGGGGTCCATCTCAAACAAATTACCTTTTTTTCATCTCATTCACAAGCGCAGGAACAATCTTGAATATGTCCTCAACAACACCAATGTCGGCCACTTTGAATATGGGAGCATCCTTGTCCCTGTTTACGGCCACGACGAATTCGCTGCCGGACATGCCTGACAGGTGCTGGATCGCGCCGCTTATTCCGAGTGCGAGATAGAGCTTCGGCCGTACTGTCTTGCCCGAAACACCAACCTGCCTCCCCTTCGGCAGCCATCCGTTGTCGATTACAGGCCTTGATGCCGCAAGCACCGCACCGTCTATTGAGGAGACAAGCTCCTCGAAGACAGGCAGATTTTCCTTCTTCTCAATCCCCCTGCCTACGGACACCACGATCTTTGCCTTCTCTATGTCGACGTCCTCCTTCGGGGGCGTCTCATATCCTGTCACCTCCGTCCTTGCGCTGGCGCTGCCAAGATCGACCTGCATCTTCCTCACCTCCGCCTCCTTCCCTGCCATGACTGAAGAAAATGCCCCCTGCCTGACTGTAAGGACGCACGGTACTGGCAGCGCGTATCTTACCTCGATCTTTCCACCGTAGAGCTGTCTTGCCGCCTCGATCCCGTCCCCGCTCCTTGAAAGTTTAACGCAGTCTGAGAGCATAGGCATGCCGGCGGATGCCGCAAGCCCCGGGAAGAAATCCATTCCCTGCGAGGTGTGGCCGGCAATGACCACCGAAGGGGATATGTCTCCAACCGCTTTCAGCACCACCGCCCTGTACAAGTCATAGGTGTAGCAGGTGAGTTCAGGGCTGTCTGCAATCACCACCTCATCAGCACCGCCTCGTGCAACCGCCTGCGCCAGTCCCTCTATGCCGGAGCCGATGAGGAGCGCATGAACCTTCTCCCCCCCTGCAACGCTGACTGCAGCCGCCATCGCCTCAAGCGATGTCTCCTTCAGCTCCCCCTGCCTCTGTTCACACACAACAAGTATTGCCATGGCCATCACCTCTGCAAAAGCCCCTTTTCCCTGAGCGACTTGACGAGCTGCGCCGCAATCTCCTCGGGCGTCCCCGTGAGCATCAGCGCATTCCCCTCCTTCTCCTCCGGGAAGCCTGCTGCCACGACCCTGACCCTGTTCAGCTTCTCCAGCTCCGCCCTGTCGATGCCAGCATCCTCCAGCGTCATAGTCTTTATCTCCTTCCTGGTCGCCATTATGATTTTGCTCAGCGCCGCATACCTCGGGGTATTGATCCCGGTCTGGGTTGTGAAAATGCAGGGTGCAGACACCCTGACCTTCTCCTGCAGTCCTCCCTCGAGATCCCTTGAGACTGCAAATGTCCTGCCGTCCCCTCCAGCCTCCAAAGCAGTGATTAGTGAAACATGTGCGATGCCCATAGCCTCGCCCAGCATCGGTCCCATCCTGCTAGTCGCGGTGTCAAACGACTGTGATCCCATCAGAACAACATCAGGCTTTTCCGGGCCGAGAAGCGCTGCCATCACCTTTGCCCTGACACCGCCGTCCCATTTCGAATAATCCTGGTCCAGCAGCATAGTCCCCCTGTCGGCGCCCTTTGCATAGCATTCCCTGATAACCTGCGTGATTCCCTTCCTCCTCGCCTCGTCACCGACACTGACAACTACCACCTCCCCCCCCAGCTTCTCCTTAAGCCTCAGTCCCTCCTCCAGGGCATAGCTGTCCTGTTCGTTGATGACGAAATTCAGTTCGGCTGTGTCTATATCATTGTCCTTTATGGTAAGCCTGACGTTCTTTACGTCCGGCACCGCCTTGGCGAGCACTGCGATTTTCATTCAACCACTCTGACATCATACTGACCGGCGATTAAAAATGGTTTCCGATGCAGCTCGCTGACCTGCCAATATTTTGCATGTATGCGCTTGGCTCCTTCCTGCGCCTTAGAGGCCGGGCGCCCGCGTCACACCCGCATCGCCGACATGGTCGAATTCAAAGTAGTAGTATCCCACCGCCTGAAAATGGAAAGGGGTCATCAGGCACACAACACCGTCCGCAACGCCAGAAGTTTCAGACACTGCGTTCCGCTGCGCAACGGGAACAGCTGCAACCATCCTCCACGCCCCCATGCTCCTTACAGAGAGCACAGCTGCCTTCATTGTGCAGCCTGTTGCCATCCCTTCATCAACCACCACGGTCCGGCTTCTCAGCCGCGGGTATGGCCCTCATCCCCTGTACTTCAGCAGGCTTCTCCTTTTCCTCTGCTTCTGGGCCTCAGCCTGCCCCTGCAAATTTTCACCGCCTATGTGCAGTTCCTCAAGCAGCGTTCTGTCTGCCTTCACCCTGCCCTCCTGCGCGACGGCGCACAATGCAGCCTCCTGGTTTCGGGGCGCTGCTATATTTCTCGCAACAACGACACCAGGCGGTGCACGCAGTATGCGCGCAACCTCCCTGACTGCAGGGGCGCCGCCTCCAGGGACGGCAAGCACTGCTGCCCCGCTTCCCATGAAACCAAGCAGCGCGCTGCCGAGGAGTCTTCCGCCCTCCTCCCTGCTGGCTAACATGGATGCCGCCACCCGGGCACGTTGCCTCGTGCAAGCACTGGAAAGGCTGCCGGACCTCAGCTCACAGGGGCCGGGTAAACCGCCGTGCCCGTTGCCTTGTCGGCGGGGTAGATGATTATCATCTGCAGGCCCGACGAGGTTGGCTGCAGCTGCCCGACAGGCAGCGTCTCACCCGTCTGCGCCCCGGTTGAGTTGACGACAAATGCGCCGTCGAGTGTTGTCACATTCCCGGATATCGTGGTTATTGCAGTCCTGAGCGCTGTCTGGTTGAGTGAACCGGCGGTGGTTATTGCCTTCCCTATTATCAGGCCAGCGTTGTAACCTGCGATGTTCAGGAAATTGGGGGCAACATTCGAGTTGTTTGCCTTCCATTCCGATATGAACTGGGCGGTCGTCGGTCCGAGGTTTACCCCGCTGTTGTACTGTATGAGCGGCGGCGTCGGATATGTCCACGTATAGTTCAGGACCCCACTCGGGGTAGAGCTTTCGAGCAGGGAGAGGAGCTGCCCCGGGAAGACGGTGAAGGTGAAGTCGAAGTGGATGTTTGACGATTTGAGCGCCTGGAACATTGCAATATCGTTCGGCGGGTAACCGAATTCTATCAGTGCCTGGGCGCCCGTGCTGTTGATGGTCTGCAGCAGAGTCACATACTGAGCCGTGCTTGATGCTGTAGTCGACTGGTAATAGACTGGATTGATGTTGTTGGCAACAAGATATGTGTTGAGAGTCGTGGCCTGCGACGCATCGAAGTCGTTGGGCGTGTAGACTATTGCTATCTTGGAAATGTTGGAGTGCTGCGTCTGCAGGTACTGGCCAAGCACGAGCGGCCAGAGTCCTGAGGTCGGGAGGGAGGTCAGCGCGATGTACGGGTTGTTGACAAAGAACGAGGCACCCGTTCCGGTAGGGTCGAAGAGGACATAGTGGTGCTCCTTCGCTATCGGTACCGCGACGGATGTCAAAACCGACCCGAAGTCCGCAACCAGGATATCCACATGGTTGACGGTAATCAGGTTGGTGTACTGCGTTTCTGCAGTTGTGGTGCTGCTCTGGTCATCATATGCTATGAGCTTCACAGGCAGCTTCTTGCCAATGCTGCTTACATACAGCCCCCCTGCAGCGTTAGTCTGGTTCACCCATGCCTGCAGCCCGTAGTACTCCGGCAGCGAAGAGGATGCATAGGAGCCCGAACTCGCGTAGAGGGTCCCTATTGTAATGTTCGAGGGCGTGCTGGACTTCGGCTTAGTTAGGCTGTAGACTGCGTACGATCCTGCTGCAATTACAATCACCACAACAATGATTACGGCCGCGAGTGTGCTACCTTTCAATTTAGAACCTCTCCCCACCGTTGACTATGCCCCGATAGGCATTTCCTGATATTTATTGATGTACATAGTTTTGTGAGATTCGTAATATATCAATTACACATCAATGGTGCACCCTGTCCGTTTCCTGCATGCCCTCTGGGGTTGCAAACCGAAAGGTAATAAGTCAGTCACAGGTTACCCTTCTGCAGCAGTGGGGTTATTTCATGGGCTCTGAAAACGTCACACCGCCTACCGGCGGTCCAAGTGGAAGCAGGAAGAAATCGTCCAGGAACGCCATAATCGCGATAGTGGTTGTTGTGATTCTGATTGCGGCCGGACTCACCGCCTACGAACTCACCAGGACAGGCAAATCCTCGCAGCAGTCAATAACAGTCGGCACACTCTATGCAGGTTCCGGAAGTTTTGCACTTTCATCCGGTTATCAGTTGGCAGGCCTGAAGTACTGGATTAACCAGACCAATGCCAACGGCGGCCTGATGCTGAACAGCGCTGGAAAGAAGCTGCCGCTCAAGCTTGTCACCTACAACGACCAGAGCAGCACTGCAACAGCCCAGACAGAGTACACCAATCTTATCACCACAAACCATGTCAACATACTGGTGTCCGATTTCGGTTCAACGCTGACAGCGCCTGCGGTGGCCATTGCCCAGGAACACCACCAGCTTCTATTCGATCCGACTGCCTCATCCCCGGGCTTCTTCACAGCGACCAACCCATACATAGTGGACTTGTCCATACTTGTATCATCGCAGTGGCCGCTGGTTCTGGCACACTACATCATAAGCCAGAAGTCCAACATCACCAGGGTCGCAATACTCTACCTTGACCAGGCATTCACCACCGCACAGGCGCAGACGCTTGACTCTGCGCTGGTCGCAGCAGGCATCACACCTGTATACTACCAGTCCACATCAGCATCAAGCGCAGCCGAGTATTCCACGCTGCTGCAGTCCATCAATGCCACCCATCCGCAGGCGGTTCTCAACTTCGGATATGACACCAACGACATTGCATTCTTCCAGGCGCTGAATGCAAACAGCATGCACTTCAACTTCGTCTTCACAATCTATGCAGGACTTGAGTATGCTGTCCTCAACAAGCAGACACCTGCCGGGAGCCTGAACTACACCTACACATATGCCTCACCGCCTGATGTGCAGTACTCCAATGTCAACCTCGGGCCCACAACCTCGTCGTTCGTGAACTCGTGGACATCGGCATACGGTTCAGGTCCCAACTTCAACAACATTGCCGGCTACAACGCCGGTCTGCTGATAGGAAAGACCATCGAGACGGCCGGGAGCCTGAACCAGACTGCCCTCAGGCAGGCTGCCAACAAACTCTCAGGGAATACGACCACGCTGGAGGGTCCGTTTGTGCTCAACACCACCTCAGGGGCGCAGCTTGGGATGCCCATGGACGTGATGCAGTACCAGCCTACCAGTACCGGTCTGCGTCCAGTGGTCATATACCCGACGGACCTGGCAACAGGCACAGCGGTCTATCCCGCACCGAGTGTCGCTCTGAGCGGCGGCTCACCCGCAGCTGTAAGCGGACCGCTGATGCAGGCTCAGCCCGCATCGCAGTCCTTCCTGAACCAGCAGGCATTCACATCTGAGAGCATGGCTGCACCGGTGCAGGTACGGTTCCGTTGATAGGCGGCTGGTTGGGCCGATGTCTCTGTTCGTCGACGCCTTTGTGACGTCAATGCTTTACGCGGCGTTCTTTTCACTCGCCGCGCTAGGCCTCAACCTGGTGTTCGGAGTGATGAGGATAGTCAACCTTGCCCATGGCGAATTCCTGGTCATGGGCTCCTACCTTGCAATAGCACTGGCCATACACTACGGCTTCAATCCCGTTCTCTCTCTCGCGGTTGTGGTCCCTCTCTTCTTCGCGATAGGCCTCCTTCTCTACTACCCCCTTGTGCCGAGGCTCCAGCGTTCGGACGATCCTGAGATGAGCTCATTCATCCTGTTCTTCGGCGTGTCGTTCGCAATGGAGGGGCTTGCGGTGCAGTTCTTCGGCAACAACTACCAGGAGATGAATTATGCACTCTTCAGGCCACTCCACCTGAACCTGCTGAATTCCACGGTCCCGACCGCATGGGTAGTGACAGCCGCAGTCTCAGTGGCCGCCATTGTCGCAGTATACCTCTACCTCTACAGGACGGGCCTGGGCCTGAAGACCCGGGCCCTTATGATAAACAGGGATGAGGCAATGGCAAACGGCGTCAACATCAACCGTGTGTCTGCTGTTGCATTTGGTTTCAGCATTGCGCTGGCTGCCGCCGCAGGCTCTTTTTCCTCGCTCATAAGCTATCCCACCTCCCCCTCGATCGGGGATACCTTCACACTCATATCGTTCGCCATAATCATCATAGGCGCACTGGGTAATCCGCTCGCCACCGTCCTCGGGGCTGTCGTCTTTGCATACGCCTACGGCTACACCGACATATACCTGCCCAACTGGTCCTCAATCGTCCCTTTCATCATACTGATCGCAGTGATACTGGCACGCCCGCAGGGGTTGCTTGGGAGGAAGGCGCGTGAATTTTAGGAAGGTCTTCCTCGCCGACAGGAGGATGCTCGCAAGGGATGCAGGCATAATGGTACTGCCGCTTGCGCTTCTGTTCCTCCTCGGGCCTATGCTCTTCGCCAATCAGGGTCTCTTCATGGAGCTGGCAATTTACGTAATGCTTGCGGATGCGCTGAACATTGTCTACGGCTTCACAGGCTATCTTCCATTCGGCTTCGGTGTCTTCTTTGCAGTCGGCGCATACGGCACAGCAATACTGGTGGCATTCCACGGGTGGCCTGTCGCACTTGCCATACTCGCAGGAGCGCTCTTTTCAGCACTGCTCTCCCTTCTTTTCACACCGCTGCTCAGGCTTTCGGGTGCGTATTTTGCAATAGCCAGCCTGGCCGCTTTCGAGGCGGTATACCTCATATTCAGCAACAGCTCCCTCACATCAGTCACCGGCGGCCCCTACGGCATTTCATTCACCAGCGTCTACGCCCCCAACCTCGACTATGCGGTAGCCGCCGTCCTCGCTGTTGTATCCGCGCTAACGGTTCTTGCAGTGTCCGGCTCCTCCTTCGGCATAGCGCTGAAGGCAATAAGGGAGGACAGGTTTGCCGTGGAGCTTGCAGGTGTTAACAGCCTGAAGTACCGCACGTACGCCTGGCTCATAAGCTCGTTCCTTTCAGGCGTTGCGGGAGGGCTGTACGGCTGGTATCTCGGTTTCTTCTACCCCGAGGCTGTATTCAGCCTGACCGACTTTTCGGTGCTTGTGATAGTATTCGTCCTCTTCGGCGGCAGGGGGACCGTGTTCGGCCCTCTGATTGGCGTCGCCGTCCTCTTCGCCGTCTATGAATTCCTGACGCTCTACTTCTCAAACCTTGTCCTCATAATCTTCGGTGTGCTGCTCGTTCTGCTTATACTCTTCATACCAAACGGGATCATGGAGCAGGTGACCCGACTGGGCAGGCTTCTCTTCAGGCCAGAGGAGGGGGAGTAGATGGAGGGGGAAGTCATACTCTCCCTGCAGGGAGTCACAAAGCGTTTCGGCAGCATGGAGGCGCTCAGCAGAGTATCGCTCTCCCTGGGCAGGGGCCAGACGCTTGGCCTCATAGGACCGAATGGTTCTGGCAAGACCACGCTCATCAACGTCGTTTCGGGTCTGCTGTATGCCGACGCAGGCACGCTGAGCTTCCTGGGCAGGAGGATCAACGGCATGTCGCCGCACAGGAGGTCACACCTCGGCATAAACAGGACATTCCAGATACCACACCCCTTCCACGGCCTCACAGTCAGGGAGAATGTGGACATTGCCCTTCTGTTCGGCAGGAAGGGGAGGAGGACCGATATGGATCAGGCTGCCGAGGACATACTGAAGCTGACGGGTCTCTCGGACCAGTCAGGCCAGATGGCCTCATCGCTCAACACGGGACAGAAGAAGATGCTTGATCTGGCAAAGGCTCTTGCCACGGAGCCCAAGGTGCTCCTTGTGGACGAGCTCGCTGCAGGTCTGAATGCTGCGGAGACGGATGTTGTTGCAAATCTTCTCAACCAGGTGAAGAAGAGCGTGGAGGGGATGGTGATTGTCGAGCATGTGATGAATTTCATCAGGAAGGTGACGGAGGACGTCGCAGTCCTCGACGCGGGAAGGGTGATATTCTCAGGAAAGTTCGCCGATGCGGTCAGCGACCCTAAGGTCATGGAGGTCTATCTTGGAACAAAAGGCAGTCCTTGAGGCAGAAGGCATATCCGCCGGCTACGGGAGGATGCAGATCATATGGGACTGCTCGCTGAGCGTCAGGGAGAAGGAAACGGTGCTCCTGCTCGGTTCCAACGGCTCGGGCAAGACCACCCTTATGAAGGGCATCATGGGTTTTCTTCCGCCCATGGCCGGACGCGTGCACTTCAACGGCAGGGATGTGACTGGTATGCGCGTTCACGAGAAGGCGAGACTCGGCATCGTCTACAGCTCCGAGTCCAGCATCTACACCCTGATGACCGTCAGGGAGAATCTGGTTATGAGCTCCGTCTACAGGAGGGAGGGTATGGAGGAGCGCATGCGCCGCGTGTTCGAGGTCTTCCCCGATCTCAGGAAGTACGAGAAGCAGCGCGCCTCCTCGCTAAGCGGCGGGCAGAGGAAGATGCTGAGCGTTGGCAGGACCATGATGGCAAGCCCCAGCCTGCTGATGCTCGACGAACCATCCAGCGGCCTTTCCCCCCTGTTTACCGAGAGAATAATAGATGCACTGCGTGTGCTGAAGGACATGGGGATACCAATGCTCATTTCGGAGCAGAATGTCGAGTTCACAAGAATTGCAGACAGCGTGCTCGTTCTCGACCACGGCCGCGTGGTCTTCTCAGGCTCGGAGAGCGAGGCCGAGAGGAATGATGCCATACGTTCGGCTTATTTCGGGATCGGGTGAGTTCCCGACAGCAGGATAATATTTTTATCGAGGGGTTATCTATTGCAATCCGTACCCGACCAGAAAAGCGTGGCGTTCCAAATGTTGGTGATATTTCCTTCTGACAACGAAATGGGCACTCTCAGCAATCTTGCTTCTGACTTCGAGACTGCAAAGTACTACACTGTCGCCTCGATAATATCGGGCACACTGGCCGATACCAAGATCAAGCAGGGTTTCCCCACCCCTCCTCGTGACGAGGAATGGGGAAGGCTGCTCCGGCGCCTCAGGATAGACCTTGCTGTGGCGGCTGCCATGCAGGATGGCACAGCCGCCTCCATCGCCTCTGCGGGCATCAGGGTTGTGAAGGGGGCAAAAGGGCTCGTCGGCGACCTTGTAGACTGGATTGCCGACGTGGGCGTTGATGAGTTCGCCGGGAAGGTGGACCTGCTGAACAGGCCCCCTCCACAGGCTAAGGACGGGGGGAGTGCACCACAGCAGAAGGTTGAACCTGTTGTCCAGAAGAAGGGCGGTGGCGGAGCAACTGTCGCGGAGAACACGGGCAACGGAAGCAGCTGAAATCTCCCGGCAGGCGGATTCGCCGGCGGGCATGAGCATGCAGCAATCCGGCTCGGCGGCGGCATGAAGGCAATTTGCCCCCCTCACGGCCTGATGCCCGGAAAGCGGCGCTGTCCATGATGAACGACCTTGTCCTTGGCCTCGTCCTTTCGGTGGCCTCGGCATTCCTGTTTTCAGTATCAAACATGTTTGTTGCAAGGGGAATGTCGCTTCAGCACGTTTCAGGCGGCGTGCTCGCGACTATACTTTTCTCCTCCCTCATGATATTCGCCGTTTCCATCGTCACTGGCGAATTCCTCCACATCTGGAGTATGGGCTTCTACCCTGCGCTGCTTTTCATGTTCGCGGGCGGGCTCAACTTCATACTCGGGCGCGGCCTGAACTACACAGGTATGGTGCTGCTAGGCCCATCCCGCGGCAGCACAATCACATCGTCGCAGAGCCTCTTTGCAGTATTCTTCGGCTTCCTGCTGATCGCCGAGCCGCTTACACTTGTCGGGGCGCTGGGCGTCATGCTCTCATTCTTCGGCACAATCATGGTGACCACAGGGAATGATCACGGGAAGAGGATCAACAGCAGGGGTCTCCTCTTCTCCCTCTCTGCAGCCATATTCGTCGGCCTTTCGGTGGTTGTCATCAGGGCGGCCGATATCCTGACTCCGCTGCCTGTCGACGGTGCCCTTATATCGTACCTTACCGCAGGCGTCTTCTACTTCGCCCTCAACATCGCCCGCACACGCGACATAAGGAGGGTGGTAGCCGGCAAGCGATTAGGCATGCTTGCCGCGGCAGGCAGTGCATCGGGGCTTGCGCAGAGCGCAAGGTTCGTAGCCCTGCTTGTGGCGCCGATTGTGCTTGTAGCCCCGATAATCACTGCAAACCCTCTCTTCACAATGCTGCTGTCATTCTTCACAATGCGCGGAGTGGAGTCGCTGTCGGGGCGACTGCTGGTGGGTGCCGTCCTCATCGTCTCGGGCGTTGTGGTGATATCATACTCGCTTGGAATATGACTCCCGCGTCACCGTTCCCTGGGAGGCCTCGCAAGCCTTTCGCCAAGCGCATAGTATTCACCTCCGTGGTAGACCAGCGGCCTCCTGGAAGGGTCATGGTAACCTTCCACCACGCTGCCTATGAATGCTGCATGGTCTCCAGTCCTGAACTCGTCCACCACCCTGCATTCAAGGTTCATTATGCACCCTTCTATCATCGGCGCCCTGATTACACTTGGCTGGAAAGTGCTGAAGTCGGCCATCCTCCACTTGTCATCCCCGCTCGAGATCGACCGGTTGCCTGCGATGTGGGCGAGCATCACCTGTCCCTCTGAGCAGTAGTTGAGCCCGAACTCGCCCGACTCGCGTATCATGCTGCAGCTCCCGCGCTCATAACCAACAAACACCGCGACAAGATACGGGTCTATCGAAACGCGCAGCGACCATTCCGCAGACATTACGTTTGAAGCATCGCCCAGCCTGGATGTCACAAGAGCGACAGTCGATGTGAATTTTCTCCTTGTCCCCTCTATTCCCCGATTGCGCAATGAGGATTCATCTCCTGCCAGCTCAGCCAAGTGGCCTGTATACCGTGCCGTTGAAATTGAGGCCGCCGTCAACCAGTATTTCCTCGCCTGTGATGTACCTGCTGTAGGGGGAGGCCAGCATCAGCACCGCATCGGCTATCTCGGCGGTGGATGCTATGTGACCCAGCGGTATCCTGTCATTGTACAGCGCGCGCACCTCGCTCGTGTAGAGTTCCATGTTCATTGGCGTGTCTGTTGCTCCGGGCGCAATCGCATTGACCCTTATGCCGTGCCCCCCCCATTCGACCGCCAGCACCCTTGTGAGCGCCCTGACAGCGCCCTTTGACGCGGCATATGCCGCAAGGTTCCTGACAGCAAGCGCGTTCACCCCGGAAGTGATGTTTATGATGCTGCCGCCGCCCTTTCCCTCAATGAACCTCTTTGCCGCAGCCTGGCAGCCGAAGAAGTAGCCGTCAAGGTTTACGGCAAGAATGCTGTGCCACTCCTTCTCGTCAAGCTCCTCCGACCTCGCCAGCTTCTGGAATGCGGCGTTGTTGACCCAGACGTCAAGCTTGCCGTACTTCTGCATCGCAAGCGAGGCAAGCTTCTCCGCACTCTCCTTCCTCGACATGTCTGCATTCACGACAGTGAGCATCTCCCCCATGCCGAGGCGTTCTGCCGATTCAAGCAGCCCCTTTTCTCCCGCACTGTCGTTCAGGTGGCATGTTACAACGCGGGCGCCCTCCTGCAGGCACCCCTCCACTATGGCCCTTCCTATGCCGCTTGAGCCGCCTGTGACTACAAACACCATTCCGCCAATTCCCATCTTCATTTCTTGCCGCCCTCCTCCATCTTTTTGAAATCGGTGTACTTGATGTACTCCAGGACACGTGGTATGTTGATGTCCATCGGGCAGACCTCGCGGCAGCCTGCCGAGTGGGTGCACATGTGCGCCGCTGAGCTGTCTCCCCTTACTATCGCATTCCACATGACTCCGGTGGGACCGCTGTAGGGCGGCTTTCCCCACTCCTTCCCCATCACCCTGTAGGTCGGGCACGCGAAGTAGCATCTGCCGCACCTGATGCAGAGCAAAGCCTCCCTGAGCTCTCTGTCGGCCGCAGCCTTCATCCTTCCGTTGTCTATGAGGACAAGGTGGAATTCCCTCGGCCCGGTTGCAGGCCTTATGATCTGGGATTCAATGTCGCCCGTTGAGCTTGGCCCGGTTGTCACGTTGATGTATGTGGGCGGGTATGAGCCCGCGTACGCAGCCTGTATCATGACTTCCTTGAATGCGTCCCCGAGGGTAGGGACTATTTTGTCAATACCCGTGACGGCAATGTGTATCTGCGGCCTCACGCTCGTCATCCTTATGTTTCCCTCATTCTCGACAAGGGCCACCGAGCCGGTGTCGGCCGCAACCGCATTTGCTCCGGTGATGCCAACCTCGGCTGTATCATACTTCCCGAGCAGGAATCGTCTTACCGCGGCTGCCATTTCAGCCGGGGTCGAGTCTTCATTGATAGACTCATCCAGGTTCCTGTGCAGCTCCCTTCCGAATTTCTCCTTTGTCATGTGGAGCGCGACAGTAATGATGTGCGAAGGTTCCTCCTCTGCAATCTGGAGCAGGTATTCGCCGAAGTCGGTTTCCCATACATCCTTCCCGCGGTCCCTGAGGTGCTGCCTGATCCCCGCCTCATAAGCCACATTGGACTTGCTCAGGATGATATGCTCCCTGCCGCCTATAATGCGGTCGACTATATCCCTTGCCTCCGCAGCATCCCTGGCAAGGTGCGCCACGCCGCCTGATTTGGTCACCGCCTCCATCGTCTTGCCTATGAACTCATCCAGATTGTCCAGCACCCTCAACTTTGCCTTTCTGAGCTCAACCCTTGTGCTCTCCAGGTAGGGGTGCTCCTCCAGCATTCTCCATACTTCGGGCACATTGTTCCTGGTGCTCCTTTCGATTGCCTCCTCCCACTCGCTGCTCACCTGACCACCTCCGCAAAATCCTTCAGCCCCTTTATGTGCGGAGACAGCGCCTGGTAGCACATGGGGCACATTACCATCACAGAGCCTCCCACGGACAGCAACGCCCTGGCCCTGACTTCTGCAATCTTTTCGCCTAAATCGGGGGAAACAGCACCCACCGGCGAACCGCAGCACATCGCAGTCCCCTTCCCGGTGACCATCCTGTCCTCCGCAAGTGAAATGCCTGTCCGGCCAATCGACTGCCTGATTGAATCACGCAGGCCCAGGTGCCTGGCATACAGGCATGAATCATGCAGCACAAACTTCCCCTCACCCCTGGCCCCGTCTATCAGGGAGAGGTAGTTGACCACCTCAAGCCTGGAGGGGACATACTCCTTCATCCTTGCCAGTGCGTTGGTGGTGTGCGGGTCCACAGTGATCACCCTTTCCACGCCGAGTCCGGTGAAGAATGATGTCAGTTTCTTGCCGTATTCGATGAACTCATCCCTCATCCCGAGCTCGATGAGAATCGCACCGCTGTAGGGCTCTTTCTCATGGAGGTAGCCAAAATCCACGTCTGATTTGGAAAGCATGGACGCAATGTTCCTGAGGATGGCATATGCCCTTTCCAGCTCTGCCCTCTTAGGCTTGAACAGGAATTTGCCCAGGGAGGCCAGCCGTTCGCTCCCCCTGAGCCTTGCTGCCCTGGGCAGCAGCGATTCGTACGCCTTGAACATTGGCGCCATCTGGTACATCATGGAAGTGTAGATGATGCTGCTTCCCCCCTCAGGTATCCCCCCGGCCCATCGTGCGCAGAGTTTCCTGTCGATAGGGAAAGGCAAGTAGTCTTTCATAAGGTTCCGGTAGACAGTCCTCTTCAGGAG
The DNA here is from genome assembly GCA_021806165.1 of Thermoplasmata archaeon. Classification (GTDB taxonomy): domain Archaea; phylum Thermoplasmatota; class Thermoplasmata; order Sysuiplasmatales; family Sysuiplasmataceae; genus JAJZXY01. The sequence goes on from JAJZXY010000005.1 coordinate 88,443, forward strand.
AGCTGAGGTCACTGATGCATTATCCGCCATTATTGTCACTCCATTTCAACAACAAGCACGCCGGTACGCCCGCCGCAGCATCCGCAGGCATTTCTGCGTTAGGTGCAATTGTTATAATTAGTTGTCCTTGAAGTATAATCCATCCCTTCTTCCGAAGCTACCCGAAGGTGCTCCTTATCATGCTGTTGAGGAACGACACGGACTGCCTGAGGTCCTCGAGGCCCCCGGCACCATCCTCAATAGATATCCATCCAGAGAAGCCTATATCCTTCAGGACCGCGAATATCCTGCCGTAGTCTATCAGGCCGGTCCCGATCACACCGTGCTCAAGAGCCTGCGGGTACCCTCTGCCCACATGCTTCTCAAGATCCTCCATCGTATATCCCCTCCTGAGGTGCCTGTCGCTCGCATGCATGGTCAGTATCCTGTCCCTGAACCTGTCCAGTACAGCTATGGGGTCTTCGCCTGCGATGAGAGCGTTGGACGGGTCGTAGTTGACTCCAAACCATTCAGACCTTATGCTTTCCACAATTTCGGTGTAGACGTCAAGATGCTGTGCAAATTCAGGATATTCCCATAGCCCGTCCTTGTAATGGTTTTCCATCACAAGGTGGACGCCCCTGCGCTCAGCAAAGGGAAGCAGCTCCCCTATGCACTCGACGACCCACCTCACTCCGTCCTCCCTGCTGACGTCGGGCCTCCTCTGGCCTGAAAGCACCCTGCATGTCCTGAGTCTCCCCTTTACCGGTGCCCTGGACATTGCATCTATCCAGAATTGCATCTTATCCACCTCCGCCTTCCTTTCCTTCTCCCCTGCCTGCGTGAAGTCAGGCGAAGTGCACATCATGGGTACCTGCAGCCCCTTCTCCGCTGCGAATTCGTGAATGCTTTCGACAGCCGCCATGCTCCTGTCCCGGTAGAACGCGGGGTACATCTCAACGCCCTGTATTTCCAGCCCCGACGCCTCCAGCAGCCAGTCTTTCAGCCCCATGTCCCCCGCGCACAACCTGTCAAAATAGCCCTTTGGGAATGCAAGAAGACCCGGTCCGGCCATCAGCTCACTCCGTCCTCGCCGCCGCTCTTGACCAGGCTTACCACGTTCTTCAGGAGGCGGCCTATCTCGTTGCCTTCCGAAGCGGGGGAGAATGAGCGCCCGTCTATGACAAGTGGCGCCCCCACAACAACAAGGGGAGCGCCGAGAGCTGGTAATTTCGGAAGGTCTGAAAGTGAAAGGCCCCCAACAGCCTGCACGGGGCAGCTGACTGCCTCGACTATTTCAGCGAGGAAATCCAGAGGTGACCCGCCGAGCTCGCCCCTTTCATCAAAGCCGAGGTGCGCGATTACGACATCGACGCCGGCTTCCTCCAGCTCCGCTGCCGCCTTCGCTCTGTCCCTTCTTCCAAGCACGTCGCCCATGACATATATCCCGTAGTCCCTGGCAGCCCGCACCGTTGCCCTTACTGTTGCGGGGTGGGATGCTGCCATTACAACGACGAAATTCGCGCCCGCCCTGGCCATCATTTCAGCCTCCAGGTAGCCGCCGTCCATTGTTTTCAGGTCCGCGACTATTGGAGTGTCAGGGTACCTTTTCCTGAATGCGCTCACAGCGTGAAGCCCCTCTCCGAGTATCAGAGGGGTCCCGACCTCAATCCAGTCCACGCCTGCCTTGAGAGCAATCTCGGCCATCGGCTCGGCATCCCTTATTGTTGTCAGGTCGAGCGAGACCTGGACAGTTGGCCTTCTGAGGTCTATTTCCATTCTGCTCATATCATTAGCACCCCCTTTGCAATTTGCAGCTTTGACATGTCATCGAATGCGCTTTCCCAGTCATCAAAGGCATAAGACCGCGCAATTCTTGATGATTTCAACCTGCCGTTTCTGAACAGGCGCATTACCCTTTCCCATGTTTCCCAGTTGTGGCTGAAGGATCCCCTGAGTTCGACCGCCTTGGCCACAATCCCGTCCAGATTGAAGTCCGGTATGTCCGGTCCCCACCCCACCTTGATGATTCTGCCGCCGGGCCTGACCGCATCCAGCGCAGTCTTCATTGTCGCGCTGACGCCTGATGCATCCACCACAACATCGACGCCGTCACCCCAGCCTGCTGTCCTGAGCGCCCCGGCCGCTTCAGTTGCATCCTCGAAAACCCTGTCCGCTCCAACGCTCCTGGCGGTTTCCAGCCTTCTGGAGTCGCGCTTCGTACCGAGGACAGAAACCTCGTAGGGCGACCTGAGAAGCGCGACCTGAAGGCTGAGCAGCCCTATTGGCCCGGGGCCGATTATGAGAACCGAGTCTCCAGGCTCGATCCTGCCAAGCGTGGATACTGCGTTGAACGCTACGCATGAGGGCTCGGTCAGCGCGGCTGTAATGTCATCCACCCCGTCAGGCACGTGGTGGAGTATGCCCTGCCGCACGATCAGGTACTCGGCCATACCACCGTCAGTCAGTGCACCGAAGCCCATTCTCCCGGGGCAGAGGTTGTAATTTCCCCTCCTGCAGTTGTAGCATTTGCCGCAGACGCTGAATGCTGTCTCCGACACCACCCTCTGACCCTTCCTGAAGTCCACAACGCCCTCGCCTGCCTCTGCGACTACGCCGGTCATTTCATGCCCCAGGATCACGGGGCTTTTTCTCGGGTATGACTCGCTTCCGTGGTACATGTGGATGTCACTCCCGCATACACCCACCGCCTTCATTTTCAGAAGCACGTGGCCGGGAGGAGGGCTTCCCGGCTCGGGCATTTCCTTCATTACAACACTGCCTGGCCCATGCCTTTCGGAAACAATTGCTTTCATGAACAGGACACTTCTCCCATTTCTCTCAGATGCTGCCCCGTACTGCCATCATTTGCTTATATCTTCGTGTTTCTGTCCGAATTTTCCGGCATACGCAGCATGATTGGTACGTGTAATGAAATTCATCTGTGTCTGTTTCAGTTAGTTCAGTCCTCAGGCCGCGCCGGGGAACCATTTAAGAGTCTGAGAACAATCAACGTGCATGAAAGCGCTCGTGTGGGTGTCTGATGGAAAGATGGCCGTGGAAGACGTAGGCATGCCTGAAGCCATCGAAGGATGGTCCCTCATCAAAGTCTCAAGATCTGGCATATGCGGGTCCGAGGTGGCCGCGTTCCAGGGACTGAACGAACTGAGGAAGCCCCCCCTTATCATGGGTCATGAATTCTCTGGCACGGTGGAGAGTGCAGCCAGCGATGATATGGAGGAACTGACGGGCAGGATGGTCGCTGTGAATCCAATGGTTACATGTGGAAAATGCTACTACTGCAGATCGGGCCTGAGGAACCTGTGCCCCGATAGGCAGATCGTTGGGGCGGCCTTCCCCGGCTCCTTCGGCGAGTATGTGCACGTGCCTCCCGGCTCCTGCTATCCCGTCGGTGACGCAACAGCCGGTGCCCTTGCAGAGCCTCTGGCAACGGCTCTGAGGGCAGTAGGCAAGTGCAACATAGGCGTAGGTGACGGTGCTATAGTATTCGGCATGGGAATCATAGGCCTTTTCTTACTGAGGCTCCTGAAGCGCATGGGTATCAGCAAGTGCGTGGCTGCAGACATAAATGAGGCAAGGCTGTCCACCGCAAAGCAGCTCGGCGCCTCCCTGACTGTGGACATGCGGGAAAAGGATGCCGCCGGCTACGTTGCAGACTATTTCGGATCGGGTGCAGATTTTTCTTTCGACGCAGTAGGAATAGCGGCCACCCGCTCTGGCTGCATAATGGCCACGAGACGGGGTGGAAAGGCCGTGTTTGTGGGCAACCATGAGAAGGATACTGGGATAGATGGCAACACCATTGTCAGAGGGGAGATTTCAGTTGAGGGCTCGTACGCCTACACCGACAACGAATTCGCCAGGGCTGTGGAATTGGCTCAGTCAGGATTCATGGGTCCTTCCGCCCCATGGCTGCGCGTGTGCGGAATCGAGGAAGGTCCTGATATTTTCGAAAGGCTCTCAACAAACAGGATAAGCGAATCCAAGGTAATCATGCACTTCTGACCGACTCAGTACAGGAGAAGGGTAATCAGGGCGATCACGAATGCATTCTTGCTCGCCATTGGTCATACCAATATTACTGCAAATGTTCAATCCCGACTGATTGCAGACGAAATTTTGTTTCTGCACATAACAATTTGATGTACTCCCATTCGCGAATATTGATATAGTTGCGAATAATACAGGTCAAAAGCTGGGGAATAATGAATGGCGCAATCAAGTAGCACTGGACCGGGCAGCGATTCCCGAAGGAATCTTCTGATTGCAGTCGTCGCCGTGGTGGTCGTTGTGGTGATCATAGGCGCCGTTGTTGCATCAGTGCTTAACAAGCCTTCGACGAGCAGCAAGTCCGGAAATGTATATTTCTACACCTGGTGGGGTCCCACCAGTGGTAGGGCACTGCAGAATCTTACCGCATCCTTCCATCAGGCCTATCCGCAGTACACTGCCGTGCCGACAGTGAGCCCGGGAGCAGGGGGAACAAATGCAAAGTACGCTATTCTCACCTTGATCAAGGCGGGAAATCCACCGAACACGTTCCAGACACACTATGGTCCGGAGATGCTCAGTTATGTTGAGGCGGCACCCAACGGTGCAAGCTCATTTGTCAACATGACAAGCTATGTGAAGTCGACGCTTGAGCCCCACATGGTAATGCCTGTCCTTGAGGCTGGCTCATTCAACGGGGTCTCATTCTCTCTCCCTGTGACAGCACACCAGGGGGCGCAGCTTTTCTTCAATCCGCAGGTCCTTGCAAAGTACAACCTGCCCATACCGAACAACATGAGTGTCCTTCTCAACGACACCATAGCACTCGGGTCACATGGCATTAAGGCGTGGGTCATACCCGGAGGCGACGGCGGCTGGGATCAGCTGAACATCTGGGAGAATGCCTTCCTTGCATACGGTGGCAACACTCTCTATGATGAGCTGATGTACGGAACGCTCAACACAAGCAGTCCCGCTGTCATGCATGTGCTCAATGAGACCAACAACGCGTTCTTCACATTTGTGAAGTACAGCATGCCCGGTCTGGAGTCGACCGGCTGGGTTCAGGACATACACTATGTCCTCAACGGCCAGGCCGCATTCTACACCAGCGGCAACTGGGTCCTCGAGTACACGACAGACTATCTGTTCACAATAGGCTACCCCGCGACAGCACCCTACACCACGTGGTCGAACATCACGCTGATGGACCAGTCCTTCCCGGGCACACAGCAGTACTGGGTCTTGGTTACAGATTCAGTGGCTGTCCCGTCCGGACCTTCGTCCACGCTTGGTCTGCTCTTCGCGAAGTATTTCTCCTCCTACAAGGGGGACACGGTCTTCACAAAGGCGAAGGCGGTTACGCCCTACAACAACGTGACAACCGATTACTTCGCAACACCGGCGCAGTGGCACAGCTACCAGACGCTCAAGTCCACAAGCTCGTCTGACTTTGTCTACCAGCTCTCGGACGGAGGGCTGTTTGACAATGTGTTTGCGACGCTGACATCCGCGATGACTTCGCTGTCTGAGATTGGGCCCTCCGACCTCGCAGCCTGGAATCTGACGCTGACGCAGGCAGTGGGTTCAGAGCAGTCCCAGTGGAAGTCTGCGAACCAGCTGGGATACGGCTACATGGGATTCCCCGGACACCCGTTCGGCGGATATGTCCCGCCATGGGCAACTGCAAGCGCTGCAGGCACGGTGTCGCACAGCTCGGCAGCCGCGGGCACGGTTTCCCACCAGGCAGCGGTGAACAGCAAGCCGGCAGCTCACAAGACAGTGGTGTATATCTCTCTCAGCCCGCTGAGGTTCCTTGAGAACATACTGCTTGGAACGGCAGGATTCAGGAACTGAACGAATATGCGCAACTGCATGTGTGCCACAAACCATTTACCTTTTCCAATTTTGCTTTGCTGACATGCACTGGAGAGGCCTGCATTCCTCGCTCCCGGTGAAGTGGTTGGGAAGGGACATCCGGATTCAGGGAAGTATGGGGTCAGGTTGGATGCATATTGACGATTAATCAGCATGTTTCAGTCAAAGCCGCGTCCCGTTGGTGCTACCCGGCGGCAGGACCCGCCACGCGCGCGTCACTGCGATGCGACCGTTCTGGTGGCCATCATCTCAAGTTAATGTTATCTATGACAAATGTGTTCATATCCGCTGCCTGGCAGGCAGCTAAGTCGTATCCATCCGGTGGAATATGCCGGGGGGTGCCGCCACCACGGGGGAGGAGATAGAATGAAGAGCAGAAGCTACCTGTTTTTCATACCGACAGGCATATTCGCAGTCATATTGCTCTATCTTGTCTACTGGAACGTCTACAACTCATTCACCAATTCATCCTCGTTCCATACCACTGCTACCTTTGTAGGTCTTGCAACCTACGCGACTGTCTTCCGCGATCCAGTCTTCCTCTCCTCGATGAGGATATCGCTTATATGGGCCTTCTCCCTCATATTCTTCGGCAACCTGATCGGCATACTGCTCGCAGCATTTCTATTCAACGTGGCAAGCGACAAGATAAGGCTCATATTCACCACGATATTCATCTACCCCCTTGCAATCTCGGCCGCAGCCTCGGCCGTTATCTGGACCTGGCTGTTCAACACCAATGACGGAGTCAACACGATTCTCAGGGCTATCGGGCTGCCGCCCTACTCATGGCTCGACAGGCCCTCCTCAATACTTCCAAGCATGATACTCATCTCCCTCTGGGTATATTCCGGCCTGTCCATGATATTTTATCTGGCATCTTTCCAGAATGTCAACAGGGAGTCGATAGAATCCGCCAGGATCGACGGCGCATCCCCGTTGCGCGTCCTTGTCAGGATACTGATGCCCGAGGCGAAAAACGCATTCATTGTTTCAACCGCGCTCCTCTTCCTTTTCGCACTTAGGATATTTTCTCTTCCGTTCGTCTCAACCGGCCTCAACCCCTTTACCGAGACAGCCGTGCTCAACATGTACTTCTATTACATCACCGAATTCTTTGCCAATTCATCAGTCGTCAGCGTGGTGCTGGTCATAATCGCCTCCATAGTTGTTGTGCCGTATGCGCTGTACGGACTGAAGAGGTGGATTACCCATGACTAGGTTCAGGCTGGTAAGCAGCATCACTGCCGGGAGGCTTTACACCATAGGCAAGTATGCCGTCCTGGTGTTCATTGCCCTGATATGGCTGCTGCCTGTATACAGCATGGTGATAAATTCGCTCAAGACTGCCGCAGGTGTTCTGACCACACCTGTGCTCCAGCCCTCAGGCATATCATTCCACGCACTGAAGGTTGTGGCGGCAGCAATGGAGCGGCCCATCTTCAACAGTTTTGTGGTCGTCCTGCCTGTCGCAGTCATTTCCACGTTCGTCGGTGGAATGGCAGCGTATTACCTCTACAGGGTGCAGTCATACTTCAATGACGTCATGTTCACCGTTGTGGCCATTGCGACCTTCATACCTTACCAGATAACACTTGTCCCCCTGACCAGGATGCTTGCCCAGATGGGCATATTCAACACCTACCAGGGGCTGATATTCGCATTCCTGATATTCTACCTCCCCACAGGCGCGCTCCTGATGTCCATCTTCCTTGCAGTCCTGCCGAAGAGGACAATAGAGGCGGCGAGGATAGACGGGGCCGGTGACTGGCTGATATACAGGAAGATAGTATGGCCGCTGGTAATTCCAGGCTCCATATCCACATTCATGTTTATTGTTGTCGAAAGCTGGAACAATTTCTTCATACCGCTAATACTCACGTCGACCCCTCAGATGAGGACCACATCGGTGGCCGTGCTCTACTATTCAGGCGGCTTCGGCACGCTGTACAATGAAAGCTTTGCGGCGGCGCTCATGTCATCGATACTCCCCCTGATCATAATAGTGGTCCTTGGCAGGTATTTCATAAAAGGTTTCCTAGCTCTGGGAACGGGAAGCAAAGGGTAGGTTCAGATGGTCAAGATAGAGTTCAGGAAAGTTGGAAAGGCGTTCGGAAAGAAGAACAGGAAGAAGGATGTCATTTCCGACATGTCGTTCGAGGTCAGTCATGGTGACATGTACGGCATCATTGGCGCAAGCGGCGCGGGCAAGACCACAGTCCTGCGCATGATCGCCGGGCTGGAGGAGCCCACCTCGGGCTCAATCCTTTTCGACAACAAGGTTGTGGCCGAAAACGGCAGGATCCTCGTCCCGGCCGAGGAAAGAAACATAGGGATGGTCTTCCAGAACTGGGCTCTCTACCCCCACATGAGCAATTTCGAGAACATTGCATTTCCTCTCCGCGCGAAGAGGGTCCCAAACGACAAGATAAGGGAGAAGGTGGAATATCTTGCCAACCTGCTCGATATCACCGAGACCCTCAGGCGCAGGCCGGGGCTGATCAGCGGAGGGCAGCAGCAGCGCGTTGCTGTATGCAGGGCGCTCTCGAAGGATCCGTCGCTGCTGCTTCTTGATGAGCCGTTCAGCAACCTCGACGCAACAATTAAGGACAGCGCCAGGTCGCTTGTCCGCACAGTCCAGAGCGAACTCGGCATAACAGCAATTATTGTTTCGCACGACCCCGCAGACATATTCGCCCTTGCCTCAAACACGCTGTGCATCACCGGCGGGAAGAGCGGGCAGGCAGGGAAAACAAGCGATCTCTACCACGCCCCCAACAGCATAGACGTCGCACGCTCAATAGGTGAAATCAACCTCCTCAGGGCCACGGTCGAGGTTCGCAACGGAAGGGATGCAGCTGTTCTAGGCGAGGAGAACATACTCCCTGTTACTCTTTCACAGGCTGCACGCTCCAGCCTGGACAGCGGCGACAGATCTCTGATTGTGGGCATCAGGCCGGAGGACATCAGGATAGTGGAGGACAGCCAGGAGCAGGTGGACGCCAGGAGATGGCTGGCTGCAGGGAATGCGACTGTGAAGATTTCAAGCTATTCGGCAGGCATATTCAGGATACTCCTCCGACTCCACGGCGTCGAGACAGACCTTGCAACAACATCCGAGCATTTCCTGCCGCCAGGACAGGAGGTATCAATGTTTTTCAGGAAGGATGATGTCAAGCTGTTCGACAACAGCGGCTACAACCTGGCTGCCACCCCTGCTGCAGCAGCCGTGCCGCATCAGGCCTGACCGCTTCAGCGAGACGAATTGCTGTAAATATCCTTCACCGCCCTGAGATCCCTGAGTGCCAGTTCCGGGCTGAACGGCACCTTCTCATTTTTCTCGACGCTGGCAAGGAAGCCCCCTATCTCGGCATCAAATGCATCGCCTATCTCGATATCAACGACGTTGCCGTTCAGCACCGGCCTGCCGAATGCATGCCTCGTCCCCTCCATGTACTTGAAATCCACCAGGGGCTTGGTGTTCATGTCCTCCACTATGGATCCGTCTGTGCCTATCACCTCATATGCAGGGACCCTTACTGCATTCCTGTAGCTCCAGCAGTAGAAGAGTGAACCTATCGCCCCGCTGTCGAACCTGAACAGCGCAAAGGCCGTGTCATCCTCCTCTATAGGCGCCCCTCCCTTTGAAGTGAAACTCTTGACATCGCTGTATCCGCCGCCAAAGTTCAGCAGAGTATCCACGTAGTGTATGCCCCCGTCAACGAGCGCACCCCCGCCCATGACATCCGCAACCCTCCTCCACCCCTCTCCTGCGAAGAAACGCTGGTCCCTGATTATCACCGCGTTGACCTTTCCAACGCTGCCCGAAGCTATAGCATCCCTCACCCAGGCGGAGGCGGAATCAAAATAGTACTGTTCGGCAACCATGAATTTCACGTTTTGCTTCCTGCTCTCGGCAATCATCTCCTCGGCTTCGGCGATATCCGTCGCTATAGGCTTTTCAAGCAGCACATGCTTCCCCCTCCTCATCGCCTCGACAGCCACGTCCCTGTGCATGTTGTGCGGCAGTATTATGTCGACTATCTCCGCCCCGGATGAGAGCGCCTCATCTATCGAGCTGTATGATTTCACTGCGCCGTAGGTGGACGCGGCCTGGTCGCGGGCAGCCTGGCTCCTGCTGAATATTTCCAGTTCGACACCCATCCTGTTCCAGGAGGCCATGTGGATCTTGCCGAAACCATTTGCCCCGATAACCGTGACTTTCATGCCTCATAATCGCATACATGCTCAAAAAAGGTTTTCATGGCCACATCCGTAGGGCTGAGGAGTGCATGCCGCCCCCTCACTGCCATGATATTACAGACTTTATCTCACCCGGCTGTCTTGCAAGGAGTATGCCGGTGTTTTCCGGTCTGAAGCGCCCGGTAATCATCTGCTTCATGGCATCGGGGCGGCATTTCCGCCAGGCGGAGAGCTGCCTTACTGCATCCATGTAATGCTTTTTTGAACCGTCCACGCTGCCCAGCACTACAATATTCTTCTCCACGATGTTGATTATGTCGCCTCCGCTCATGCTTGCAGGCGCCACATTCTCATTCGTTCCAAAGCACACCCCCACGCCGTTTGGCCTGACATGCCTTAGCATTCCAAGGAGCGCCGCCGGATCGCCGCTGGTGTCCACCAGCAGGTCAACGCCTTCGCCCTGCAACGCTCCGGGGCGGCTGTAGTCTGCGAAATCAACATCGAACGTGTCAAGGATGCGCTTCTGCCTTTCGGAGATGTCATGCCTGTTCACGATCTGTGTAATGTAGCCTGCGTCACTTGCCATCATGGAGAACAGGAATCCCTCACACCCCGTCCCCACGACAAGCGCCCTTCTGGACCTGAGCGTCCCGTCTTTTCCGTGGTAGACGGAGAGCTTAGTGATATGGCTCAGTGAATCGAACACTTTCATGACGTTCTTCATGGGCTCGGTGAGGACAGCCACGTCGGCCACAGACTCATCATTGACCTTCACCAGGTCGGATGTGCTGTATACGAATGAATCGCGCATGAATCCGTCCTTCCCAGTCACGCCTGCATCATGCCTGTCATTGTCGGAACAGTTGTCCGGCCTGCCTACAAGGCAGTTGAGGCAGCCGCCCCCGCTCCTTGTGGCAGGCACCACGTAATCGCCTTTTCGCAGCCCCTCCCCATCCGCCGATGCTACGCGCGCAATGCACTCGTGCCCCAGCACCATATAGTCACGCCCTGCCGGATTGTATGAGAATCCCAGTGCACCTGACACGATGCCCCTGTCTGTGCCGCAGATGCCTGTTTCGACAGTCGAGAGCAGTGCCTGCCCATCTGCAGGCGCCTCCCTTTCAACTTTCCTGAGTGAAACGCCTCCGAACGGCGCATTGGTGGTGATGGCCCTATCCTGTTCCATGGGCCGTGATTTGGCAATCTGTTATTTCATTCCTGCTGTCTTCCTCACATTTTGCGGCTGCAGCTCATCCGTCGAACTCATGCGGCTGCCTTCCGACTGCCCCGGGGACTACGCTGAACAGGCTGCCTGCGTGGGGCTCTCTGCGCAGCTCCCCGCCAGAGAGGCCGTATCTGGCGCTTGTTATGAACAGCGTATCCATCTTCCTCCCACCGAAGGTGCATGACGAAACATGCGACACGGGGAGCTTCACTGTTTCCATCAGCCTGCCTTCGGCAGACCACCTGGAGACGCACCATCCTCCCCACTGAGCAATCCATACCATGCCATCGCTGTCAACTGTAAGCCCGTCGGGGAAACCTTGGGAATGGGGTATGCTGGCAAAAACCCTGCTCCGCCCTATCATTCCATCCTCCATTCTGAAATCATAGGCATACACATTCCCCGTCGGCGAGTCTGCATGGTACATGGTTTTGCCGTCAGGGGACCAGTCGATGCCGTTTGAAACGGTCAGTCCTCCAAGCATCCTCCTCACTGAACGATCCGGGGAGACCATGTACAGGCTGCCAGCGGGAGATGCCTCATTCATGTCCATGGTTCCGGCCCAAAGCCTCCCGGAGGCGTCGCATTTCGCATCGTTGAACCTGTTGCCATCTGGCTCCTCTATTTCAGCCAGCACAGCAGATGATTCACCGTCCCATGCCAGTACCGCATGTCCTGCGGTCAGCACGAACCCTCCCCCTTTCCTGGGTGTTATCGAGCTCACATATGGCACTGCCTCGATCGACTCGTCCGAACCAGTCAGCGGGTCGAGGCTGTGAACCCTTCCACCGACTATGTCCAGCCAGAGCAGTCTGCCTTCCATGCTGTCCCAGACGGGTCCCTCTCCCAGCTCGGCCCTCGAATCAACAACCAACTCAGGTGTTTCCATTGCAACCCCTGTAATGCGGCCGCTGCTTATTACCGATCCCAAACCTTTGCGCCATGATGATGTGAAGATTGAATACAATCTTCGCCAATGCAGGCACATGGAGAAGAAGGATGGCGGGTCAAATGGTGCAGACCCGGCCGGAGATGGCATGGCCTGGCAGCTCTCAGGCTACATATCCGAAATGATGCAGGCTGCAAGGGTGCCTGCGATGTCAATTTCGGTGCTCAGGGGAAATGAGCTGGTATACAGCAGGGGGTTCGGGCACAGGGACATGCAGGCACTTCTGCCTGCGGATGGAAGCACGTTGTATGGAATAGGGTCAGTCACGAAATCGTTTGCGTCCATTGCTGTGCTGCAGCTGCATGAGCGTGGCCTGGTGGACATACATGCGAAAATAGGCACATACCTCCCCGAATTCGGCGGGAAGAGCCCACTGGCAGATGCGGAGGTTCACCATCTCATGAGTCACAGTTCAGGTATTCCGACGCTCAATGTTGCCGAAATATCGCTTGCGAGGCAGTTCGGCGATGACACATCATTCATTCCCATGGCCTCGTACGAGGACTTTGTTCACATAGTGAACGCCTCATCCTCTGAACGGGTAGCCGCTCCCGGAAGGAGATTCCTCTACTGGAACGAGGGGTACACAATCCTTGGGAGGCTGGTTGAGAAGGTGACTGGAGAGAGTTTCGAGTCCTATGTGAGGAAGAACCTGCTCATTCCGCTTGGAATGCCGAGAAGCGGCTTCGGGGAGGTTTGCACCGCGGGCGACCCGGATGCGGCAACGTTCTATGACAGGAAGAGAGACGGCAGGCTTGTGGCAAAGCAGCTCAGGACACAGCTGTTTGATGCCGCGGCCGGCGGCATCATAAGCAGCATGCCGGAACTGTGCAACTACATGCGCATGCTTATGGGTGGAGGGGCGATAGCAGGCAACAGGGTCATATCCTCAGACCTGCTTGAAGAGTCATTCACTGGGGATGTGGACTCCGGACAGCCCACCCAGTTCGGCAATTCCAGGTACGGCTACGGATGGATAATCGCGGACAACTTCTTCGGTCACAGGATTGTCTACCACTCAGGCGACGTGGGTATTTCGTCCGCGTTTGTCGCATTCGTCCCCGACCTTTTGACAGGAGTTGCCGTGGCGTCCAACACAGGTGGCGGACCCAATTCGCTTGTGGGCCTGTATGCGCTGGCGCTGGCCGCCGGAAGGAGACCGGATGAACTTGACTTTGTCAGGGCTCAGCGCCTGAGCTCAAGGCTGGCTGGAGAGTACAGCGATTACATGGGCTATACGAGTCTCACCGTCTCCGAGTGGGGTGCTGGCTTCATGAAGGCGGAGTTCAGGAGCGATGAAGTGGAATATTCAATGCCTTTCATAGTCGAGGGCGGGGAGGTCTACACCATGGCAGGCTACAACAGGATGAAGGTTTACTGCAGGGAGCTTTCAGACGGGAGGATGGAGATAGTGTTCGACAGGCACCGCTTCCTGAAGAGGTGAATATGCATCAGCTGAAACGCCAGTCTTCCGCGGACGTTGGCAGTACTGATTTTTCATGGGTTAACATTAATAGCGTGTGTAAATCTCTTACGGCAGTGGGACTATGAGAATATCAATAGTGGGCACCGGATACGTCGGCATAGTCACGGGAGCCTGCTTTGCGCATCTGGGACACGACGTGATAATGGTTGATACCGTGAGGGAGAAGGTGGATGCCATAAATGCGGGCAGGTCACCGATATACGAGAAGGGACTGGAGGAGATTATCCGGGAGGAGGTCAGGCGCGGAAGGCTGAAGGCCACCACAAACCTGAGGGAGGCCGTCCTTTTCACCGAAATCACATTCATATGCGTCGGCACGCCCGCGAGGAACGACGGCAGCCAGAACCTGAGCTACGTCGAGGCGGTTGCAAAGGAGGTCGGGGAGGCGATTGATGCCAAGGAGTCCTTCCATACGGTGGTGGTGAAGAGCACCGTGGCACCTGGAACCACCATGGGCGTTGTCAGGCCCATAATCGAGAAGGTCACCGACAGGAAGGCAGGGGAGGGATTTGGCCTTGGCATGAATCCCGAGTTCCTTAAGGAGGGGGACGCAGTCAACGATTCACTGTCACCCGACAGGATAGTCTGGGGGGCAGTGGGCGAGAAGTCCTCCGAAGCTCTCAGGAAGGCATACGAGCCCTTCCATGCGCCTGAGATAGAGACTGACTGCACCACTGCCGAGATGGTCAAGTACGCATCAAATTCAATGCTGGCCGCCAGGGTTGCTCTTATAGACGAGATTGGCAACATATGCAAGGCTCTGGGCATAGATGTCAGGGACGTGGCGAAGGCCGCAGGCATGGACAGGAGGATCGGGCCGCACTTCCTGCACGCCGGCATAGGCTTCGGAGGCAGCTGCTTCAGGAAGGATGTCAGCGCGCTGGCATGGAAGGGAAAGGGTCTGGGCATTCAGACGCCGCTTCTGGACGCCGTGCTGTCGCAGAATGACGCACAGGCTCTCAGGCTCGTCAGCCTGCTCAAGTCAAGGATGCCTCTGTCTGGAAAGAGCATAGGCGTCCTCGGCCTTTCGTTCAAGCCGGACACGGACGACATCAGGGATGCACCTTCGATAAGGGTTGTGCGCACGCTCCTGGAGGAAGGGGCAAGGGTGGTTGCGTACGACCCGATGGCCGAACCCGGATTCAGGAAGCTCTTTCCAGGCATCACCTACAAGGACAGCGCCGCTGGCGTCATCGGGGAATCGGACGCGGTGCTCATACTCACGGAATGGAAGGAGTTTGCGGACCCTGCCCAGTACGGCGACAGGCCAGTGTTCGACGGCAGGGGAATAACCAGGAGCTCAAACTACGAAGGTGTATGCTGGTGATCGGCTGAAGGCTGTAATTCCCGCCGCCGGCATGGGAACCAGATTCCTGCCGCTGACAAAGGCGCAGCCGAAGGAGATGCTCCCTGTCGTCGACAAGCCAGTCATACAGTATGTCGTGGAGGAGGCAATAGCCTCCGGCATAGAGGACATAATAATAATCACAGGAAAGGACAAGAGGGCGATAGAGGACCATTTCGATGCCTCGCCGGAGCTTGAGAGAGCGCTTGAGCAGAAGCATGATGCCGAAGCACTTTCCAACATACAGCACATCACCAACATGGCATCAATCCATTACGTGCGGCAGAAGGCGCCAAGGGGCCTGGCAGATGCGATATACTGCGCCAGGCACCATATAGGCAATGAGAGTTTTGCAGTCATGCTCGGCGACACAATCAACGTCGCCAGGACACCGCTGGTGAAGCAGCTCATGGATGCTCACCAGCCCCTCGGCTCATCCGTCATAGCGGTCGAGAAGGTGAGACGGGAGAAGTTCAAGGACTATGGTATGGTCGGAGGGAGGAAGATGGGCGACAGGCTCATAGAAATCGATACAATGGTGGAGAAGCCCGGGCCCGGGGATTCGCCGTCCGACATGGGCATCACAGGCACCTATGTTCTGACGCCGGCCATCTTCCATGCCATCGAACAGACAAAGCCGGGCAGGAACGGAGAAGTCCAGCTGACTGACGCTCTTAAGCTTCTGCTCAAGAGGGAGAAGGTGTACGGCTACCTCTTCGACGGAAGGAGGTATGATGTGGGCGACATGCTGCTGTGGATGAAGGTGAACCTTGAACTTTCGCTGAGTAGCGAAAGGTACGGAAGCGACCTGAAGGAGTTCCTCAGGAGCATCTGAATCCTCAGAACCTTTCTTAAACACCATCGCACTGTAAGGCAGCTGACAGGTGAATCCAAATGGAATCCCCTCAGGACGAAGGCAGCGCAGCCCTCCCGGTTCAGGGCCCCGACGGGGAAGGGGATTCACTTTTGCTCAAGTCGGCGATTTCATCCGTCACAAGCGGAACCATCATAACAATGATGGGGACCATTGGCTTCCTCATCCTCTCGCTTGCATGGCGGCTGCTCATAGTCAGGCTCATCACCGTCGAGCAGTGGGGGGAGATGTCCATCGCATTTGCCCTCATTGCGCTGATCACCTCCCTGGCCCCTCTTGGCGTGCAAGCGGCGGTTGCCAGGGGCATATCATATGAGAGGGAGGAGGACCAGAGGGGCATCGTCTATTCGGGTATGCTTGTCACCGCTGCCTCGGGGCTGGCATTCACGGCCGCATTCTACCTTCTGGCCAGCACTGTAGCCGGTGTGTTCAGGGATCCGCAGCTCATACCTGTCATACAGATCCTCTCGCCCTCGATATTCCTTGCAATGATCATCGGGACTGTATCATCAGTCTTCCAGGGATACCAGAACACATTTCCGTACGCAGTGTTCGTCAACATTCTCCCGAACGTGCTGTCCATAGGGCTTGCACTCTTCTTCTACTACCTCGGCCTCGGCTTCATGGGCATACTCTACTCGGCCGTGCTCAACTCTGTCCTCGTCGCAATAATACTCTTGCCCTATTCCAGGAGCAGACTGAAGCGCTACCTCAGGCCGGGCCCGAGGAAGATGAAGGTGAAGATGCTGATAGCATTCGGCCTGCCACTCGTCATTGTCACGAGCCTGAATTCTCTGATGGCATATGCCGACACCCTCTTCCTGGGCTTCTTCAGGAACGAGACGCTTGTTGGCTTCTACTCCGCCGGAATAACGCTTGGGAGGATTGTCTCATTCAGCGTCAGCGCCCTCTCCTTCATCTTCCTCCCTGTCGCTTCGCAGCTTTATGCCGCGAAAAGGCACAGGGATCTTGAGAGGACATATTCCACGGCAACCAAGTGGGCCCTTGTCACCAGCGTCCCGCTGCTGGTCATATTCACCCTCTACCCCGGCCAGTCCCTCGCACTGACATTTGGCGAGCCCTACAGGGTTGCGAGCACTGTGCTGGAGATAAGGGCGATAGGGATATTCATCACGTCGCTCTTCGGACCGGAGGGTGCGGCCTTGGTCGCATTCGGCAGGACGAGGCTGCTTGCCATGAACAGCACCATTTCGGTTAGCGCCAACATCGTCGCCTCCCTGACGCTCATCCCTGCATACGGCATGGATGGAGGCGCCATTGCATCCGTCATCGGGGCGATCACATTCAGCTCCCTCTCGCTGGTGCAGGTAGCATATTACTACAAGCTCCACCCCTTCAACAGGATGTACATCAAGTCGCTCATCGCCTCCCTGGCAGGCTCCTTCATAATACTCATCCCGCTCGGTCTCAACCCCTCGCTTCTGGACCTCCCTTTCATCTTCCTGGGCCTTGCGCTCTTTTCGGCTGTCTGCATCCTGGTGACCAAGAGCGTGGACAGGACGGACGTGCTGCTGCTCGAGGTTGCAGAGGGCATTATAGGCAGGAGGCTTTCAAGGATGAGGCGCCTAGGCACAATGCTCGTGGGAAGGACCAGGTAAATCCGCCGTTAAGAAATATTAATGTACTTTTCACATATTGCCTCAGACACAGGCAAGCGGAGACGGTGGGATATTGGTGGCGATAGGTTCGACAAGGTTATTTGACGCCCCCCCTCAGGAGATTGCCGAAGCAGACGTGCACAGCCATGTCGAGGACGTGCATGCCGGCGTGTGGCTGGAGAGGCGTCTGGGCCAGGCATCGACGCTCGACAGGCACACATTCTGCCGGGACTGCGGGGCCGTCAGGCAGCTCGAGAACAGGGGGAGGCCGCTGTCCTATTTCATCCAGGGTGTGGCAAACATGGTCGAGTTCCTCAACAGGCGGAGGCTCGGCAAGATAACCCAGGCGGAGGCAAGGCTGATGATGAAGATGGTTTCAGACAAGAGGGAACTCGCCGACTGCTTCGACGCAACCTTCGAAATACAGGTCGAGTCATTCACGAGGGTCGTACGCCATTTCAGGCCCGAGCTGTCCGAGGACATTGTCATGCATTCCCTCTTCAGGAAGGCGCCCGGTGGCAGGCGAAGGTGAACTCAGCCCGCAGTCTGTCCCCTGTGTCGTGACGCAAAGTCTTAAAATGAATCCCGTGCTCGTAATCTGCTGCAGGTTGCGAAAATGAAGGCACTGATCACCGGCGGAACAGGTTTCATAGGCTACTACCTGGCGCAGACACTTCTTGAAGACGGCTATGATGTCGTTGCCACCCATTACGAGAGCGGGAGCCTCCTCGAGGGATCGAGGCAGAAGGGCGTTGAATACAGGAAGCTGGACATATCATCGGAGAAGGAGGTTTACGGCATAATCAACGACCTCAGGCCGGACGAGATTTACCATCTCGCGGGCCAGGCCTACCCGGTCCCTTCATGGAAGGACCCTGCAAGAACATTCCAGGTCAATGTCCTCGGCACCATCTACCTTTTCGAGGCCGTTCGCAATGCGGGCCTGAATTCAAGGATTGTGAATGCATGCAGCGGCGCCGAGTACGGCGACAGGGTCACCTCCCCTATTGTCGAGGAAAGCGTTCTCCGCCCACTCTCCCCATACGGTGTGAGCAAGGCGACGCATGACATGCTTGTCAGCCAGTATTACCAGTCATACAAGATGCCGCTGTTCAGCCTGAGGCTCTTCGGCACAACTGGGCCGGGCAAGTCGGGTGACGCCATCAATGATTTTGCATCGCAGGTGGCGGCCGTTGAGAAGAGGGGAGGGAAGGTCAGGGTCGGGAGGCTCGACGTTGTCAGGGATGTGTCAGATGTCAGGGATGTTGTCAGGGCATTCAGGCTCGTGGGCCAGAAGGGCATGCCCGGGGAGGCATACAATGTCGGTTCGGGCGAGCATTTCAGGATAGGTGAGCTGCTGGATATGCTCCTGTCCATGGCGAAGACAAAGGTGGAATATGAGGTGGAGGAGGCAAGGATAAGGCCATCGGACGAAAAGGAAATCTATCCCGACACCACGAAGATACGCTCACTCGGCTACAGGCCGGGGCACAGCATCAGGGACACGCTGGCGGACATACTGGAATTCTGGCGCGGAAGGGAGGAGGCCGGCGGCAGCCGGCCAGCCTGAGCACGGTGGATGCATGGGAGAGCCTGGCGGCATCGGGCTTGTCCGCGCCTTCCTGCGCGAGAGGAAACTCTCCCTTGAACTGCTCGAGCTCCCGGAGGAGAGCACCAGGACATCCGCGCTTGCCGCAGATGCGCTCGGATGCAGCATTGCGGAGATCGCAAAATCCATAGTCTACAGGTCGTCATCGCCTGGCCACGGCATTCGTACGGCTGTCGCGGTGCTCTCAGGGGATATGAGGGTGGACAGGGAGAAGCTGAAATCATTCCTTTCATGGGAGAGGGCATCTATAGTGCCGCCGGAGGAGGTGCTGTCACAGACAGGCTTCCCTGTCGGTGGCGTCCCCCCATTCCCCCACAGGGAGGGGACTGTTGTCGTTGTAGACCGTTCAGTCATGCGCTTCCCATCGTCATGGGCGGCCGCAGGCACGACCAGTTCAGTGATGCGCATCACGCCCTCACTCCTTCTCGACACTCTGCGCTACAGCCTCGCGGACATTGCTTCAGGGCAGCACGAGGCTTCCCCGGGGCGCAACATAGTTTAAGTCAAGCTCAGATCTGGCTATTGCATTATGCCGCTACTAAACCTGCCCGCAGGTCCGGCCTCCGTCCTGTTCGGCATCGCCGGGGGGCTTGCGGGCTTCTTCATCGCCCTTGCACTGAAAAACAGGATTCCGGGCCGCTTCAACATACTGATATCCGCCTCAATCGCAGGGATTGTCGCAGAACTGCTGTCCGGCGCCCTGGGTGAGCTGACAGGCAGCAACGTAGTCGTTCTGACTGCAAGGCTCATCGGCCTGTTTGCAGGCGGCAGCATGTTCAGATTCGCCTACAGGGGGCACTTCGGCTCCACCAAGGACTGGATGGGCCCATACCTCGCCAGCTCGTTCGCCTCATGGACTGCATTCGCCATGAGTCTGCAGCTCATAGGCATAGTGTCAATCCTCTCCGCCGTGATAGGCGGTTTCCTCGCATCCTCGCTCAGCAAAGCCATCTCCCGCTACCTCCCTTCCACGCTGGAGCAGGCATCCGCAATGGCACAGGTGACAGGGCTGTCGTGGATCTTTGGCTTTGCGGCCTACGCCATAGGCATTGCTGTGGCATACATTGCCGGTGTCAGGATCATATTCACACCGTTCGGCATATTCGCCGCAAGCAGCGTCGCCCTGCTCCTGTCCTTCATGCTCTCCCTCCCTTATGTGACGAGGGAGAGGGTGTATGCCAGGCTAACGGCAAGGATGGGCAGATTCTGGAAGTACCTGGCATCGTTCATACTCCTCTTCCTCTTCCTGTCGATCCTCTTGCTCGTCGGCTATCAGAAGGCGTTTACAGCGGACGTCCTGCTGATTGCACTTGCCGCAGGGCTGGTCGCAGGCGTGGTGTCCGGTTCCCTGTCATATTACCTGTCGAATGAGAAGAGAGGAATACCGCCCGAAACATTCAGCGGTCTGCTTCTGGGCGTCTCCTCCGGTCAGGGCATAGGCGTCATCGCCTCCATCTCACTCGACACATTTGTCTCCAGAACCTACCCTGTATCTGTCATTGAACTTGTTCTCATATCCGGTCTGGCCGCAGCCGTGGCGGGTTTCCTCTTTGCCTATTTCAGGGCGAGGAAACCGGGAGCGCGGAAGCAGCCTGCGGGTGAGAGCGCAGCCGCTCCGTCCGGGGAGAGCGATGGCAATGAGGGCAGCTGAAGGGGTTGCCGGCCTTCTCGTACTCCCAGGAACAGAAATTCCACCCGCGGGTTGGCTTGAACGACTGATGTGGAGGGCCTGCGGTGCGGCCCCACGGCAACTGTTTTTGCAGAGCGGAAGATGCCGCTGATGGATGGTCAGTACTGGTGTTTCCCGAGGAACAGGATATGATGAAATACCTTCACATGGGCCTGAGCTCATGGTCTGATGCCTCCGTGGCAGACCCGTGACTGGCCGTAACTGTTCCATGTCACCAGTCCGCACCGGGCCGGCAGCAGTGGGTGTGACTGAATCTGTGAGCGCTGTCGTACTTCAACCTCCCAACTGCATCCGGGTCGACAGGTACGACCGCATCAAACGGCTCAGAGTATTCAACGCTGTGAAGACGCCGTGCGTCACCGCGCTCATATTCACGCTCCTCCGTGGATTCGACCTTCTGGCCGTAGCCGTCCTGCCCTTCGAGCGGACGGGGGCATCAGGGTTCTACGGGTACAGCGTCGACTCTGTGCTGCCCGACGCGCTGGAACGGGAAATGCTTGCGTAGGCAACGGAATAATAGGGACAGGCACCCGCATGTTCACTTCCGTTTCAAAAGCTACAGGCGGGGCGCTCATACCACCTGCCTGCGCGTCCACTGCCCGTCCTTCTTGTCTGCCCCCTCTGGAGGCTTGAAGGGAGCAGAACTGCAGAAAGCATCACCCGACCATTGCGGCTACGACTGCCTCTGAAAAGCCAACATTTATAGAGGATGCCGGTGAAGGGGTTTCCGGTGGAAGATATGAAGGCAAAGCAGAAGACGTATCCCGGAAAGAGGATAGACACCGCTATGCTCACGCAGCAGTTCACACAGTCACTGCAGGCAGGGGGATGGAAGACCAGCCAGTCCGTCGACTCTGAGCGCGCAGTAGTTCAGGCGCAGAAGGTGGGTTTTCTCAGGGATATTATTACCGCCGACAGGGCGCTCACCTTCACTTTCGAGAACGTTCCCGAAGGCTTCAGGGTCACGGTGGGTGTTGGCAGGAGACTCGAAAACATTGCGATTGCAGCAGCCGAAGCGCTTCTTCTCACCGAGCTGTTCCTCGCGGTGGACATACCCGAGATGCTCTGGTCTGAGCATGTCGAGAAAGGCATTGTGAAGGAACTCGACGGCATGATAAACGGTATGTGACCATTCCGCCGCCAATCTGCACCCCCGGGTCCAGATCACTGCTCCGTATATGAGTGGTCAGGCAGGGTGCTGATATCCACCCCGGGATGCGCATTCTGCCATTCTTCGAGTGTTTGCTTGCCAAGCGATGCAACAGGGTCGAATGCAGTTGACCCGCACCTCGGGCATCTCATCATAAGCTCATTGAAAATGTGCGGCTTCAGTATGTCCTCTGCCCTGAAAACATGCTCAAACTCTGTCCCGCACTTCTTGCATGAAACCTTCCATATGTGAACTTTCTTCTCCATAGATGAACATCGACATCAAGTAATAAAAGTATGACTCCGTCAATCCCGCCGCATATGACAGTAGATGCTCCTGCCAAGGATAAATATGAACTTCGCCATGGGACATGCATGTTGAGCCCGGGGGAGAAAGGACACATTACCGGAGGGGCAGGGTGAGCTTAATTGGGCACTGAGATTGAGGATGAGATTGTCAGGAGGATGAGCATCTCCGCAGACAGCTGCAGTGCCGTTTACAGCCTGGAATCGGGCTTTGACTTCTCGAGGCCAAAGGAGGTTGGGGAAGCGCTTGCAAGAGTGCTGTGGGAGAGGCACATATCGGGCTGGATTGCGGAGAGGGAGGGTGTCGTGACCGTTGAGCCGGACAGGGATGTGGAGATACACCTCCCTCCTCTGTTGGACAGGGACATGGAGAGGGCTGTGGGAGTCATGAACGACGTGCTGAAGCATGAGGAGATGTGGAACGGCCTGGGCGCTTACCTCAGGGGGATAAGGGCGCCGCAGCAGCCATCCGGCACATACCTCTACAGACCCGTGAGCGGGCTGATACAGTCCAGGGGGAACGACAGTGTCGCGAGGAAGGAGGAGGTGCTGCGGCTGTACGAATTGATAGTTCCGCATGTGAAGGTCATATCCTGAACAGGTGGCCCCGGCCGCGCCCGCGGACAGCCGGCAGCCATACTTAAGGCGGTGGAGGTCAATCTGCGGGCATGCGCATAGGCTCTATTGTTTTCGACGTCCGCGATTTTGAGGGAATGGTGAGGTTCTGGTCAGGAGCAATGCACTATGTGCCGCGAGAACCTCCCTCCGACGGGTGGGTTGTGCTCAGTGACCCTTCCGGAAGGGGACCGAACATATCAATCAACAGGGATGAGGATGTGCGTCCACTCATCAGCCGCCTGCACCTCGACCTGTACACCGTGGAGCAGGAGGCAGAGGTGAGTCGGCTCATCGGACTCGGAGCCACCCTGCACCGCAGTCCGGAACACGGGGAGGATTTCGTGGTTCTCGCCGACCCCGAGGGGAATCTGTTCTGCGTGGTCGATGCAACAGCGGAATGACGCATCAGCAATTTAGTGCACTGTCAGCGGTTGCTTACGGCGCAGCCTCCCCCATCCGGCACTGCTCATATTTTATAAACTGACCGGACAATGTCCAGATGTATTCGACGAAGGCTGTAATAACGAGCACAACATCGCAGCCAGCACTGACCCGGCGGGGATGAGGGGAAGCTGCGGTGGTTCAGCAGCCGCGTTATACGCGCGCCAAATGATTCATTACAGACAGCCGCACTGCCAAAGTGCGGCCGGCGGATGGTGTTTACTGTATGCAGGCGTCACATAAGACGGAGGTCGCAAGATACCGTCCGGAGGGCAGCGGAAGATGGGATGAGTTTGTCAGCGGTTCAGGCAATGGCGTCTTTCTCTTCAGACGCGGCTACATGGATTACCATTCAGACAGGTTCAGGGACCATTCGCTGCTCTTCACAGCGGGCGGCAGACTGGCGGCCGTGATGCCTGCGCATGAAGAGGGGGATACCCTCTGCAGCCACAACGGCCTGACATTCGGTGGCATTGTCAGCGGCACCGGCATGACCGCCTCTCTGATGCTGGACATATTCCATGCACTTCGCGGGTACATGGAGGAAGCAG
This sequence comes from Thermoplasmata archaeon, assembly GCA_021806165.1. Classification (GTDB taxonomy): domain Archaea; phylum Thermoplasmatota; class Thermoplasmata; order Sysuiplasmatales; family Sysuiplasmataceae; genus JAJZXY01. The sequence continues at coordinate 112,376 of JAJZXY010000005.1, forward strand.
GTTTCCGCAGGCTGGTTTACAAGTGCATTCCATACATCTACCACAGGGTGCCCTCTGAGGAGGACCTCTATGCTTTGCACAGACTGGGCGCAAGGCTTGCGAGAAGGGATGCCGGCTACGCAATTCAAATGTCCTCCCCATGGCGAATCCACTTCTCAAGGCAGCGTAGAAGGGCGATAAGGCGAGGAGCCGGCCAGGGAATTGTCATTGCAGAATCGCATGACTACGCCTCCTTCCTGTCACTGCAGTCATATGTGCTGCGGTCCAGGCACGGCGTCACACCCGTCCACTCCCAGAGGGAGCTGGAACTGCTTGCATCGCGCTTCCCAAAGAATATCAGGCTTCATACCGCCATGAGGGGGGAGGAACTCCTGGCCGCAGCTCTGGTCTATGTGCACGGGACGGTAGCTCATGTGCAGTACAACGCCAACTCGGACGAGGGGCTCAGGATAGGCGCCGGGGACCTGCTGTTCGATACGCTCATAGGCGGCGTCTACAGCGGCAAGGAGTACTTCGACTTCGGCATATCCACGGAGAGCGGCGGCCTGGTGCTCAATGAGGGACTGGCGGCATACAAGGAGGGGTACGGGGCAAGGACTGTTGCCCACGACTTCTACGAGCTGTCACTCTGAGCAGCCGCCACCGTCTTCAGTCCCTGGCATCAACCTGTCCTATCCCCTGTCCCCTTCGCCATTCTGACAAATTCACCGTAATCCCTGATGTAGTCGGATTCGTCATAAACCATGGATGTCAGGACGAGACAGACAGTGTTGCGGCTGAAGTTCTCCATGCTAGACCATATCAGGGGCGGAATGTAGAGGGACGAAGATGGCTTGTCCAGGCAGACGCTCCCTGTCTCGCGTCCGTCCGTCATCACAACCTCCATGAAGCCGTATATGCACACCACAGCCTCCTCAAGTTGCCTGTGCGCATGCGCCCCCCCTGGAACCCCCATCCGGGACATTGTGGATGAAGAATGCCCTCTTTATGTCTAACGGGATATGCCTCATTCCCTCCACGAATGTCAGGTTCCCTCTCCTGTTCTTCACCTCGGGAAGGTCTATCAGCCTGCAGTCAGAGAGCGCCATTGCCTGTACTCCTGCAGCCCGGGGGTGTTTATGGGCGGGGCCCGACGGCACCGCCGGGTGGCCGGATCGCCGGTCACACGTTTCCCCCTGCTGCTGACGCGATTTGAATCGCGAGCACCCCTTACTGAGCGTTCGGAGTAATCAGCTTGCCTGTCCCTGGGCCGTAAAACCAATGCCAGTACGCTGGCTTTCCTTGCGACAGAGAATTCAATTGAGTTGGCTGACATGTTCGCGGAATCACTTGGAAGGAGGATACTGGTTGCCGGAACTCCCGGATCGGGCAAGACTACTCTGGCCGGGATGCTGGGCAGGGTGACAGGACTGCCTGTGATACACCTCGACCGTTTAAGCCACACTGCGGGATGGACGCCAGTACCGGCAGACAGTCTCAGGGAAAGGCTGCTGGAAGTCATGAAGGCGGATGGATGGATAATAGAGGGTGAGACGGAGCACGGACTGGATGTGCGCCTGGCCGCAGCAGACACGATAATCTACCTCGACCTGAACAGGTATGTATGCCTGTTCAGGCTGTTCAAGAGGATGCTTACGGGAGGATGGAAGCCGAGGGAGGACGTGGCCCCCGGCTGCGAGGACAGGGTGAACCGGGACCTTGTCAGGTCTGTCAGGTGGATATGGGACTTTGATGCGAAGCACAGATCGCTGACGGTGGAGCAGCTGCGGAATCTGGCCTCAACAAAGAAGGTCGTCAGGCTGGCAGGCCCTGCTGAGCTTAACAGCTTCGAGAGGGAGCTGAGGGAGCACGGACTGTGAAGGCGCAGGCCCACAGTTGTTATCATAATTATTATATATCATTTATGTTATATTCCTGTGCATGGATGCAAGTGTTTCGCATATTCCCGTTGTGGTGGAGAGCGTGGATTCGGCGCCGGACTTCCATACAGGCAAGATTGGCTTTGCAGGGAGGACGAATACCCTGGTGCCTGTTTTTCCAGGATGGGTCACCGCCGGACCGGAGGGGCAGGACATGGAGATTCCCCCCGCCGCAAGGGAGACGGAAGCCTCGCGCGGTGTCAGGCCGTGCTCCGGTCTTCCTGTCACTCCGAGCGTCGCCGACTGCAACACCGCGTCCATGGAGCTCAGCCCCAGGGGAGTGAAGTTCGTTCAGGACTCACCGCGGGAGCTTCCATGGGGCAAGGCTGCCCGGTTCACAGGACCGGACGGAAACATGTTTTCAACCATGCGGCGGGAGGCATGATGGTATGCAGACTGGAACCATCGCACAGGACAATGCTGTCTTCTCCGCGATAGCCAATCCTGAGAGGAGGCAGATGCTCGACATGCTCAAGGAGGGGGAAAGGCCGTCCGGCGAGATTGCGGCAGCATTCCCATCACTCCCCCAGCCGGCCGTTTCAAGGCACCTCAGGGTGCTGAGGGAGGCTGGCCTGGTTACAGTCAGGCCAATCGCCCAGCAGCGCATCTATGCCCTCCGGGCAAGTCGGCTCAGGGAGATAGACAGCTGGATTTCACATTACCGTGTCTTCTGGGATGATGTGCTCGATGCCCTGGAATCGCATCTTGGCACCGCCGCCGGAGACGTGGGCAGGCGGGGTGGGGGACCCTGAAGTCGCCCGGGCCCGCAGGCAAGGTGGCAGAGGAGGGTGTTTTCGCAGCGCTGGTGTTCGAGCGCACCCTCCCCTGTCCGCCCGAGCGCGTGTGGAAGGCACTGACCGACCCATCCGAGCTTTCGCAGTGGTATATGACCAGAGCAGTGGTAGACGGCAGGAAGGGAGGCAGCATCGACTTCATCTCCGGCCCGTCAAGGCTGCACGTCACCGGCAGAATAACGGAATGGGAGCCGCCGCACTTGTTCGAGCACGGTTGGCATGTGGAGCCCGTTGAGGCACTGCCTTCCGGGGAGGATGCTGTGATAAGGTGGGAGCTCACGCGGGCAGGCGAAGGGACGTTCCTGCGCCTTGAGCACAGGAAGCTGCACAGCCAGACCGCCTTCGGCTTCGCGCCGGGAATGCACGCATTCCTTGACAGGCTTGACGCCCTCCTGTCCGGTGGCGAGATGCCTAACTGGGCAGAGCGCTACAGGGAGGTCGCGGACGCATACCCGCGTTCCCGGGTCTCAGGCAGATAGAGCCGGATGTCCAGCGCCTCGACCATGTCTACAGGGAAGAGATGCTAACTTGCGGTTGGAAGATAGGCTATAAAAGAAGAATCCGGTCCTTGTTAACATGACCATGATTGAATGCGTGTAATGGTTATGGCACATGTTCCGAACAGCAGGGAGACGGCAGAATCGTTCAGGAGCAGTGCTCCAGGCGCAGGGGGCAGATAGCGTCATTCATGCGGAACGCCAGTGTCGAGGCGGCCTACTCCGGTCCAGAAGTGGGAAGGAGGACAGCCTGCTTCATACTGGACCTCCCGGGCGCAGACATGATACCCCAGATCAGCGAGCCTCCGTTCGTAAACCCCGGTGCAGATGTGGAAATCAAGCCCGTGATGAATGTTGAAGACCTGAAACGAGGGCTTGAGCATTTCAAGCTCCGAACAGCCTGGCTGATGATTGACCTCGAGGAGTACCCGTGTTCGTGTTAGCCTCCGCTTCCTGCCCCGCCGGTGCCTTTATGGATCGCGGTGTGTAGGAACTGCTCAGAACTGCTCAGGCCGGAGGGAGGGAATGAGGCTGAACTTCACATGGCTGCTGTGGGCCTGGCCGGGAACGCAAGTAACGTGCCCGAATGGTGAGCGTGCGACCGGCACACCGGCCTTTCCCCCATCGACGCTATCGGCATAGTCGGATCCGGGAAGGTTCCAGGTGATGGCCATTCTGCAGGCAGCGAGGGCGGCAGCCCCCGGCGTTTCCGGGGAGTCTGAGCTCTCATGGGGTCTCAACATGGCGATTCTCACTGCAGCAGCAAAGCGTGGTTTCGGGGGAGGAGGCGAAGGGTAGAGGGTCGCCGCAACCACCAAAGGCAGGCCCACATATTCATCGGGTGACGACGTGGCATAGACCGAGGAGGGGCGCCCCTTCTCACAACAGGCGGGGAGATGGACCTGGGCCGCCGCACCCGCGGGCGGCTGAAAGCGCTCAGTTTAATCTTTGGAGTCCATGGTGGTCCCTGACATGTCGTACACCATACTCCCGGAAAGGCTCAGACCGGGCGCGACAATAGGCATAGTCTCACCCTCCGCGGCAGTTGTCCCGGGGCTGAGACCGCTGCTTGACAGCGGCATCGCCGCACTGGAGCGGCTTGGCTATTCAACAAGGCTGGGCAGGAATGCACTGCTCAACCACCATGGGTCGGGCGGCACACCGCGCCAGAGGGCGGACGACATAAACAGCATGTTTGCAGACAGCAGCGTTGATGCGATCATATGCACCCAGGGAGGCGACACGTCGAACATGTGCCTGCCTTACATCGACTTTGACATCATCAGGGAGAATCCAAAGATCTTCATGGGTATCAGCGACATAACTGCACTGCTCAACGCATTCCAGGCCAGGACAGGGATGGTCACATTCCACGGCAACGATGTCATGTGGGGCTTCGGCAGGAAGATGACAGGCTACGACATCAGCGAATTCACTGGAAGGCTGTCCGAAGCAAGGGGCGGTACCGTTGAGAAGAATTCCGTCTGGAAGACGGTGAGAGGTGGCTGTGGCGAGGGAAGGCTCCTGGGAGGGAATTTGCGCTGCCTGCTGAAGCTTGCAGGCACGCCGTATATGCCCGACCTCACTGACTCGATACTCTTCCTGGAAGCGTTTGAAATGACGCCGGAGATATGCGGCTACCTGCTGGCCCAGCTTTGCCAGACAGGCGCGTTTGACAGGCTGCGGGGGGTTCTCATAGGCTACATATGGGGATTGCAGTCCAGCGCTGAAAGGAGCAGGCTTGCGAGGATGGAGGACATACTTGCCGAACTCTCGGAAGGTTACGAATTCCCTGTTGTCAAGTGCGACGATTTTGGCCACAACTGTTCCAACACCGTGCTCCCCGTGGGAGCCATGGCAAGAATAAGGGCGGAAGGCGAAGAGCCATGCCTTGACATCACCGGCCCATTTCTCATGTGATTTGTGCGGAGACTCGCCGCCTCCTATTCACACTGACTTCCACCTTCGCCATTTCATGGCTGCTGTTTTCGTATATCATGAAGTAGCGCCCGCTCCTCCTTATTGTCCGGCTCTTCCCCGGGGAGGTTACGAGCCTGCCTCCTCCTCCGGGCTGTCGAAATCATCCATCCCCCACGAGGAAATGAAATACCATGAAACAGGCAGACCAGACCCGACACACAGATACATGCTGTTGCCCGCATCGCAAATCGGCCCCCTTTCGGACTAATGCGTCATCCTCCGGCGGCACGAAGCGACCGTTGAGCAGGCTGCTGCCCTGTGCCGCCTTGCCGCCCATGCCGAAGGAGCCCCCGCCATCTCCCGGTCCCACGGGTGTCCGGCCCCTGCTGCACCCTCCAGCTCACCTGCTTCGCGCTGACTCGCACCTGTGGACTGGTGAAGAGCAGGAATGTGGCGGCAAGCTCACCTGACGCAATCGCTCCAACCAATGTGCCGGAGCGGACACCGGGCAGGAATGCGAGCTGCATCACAGAAATGACGACGTCCGCAGCAATAATCAGAAAGAACAGCTGCCGCCTCTCCCTCCTTGGCATCAGTCCCGCTTCATGATATTCCACGCAGCCCCGTATATGGAATGTATCAGTCGGCGCCGCTGCGGACATCATGCGTCCGCCCATGCGTTACCGATGGCAGGAGCGTGGCAACGAATGTGATTATGACAGTAAGGGGCAGGAAGTAGTAGAGGTAGTAGAGCAGCGTTGTCCACGCACCTGTGGAGAGGGCCGTTGCTCCAAAGAAAGATCCGTAGGCGGCAAGGTCGGGGAGTGATACGCAGCATGACGCGCCCCCGACCAGACCCATGGCAGGGTACACCACTGAACCCCCTGCCTTCCTCAGCCTCCCTGCGGCCCTCAGCAGCCTGTCGGTGTGGACCACTACAAGCACGCCTATGAGGAATGCGGAAAAGAGTGCGAAGGGACCGAGCACCAGCGCGTAGAATGGAGGGAGTATTATGAAGATGCCAGGATTCCGCGTCATGCTTGCCAGCGCCTCGGCAATAGTGTGAGGACGGTAGTAGTAGATGGCCATCAGGTACGCCTGCGGCCCCAGTGTCAGCAGGCTCCTGGACGATGTCAGCACAATGATCTTCTCAAGCACATAGCCATATACAACAAGGTGCACTGCAAGATATGCGGGGAAGAGCACTCTTGCCCAGACCCTCCTCCTCAGTACGCCGACGAATGATGTGAAGACTCCGCCAAGAAGCAGGTAGAACACGAAGTAGAGGAAGAGCAGCCAGAATGCAGCAAGCAGGCCTGCCGCGATAATGGACAGGGGGGTGAATGCCGGGTCGAACGGGGATATCCCGGCTGTCACTGACCAGTATGCTGCAACAAGCGCTGCCAGCACGGCAAAAACGGCAAGTTCCTTCAGCCATTTGCCCGCCTCCCTTTCAGCATCAGGTGCTGCTGCCCTGGACGATGAAGGGCTGTTGTCCTCAATTGTCAAAGGCAGGGCCAGCCTGATTCCGTCCGCCCGTTCACTCTGCATCGAGTACTCCGCCCATCCAGCCGTTGGTCGCCATTGCGCCGCCCCATCCGCTTGAACCGCTGCCGCATGCTGCCATGCAGTGCCAGTGGTAAACGCCGTCAGGGAGTGTGAAGGTGGCTGTTTCGACTGACAGGGGCTCAATGGGTATGTTGACCACTGTTGTCGTCCCGAGCTGGATCGTGAATGTGTGTGCTATGTTGCTGTCGTTGACGTAGCTCACCGGCTGCGCTGCGCCTATGTTGATGCCCGAACCGCTTCCGCCAGCCGTGGTGGAGTTAATGTTGCTGTCATTCGCGATGTAGACAACATTGCCGACGGTGCCTGTCACATTGGCAAACTGCGCGTCGGTGGGCGCAGAGCCATCATCAAAATTGATTATGGTGATGTTTATGGGCACATTGGCAGGCAGAGTTATGTTTGCCGATGACAGCAGGTGGTTGTTCTGCACCACGTAGAATGCAGGCTGCATTCCAACAAGGTTGCTGAACCAGTTGTTAGTGGAAACGAGAAGTGTAAGGTGGTATGTACCTCCACCGCCCCCCGCCCTGTGGCTGGTCTCTATCCCCTCAGAGAAAATGGAGGATGCCATGAAACCTACAAACAGCGATCCAAGTACTATTACAACTATGCCTACTGCAAGTACGGCTTCAAATCTTCTCATTCTACCGCTTGTTTTTCCGGATATAAGGTGATGTTATTTTCCCTTTAACCCGAATATGTGAGGCGCCCCGTTTATATATGACATGCCACGAAAACGACGCATTTCGGAGGCAGATTGCTCATGCCATTTATCCGTTCGGGGACGGACCTGCCGGAAAGTGCACGGCGGTCAGCCGATCCAGTTCCAGAAGTCGTCTCTCCACACATCAGGGTGCTCGCTGACGTGGCGGAGCCTTGATGGCTTCATACCCTCCCGCCCGCACCGCTCATACTCCTTCCTGACCGCTGCAGCATCCATTGATGACAGTCTGTTCATCTCACGCTCGAGCGCATGTTTCAGGCCTATATCCAGCGCCCTATCCGGGTGCCTTACGACAAGTCTGAAGTGATGGTGGCCCTCAGAATCCACGCGTATGACCTGCCACTGCAGCCCCTCCCCCCTCTCCTTTTCCAGGCTGAAGGCTGCAATGTTTGCAACTGCCATTGCGATGAAATCCTCGTTCTGCGTGCCCTCCCTTACCCCTATATCCAGCTCAACACCCGATGCCATGCAGCACTCAAGGTGACGGTTGCGGATAAGTGTATGCCATGGTATCCATGGCCGGTGCCCTAAAAATGAAAATGCCTCAACTCAAAATTCGCGGTCGGGCGCCGGGCAAAGGACGGCCGGCCTTTGAGCAGCCATCCTGTCTCTGCCCGCACCGACCTCGCCGGGCTGAGGGGAGGCAGCAATGGTTCAGCATGTGCCGTGAAGACTTGATTTTCCGGAGGAACAGCTTGGTTGAAGGGGTGATTAAAGCCGCCATACTGGCATGCCGCCACATGAACGTGGACGGGACCAAGGCCGCGTATGACCTTACCGCCGGAATCGGTGTGAAGCAGTGTATGGAGCTCTCGGACGGCATTGCCAGCGTGCTCTGGCAGCATGACCTGAAGGCCTTCTGGAGCAGGACCGGGAAGGGCATGGCATTCACACCGAGGTATGATGCGCACATCATACTGCCAGGGGACTGGCCGCAAAGCAGTAAAGGCGGTCAGCAGTATATACTCCGATATGGAGGAGGTCAGCATGCCAGGCGATTTCAGCGATTATTCTGGAAATCTCTCAAAGAGCGACGCGGGTCCTTCAGCGTACGTCCTCATCGGTCCGCTGGAGGCGGCTGCCATCCCCCATCTCCGGAAGAGTGAGGCAATGGACGGGAGCTTGACAGGCTGTTCAATGAAATGTCATCCCATAACATCACCGGGGGCGGCCGGCGGTGATGAATCAAGGCGGGGCTGACGCATGACGGCCGGAGAAGTATCAAGCATGGAGATGGAGTGGCGGGCGATGGATGTCTCCATCCATGGCACCCTGACCTCCCCCGGCATTAACGAATGCCGCGCCCTTGCAGTATTTGTAGCAGGCAGCGGCCCGACGGACAGGGACTGGTGCTCACCGCTGCTTCCAGGCTCAAACGGCAGTGCACGGCTTCTGGCTGAGGAACTGGCGCTCCGCGGCATCGCCTCACTGCGCTACGACAAGATGGCCTCTGGTCCGCATGTCATGGAGAATATTCCCAGGTTCACTGGAAAGATAAGCATGCAGTCACACCTGGCAGAGCTCAGGGGGGCTGTCAATGCGCTCGCGTCTGAAATGGGGCAGGATGGCAGGCCAATGCTTGCACTGACAAACAGCGAAGGTGCAATCCACGCTGTCAACTACCAGCTGCAGGCAGAGGGAAACAGACGATTCAGCGGTCTGATCCTTACGGGTGTCCCGGGCAGGACGGTCGGAGACGTTGCACGCAGCCAGCTCCTTGCACAGGGCAAATCACTCCCGGGGATCGAGAACATGATGAAATTCTATGACGAGGCGATTGCCCGGTTCACATCAGGCGAGTCTGTGGAGCCTGACCCCTCACTTCCGGAGGGTGTCAGGACTCTGCTGCGCGCGCTGGAGAATCCAAACAACCTCCCCTTCTCGAGGGAGCTGTGGTCATACAGCCTGCCAGCGCACCTTTCGGGCCTGACTGAGCCTCTCCTGGTGCTGATAGGAAAGAAGGATATACAGATAGACTGGAATATTGACGGGAAGGCGCTCGAAGCAGCCATGTCGGGGAGCGGGAATGCATCATTCGCTTACCCGGACAACGCCAACCATGTCCTGAAGCATGAACCGCTGCCCCTTGAGGAGCTGAATGCTCTGTATGTTTCGGAGCACTACAACGCAGACGACTCGAAACTCGATGAGGGTGCTTTGAACTCGATAACAGGCTGGATTGACAGCCGTTTTCCGGCCTGATATGCAATTCCTATTTGGGCCGGCAACTCCAGTCTTCCGTCATGCGCAGTCATTCACGCTGCCCGTGAAGGTGCTCTCAAAGGCACCCGTGACCTCTCTTGCGGCCTCTTCAGCTGACAGATGGGTGTAGAGCTGCGTGGTGCTGATGGAAGCATGCCCCAGATGGACCTGCACCGCCCTCAGGTTGACACCGCATCTCACAAGCCTGGTCGCGCACCAGTGCCTCAGTGCGTGCGGATGCATCTGGTCGATGCCCGCCATTCTCCCCTCCCTCTTGACCATCTTCCTTGCTGCGCTGTAGGACAGGCGTCTCCCGCAGGCTGTGAAGAGGGCATCGCCGCTGCCGCGCCTGTATCTGGCAACATAAGTATTCAGGTCGGATGTAAGGAATGCAGGCAGACCGACCCTCCTCTCAGCCTCCCTCTTCTCGCTCCTGACTTTGAGGTAGCCTTCCCTGATGTCTGAGATGTTCAGATCAATAAGCTCTCCTAGCCTGAGTCCGCAGAAGGCAAGCACCTCGATGATGACCCTGTTTCTGAGCGCTGTGCCTCTGTTCCCGTGGTTGCCGCTCTGCCCTATGAGTCTCATTACTTCATCATCAGTCGGCACCCAGGGCTCTGCCGCTCTTCGCTGGTGGATGCTGGGCACTTCAATCCGGATACCCTTGAACTTGAGCCACGCACAAACATCTCTCAGCTGGCAGTTGATGGTGCCCTCGCGTCTCCCCCTCTTAAGCTGCTCCTCCACATATGACCAGAGTCTGGATGGATCAGGTTTGTCAAGGCCCAGTTTCTCATGAAGTGATGAGACCGTCCTTACCATTCTTACTGCAGTGCTCAGGGAATAAATTCCTGAACCTGCGGCCCACGTTCTGAAATTGGCCAACTCTTCCCTTCCTGGCTTCATTCCGATACCTCGAATTATTCGCCTGGCGAGAAATTTCAGGGGCAGCCAGTCTGCACCTTCCTATTCTGCCAGATTATGGAATGAACCGTCCGGGGGCTTATAGGGTTACCGGCCAGCTTCCCGAAACGATAGATTCCCAACCAGCTATGAGCTCACTTTGGTGCATTCGGGGAATCTTGCAATAAGTGTAGGATTGTCTTATGTCCCGGCCCCATAAATGCCGAGACAATATTGGCCAATAGGCAAGTACAGGAAACAGCGTACACAGTGGGTGGTCCGGAGGGAGTGCAGTGACTGCAGTAACAAGGAGGATATGGCTGCCGGAGGG